>NZ_CP151634.1:0-668062 GCF_038397725.1 Microbacterium sp. LWO13-1.2
ATCTGCACGTCTCCGTGCGCCAGCTCCAGCGCGCCTTCGCACGCGAACTGACCTCCCCGGTGATCGCGCTGCGCCGGATGCGCGTCGAACTGGCGGAGTCACTGCTGCGCAACCCGCAGTACGACACTCTGAGCATCGACGAGATCGCGAGGCATTCCGGCTTCACGAGCGCGCTGCAGATGCGGCGTGCGCTCGGCGCGGAACAGCTCCCTCCGCCCAGCACGCTCCGCGCGCGGAACAGCTGACGCGCTCGCGAGGACCCCGACGGAAGGGGTCGTGTGTCAGCGCTGTCGAAGAAGTCCGGCTTCGGTGAGTTCCTCGATCGCCGTCCGCACGATCACCTCGGGGTCACCGCTCGGCGGAACCCCATGATGCTCGATCACGGCTTTCACGATCGATCCGAATTCTTCGGATTCTCTCGCCGCCCGGATCACGGTGGGAGCGATTCCGGTCAGTACCCGCAGTGTGCGATCGGAAAGCACGACCACAGCATCGCCGTAGTCGACGGCGTCCGAGGACGACGCCTGACCAACGGCATCTCTCACCGCAACGGACGCGCGTGTCCATGCCTCCGGAGCAGGGCCGGGAGCGAGCAGTGACTCGATCTTCGCCGGCACATCCGCCGCCTCGGAGTAGCGCAGCCGCCGGATACCGCCGACGCGATCGCAGAGTTCGGCGAGTGTGGCCACGGTCCCGTCGAGCTCGACGAGATAGCTCGTCTGCTCGACCAGCACGGGGGCGGCGTCGATGAAGTGGAGGTGCTCGATCTCGGGCTCGCCGACCGATGTGTCGCGATCCAGAAGGACGATCGCCGCGAGCGTCAGATCGGCGTCCGGCAGGTCGCGCATCCCGGCATCCGCGGGCGCGACCTGATCTTTCGGCGCCCCCTCTCGCACCACGGAGAGGGGTTTGCGGTACGGCAGCACCCGCAGGTCACGGTCGAAGGCGATCGTCTCGTCCGAGACGTAGCCATGCACGTTCGCCAGAACGCGACTGAGAGTGGTCTTGCCACGTCCGGAGGGGCCGACGAAGGCGATCACCCGACCGTCATCGAGCGCGATGCCGGCCGCATGGAGCATCATCAGGCTCCCGCGGTTGTGGGCGAGTGCTTCGAGGGTCACGTCGGTGGAAAGCCGTTCCAGGAAGCGCTCGACCTCGGGGACGTCGTCGACCTCGATGCGGAGATCGGTGTCGACCCGCGCCGGCGCCGGGTCGATGGCTGCACCTGTCCAGGCATGACGAACGCGCTCGATCACCTCATCCGGAACGCCGTCGCCGAACTCGATGCGCACGACGGCGCCCATCGCGGCGAGGACGACGACCGCCTTCTTCACGACCGCATCCTCACGCGATCGTGGCGCCTCGGCGCCGAGGGCCGGCTTCGGCATCCGCGGTCTCAGAATCACTCGGCTCCGAGTCGGCGCGGTAGTAGTCGCCGTGGTACTGGTACCCGTAGTACGCGGCTCCGGTGCCGCGCCGCGGAACCCTGTTGAGCACGATTCCGAGCGCCCTCGCATTGGCGCGTTCGAGGTTTCCGAGCGCCTTGCCGAGAACTTCGAAGGTGGTCTTGCCGACGGTGGCCACCACGACGGCGCCGTCCGCATGCTGGGTGAGCACGGCGGCGTCGGTGACCGGGATGAGTGGCGGCGCGTCGATGATCACGATGGCCTCGTTCGCGAGCGACGTGAGCAGCTCGTGCATCTTCGCGGAGCCGAGCACCTCACTCGGGTTCGGCGGCAACTTGCCGGCGGCGACGACGATGAGGTTGTCACGGCCGGGGATCCGCTGCGCGACCTGTGCGATCTCCGCGCGCCCTGACAGCACCTCAGAGAGCCCGACGGACTCGACGAGTCCGAAGATCTTGCCGATCATCGGACGACGGAGGTCGCCATCGATGAGAATGACGCGTTCCCCGCTGGAGGCGAGAGTGATCGCGAGGTTCGATGCGGTAGTCGACTTGCCGTCACCGGGAAGCGGGCTCGTGATGACGATCACCCGCGGCGGATTGTCGACGTCCATGAACTGGATGTTCGTGCGCAGCTCTCGCATCGCCTCGGCGATGGCGAACAGGTGCGCAGAGCTGCTGTTCACCGAAGTGCCGCCGTCCTGCGGGATGAGACGGTTGTCTGCGGTGAACGACTTCTCCTCGGGCAACGTGCCGACCACGGCGACGCCCAGTTCCTTCTCGACGCCGTCGACCGAGCGGATGCGGCGATCGAGCGTGTACCGCAGCATCGCGTATCCGAACGCGATGGCAAGACCGATCAGGCCGCCGATCGCGAGGGCGAGTCGCGTGTTGGGCGACGACGGTGACGTCGGTAGACGGGCGGAGTCGATCGCGGCCAGATAGACGAGGCCGGGCTTCTCCTCGTCGGCCGTCTCCAGCACGTTCACCTCAGCGCCCATACCGCGCACCCAGGATTCGGCGATGTCACGGGCCGCCTCGGGTGATGACGCGGTCGCCGTCACCTTGAGCGAGTATGTGTCGAGCGGGTTGGTCACCGTAACCTGCGAGGCGAGCCGTTCGGGTGTCGTCTCCAGTCCGAGATCCGCGATGACCCGTTCCGCGACGGAGCGCGACGAGCCGAGGTTCACGAAGGTCTTCACGCTGGATGCCGCGAGCTGGTTACCGACCAGCTTCGTGCCGATGTCGTCGGCGGCAGCCGTGGCCTGCACGATCGCTGTCGCATCGGCGGTGTACACCCGCGGTTGCAGAAGAGTCCAGCCGAACGCGATCGCCACCGCCGCGACCACGAGAACGAGCATTCCGAGCCAATGTGCGCGGAAGACGCGCAGGTAGTGGCGCAGGTCCATTCAGTCGTCCTCTGTTCCGGTCGTTCGACGCCCCGCAGGCATCCCGACAAAGGTACTACAGCGGTCCTGCTCCGCTCGTACCCCGGCACCGCTCTCCTCGTGTGGTGAAGGTAGGGTGGGCTGGCACCGCCGTCCTCTCTGATCAGGAGCCCCTGTGAGCACTGACGAGCCGATCTCCCTACGCCGCAGGATCACCGGCAGCGTATGGTTCCACCTCGCACTGGCCTTCGTGGTCGCCGGCCTGGTGCTCTCTTTCGTCGCGAAGCCGTACCTCGTGCCCTCCGGGTCGATGGAGCAGACTCTCCAGCCGGGAGACCGGGTCCTGGTGAACCGACTCGCCTATGTCGCGGCGGACCCCGCCCCGGGAGACGTGATCGTCTTCGACGTCGGCGAGAGCTGGGGTCCCACATCGGCCGCAGACGATGGCCCCGTCAAGGCGATCCTCCGCTGGGTCGGCGAGGTCACCGGATTCGGCCCATCGGGCCCGCACACTCTCGTCAAACGCATCGTGGCCGGCCCCGGTCAGACGGTGCGCTGCTGCAGCGCCGACGGCTCGCTCATCGTCGACGGCGAGCCGATCGACGAACCCTACGTCTTCGAGGACTTCCTCTTCGACGACAGTGTGAACTGCACGTCGACGCCCGCATCGAGCCGCTGCTTCGCCGAGGTCACAGTGCCACCGGATTCCTACCTCATGCTCGGCGATCACCGTTCCGTGTCGGGCGATTCCGCCATCGCCTGCCGTCGATCCGAGGCGCCCACTCCCGAATGCTGGAGATGGGCGAAACGAGATCAGATCGTCGGCCGCGCCGCCGCGATCGTCTGGCCCGTCGGTCGCTGGACGGGTCTTTGACGATTTCTCCGCGGCGCGGGGTATCGGAAACGCATTCGCGCGGTTAGACTGCGGCTCTGGGCCTTCGTCAGCTTGACGGAGGAAAGAACATCGTTTGCTGGGGCAGCGATGTCTTCACTCTCTGCTGGGGCAGAGAGGGGCTGTTTGGGGCGCACACATTCTCTGGGGAGGGATTGTGGCAATATCTGGGGATCTTTTTCTGTCGTCGAGGCAGGGAAGGAAGAACGACCGTGCTGCGGCGGCAAGGGCGACCGCGGCGAGAACCGCGGCGCACGCTGCCGAGCGGACCGCTATCGATGCGGCCGAACCGGCTCGATGGCAGCGCGTGTATGCGCGACGCCTCCTGCTCACCGACACGGCGATCATCATCGGCGCCGTGTTCGGGGCTCAGCTGCTCCGGTTCGGGCAGAGCAACGCCGACCTGTACATCCCGGGTGTCACCGGAGCAGGGTTCGATATCGCCTACACGTCGGTCTCGGCCATCTTCGTCATCACGTGGGTCCTCGGGCTCCGGCTCTACGGCACTCGCGACGCCAAGGTCGTCGGGACCG
The DNA here is from genome assembly GCF_038397725.1 of Microbacterium sp. LWO13-1.2. Taxonomy (NCBI): domain Bacteria; kingdom Bacillati; phylum Actinomycetota; class Actinomycetes; order Micrococcales; family Microbacteriaceae; genus Microbacterium; species Microbacterium sp. LWO13-1.2. The sequence continues at coordinate 4,219 of NZ_CP151634.1, forward strand.
GCTGGCAGGAGTTCCGCCGCGTGGCAGACGCCAGCATCCGCGTCTTCGGCGTCCTCGCGATCCTCTCCTTCCTGCTGCACATCGACGTGGCTCGCGGCTACCTGCTGCTAGCGCTGCCGGCGGGACTCGTCGTACTCGTGGGAAGCCGCTGGGGGTGGCGGCGTTGGCTCGCGGCTCAACGCTCTGAGGGCAGGTTCCTGTCGCGCGTGGTCCTGGTCGGCGAGCACGCGAAGTCGGTGCACATCGCACGCGAGATGCAGCGCGACGGCGGCGCCGGAATGGTCATCACGGGAGCCCTCACCGAGCGCGGAACGGGGTCGCTGCTTCCGGGCATCCCGGTGGTGGGCAGTCTCGATGATGCCGTCGCTGGCATCGACCTCGCCGGTGCGGATGCCGTGGTCTACAGCGGCTCCGACCTGATCACGCCCGCCCAGCTGCGCCAGTTCGGCTGGGATCTGCAGTCGCGGAACGTCGACCTCATCGTCGCCGCCGCACTGACGGACGTCGCCGGTCCGCGCATCCACGCTCGACCGGTCGCCGGACTCTCCTTGATCCACGTCGACTATCCGGCGTTCACCGGTTCCCGGTACGCCACCAAGCGAGCCTTCGACGTCATCGTCGCGACGCTCGCGCTCATCGTGCTGAGCCCGGTCTTCCTGGCGCTGACAGTGATGGTGCGACAGGACGGCGGGCCCGTGCTGTTCCGGCAGCGCCGTGTCGGCCTCGAAGGACGCCAGTTCATGATGCTGAAGTTCCGCACGATGGTCGTCGACGCGGAGGCGCGCCTGCCGCAGCTGCTCGACGCGTCGGACGGCAACGGGATCCTCTTCAAGATGCGCGACGACCCCCGCGTGACCCGGATCGGCCGGATCCTGCGGCGGTACAGCCTCGACGAACTCCCGCAGCTGGTGAACGTCCTGCGTGGAGACATGTCTCTGGTCGGACCTCGTCCGCCGCTGATGAGCGAGGTCGACACGTACGAGAAGTGGGTGCAACGTCGTCTGCTGGTCAAGCCGGGAATCACGGGGTTGTGGCAGGTCAGCGGACGATCGGACCTCTCCTGGGACGACAGCATCCGCCTCGATCTCTACTACGTCGAGAACTGGTCGCTGACGAGCGACCTGGTGATCATCTGGCGCACCGTGCGCGCGGTGCTGCGGAGACACGGCGCGTACTGACCCCTCACATGAACCACTCGGCGGGTACTCCTACGATTGAGGGCATGACCACGAGAGCCGAGCGCATCAGCCGCGCCGACCGACCGCGCCGGCCCCTGCTTCGCAGCTTCCGCCTGTGGGTCCCGATCGGCATCCTGCTCGTGCTCATCGGACTGGCGATCGCTGCCTGGACGGTCGGAGAGCGCATCTACGATCGCGCGATGGCCGCGAAGGGCTCGCTCGAGCAGGCGATGCCCCTGGCCACGACGGCCAAGGACCAGATCCTCGCGGGTGACGCGGAGGGCGCCAAGACGACCACCGCGAAGCTCGCTGCGTTGACGGCGGACGCACGTGAGCAGACCGACGACGAGATGTGGAAGAACCTCGAGTGGGTGCCGGTCGTCGGACCCAATCTCTATGCCGTGCGCACCGCGGCGTCCGTCACCGACGATCTGGTGACCAACGCGCTCACGCCGGCGACGACCCTGAGCGTGGATGCTCTCAAGCCGGTGAACGGCGCGATCGATCTCGCCGCCGTCGCCGGTATGCAGACGACGGTCACGCAGGCGGCGGATGCCGTCGCCAAGGCGGCGACCGACCTGGACTCGATCAACCGAGACGGGCTGCTCGATCAGGTCGATGACGCACTCGCGAAGCTCACCGGAGCAGTCGATGAGATGGAGCCGGTGCTCGGCCCGGCGAAGGACATCATCGGCATCCTGCCGACCGCGCTCGGCGCCGAGGGCCCGCGCAACTACCTGATGATCTTTCAGAACAACGCAGAGGCCCGAGGCACCGGCGGCAACCCGGCTGCCCTCGTGCTGGTGACGGCGGACCAGGGGCGGATCAGCATCACCCAGCAGGCCTCGAGCACTGACTTCAAGAACAATCGGCCCGAGCCGATCGTCCCGCTCAACCCCGAGACCGTGGCGCTGTACGGCGACAAGATGGGTCGCTGGATCTCGGATGCCACGCTCAGCCCCGACTTCAGTGAGACGGTCGCTGTCGTCCGCGCCTATTGGGCGGAACAGTTCGGAACGCCGGTGGACGCCGTCGTGTCGTTCGACCCGATCGGACTGAGCTACCTGCTCCAGGCAACCGGTCCGACGGTCATCCCGGCCGCGACCGCTGAGGTCAACGGCGAGACGATCGAGGTCATCGAACAGCCGATCACTCTCACGGCCGAGAACGCCGTCCCGCTGCTCCTCAACGAGGCGTACTGGATGTTCCCCGAGGGCTACCTGCAGGATGCGTTCTTCGCGGCGGCGGCCAAATCGGTCTTCGACGCGGTGACCTCCGGGAACGCCGCACCGAAGGCGCTCCTCGACAGCCTCGCGCTCGCAGTGGAGGAGGACCGGCTGCTGTACTCGCCGGCCAACGAGGCCGAGGCGAAGCTCATCGGCGAGACCAAGATGTCTGGTCGTCTGCCGAGCACGAATGAAGACACGACGCTGCTCGGTGTCTACGTCAACGACTTCACCCAGAGCAAGCTCGACTACTACATGCAGCTCGACATCGCTGCCGCGTCGACGCAGTGCACGGCGCCGGACAGCCCGGTATTCACGACGACGGCCACTCTGACGAACACGGTGACGCCGGAGCAGGCACCGGATCTCCCCCGCCACATCGCTCCGGGCAAGTACTTCCCGAAGGGGGATGTCGCCACCGACCTCGTGTTCTACGGGCCGGTCGGCTCCACGTTCACCGGGCTCACGGTCGACGGGCAGCCGGGCAATGTCGGCGGTGTCCAGCACTTGGGTCGCGGCGCCGTCAAGGTGCCCATCATCACCACGCCGGGCCAGACCAGCACGGTCGTCGCGACGTTCTCCGGCGCAGCCGGCGAGTACGGGCCGCTCGACATCCGTCACACTCCGATGGTGCGCCCGGTGGCTGAGCAACTGACGGCTGAAGGCTGCGGCTGACCCTCAGGAATCGTGAGCGGGTCGCTCTCCGTGCAGGTTCTCATAGATCTCGTCGATGAAAGACGACACCGCGTCTGAGCCGGAGACCGGCCCGCCGGCGAGGTAGCCGTCAGCGCCGATGAGAACGGCCGCGGGTGTCGCCCAGTCGGCGATCGACTGCTGCACATACATGTGGGGGTCGTGCAGGGACTGCGGCTCGGTCAGCTCGGTGAGCGAGCTCCTCTCCGGCGCGGGCCAGAGCAGGAAGCGCACGCTCACCTCGGGCAGCAGCGCGCGCCAGCGAGGTACGGCCGCGATCACAGACACGCAGGAGCTGCATCCCTCCTTCACTGCAAGCAGGAGGATCGGACCGCGCGCCGCGAGATCGCGGAGATTGACAGTGCGCCCGTCGGCCAGCGTCACGGGCACGGCCGGCGTGCGGGCGCGGAGGTATTCCTCCGGCTCGGCCCCGGTGGCCGTCCCCGGAGTACCCATGATCGGCACGCCGGCCTCTGGTGACGAGGGCTGCGGCGGATGCCAGAGGATCAGGGCCACCGTGAGGGCGGATGCTGCGAGCGCGAGAACCCATCCGCCGTCATCGCCCAGCGTCACCACCGCCCCGCCGATCAACGGTGTGACCCCGATCACCCAGGTCGTGAGAATCGACAGCAGCAGGAACCAGGCGTTGCGCACGATCGTCAGCCCGGTGATCGGCTGACGCGCGCCGAAACAGCTGCAGGAGGCCCCATCGACCGTCCTCCATCGCCGCCAGACGAGGAAGAGGTAAGCACTGAAGAGCAGCACGGCTCCTGCGGCGGCGAGCAGACCGAGCACCCCGCCGAAGAAGAGCAATGCCAGCGCGAGCAGGATCTCGCCCCAGGGGTGCAGTCTGATGAGCCAGCGCTGTCGCAGCACCGCGGGAACGCCGAGTTCCCCCCACGCATCCGCATCTTCGGGTCGGAACAGTTTCGCAATGCCGCTCGCGATCAATACACCGGCCAGAATCAGCGGAGCGACGGCCAGTAGTGACGTCATCAGGAATCCTCTTCCTCGCGCAGCAGCCCGGAATCCACGAATGCCCGTGTGAACAGCGCGGCATCCGTCGCCGCATCACCTTCCTCGCACACGTCGCCGTCGACCAGGCGCACGGCAAGCGTCGCGAGGTCTGCGCCGAGCGCTGCCCGCCATACCGCCGCGCCGACGCCGGCGAGCACCACGATGGGGCCCTTCGGGAGCACTGCGGCGAACACCCGGATCCCGTCGTCGATCACGCCGACATCCCGGGCTTGCACGAAGCGGGTCACGACCTGCCCCTGAGGCCGAGGGACTCCCGGAGCGCCGTGCCGATTCGCCGCAGGAAGGCGAGCATGACGTCGCGTGCGCGGGGTTCACGGCCGAGCTCGTGCGCCAGAGCGGCGCGATTGACTCGCGGCGCTCGAGCGGCGGTGCGCAGCGCCGCACCCACGGTGGGTGCGGCTTTGATTCGTCCCCACCATTCATCGGTGCGACTGCCGCCCTGCGACACGGTCTTCCAGAGCAGGTATTCGCGACGACGTCGGTAGCGCTCGAGATCGCCGAGCGCGGCGGCGAACGCCACCTCGGCCCGGAGTCGGCGCACCAGCCGTGAGCGACGCACGCGTTCGTCGTCGCTCTGGCCCGCCCACAGCGCTCGTGCCTCGGCGGCGAGCGCGTCGAGGTCGCGCGCGGCGTTGAGCACGAAGAGCACAGCCTGCGCGTCCACCGACGAGATCGAGCACTCCACTCCGGCAGCGGAATAGGTTCCGTGATCCGGCCAGAGCACCTCGAAAGCTTCCTGATCGGGTATGCCGATACCCGGGAATCGGCGATGAAGATCCAGGTAGCCCCACTCCGGGTGGTGATAGGTCTGCGCGTGTCCGAAGGGCGAACCGTCGAGAAAGGAGCTGTACACGCTCCAACCGTTCTGCAGCATCTGCGAATGCAGTTCGGACATACAGCTCGGGTCGGCCAGCACATCGACATCAGTGCCGCTGCGTTTTCCCGGGCGGAGCGCACCGTCAAGGGTCTCGCCCTTGATGTGCAGCAGGCGGACACCGATACGGCGCGCGATCACCTCGACGGCCGCACGGCTGAACTCCAGCCGCACGTCGAGCGAGATCGGTGTCGTGTCCAGCGAATCCACGGCGTCAGCCTATTCCTGCGCGCCGGCGGTGAGGCGGCGGCGCGCATGCCGATCACCGCGACGTGCGACCCGGCGGAACACCTCGGCGTGCGCGGCCGCGACGGCAGCATCGTCGAGGAGCCCGGGTGTCTGCACGGCAGCCGCGGCCAGTCGATCCCGGCCCTCACCGTCCGAGGCGAGCTCCCGCAGCACACGAGCCAGCTCGGGCACATCGCGGGGTGTGACGCACCGACCGTTCACGCCATCCGTGACCCACTCCGCGGGACCGCCCTCATCCGCGACGATGGCGGTGACTCCGGCAGCGAGATACTGCAGGACGTTCTGCCCCATCGGCTCGGCGCGGGTGGAGTACTGCACGGCGATGTCCCACCGGTTCAGCAGCGCGGCGGTGTCGTCGACGTGGCCGAGCAGGTGCACCCGATCTCCCACTCCGAGTTCCGCCGCGCGCGTGCGCAGCTTCTCGGCGAACCCCTCATGTTCGAAGGGCGCTCCCCCGGCGATCTCCAGTTCCTCGGTACCGTCGCGGAAGGCATCCGCGAAGGCCTCCAGCAGCTCGGCTTGCCCTTTCCACGGATCGATCCGCGCGAGCATCCCGATCCGCAGCGGACCCGACGTCGGCACTCGACCCGACGACAGGGTCAATCCGGACGCGCTGGGGATGACGACCGCCACGGCACCTTCGCGGAGGAACGGCAGCGCTCCCGCGAGGGTCACGTGCGAGTTGCCGATGACCGCATCGGCCCGGGGCAGCACGAGACGCGTCATCGTGCGGTACCCGAATGCTCCCAGGCTCTCCTCGTCGATCATGTCGCGCAGGTGCACCACCAATGGTCGCCGCGACAGCCGCAGAGCGAGAGCCGCGTATGCGGCAGCACGCGTGCTGTTCGCCGCCACCACATCGGCGGTGCGGACGAGCGGATGTGTGAGGGTGAACGCCGCCTGGGCGACGAGCCGCACGGCGAGCCCCAACAGATGAGTGCGCGACCCGCCGCTGCCGCCGGAGTGCTGACGCACGCCGCGCACGCGGCGCACGACGGTCGGCGGCATCTGCGCGAAGACGTCGACCTCGTCGATCGCCGGCACGAGCACAGCCGGGGTCCAAGCCGGATCGACCGACAGCAGACGCACGAGTGCAAGCTCGGCACCGCCACGCACGGTGGTGTGATCGAGGTGCACGACACGGGGACGATCCGCGTCGCGTCGGATGCTGTCCACGGCTGCCCTCCCCCCAGGAAACTGCATGCCGTCCCGGGCGCTCCCCTGTGCACTGATGGACGGTTATGGTTGCTCACAGAGCATATCTTGGGGAGGCCTCGTGCGAGTGCTGAGAATTTCGCACAGCGCCGCAATCGCCGCATGGCGCGGGCGCGAGAACGCCCTCCGCGCGCGCGGCGAGGATGTCTCCCTGATCACCGCCCGCCGCTGGCACGCCGGTGGCACCTGGGTCGACCTCGATGCCGCAGCGGACGAGCAGGTCTCCCCCGCGCGCACCTTCGGCACTCATCCGGCACTGTTCCTCTACGACCCGCGTCCGCTTTGGCGTGCGCTCGGCGAGACGTGGGATGTCATCGACATCCACGAGGAGCCGTTCGCGCTCAGCACCGCAGAGGTACTGGTGCTGCGGATGCTGCGCCGCAACCGCGCCCCGGTCGTGCTGTACACCGCCCAGAACCTGTTCAAGAGGTATCCGGTGCCGTTCCGCTGGCTGGAGCGCTGGGCGCTCCGCTCGGCGGCCGGCATCTCCGCCTGCAACGCCGAGGCGGCGCGGATCGTGGAGGCCAAGGGTTTTTCCGGCAGGGCACGCCTGATCCCGCTCGGCGTGGAGGTCGCTTCGACCCCACCCGCTCCGGTCGCAGTTCATGCGGCTGGCGCGGCCGAGGACCCGCACGAACTGCGACCGGAACAGTCTGTGACGGTCGGGATGCTGGGGCGCCTCGTTCCGGAGAAGGGATTCGCCACGCTGCTCGATGCGCTCGCGCTGCAGCCGCGTCTGCATGCGCGCATCGGCGGATCGGGACCGCTCGCGACAGACCTCCGCGGCTGGGCATCCGAGCGCGGCGTCGCAGACAGGGTGGAACTGGTCGGCCCTGTGGACCCGGATGCCGTCGACGATTTCTACCGCTCCATCGACGTGCTCACGATGCCGTCGCTTCCGACGCCGCGCTGGACCGAGCAGTTCGGCCGCGTGGCCGTGGAGGCCATGGCGACGGGGGTGCCGGTCGTCTCCAGCGATGCGGGTGCGCTCCCCGATGTCGTCGGGGGCGCCGGGATCGTTGTGCCCGCCGGGGATGCCGCGCGGTTGGGCGAATCGCTGATCGCCGCGGCCGGCCCTCATCGTGACGAACTGATCGCGGCGGGCCGCGAGCGGGCCGTCGAGTGCAGCTGGGACAGCGTCGCCGTCGCCTACCAGGAGCTGTACCGCTCGGTGGTTCGCGCACCTCGGTCAGAGAGCCCGTCGACGGTCCCGGTGCGCCCCGTCGAGGTCATCGTGGTGGCGTACGGCTCCGCCGATCTGCTCCGCCGGGCGCTCGAGCCCGTTGCGGCGCTTCCGGTCACGGTCATCGACAACTCGTCCCTCCCCGAGATCGCCGATCTCTGCGCCGATCTCGGTGTGCGCTACCGGGATTCCGGGGCGAACCTCGGATTCGGTGCCGCCGTGAACCTCGCCCTGGCCGACCGGCTGCATCCCGACGCGGATGTGCTGCTGCTGAACCCGGACGCCGAGGTGACCCCGGCCACCGTCGAGACGCTGCAGAGGGCCCTGCACGCCGATCCCGGACTCGCCAGCGTGGGTCCGGCTCAGGTCGACGGCGATGGGCGCTCAGCACGCGTGGAGTGGCCATTCCCGACCCCTTTCCGCGCGGTGACGGACGCACTCGGTCTCGGCGCCTTTGCACGCGGGCCGGGATTCGTGATCGGATCGGTTCTGCTGCTGCGTGCCGAGGCACTCGCGCAGGTGGGTCGATTCGATGAGCGCTTCTTCCTCTACGCCGAGGAGACCGACTGGGCGTACCGCGCGCACCTGCTCGGCTGGCGGCATCGCGGCGTTCCGACGGTGACCGCCCTCCACCGGGCCGGCGGCACGAGCTCGGATCCGCGGCGCCGCGAGGCGTACTTCTTCGCATCGCAGGAGCGCTACTTCCGCAAGCATTTCGGCGCGTCCGGCTGGGCCGTCGCCCGGCTCGCCGGCTGGGCCGGCGCGACAGCACGAGCCGCCCTGCTCCGCGGCGAGCGCCGTATGCAGGCACGGCGCCGGGCAGCCGTCTACCGGCTCGGGCCGGTGCGCGTCGAGGCACGATTCCGGCAGGAGCGGTGATGCCCGCCGCCCTGGTCGCCCCGATCGAGGCGCGGTCATGACTCCGCTCCGGATCGTGCACGCCGTCGCGTCAGACCGCTTCGCCGGCGTGGAGCAGTTCGTGCTGCGCCTTGCGTCGGCTCAGGCTGCGCACGGACACGATGTCACGGTGGTCGGCGGAGCCCCCGCCCGGATGAGCGCCGCCCTGCAGGCAGTCGGTGCTCGGATGGTCCCGGCCGTTCGCACTCGCGACGTGCTCCGAGTGGTACGACGGGCTCCCGCCGACGTCGTGAACTCGCACATGACCGCAGCCGACGGCGCCTGCGCCGTGGCTCTCTTCGGCCGCCGCACCGCTCTGGTCTCGACGCGGCACTTCGCGAGTCCGCGGGGACGCTTCGGACCGCTGCCGCTCGACGCCATCATCAGACGACGCGTAGATGCCGAGATCTCGATCAGTCGGGCGGTCGCCGCGGCAATCGGCGTGCCGAGTGTCGTCGTGCATTCCGGCATCCCTCCGGCCGACGTCGCGTCCGATGGCACCCAGAAGCGCATTCTCATGGTGCAGCGTCTGCAGCCGGAGAAGCACACCGGCGTCGGGGTGCGGGCATTCGCGGCGTCGGGGCTGGCGGCCGAGGGCTGGCGCCTCGACGTGGTCGGCGAAGGACCGGAGCGCGACCCGCTCACCGCGCTCGTCGATGACCTCGATGTCGCCCAGACAGTGCACCTGCTCGGCTTCCGTGACGATGTGCCGCAGCTGCTCACCGAGGCATCCATTCTGCTCGCGCCGTGCCCGGTCGAGGGACTGGGGCTCGCCGTCTTGGAGGCGATGGCGCACGCGGTCGCGCCGATCGCCGCCGGCGCCGCCGGGCACCTCGACCTGCTCGAGGGCCTCGACGCACGTGCGCTGTTCCGGCCCGATGATGTGGCGGATGCCGCTGCGGCACTTCGTGTGTTCGCCGATGAGCCCCAGCGGCGAAGCCTGCTCGCCCATGCCGCGCGCGAACGAGCACAGAGCGAGTTCTCCATCAGTCAGCAGGCCACCGGCACCGAGGTCGTGTACCGTCGTGCGATGGCGAGGAGAAACGCATGACCGACCTCGTCGTTCTCTCGTTGGAAGGCTGGGACTCCGTCTGGCGGCGAAACCAGTACCTCGTCGCCGGGCTCCTCGATGCCGATCGGGAGCTTCGGGTGCTGTTCGTCGAACCTCCGGACGATCCGCTGCACGACCTCCGCATTCGCCGCCGACCCGGGTTCGGCCAGCCGGTGCGCCAAGTCGCCGATCGGCTGTGGACGGTCCGTCCCGCCAAGTGGCTGCCCCGCAAGTGGGATCGCGGCGGCGACCAGCGTCGCGCGCAGTCGATCCGTGGTGCCGCCGCAAGCCTCGGCTTCGCCGCACCGATCCTCTGGGTGAACGACCCCGCCGCGGCCGGGCTCGTGCCGATGACCGGGTGGCGTTCGCTGTACGACATCACCGACGACTGGCTGAGCGCGTCTCGTCCCGCGGCAGAACTCGCGCGGATCGCGGACGGTGAGCGGATGCTGCTCGAGCGTGCAGACGCCGTCGTCGCCTGCTCTCCGGAGCTCGTCCGTCGCAAGAGCGCGCAGCGCAGCGGCATCCATCTGATCCCGAATGCCGTCGATCTCGACGCCTACCGCGTCCCCGCCGAGCGACCGGCGGATCTGCCGGCTGCTCCGGTGGCACTGTACCTGGGCACCCTGCATCCGGACCGCATCGACGTGGCGCTCTGCGTCCGTGTCGCCCAGGAACTCGCCGATCGCGTGCGCCTCGTGCTGGCGGGTCCGGATCTCCTCAGCAGGCTCGACCGGGAGAGACTCGACGAGGCCGGAGTCCGCCGACTCGGCGCTCTCGATCGCTCAGCCGTGCCGGCGCACCTGCAGCACGCCGACGTGCTGCTGGTGCCGCACCTGGTCACGGCGTTCACCGACAGCCTCGACCCGATCAAGCTCTACGAGTATCAGGCCGCGGGCCGTCCGGTCGTCTCGACGGCCGTGGCGGGGTTCCGCGACGCATCTGATTCCCGCATCCGCATCGCAGACGCGGACGGGTTCGCGGACGCCGTGATCAGCGCTCTGGAGGATCCGCTGCCCGGGAACGCAGCGGACGCCGCCGATTGGCGCGTGCGCGTGGATCAGATGCGTCGGGTGATCGAGTCGATCCACTGACGCTCCTGGTCAGTGAAGCCCCGCAAGAGGCGGGGCTTCACTGGATTACTTGCAGCAGTCCGGCGGCGTCGCCGGGATCGTGACCGTGACCTGAATCTGCTCGTGGTCCGTGTCGGATCCATCCGACTCGTGTCCCCACGTGACGAGGAAGCCAAGGTCGAAGACGAGGTTCGCGCTGCTGTTGCTGGTCGCGTTGAAGTTCACATCGAGCGAACCACCGGCCGGGATGAACCACGGCAGCGCAGGAATCGGATTGAGTCCGAAGTTGATCCCGCTGGTGTTCACGTTGATCGAGATCGCCGTGACCCATGCGTCCTGGTTCTGGTCCGGATTGCTCACGGTCGCCGGGACGCTGTAGCCCTTGACGATCGGATTGCAGCTGTTGCCCGGCGCTTTGCAGGCCGTTCCCGGTGTGATGATGATGGTCTCGCCCGACGCCGCGAACGCGGGCACCGGCGCTGCGATGGCGATGGCCGGAACCGCCCAGGCCATAGCCTTGGTCACGGTGCGACGGCTGATACCTTCGGACGTTTTTGCTGCATTGTCAACCATGGTTGAACTCCCCAGATTTTGATCGCTCAATTGACGTCCCGGGACCCTTCCCCAGGTGCCATGTCCCCAGACACGGAGCGACTTCACCTGAATGATAGCGTAAGAGCGCTCCGCGCGGAACAGTCATCTGCGGAGCACTGCCAGGAGGGAGGACGAGATGACCGACCCCGTGCGCCGGCCACCGCTCCTCCCGCAGTTGCGCAGATTGCTTCTGCTCACCGACTCGCATCCGCGGCGCTGGATCGGCTCGACCGTGGCGGCCTCGGTCACCCTGGCGCTGCTCGATATGGCGGGCGTCGCGGCGATGATCCCGTTGATGCAGCTCATCACTTCGGGAACTCCCGACGGTCCGTTCCTGGAGTGGGTGGTGCAGTTCGTCGGCACCTCCGAGCTCTCGACCCTGATCCCGCTGATCGCCGGGTTCGTCGCACTCGCATTCATCGTGAAGAGCATCGGATCGATGGCTTTTCGCTGGTGGCTGCTCGGCCGTACTTCGAGGATCGCCGCACTTGCCTCATCCGAGATGTTGAACCGCTACGTGCTGTCGCCCTACTCAGCCCACCGCGCGCGTTCCCTGAGCGTCGTCTACCGGAACATCAACGACTGCACGAGCCAGGCCGCCAGCGTGCTCGTGGCCGTGGTGAACGTGTGCACGGACTTCCTGATGCTGCTCGCGATCATGACTGTGCTCGCCATCAGCGCCCCGCTCGTGACGGCATTCGCCGTCGTGCTCTTCGGCGGGCTCGTCTTCGGCGTGCAGCGCATCCTCCGCGCGCGTCAGCTGCGAATCGGCGAAGACCTGGCCGTGACGAGTCTGGAGGCGTGGCAGTCGCTGATGCCGGGTCTCGACGGGTTCCGCGAGACGAGACTCACCTCCAGCGCGTCATCGTTCGTGCGCAACTTCCGCTCGGCTCGTCTGCGCGGGGCGCACCTCGGTCGAGAGATGGGCTTCATCTCGGATGTGCCGCGCTACCTGCTCGAGATCGCCTTCATCGTCGCCATCGTCGGAATCGCCGTGATCCTGTTCGCGATGGGCGACGGCGAGCAGGTCATCCCGGTGCTCGGCCTCTTCGCCGCGGCATCCATGCGAGCGCTGCCGACGATGAACCGCGTGAGCGCGAGTCTCGCGACCACGCGCGGCGGGCAGGCGGGGCTGCGCATCATGATCGAGACCCTGGACGAGCTGCAGGCCGAGGGCAGCCACGATGAGACCCCGAAGAGCGGCCCACCGTACGTCGGTGACATCCTGCTCGACGGCGTGACGTTCGCGTACCCCGACGCCGAACAGCCCGTCCTGTCCGACTTGACCCTCACCATCGCCGAGAACCAGACCACGGCGTTCACCGGCGGCAGCGGCGCCGGCAAGACCACGGTGGTCGACCTCGTGCTCGGGCTGCTGGCGCCGACCTCAGGGGCGATCCGGTGCGGTGGCCGCTCCATCGACGATGATCTCGCGTCGTGGTATTCGGGGATCGGGGTCGTACCGCAGGACGTCTTCCTTTTGAACGCGACGATCACCCGGAACATCGCCTTCGGCGAAGATGCCGCCACGATCGACATGGATCGACTGCACGAGGCCGCGCGCCAGGCCCAGCTCACAGAGCTGCTGCAGGAACTCCCTGACGGCGTCGACACGATCGTCGGCGACCGCGGCGTGCGACTCTCGGGTGGCCAGCGTCAGCGCGTCGGCCTCGCCCGCGCACTGTACCGTCGGCCGCGCCTCCTCGTCCTGGACGAGGCGACGAGCGCGCTGGACAATGCGACAGAACACGAGATCGCGCAGACGCTCCAGGCCCTGCGCGGTCAGATGACGATCGTGATCGTCGCCCACCGGCTCTCCACCATCCGCTCGGTCGACCATCTGGTGCACCTGCGCGAGGGCCGGATCGGCGCTGAGGGGACCTTCGACGAAGTGCGCACCCAGGATGCCGAATTCGCCCGGCTGGTCGAACTCGGATCGCTCGACTGAATCACCCGGCGCGGGACTCTCGGCGGCCGAAACGCGCCGCCAGCGCGGTGATCGATGTCCACGGCGCACGCCGCGCACCCCAGACAGCCAGGCGTGCGGCGTACGGTGTGTCACGACGACGGGTCGCGGCGATGAACTCGCCGAGATTCTCCGCGGCAGCGTAGCGGCGAAAGGCACGGCGGTGGCGCCGTAGCAGTCCTGTCAGCTCGCGGTCGCCGCGAAGCCGCGCATTTCGCAACTGATCGAGCACGACGCGTCGGTTCGCCTCGCGGCCGGCAAGTCCGCGGCTGGTGACATTCGCGCTGTGCCGGCGATAGCCGACCAGTTGTCGGTCGACATTCGCGAACTCGCCGATCTGCAGCAGCCGCAGAATCAGGTCGTTGTCCTCAGCCGGTTCCATCGCCGTTCGGCATCCGCCTTCTGTGAGAAAGGAGTCCCGTCGAATGAGCAGCGTGGTGATCCGCGGTGGGAGTTCGTCGTACGCGATCATCTGCGCTGATGTCGCCTGCCGAGCGCCCCAGCCGGAGCCGAAGGTCACCCCGTCAGCATCCATGTACCACCCGCCGGTGCACACCGCCACCGCATCCGGCATGGTGACGAGCGCGCGCAGCTGCTCCTCGATGCGCTCCGGATGCCACACGTCGTCGTCGTCGAGATACGCGATCCACTCGCCCTCCGCGGCCGCGGCCCCGGCGTTGCGGGCGACGGACAGACCGGATGCCGGCTGCCTCAGGTACCGCAGGCCGAGTCCGGAGGCGATCTCAGAAAGACCGGGTTCGGGCGAGCCGTCGTCGACCAGCAGGATCTCGCGCACGGGTGCGGTCTGCGCGCGCACGGAAGCGACGGCCTCCTCGAGGTAGCGACCGCCCCGGTTCGTCGGAATGATCACGGTCACCGCACGGTCCCGCATTCGCGCACCTCCATCCCTCCAGCGGTGAGCCTACAACTATGCTGAGCGGCATGTCCGACCCGGATCTCAGCGTGTGCATCGTTACCTACGAACGCTCCGCGTTCATGGTGCGCTGCCTCCAGTCTCTCGCCGCGCACGTCGGCGACGACGTCGAAGTGATCGTCGTGGACGCGTCTGCCGTCGATGACCGCGCCGCAGCCGTCGCGGCATTCCCCAGCGCGCAGTACCTGCACCGTCCGGGGCTCGCCGGTTGGATGACGCGCTCGCGCAACGCGGCCCTGCTGCATGCGCGGGGCACCGTGGTCGCGTTCCTCGACGATGACGTCGTCATCTCCCCCGGGTGGAGGCGTGGACTGGACGATGCCTTCGCCTCCGAGCCGCGCCCTGATGCCGTCGCCGGACGCACGCGCAATCTTCTCCCCGGCGAGGAGACGTACGAACTGCCGATCGGCCGGCTGCGCGATGACGGCACGCTGACAGCGGGATTCGCGTCGCTGCCGAGCGGCCTCATCGAGGTCGATCACGGCATCGGCGCCAACATGTCGTTCCGGCGCGAGATGCTCGCGCGACTGGGCGGCTTCCGCGACGACTATCCGGGAACAGCCATGCGGGAGGACACCGACATCTTCCTGCGGGTGAAGCGGCTGGGCGGCCGTACCGTGTTCGCGCCGGACGCCGTCGTCGACCACCTCCCGGCGCCTCATGTGAAGGGCCGCCGCTTCGACACTCGCTACAAGCTCTACGGGCGCCGAAACCACATGGTGCTTCTCGCGCGCTACGCCGGGCTCCGCTCTCCCCTCCTGCGTCGCTGGATCGCCGCAGACCTTCGCGCCATCCGCGATGCGGGCGGGCTCCTCCGCCGCGTTCAACGGCTCGGCGTGTCGATTCTCGGCATCGTGTGGGGCTTCGGAGCGGCGATCCGTCAGGCGCGATGGGCGCCCCTGCCGGCCGAGCGCGCGGGACAGGATGCCGAACGCATTCAGGCGGCTCTGCGCCGCTGATCCTCACGCCGGCATGAGCACACGGGGCCTATCATGACTGCGTGTCCGAACTCCGGCGTCTGCCCGCCCGCATCGCGGGTCACCTCGCGTGGCGCGCTCGGCGTGCGGGAACGGTCCTGGCCGATCGCTTCCGCCGCGGAGACCGCACGGTGACGATGACCCCTCCGGTCGGCCTGCGCTTCGGGAACTGGCTCTACCTGTGGCTGCAGGCGCACGAGTCTTCCGCCGCGGGGCAGCCGTGGCTGGTGCTCGAAGCCCCGGGGATGGCCGACTGGTTCGACGCTTTTCCCGGCCTCCGTGAGCTCACGGTGGCGCGAGACGAGGTGCGCTTCCACGATCGCCGGGTATGGGGAGAGCGATTCTGGAACCAGAAGTTCGGCGAGGAGTTCAGCCGTCGAGCCCTCGACGCGTTCATCGCCGATGTCCTGGCACCGCACATCCCGGTGGACGACTCCGACACCGTCGTCGTGAACGTCCGGCGCGGCGACTACTACGCGCAGGATCACCTCCGCGCGCGTTACGCGTTCGACCAGGCCGGCTACATCGCCGACGCCCTGGAACGGATCGGCCCGGCCGCGCGCATCCGGCTGGTATCCGACGACCCCGAATGGTGTCGCAAGCACCTCGGACTCCTGCTGAGCCACCATGCCGACGAGGTCGTGTACGAACCCCGCGGCGCTGTCGGCAACTTCCTCGCGGTATCCGGCAGCCGAAAGCTGATCGGCACCAACTCGACGTTCTCGTACTGGGGCGGATACATCGCTGGCGTGCTGCACTCCGACGCCCAGATCGTGATGCCCCGCTTCCATGCACGCACCGAGCGCGGTACGGACGCCTATCACCTTGATCCGTCGTGGACGATCATCGACGGATACCACTGAACCATGCGTCGCGCGACATAGACTTTGCCCGGGCTGAGGGGGTTACACATGGGGACTGGCACAATCGGGATCGTCATCCCGGTCTACAACACCGATGGCGCGTATCTGGACGAGTGCATCGCATCGGCGCTGGCGCAGACCGTGGACTGTCCGGTCGTCGTCGTCGACGACGGTTCGGTGAAACCGGGCACCTTGGAAGCTCTCGCCCGCTGGTCGGACAAGGGCGTGCAGGTGGTGCGGCACCCGGAGAACCGGGGCACGAGCGTCGCTCTCGATTCCGGCGCCGCGGCTCTCGATACCGACTACGTCATGCCGGTGGGCAGCGACGATCGCATCCAGCCCTCCCTCTGCGCTGAGGTCGCTGCGATGCTCGACGCCGACCCGGCGGTCGGCGTCGTGTCGACCGACCTGCAGTTCTTCGGATCGTTCGAGAAGGTCGACCGCCTGCCCGCCACGAACGGCGTCGCCGACATCCTGTTCGGCAACACGATCCCGGGAGCATCCGCATTCCGGCGGAGCGACTGGGTCGCGCTCGGCGGCTTCGCGACCGGTCTCCGCTTCGGCCAGGACTGGGAGTTCTGGGTGCGCCTGCTGGCGAGTGGCCGCACCGCCCGCATCGTGCATCAGCCGCTCTACGAGTACCGGCGGCACGCCGCGCAGGTGACGGCCACGATGTCCGAGGAAGGGAAGCGCGAACACAGCCTCGATGTGGTCCGCCGAAACCCGGCGATCTGGGGCGCACACGTCGAAGAGATCATGGCGCGGTACTGGACGCTTGCCGATGAGCACACACGGCAGTCCGCACGCCTCGCAGTCTTGGAACGCCGGTACGGAGCGATCAATCGGCTGCTCGGTCGCGGCGCACGTTTCGTGAAGTCGGTGCGACGCAGAATCCGGAGGCGCGGATGACATCGCGTCTCTCGATCTCGACGATCATGACCGACACCCCAATGGGTGCACAGGTCTACCAGCGCGAGATCACGTCTCGCGCTGAGGCCGCTCTCGCCGAAGTCTCACCGCGGCCCTGGACGGTGCGCGAGTTGGACTTCCGCTCGTTCCGGTCGTCTCTCGCCGGCAACCGCCGACTGCCGCTCGGCCGCGTTGCCGCGGCACCTGCCGCAGTGCGCCGAGCGATCGGGCGAGTGCTGTACCAGGGCGACGCCGTGTCGCACCGGATGGCCCTCGAGCTGCCGCCCTCCCCGCACGTCGACGTGGCGACGCTGCACGACGTCGTCGCGTGGCGGTTCGCGGACGAATCGGCCCCCGTCCGCGCTGCCGCTGAGGAGCTCAGGCGAAGCGCCGCCGTCATCTGCGTCTCCGCGTTCACGGCATCCGAGGCCGTCGATCTGCTCGGAATCCGAGATCCGCACGTGATCCCGAACGGCGTGGACGTGCGCTACTTCGATGCGGCTCCACTGGATGCTGCTTCTCGACGTGCCCTCGGCCTCGAAGCCCCGTACGTGCTCCACGCGGGCGGGGCGGCCCTGCGCAAGAATCTCGCAGCCCTCGCCGATGCGTGGCCGCGGGTGCACCGCGAGCGTCCCGACCTGTTGCTGGCGATGGCCGGCCCTCCGCATCCGCAGCGCACGGCGTTGTTCGCCGGCATGCCGGGGGTTCGTCTGCTCGGCATGCTCCCCGACGAGACGATGCCCGGCCTCGTCGCCGCTGCCACGACCGTCGTCGTCCCCTCCCTGTACGAGGGGTTCGGCCTGCCGGTCCTCGAGGCGATGGCTGCCGGGGTCACCGTCGTGGCTGCCAACACGAGCAGCCTGCCCGAGGTCGCCGCCGGCCACGCGATCATCGTCGAACCGGGTGCAGCGTCGATCGCCACCGGCATCCTCGATGCGACATCGGACGATCCGGCGCTGGGCGCCCTCGTGCGCGGCGGTCGGGCGCATGCCGCCGACTACACCTGGGATCGCAGCGCGCTCGCACATGCGCGGGTCTGGAACTCCTTGCGCTGACCCGTGCGCTGAGGGTCATACTGAGCGCATGGACGTGATCGAAACGTCGCCACCACGCATCGAACGCGATGATGAGCGCGTGCGCGCGGTGGCGGACGTCAGCGGGCGGCCAGCGCTGTGGTTCTCGGTGGAGGAGCGCTTCGCCGACCTGATCGCCGACCGCGCGGACTACGTCGTGATCGGGCTGCTCATGCCGGCGATGAAGGAGGGGCGCGACCTGCATGTCGGCGGGGTGGTGACGGATGCTCTGCTGCACAGCGCGAACGGAGATCTGCAGCGTCTCCTCCGTCTGATCCATCCCGATCTGCATGAGATCCGGGTGACAGCGGATGCCATCGCCGCACCGTCACGGCCGGCTGCCGGGGTCGCCACCGGGTTCTCGGGCGGGGTGGATTCGTTCGCGACGCTCGCCGAGTACCTCTGGCCTGACGATGTTCCCGACTCGCTTCGGGTGACGCACCTCCTCAACAACAACGTGGGCGCGCACGGGCACGGAAGAGACGGCGACGCTCTCTGGCAGGCCCGCCGTGCCCCGCTGGCACGGGCTGCTGCCGAGTTCGGCGTCCCGTTCGTCACGGTCGACAGCAACCTCGACGAGCACTATCCGCGCATCGGTTTCATCCAGTCCGTGACGATGCGCAACGCGACGATTCCCCATCTTCTGGGTGCCGGGATCGGTCGCCTGCACCTCGCCTCGGCGATCTCGTTCACCGCCGTCCACATCGACTCCTCCGGCGAGATCGCCCGCTTCGACCCTTTTCTGGTTCCGCTCGTATCGACGCCGGCGGTGACCGTGAGTTCCGCGAACTCGGGGCTCACGCGGGTGCAGAAGACCCTGTCGCTCATCGGACGCCCCGAGTCCCGCTATCTCGACGTGTGCACCGACGGAGACCCGCAACGCACGCGCAACTGCTCCGCATGCCCCAAGTGCATGCGCGCGATGCTGACGCTCGAGATGGCCGGGCACCTGCAGGAATTCTGCCCGCAGACGTTCTCCCTCGAGCCCTACGTGAAGGGCCGGGACGCCTTCATCGCCAGCGTGCTGTCCTCCGACGGCCCCTATCCCCGCGAGCTCCGCGAGTACGCGAAGGAGATCGGCTGGCACTGGCGGGTGCCCGATCGCGGTCGATCACTCGCCTCTCGGTTCCGTGCCGCAGCATCCCGCCTCGCGCATCGAGTGGCCGCGCTCCCCCTGGTGCGCTCGTTACGAGGTGCGTTGCGCCGCTGAGCCGCGGGGCGGCGACCGATCTCGACCGTTCCGGTCGCAGTTTGTGCGGGTGTCAGGCCCTGCAGACGACGCCACGTGCGACCGGAACCTACCGCAGCGCCGCCAGAAGCCCACCGGGGAAGGGGAGCTGACCGAGCGGCAGCGCGAGCGCTCCGGCGAGCGCCTGCTCCAGCCCATCGCCGGTGCGGGCGACCGTCGCGGCATCCGCAGCCCACGCCTCGGCGACGAGGTCGTCCAGGGAAAGCGCCTCGTCGAACGGCCGGAACCGCGTGCGGCCAGGCGTCACCGCTGCCTCGTAGTCGCGGAACTTGAAGTCGCCGCCGCCGAGCGGCGGGTCGAGCGTCGTCCACACCGCCGGGATCCCGTAGGAATCCGCGGTGATCAGCCCGTGCAGTGATGTCGTGATCACGGCGCGGCTCGCGGCGATCTCGCGCACGGCGACCGCCGCCCGTTGATGCACGTTCACCACGCGCACGGCGGCTTGCCCGGCCTCCCGCACTCGACGATCGAGCTGCGGATGCGGGCGGTGATGTCCGTGCGGCACGACCGCGATCCTGCCGTCGGACGGCGGCCGCGGCAGGTGTCGGGCGACGAGGATGCCCGGATCCCCGAACGTCGGCTCCTCGGCCAGGCCGATGCGCTCCGCGGTGAGCGGTCCACGCACCGCGAGGACGGATGCCGCCGGCAGCAGGTGCCGCCGATCGTTCATGAGCCCCGATCCCCAGATCGCGCCGGTGAAATCCTGCGGCACGAACTCCAGCAGGCTTCCGACTCCGATCAGGCGGGCCGCGCGCGGCTCGCGGTACAACGGCACGATTCCGTAGCGCGGCAGCAGCCAAGGTGTGAGGTCGTCGCCGAAGTTCGGATGCCCGTCCCACCAGAACGCGGGGATGATCACACCGTCCCCGCGGGCGTGCGGCTCCGCGAGCGCCTCAGCGAAGCGGCGCAGCTGCCGGCCACGCCGACGCAGAGCCCCCTCGTACCTCACGGCCCGGCGTCCGAGCGCACGCGCGTGAACAGTTCCTCGTAGTCGAGGGCGACCCGGGACCAGCCGTACTCGCCGACCCGCTGCGCTCCAGCGGTGGCGATTCTGCTTCGCAGCCGCTCGTCGGTCATCACCGAGGTCAGCGTCGCGGCGAGCGCCGCGGTGTCTTCCGGGTCGACGAGGAGCGCATCCTCGCCATCGCGGATGAAGTCGGTCGCACCGCCGCGTGAAGTCATGATGAGGGCAGCACCGCCCCGCCACGCCTCGAGGGCGACGATCCCGAACGACTCGGAACGACTCGGCACCACGACGACGGCTGCGTCGCCGATGCGCCGCGCGACGGCCGTCGCATCCTTCTCACCGACGAGCGTCACGGACTCCACCAACCCGAGAGACACGATCTGCTGCTGCAGGCGCACCCGCTCCGGCCCGTCTCCGATGATCTCGAGCCGGACCCCCTCGAGCGCAGCCAGCGCAAACGCGTCGATGAGGAGGTCGAAGCCTTTCATCCGCCCGAGTCGACCGATCGCGAGCAGGAGTCGCTGGCGCGGCGCGTCCGGGTCTGCCGTCCCGAGCGACAGATCCACGCCATTCGGCACGACAACCCCGCCCGCGAGTCCAAAGCGTGCGCGCAGGTCGTCGAGCACGTAGGTGCTCGGCGCGGTGACGGCGGATGACTGGGCGAGTGCGGCGCGCAGGCTTCGCCGCAGCAGCGCCGAGCGGGCATAGACGCCGTTGTCGTCGCCGAGGGTCTCGCCATGCGAGCTGACCACGAGCGGCGTCGTGAACGCCCGGTGCAAGGCTGCGGCGTAGACGCCGTTCGGTCCGAAGCACTGCACCGACAGCACATCGGGGCGGAATCTCGCATATGTGCGCCGCCATTCGCGCCAGGCCCGCGGTACCGACCAGACCGTGCGGAACAACCCGTCGAGCGACCGGGCGGGCAGCGGCGTCGGCAGGTACCGTACTGGCACGGGGAAGGCTCGTGCCGACCACATGCCGCGGTCGACCGTCCAGACCTCGACCGCGTGCCCTCGATCGTGCAGCGCGGTCGCGACCTGGGCGACGTGCGTCTCCACCCCGCCGACATGCGGAGCGAACGACGACGAGATCAGCGCGACGCGCAACGGGGAGCGCCGCTCATCCGACGACATCACGTCAACCGCTGGGGCGTCGTTTCGGCGCCGACGTCTCGACCGTCGCGTCGTCGAAAAGCTGTTCCAGGGCGGCATCCTCGTCGAAGTCCGCGTTCACGGCACCGGTCGAGGGAGCGGGCCGCGGCCGAGGCTTCTGCCCGGTTCGTACCACGCCGCCGCCCGGACGGGCAGCGGTGCGAACCCGCCGCGGTTTCGCCGGCTTGTCCGTCTTCGTCTCGACGGTCTCCGCCTCCTGCGGGTGATAGTCGTACGAATAGTTCGCTGTGCCGCTGCCGGTCAGCGGCATCCGGTTGAGAACGACCCCGAGCACGCGCCCTCGCACCTTCTCGAGGGCCTCGACCGCCTTGTCGACGAGGTCGTAGGTGGTGCCGCCGACCGTCACCACGATGATCGCACCGTCGGCCTGATGCGTGAGGATCGCACCGTCGGTGACGGGGAGCAGCGGCGGCGCATCGATAATCACCATCGCATGCTCGGCGAGCTCGTTCAGCAGCGAGCGCATCCGGTCAGACCCGAGCAGCTCGCTCGGGTTGGGCGGGATCGTGCCTGCCCCGAGAACGACCAGTCCGGGAACACGCGGCGTCCTCTGCAGCACCTCGATGAGGTCGGCTCGTCCCGCGAGGACGTCGGTCAGACCTGCTCCGGGGATGAGGCCCATGGTCGTGGCGACCGTCGGACGCCGCAGGTCGCCGTCGACGAGTGCGACGTGCTCTCCGTTCGCGGCGAGCATCGTGGCGAGGTTCGCGGCGACGGTGGATTTGCCCTCCCCCGGCATCGCACTGGTGACGACGATGCAGCGCGGCGGGTGGTCGACGTCCATGAACTGCAGGTTCGTGCGCAGGGTTCGCAGCGATTCGGAGACCGCGAAGCTCCCCTTCTTGGTGGTGTCCGAGAGATCGATGAGACGCTGATCCGGGTCCTTCTTCCCCACCGTCGGAATGCTCCCGAGCACCGAGACGCCGAGTCGCTGCTCGACGTCGTCCCCTGGGCGCACACGCCGATCGGACAGCGCGCGCAACAGCGCGAACGCGATCCCCGCGCCGAGCCCGAGGACGCCGCCGACAAGGAGTGCCGTCTTCGTGTCGGGAAAGCTCGGCGCCGTCGGCAGCGATGCCGATTCGCCGAGCACGATGCCCACCGGCGCCGAACCGGGCGTGCCGTCGCCCTCGAACTCATCGATCGTGGCGGTCAAACCCATCACCCAGGCCGAGGCCAGGTCGCGAGCCGCCTCGGGGGTCGTCCCCTGGGCGGTGATCTTCAGGATCGCCGTGTTCAGCGGATTGTCGACGGTGATCCGGCGCACCAGATCCTCCGGGGAGCTTTCGCTGCCCAGTTGCTTCGCGGCGAACTCCGCGACGTTGGTCCAGGTCGCCATGTCGCGATAGGTCGGCACCTTCGCCTTGGCGAAGTTGTCGCTCGCGTTCGGGGCGAGCGCGACGCCCTGCTGGTCGGTCGCCTTCGACCTCAGGAAGCCGCTGGCCGACGCTTCGTACACCGGTGTCTGAATGGCTGCCCAGCCATAACCGGCGCCGAGCCCGACGAGCACCAGTAGGACGATCGCAATCCCATGACGCCTCAGCGCCAGGAAATAGTCGCGGATCTGCATGCCACCCCCAGTGTTTTGACTGATCTTACGCGCGGGCCCGGTCGGCGGGCGGTGCATTCTTCACGCGGCTGCGTGCGGGATGCCGAGTACTCCGCGACACCTGTCGGCCTGTCCTTGTCGTCGCGATCCGGCCGGTGGCCCGTCGCCGGTCGTTCCAGAAGCTCTTCGCCTCACCACGACTCACCGCGAGCGCCTGCGCCCCGAGACAGATACCGGCGATCAGGAACGGGATCGACACCTGTGCAGACACCCAGAAGAGATCGAACTGCGCCTGCACGATGCGGGCGAGCACCGAGCCCAGCGCGAGCATTCCGAAGCGGGCATCGACGCGCCACAGCACGATGATGATGCCGATCCACATGATCATGAATCCGGCGAGGCCGACGAGCCCTGTCGATGCGACGACTTCGAGCTCCGCCTGCGGCGGCTGGAAGTTCGCCGTCGGATGCACGTACCAGTAGCGGAGGCCGTGGCCGAAGAACGGCGAATGTTTCCAGAGCGCGTAGACCTCCTGCATCCATTCGATGCGCTGGTACACGGAATTGAAGCGGTTCTGCGAATCGATTTGCTCGACGACGCTCTGCACGATGAGCACGGCGCTGGGAACGGCGATCACGGTGATCAGCACCCAGTGCCGGGCGGCTCCCTGACGGAGCACGTGGATGAGCAGCGCCACCAGGAAGCCGATCATCGCCTGTCGCGACTGCGTGAGGGCGAGGGCAGCGAGGAAGAGGAACAGTGCGGCCCGCGCCCATCGTTTCGGGATCTGCGCCCAGTCCGGATTGATGTACGCGACGAATGCGGCGAAGGCGAGAGCGCCGCCCGCGAAGTTCTTGTGCATCGCCCAGGGCCACTGCGGATACACGGCCCCGAAATCATCGGCCGCGATCAGTGCCAGTGCGCTGGCGAGCGTGCCGAGGGCGATGAGCGTCGCCACGGCGTAGATGAGGACGAGTGCCGTGCGGGCTTTGCCCGCGCGACCGATCGCCCAGCCGCTGAGGAGAGCTCCGGAGATGAGGAGCCAGGCGTGGAACCACTCGATCACGTTCTGCGCGAACGGATTCGCGATGACGGTGAAAAGAGTTGCGAATTGATAGATGAGGTTGAGCTGGAGCAGCGCTTTCAGCGGCGGACTGAGATCGCGGTCGCCGAGGAACACCGCGGTGCCGAAGGCCGCGGCGAGTGCGGCATCCGACACCGTCAGATCGCCCGGACCGATTCCGATGCGCTCCACGATGAACAGTGCCGGTGTCGCCATCAGTGCGATCGCCATCGGCTTGGATGCGGTGAGCACGGCACCGATGAGGAAGGCTCCGATGGCCGCCGCCGTGACCACACCGTTCGCGATCCCGCGATCGAGCAGCAGATATCCGCCGGCAGCGACGCCGCCGGCGAAGAGCACCCAGCGCCAGACACCGGCCCACCAGTCGCGCAGGCGAGAGGGCTGTCCCGTCATGCGACGCGCGTGCATGCCTTCATCCCCATAGCGCCCCCTCAAGCGTGGTCTCAGTATGGCACTGAGGTGCTCGCAGGCCCAGGGCCGCCGCCTCGGTTGTGATTAGTCCACCGTTTCGATCGCTTTCCGACATCGTTCGATCGTTCTGCGACACGATTCAGCCATGACGTACAGAACTCGGCCACTCTCGGAGAAGCCGCTTGTGCGGTTCCCTGCCCTTCCGCCTCCCCAGCGGAAATGACCACCGGAGATATTCATGTCTGAAGAGAACACCTTCGCGCCCCAGGGCGTTTCCCGTCGTACCCTCGTCAAGGGCGCCGCATGGTCGCTGCCCGTCATCGCCGTTGCCGCCGCCACCCCGTTCGCTTCGGCCAGCGTCGCGTGGAACGGCACCGTCACTGCTGAGTGCAGCGGCGACTACGACATCTCGGTGCTGACCGGCATCGTCGGAGCCGGCCTGGTCGGCGTCGTCCAGACCGCGCTGGGCGTCCTCGGCCTCGAGCCGAACGCCACGCGTGAGTTCACCGTCACCGCCACGACCGGCGACATCCCGGCGGGCACGCAGTACCTGCTCACCGACCCGAACGCACTGCTGACGCTCACCGGCCTCGAGGCAGTGATCGGCGCCGGCGTCGCCGGTGTCGTCAGCACCACCGACGGCTACGTGATCACGCTCACCAACGCGATCCCGAACGGCAGCTCGTTCTCGGTCAACGTGTACGACGCCCTCGTCAACGTCGGCGCACTGAGCAGCTTCACGCTGACCCAGGTCCAGGCAGACGCCAATGCGGGTGACAACAGCGCGACGACCGGCAGCCTCCTGGCCGCAGCCATCAACCTGGGCGACCTCGGCATCCCGTTCGTCACCGGCTCGCTCGCCGTTCAGACCTGCGACCTTTGATCTGCCGCTAATCTGAGGGTTATGCCCACGAACCCCGTCGAGTTCATTCTGATGATCTCGACGGGGTTCGTCGCGTTCGTGCTCCTGCTGTCAGGTGCGACGAAGAGCGGACGGATCGGGCGCACCCTCGACAGCATGGAGGCCCTCGGGGTTCCCGAGTTCGTCCGGCGCCGATGGATCGCCGCCGCGGTTCCGGCATGGGAGATCGGGCTCGGCCTCGCGCTGCTCATCGCGCCGGGCTGGTATCGTGCCGCAGCCGCGGCACTCGCGCTGGGCACGTTCGCGGTCTTCACCGTTTTCATCGTCGGCGTACTGCGTCGCGGCGATGACGTGGATTGCGGATGCTTCGGGCCGCTGTCTGTCGATGATCGCGTCACCGGCTGGACCGTCGCCCGCAACGCCGTACTGATCCTGGTATCCGTTGCCGTTGCCGTCACCGCCCCAGGGCATCCATCGTTCATCGTCGAACTCTTCACAGCCGACCGCGGGCTGGTGCTGCTCGCTAGCCTGGCCTGGGCGCTGCTGGCGGTCGGAGTGCTGGCGACCGCTCTCTTCCGCATCCGCCACGACCGCGCAGACTCGACAATCCCGTCTGACTCGTCCTCGACATCCGTGCGCATCTCAGCGGAGGGCGATCCTCTTCCCGACGCCGAACTCGTGAGCCCCGCGGGCGTCACCGTGCCGCTGCACGCACTCGGCAGCGGCTCGCCCGTGCTCCTCGTCTTCCTCTCCGCGGAGTGCGGCAAGTGCGAGGCGGCGGCCCGTCGATTGCCGGAATGGCAGCAGATGATCGGCCCCTCGATCCTGCTGCGGGTCGCGACCTCCTCACGCCCCGATGCGCTCAAGGCGCGTGTGCCTCAAGCGCTGCCGTTCGCGTACTTCGGGGCACGATCAGCCAAGCAGCAGCTCGGCGTCGAGGGCATCCCGTCGGCCGTACTGCTCGGCGGCCTCAACTACCGTTTCGTGGCCTCGCCGATCGCGCACCGCGAAGACGAGATCGACGCGCTCGTTCGCGGCATCGTCAACGCTCAGGCCGAGACGCCGTGAGTCTCTAGCGAACCCGCCACTTCCTGGGACGCCCGGTGATCATTCCGAGCAGCCACTCGATGGGGCCGGTGCCGACGAATCGCACCCACGCCCAGCCCAGCAACGCCATGCCAGGAACGATGAGCAACCAGCCGAGCGGCTCGTTCGTCTGAGGGAACCCGTTGGAGCGCGCCCACAACGCGATCACGCCCACGTGCACGACGTAGAGACTCAGGGCGACCTGCCCCCATGCCCCCACCGGCCCCAGCATCCGCTGGAAGACGCCTCCGCCGGACGTCGCCACCAGCACGACGACGACGTAGGCGGCGAACACGAGACCGATGTCATGCAGCGTGTCGAGGTAATCGCCCGACTGCACGGCGACCGTGAAGAAGCGCTCGACGGCCATGCTCCCGAGGAACGCCACGGGTGCGATCGCGGCCATCACCCACAGCAGGCGGTCGCGCCGGAACCCGTGCCGCAGCAGCAGCGCGCCCAGCAGGAAGAACGGCAGCAGGTTGATCAGTCGATAGGAACGTCCCACCGCCAGGCCGTTCGCGAGCTCCTGAACGATGAGCGGCTGCGTGTACAACCACGTCGTACCCCGCGCCAGCATCAGCAGCGGCTGACTCAGAAGCGCGATCGCGGCCGCGACGATGATCAGCGTCCGCGTTCCCAGGAGCAGCAGCGGTACACCGAAGATCAGCAGCAGCCCCAGCGACTGCAGCACGATCATCACCCACGACCCCCACGTCGTCATCCAGATCCCGAGCGCGACGAGGAGGACTCCGCGCCAGCTCTGCTGCACCAGGGTACGGGCGACGCCGGACCTGCGATTCCAGACCAACTGGGCCGAGATTCCCATCACGAGCGCGAACAGGGGCGAGGCGACATCGTTGATGGTCCCCTGGATGAACAGCAGTGCCTTCGGCATGTCCGGCACGAACGGGCCGGCGTGGGCGATGAGCATCGCGAGAATGGCGACGCCGCGCAGCACGTCGGGGATGAGCATCCGTCGTCGGGAGCGGGATGCCGAACGGCGATCGCTCATGGTGCTGGTCGCGTTGCCGGTGCTCATATCCAGTCCCCACTTGTGAAGGCGATCATGCCGCGGCGTTCCGTTGTTCTCCAGGGCAGCTCAAGCCTAGGGATTCGCTCGCTGTTCACCTATCACCAGGGCGGAAATGGTGGATGATGAGGTATCGACGCCCCTTGGAAAGAGGAACGTATCGTGCGATTGTCGGTCATCGGCTGCGGATACCTGGGAGCTGTGCACGCTGCAGCCATGACGTCGATCGGTCATGACGTGGTGGGAATCGACATCGACCCCCGCAAGATCGACGCACTCACGCGGGGCGAGGCGCCATTCTTCGAACCAGGCCTGCAGGACATCCTCACCGAGGGCATCGCTTCTGGCCGTCTGACGTTCACCTCTGACATCGCTGCCGCCGAGGGTGCCGCCGTGCATTTCATCGGCGTCGGGACGCCGCAGCAGCAAGGCGGGCACGCCGCCGACCTCAGCCACGTCAACGCCGCTTTCGATGCGCTCCTCCCCTATCTGCGCGAGGGCGACGTCGTCGCAGGCAAGTCCACCGTCCCGGTCGGCACCGCCGTCGAGTTGGCACCGCGGGTGGAGGCGACCGGTGCGACGCTGGTCTGGAACCCGGAGTTCCTCCGCGAAGGCTGGGCCGTGCAGGACACCATCGATCCCGACCGGCTGGTCGTCGGTATCCCGGCGACCCCCGCAGGCGAGCGCGCAGCCCAGGTGCTCCGGGAGGTCTTCCACCCGGCGGTCGCGAAGGGCACGCCGTTCCTCGTCACGGACTACGCGACGGCCGAGCTCGTCAAGGTGGCAGCGAACGCCTTTCTGGCGACGAAGATCTCGTTCATCAACGCGATGGCCGAGATCGCCGAGGTCACCGGCGCCGACGTGACGCAGCTGGCCGAGGCTCTCGGACACGACGACCGCATCGGCAAGCGGTTCCTGGGCGCCGGAATCGGCTTCGGCGGCGGATGCCTGCCCAAAGACATCCGCGCGTTCGCGGCACGGGCAGAGGAACTGGGACGCCGCGAGTCGGTCGCCTTCCTTCGCGAGGTCGATGCCATCAATATGCGCCGCCGTGACCGCGCCGTGGAGTTGGTCGTGGAAGCCCTGGGCGGCCTCGTCTTCGGCAAGAAGGTCGCCGTGCTCGGAGCCGCGTTCAAGCCGTACAGCGATGACGTGCGCGACTCCCCCGCGCTGGATGCCGCCGTGCGGCTGAACGGCCTCGGGGCCAACGTCGTCATCACCGACCCGCAGGCGATCGCGAACGCCCGGCGACTGCATCCGCAGCTCTCCTACGAGGCCGATCGCGATGAGACGCTGCGCGGAGCGGATGCAGTGCTCGTCGTCACCGAGTGGGACGAGTACCGGCGTCAGATGTCTCCGCAGCACGCCGCGTCACTGACGCGCGGTCAGGTGATCGTCGATGGCCGCAACTGCCTCGACGCTGCCGCCTGGCGCGCCGCTGGATGGACGTATTACGGCATGGGCCGACCGTAGTGACAGGCCTTCTCGTTCACGAATGGATCGAAGCATCCGGTGGAGCGGAGCAGGTGCTCGAGGCGATGGCGCGGGCGTTCCCGGACGCCGACATCCAGTGCCTGTGGGATGATGCGCCCCAGCGGTTCGCCGACCGTCGCGTGTTCGAGACATGGCTGGCCCGTACGCCGTTGCGGCGGCACAAGGCCCTCGCACTGCCGGTCACGACAGGCGTCTGGCGGCGGCTTCCCTCTCGGGAGGACTACGACTGGATGCTGATCAGTTCGCACCTGTTCGCCCACCACGCGCGCATGGTCGGTCGCGACGTTCCCAAATTCGTCTACGCGCACACGCCGGCTCGATACATCTGGAACCCCGAGCTGGACGAGCGCGGCGAGAAGAAGATCGTGAAGGCCGTGGCCCCGCTGTTCCGACGTCTCGACCGCAGACGCGCGCAGGAGGCGACGGCGATCGCCGCGAACAGCGCCTTCGTGCAAGCTCGGATCGCGCAGGCCTGGGAACGGGATGCCGTCGTCATCCATCCACCCGTCGCCGTCGACCGCATTCGCGCCCAGGCCGACTGGCGAAATACCGTGACCGGCGACGAGCGGCGAGCGCTCGACGACCTCCCCACGCCCTTCGTCCTCGGCGCTTCGCGCTTCATCCCGTACAAGCGCCTTGATCTCGTCATCAGAGCGGCCGAGAGGGCCGGTCTCCCCGCGGTGATCGCCGGCCGCGGGCCGGAGGAGCCACACCTTCGCGCGGTGGCCGCCGAGGCACGAGTGCCGGTTCGCATCGTCGTGTCGCCGTCGGATGCGATGCTCTACGCACTGATGCAGCAGGCCGGTGTGTTCGTCTTCCCGCCCGTCGAGGATTTCGGCATCGTGCTCGTAGAGGCGCAGGCCGCGGGGACCCCCGTCGTCGCCGGTCCCGTCGGCGGCCAGATCGAGGCGATCGAGCCGGGTGTCAGCGGCGTGATCGCCGCCACGACGGACGTCGCCGACCTGGCGGTGGCCATCGAGACTGCTCTGGGGCTGCCGCGCTTCGACGCCGCGTCGGCGACCGCCCGATTCCGCGAAGAGCGCTTTGCCGACGCGATCCGCGCGTTCGTCGGGGTGCGGTGATCGGATGCTGCGCCGCCGAGCTGATTCCCCGTCTTCACAAGGGACTCGCCCTACGCTGGAGGAATGAGTGAACCCGGTTCTCAGAATCCCCACATCGGCCTGAGCCGCCGTCAGCGCCGAGAGCTTCTCGACGCGCTCAGCTCGCCTGCTCCGCAGGACACACTGATCACCGGCGTACCCGCGATGACGCCTCCTCCCTCGCCGACGCCGCGTCCTGTCGCCTCTGAGGCGCCCGCTGACGCCCCCACGGTGCTGATGGTGTGCACCGGGAACATCTGCCGCTCGCCGATGGCTGAGGCCCTTCTCCGTGCCCGCCTCAGCGGCCTCGGCGTGCGTGTGCACAGCGCGGGCACGCATGCCCTCGTGGATCACGAGATGACCGAGCCGGCACAGGTGCTCGCTGTGGGGCTGGGGGCGGCTCCTGTGGATGCGGCGGCGCATCGCGCCCGCTTGCTCGTGGAGCCGCTGCTGCGCGACTCCGACCTGGTTCTCGCGATGGCGAGGGAGCACCGCACGCACACGGTTCAGCTGATGCCCAACGTCTTGCGACGTGTGTTCACCATCCGCGAGTTCGCCCGGTTGGCCTCAACGCTCTCGTCCGATGACGCCAGAGCAGCGGCGAACGCGGCCGGCGAATCACCGCGCGAGCGGCTGCGCGCTGTCGTCAACGCAGTCGGCGCCCAGCGCGGGATGACCCCCACGGGGAGCCCCGAGGATGACGACGTGATCGACCCGTACCGCCGGTCGCAGAAGACGTACGATCTGTCGGCGTCGCAGCTCGCGCCTGCACTCGACGAAGTGGCCCGGGTACTCCGGGCGGGGTTGAGCTGAGCTCTGGTCGGCTCTACGACGACGGACGCAGCGTCTGGGAGGTACCAGCGCGGGCCGAGTCCAGCGCGGCCTCGACCACGACCAGTGTCCGCTGACCCTGCTCCATCGTGACGAGGTCGGTCTGCTTGCCGAGGACGGCGTCACGGAATGCTTCGTGCTCGGCTTTCAGCGGCTCACGCTTCGCGAACGCATAACGGGTGACGTCTCCCTCCGACACCCCGCGGAACCTCGAAACGGATTCCCACTCCAGCGGGATGGTCCCGTTGGCGTAGAACGTGAGATCTCCGGTGGAGGTGTCGGCGACGAAAGCGCCCTTCTCGCCGGTGACGACCGTGAGGCGCTCCTTCATCGGGCTGAGCCAGTTCACGATGTTGTTCACGATCACGCCAGACGCCGTGCGCCCGGTGATCGTGATCATGTCTTCGTGCTCCCGGCCGCTCTTGAACGCGGTCTGTGCGAACACGATCTCATAATCGGACTGGACCACCCACGCCGTGAGGTCGACGTCGTGAGAAGCGAGGTCCTTCGCAACCCCCACGTCTGCGATGCGCGACGGGAACGGCCCCTGCCGGCGGGTGACGACCTGATACACCGCACCCAGCTCGTCTGCTTCGATCCGGCGACGCATTTCCTGCAGCGCGGGGTTGAAGCGCTCGATATGTCCGACGGCTCCGACCAGCCCGGCTGCGGCGAACGCGTCGACCATGCGCTGGCCCGCTTCGATGCTGTCTGCGATCGGCTTCTCGACGAGTGTGTGCACGCCGGCAGCAGCGAGCTTCAGCGCGGCGTCTTCGTGGAACCGTGTCGGGACGGCGACGACTGCGATATCGATGCCCTCGCCGATGAGCGCCTCGATGTCGGGCAGCACCGAGAGATCTCCTGCGACGCCGTGCGGGTCTCCGCCCGGATCAGCGATCGCGACGAGGTCGATACCCTCGACCTCGCGCAGCACTCGCGCGTGATGGCGCCCCATCATGCCGACGCCGAGGAGGCCGGCACGCAGATTGGCCATCAGGCACCCGCCCCGGCGACCGCGTTGACCGCGGTCACGATGCGCTCCAGGTCTTCCTGGCTCAACGAGGGGTGCACCGGCAGCGAGACGACCTCGCGGGCGGCGCGTTCCGTCTCGGGCAGATCCAGCCCCGGTGCGAAATGCGCGAGTGACGGCAGCCGGTGGTTCGGGATCGGGTAGTACACGCCCGCACCGACCTGGTACTCGTTCTTGAGCGCCGCGACGAATCCGTCGCGGTCTTCCGGCACCCGGATCGTGTACTGGTGGTAGACGTGCACCGCACCGGCCGCGACCGGCGGCACGACGACGCCGCGCAGGTTCGCGTCCAGGAACGCTGCATTGTCCTGGCGGATCTTCGTCCACGCGTCGACCTTCGTCAACTGCACCCGCCCGATCGCGGCGTGGATGTCGGTCATTCTGGCGTTGAACCCGATGACCTCGTTCTCGTACTGCCGCTCCATGCCCTGGTTGCGCAGCAGCTTCACCTGACGCGCGATCTCGGCCGTCGCCGTGGTGACCATGCCGCCTTCGCCGCTGGTCATGTTCTTCGTCGGATACAGGCTGAACATGGCGAACTCGCCGAACGAGCCCACCGGGCGGCCGTCCAGCGACGCCCCATGCGCCTGCGCGGCGTCCTCGTACAGGGCGATACCGCGCTCGGCGGCCAGCGCTTCCAGTTCGCGCATCCGCGCCGGGTGACCATACAGGTGCACCGGGAGGATGCCCTTCGTCTTCGGCGTGATCGCCGCGGCCACCGCTGCGGGGTCCAGGGAGAACGTGTCCGGTTCGATATCGACGAACACCGGGGTGCCTCCGGTCAGGGCGACCGAGTTGCCCGTCGCGGCGAACGTGAACGACGGGACGATGACCTCGTCCCCCGCACCGACACCGGCCGCAAGCAGACCCAGGTGAAGACCTGCTGTACCCGAGTTCACCGCGACAGAGGGCCGACCCGGCACGAAGTGTGCGGAGAACTCCTCCTCGAAGGCCGCGACTTCCGGCCCCTGCGCAATCATGCCGCTGCGCATCACCCGGTCAACCGCTTCACGCTCCTCATCACCGATGATGGGCTTCGCGGGGGGAATGAACTCGCTCACGCGATCTCCTTGGTCAGTGTCTCGTTGGACTCCACGTAACGTGCGCCCGTCGACGGGCACACCCACGATCCTTCACGCTCGCCGGCGGTGAGTGGCATACCCGCCTCGCCGACCCATCCGATGCGCCGTGCCGGCACACCCACGACGAGCGCATATGCGGGAACGTCCTTCACCACGACGGCTCCGGCGGCCACTGTGGCCCACGCGCCGATCGTGACGGGCGCGACGCACGTCGCTCGCGCGCCGATCGAAGCGCCTCGCTCGATCGTCACACCGACCGGCTCCCAATCGTGC
The DNA here is from genome assembly GCF_038397725.1 of Microbacterium sp. LWO13-1.2. NCBI lineage: Bacteria > Bacillati > Actinomycetota > Actinomycetes > Micrococcales > Microbacteriaceae > Microbacterium > Microbacterium sp. LWO13-1.2. The sequence continues at coordinate 37,432 of NZ_CP151634.1, forward strand.
GCGCTCTTCAGGGAGCCGTCGGCATTGATCGCACGCGGATAGGTGTCGTTCGTCAACACGACCGCCGGGCCGATGAACACACCGTCTGCAAGCTTCGCCGGCTCGTATACCAGCGCATAGTTCTGCACCTTGCAGTTGTCGCCCATGACGACGCCGGTGCCCACGTACGCGCCGCGTCCGACGATGCAGTTCTTGCCGATCCGGGCGCCCTCGCGAACCTGCGCGAGATGCCAGATCGAACTTCCCGCGCCGATCATCGCCTCCGGCGAGACATCAGCGGAGTCGACGATCCGAACGTCTTCGAAACTCACGCAAGAACCCCAGCGGTGCCGATGACGATACGCGGCGTTCCCACCCACAGCGCGGCATCCGTCGCGGCGCGGCCATCGACGAGGAGCTTCACGCCCGGCAGATCAGCAGGGCCGATCTGCCGATAATCAGCGTGGTCGGTCTGCAGGATCGCGAGGTCGACATCGCCTCCGAGCTCGTAGGGCTCGAATCCGAGTCGCCTAAGCTCCTCGTCGTCGTACAGCGGGTCGTGAACGAGCACCTGGGCGCCGCGCGACTTGAGCGCTTCCACCGTCGGGAAGACGCCGGAGAACGCCGTCTCCTTGACGCCTCCGCGGTACGCGGCTCCGAGGACGACAGCCCGCTGTCCCTCCAACGATCCCAGCACCCCCTCCGCCTGAGCGACGAGCCGCTCGGGCATGGAGGCATTGAGGAGGCGAGCCGTGCGGACGATGTCGGCGTCCTTGTCGGTCGAAAGATACAGGCGCGGGTAGACCGGGATGCAGTGACCGCCGACGGCGATGCCCGGACGGTGGATGTGGCTGTAGGGCTGAGAGTTGCAGGCGTCGATCACCTGATAGACATCGATCCCGTTGCCCGCGGCGAACAGCGCGAACTGGTTCGCGAGGCCGATGTTGACGTCGCGATAGGTCGTCTCGGCGAGCTTCGCCATTTCAGCGGCCTCGGCCGAGCCGAGATCCCAGACACCGTTCGGGCGGACGAGGTCGGGTCGCTCATCGAACTGCAGAACGGCCTCATAGAATTCCCGCGCACGGCGAGCGCCCTCTTCCGAGAGTCCGCCGACGAGCTTCGGATACTTGCGCAGATCGGCGAACACTCGTCCGGTGAGCACCCGCTCCGGGGAGAACACCAGGTGGAAGTCGGTGCCCTCCGTCAGCTTGGATCCCTCTTCGAGCATCGGCTTCCAGCGGTTACGAGTCGTGCCGACAGGAAGCGTCGTCTCGTACGACACGAGCGTTCCCGGCGTGAGGTGCTCGGCGAGAGAGGCGGTTGCAGCATCCATCCACGCGAAGTCAGGTTCCCACGTCTCGTCATTGACGAAGAGCGGGACGACGAGCACGACGGCATCCGCACCAGGAATCGCCTCGGCGTAGTCGGTGGTCGCACGCAGCCGTCCTGCGGGAACGAGCTCGGACAACTTCTCCTGGAGATGCGCTTCGCCGGGGAACGGTTCGATCCCCTGGTTGATGGTGTCGACTGCCTTCTGGTTGACGTCGACGCCGATCACCTCATGACCGGAATCAGCGAACTGGACGGCAAGGGGCAGGCCGATCTTTCCGAGGGCCACGACGGCAATACGCATGATGTTGAGTCTATTGGCACGCTGTTGCGACCAGGGCTCCGTGCGAGTCGCCCGCGCTGACATCAGGTTCCACAGAGGAGAAGACCCTCGATACGATGTCGCAGTGTCCAGACCACCGTCGCTCCGATTCCGCGGAGATATCCAAGGCCTGCGTGCGGTAGCAGTCGCGCTCGTGATCATCGACCACGCTCACTTCGGACTCCGCGGCGGATTCATCGGCGTCGACGTCTTCTTCGTCATCTCCGGGTTCGTCATCACGGCGATGCTTCTCCGCGAAGTTCAGTCTGAAGGCCGCATCCGCCTCGGCCGTTTCTTCATCCGCCGCGGCTACCGCCTCATACCCGCCGCCATCGTGGTCATCGTGTTCACCGCCCTCGTCGGTATGCTGCTTCTCTCACCGCTGGGCACGCAACAACAGGCCGCAGTAACCGGCGGCGCCGCGGCCGTCGGCCTCAGCAATATCGCGCTCTACGCGATCTCATCCGACTATTTCAGTGAGCACACTCAGTCCAACCCCTACCTGCACACGTGGTCGCTGGGTGTCGAGGAGCAGTTCTACCTGTTCTTCCCACTGGTGCTGCTCCTGGTGTGGAAGGTTGCGAAGCACCGCGCGCGCGCGGCCGCGGTCGTGCTGACCATTGTCACTGTCGTGTCCTTCGCCCTCTCGCTCATCGCGTCCTACTCGGCGGTCCTGCCGATCATCAAGAGCCCGTCGATCTTCGCGTTCTACATGATGCCGACCCGTGCATGGGAGTTCGCCGTCGGCGCGCTGATCGCCTGTGGCGCGGTCTGGCTCACGAAGCTGAGAGGCCACGCCTTCGCGACCTGGGCCGGACTCTCGCTCATCATGCTCGGCGCGGTTTTCATCGACAACTCCGTGCCATTCCCCGGCATCGTGGCTGTCGTACCCGTTCTCGGCGCCGCCCTCGTCATCTTCGGCGGGCTGGCACCGAACCGCGGTTCACAGATGCTCGCGTGGAGGCCATTCGTACACATCGGCGATCTGTCCTACTCTCTGTACCTCTGGCACTGGCCGTTGCTGGTGTTCGCGCGGCGGCTCTGGCCGGACAGCGTCGTCGCTGTCATCGCCGCACTGGTTCTGACCTACGTCGCTGCGTTCCTCACTTACCGCTACGTCGAAACACCGTTCCGAGGCAAGGTTCAGATCTGGTCTTGGCGCACCGTGCGGTTGCCGGCCGTCGCGGTCAGTGTCGCACTTCTGGCAGCCGGCTCGATGTTCGTCGGTGCGCAGTCGAACTGGGGCAACAAGAACGTGGAGGCCGCCGCCGACCAACTGCTCGAGCGCCCCATCGGCTACAGCCAGTGCCTCTCGACCATGCCTGTGGCGCAACGCGACCTGGGCCCGTGCACATGGAACGGCGAGGGAAAACCCATCTACCTGGTCGGCGACTCCAATGCCCAGCAGTTCACTGAAGCCCTGATCTCGGCGTCTGAGACGCTCGATCGGCCTTTGACCATCGCGACGTGGGGCGGGTGCCCATTCTTCGACGTCGGCCGGGTCGACCGGAACGACCCCAACAAGGGTGCGGAGTGCAGCGTGTATGCCGCGGGAGGCGAGGAATGGCTCTCCCAGCAACCAGCGGGAACGGTGATCATGGCCGCCGCAGGCGAGATGATCACCGACAACGGGATCGTCTTCCGATCCGGCGAGGGGATCCTCGACGACCCGGCTTCGAAGGCGGACCAATGGGGTGAAGCCATGGCCGCGCGCATCGCTGATCTTGAGGTCGCCGGTCACGAAGTGCTCGTCGTGCCTACGATGCCGCACTTCGAGGGGACAACGCGCGCCTGGTGGCACCCCGTGCAGTGCCAGAATGCCGACCTGTTTGCCGACCCGTCGCTGTGCTCGGCCCGCGTCTCGACGTCTGACATGCAGGAGAGCATGGCGGCGATCTCGAAGGGTGACCGGCACGGCATCGCGACCTCCGGTGCCGAAGAGATCGACCTCACCGGACAGGTGTGCGAGTCCGGATGGTGCGAGACCTACCGCGACGGGACCTGGCTCTACCGTGACGGCCTGCACATCAGCCCGACCTACAGCGAGGAGATCGCTGGAGTGTTCGTCGATGCTCTGCGGTAGCCAGACGCCCGGTTGCACGCTGCAAGTAGGATCGACCTCGTGAAGTTCTCTCCCGTGGTCCCGCTGTCCAAGTTCGGACGGGTCACGCGCTCACTCATCCTCGTCGGGATGCTCGTCGGCAACTTGTTCCCGACCGTGGGTGGCCTCGGGATCGCACTGATCAGCACCGTACTCGCGGCCCCGGTGGTCATCTACGAACTGATCCGCTGGCTCCCCCGATTCCATCCGGTGATCCTCTTCGTCGTCTCGCTGTTCGCGATCGTCGCGGTGCACGCATGGGTCGTCGCCCCGACGTCGCTCTACGGGCAGGACAAGTTCGAGAAATGGATCACTGCGACACTCATCTCGGCCGTCGCGGCATGTCTGATCCGCGACAAGGCTGCTCTTCTCACGTTCGCGCGCGCCTGGCTCGGAGCGGCATTGATCCTGTCCGCGCTGTCGATCGTCGGCTTCCAAGGAGGAAGGGCGGAGACTTTCGATTCCAATCCGATCTGGCTGGGAAGAGCGATCTCTTTCGCCCTCATCGCCATCATCTGGATGATCTGGCAGCGCCACATTCGCCTGGTGTGGGCCATTCCTGCGGTGCTTATTCTCGCCGTCGGCCTGATCACCACTGGCTCGCGCGGCCCTCTTCTCTCCGTGGCGGCAGCCGCGATCGTGATGGCCCTGTTCTCGGGGCGTCGCCGGATCGCGAAGGTTCTCGCCATCGGCGGCGCCGGCGGCCTCGCCTATTGGGCTGTCGCAGAGCTCCCGTTCTTCGCCGAGAGCCGGTTCAAGTCCCTCCTTTCGGAAGGCTTCTCCGACCAGGCGCGCGAGATGTTCTGGCGAATCACGTTGCCGGTCATCGAGGAGTATCCAAGTGGTGTCGGTTTCGGCAACTGGGCGGCGCACGCCCATGCCCCGGCACAGTTCTTCTACCCGCACAACATCTTCCTCGAGATCTTCACCGAGTTCGGCATCGTCGTCGGAGTGATCTTCACTCTGGTCGTCGTCGCGGTGCTGCTCGGTCTCATCCGACGTTCCGGGAAAGATCCCGCGGCTCTCGTCGTGCTCGCGCTGTTCGTCGGCGAACTGGTCTCCGTGAATGTCTCCGGTGATCTCAACGCGCGCACCTTCTTCTTCATGCTCACGCTGGGCTTCCTCTCTGCGATAAAGAGCGTCATCTCCACCGCCCCGGAATCAGAGACCGCGGCAGACGGCTCCGACCAGACGATTGAGTCGAACCTGACGTCCGCTGCCGGCACGACCGACTCGCCAGCGCACAGCGCAGGCGAGCAGACCACGAAGGCCTGACATACATGAAGATTTCTCTCCTCTCGCCGGTGTACAACGAAGAGGATCACCTTTCCGAGATGATCGAGAGTGTCCTCGCGCAGACACACGAGGACTTCGAGCTCATCATCGTCGATGACGGATCGACGGACCGAACGGCGGACATCGCGGATTCCTATGCGGCCCGCGATCGGCGTGTTCAATCGATCCGACCGGCGACGAAGCTGGGGAAGGTCGCGGCCTTCAACAGCGCATTCACTCAAAGTTCGGGAGACGCGATCGTTCTGCTCGGGGGTGACGACACCCTCCCGCCCACGTCGTTGGCATTGCGCGCTGAGGCCCTTTCGTCTGCGCCCGAGACCCGGGTAGCCGCATATTTTGCGCTTCGGACGATGTCGGAATCCTCCCGGCACGACGGGCTGATCATCCCGAAGAGCGGAAAAGGAAACTTCTCCGGTGGAACCGGCATCCTGAGCCGGGAACTCGCGGATCTCGTGTTCCCGATACCCGGTCAGCTGGTCGCCGAAGACGTCTGGCTCGCCGAGAATGTGCGGCTGCTGGCCCACACCATCGAGCAGCGATCTGATGTGGTCCTCAACTACCGGATCCACGACGGAAACTCCAACCCGCGCAACAAGCCGTTCGCCGTCATGCGCGAACAGATGCACGTGCGGGCGCTGCCGTACACGCTGATCTTGGACAACCCGCCGGTGGCACTCACCGCCCAGCAGACGCGTCGACTCGAGGGCATGAAGGAACTCGATCAGCACCGCTATGAGGGGAAGCTTCTCAAGATCCTCGCGACCCCGAACACCAGCTTCATCAGTCGAGCCCGCGCCGCTTCGACAGCGACCCCTTGGTTGTTCAAACTGCGATCGATCTTCTTCGGTTTGTTCTCAGGGCGCTGAGCGGAGGGGCTGGAGGTCGAAGCGACTGGAGTCGCCCAGCCGACGTCACGCGGGAATCGGTTGCGGCGATGCCGGGGTATACCGCCGCGCGAGCTGTAGACCCACGATCCACGTCACGACGTAGACCGCGCTGAGCGTGATGGACGTGCACCAGGCGGCCTCGACGACATCGAGGTCAAGCGAGATCGCCACGATGACCGCGGTGACGACCATGACCACTCTCATGACGTCGAGCACCAGATTCCATGCGCCGTGCTGCAGCACGATCAGCACTTTGCTCATCGGGCTCGCGATCAGCCGAGTCGCAAGCATCGGCAGCAGCGCGATCATGATGTGGACCGCTTTGTCCCAACCGTCGCCCAGGAAGATCGGAACGATCCACGGGCCCAAGAAGACAATGATGGCGACCATCGCCGCTGACATCCCCGCGAGTACACCCGAAACCGACAGATAGTACCGCGCCAGCCCTGGGCGCGATTCGCGATAGGTCTCGGACATGTGGGCTTCCGCCACCTGCCCGATGCTCGTCGCGACCAGAACCAGCGGTGCGGCGAGAAGACGATCCGCCATCCCCCATTGCCCCGCATCCGCGACGGTGAACCACGTGCCGACGAAGAGGATGGGTAGCACCAAACCGGCGGAGTTCAGAACAGCGGACGGCGCGAACAGCACGGGAAAGCGCCAATACTCGCGCACGACCCTTCGCATGTCTCCGCGACCGAATCTCTCCAACTCGGATCGAAGCGCAAGTGTCAGGGGGGCGATTCCTGCCACCCGTCCGATCGCGTAGCCCCCGATGAGACCTGTCGCCGAGGCGCCCGCCAGCCCGAGACCCAGCTGTGCGCCCGCGGCCAACCCGGACTGATAGATGCTTCGCCTTGCCACGGGCCCATACCGGTGACCCCGAAGCGCGAACTGGCTGAGCAGTGTGAACGCCGCAGTGAGGAACACGATTGCGGCGACCCAGAGTGCTATCCACGGCAACCGAGACATGTTCTCCAAGAGGCCGAAGGAGAACAACAGGGTGAGCAGCCCCGCGGAGAAAGCGCTGATGACGACAGCGCTGCACAGGCCCGCACTCAGCAACGCTGTCGCATCCCGCGACGATCGCGGAAGCATCAACGCGGATTCCAGGCGGAGCGCGGCTGCCGGTGCCGCGATGGACGCAGAGGACAGCACAAGGGACAGGTATCCGAAATCGGTGTCGGAGTACATCCGCGCGAGTATCGGTGTAATCGCCAGTGTGATGAGCTGGCCGAACGCCGTGCCGAAGATGAGGGTGATCGCCCCCTTCGAGCCGCGAGACCGCAGGCGATCCCAAAACGCGGACATTCTCACACTGTGCTCCGATCGAATGATGTGGTGTTCTTTGCTTCGCTCTTGCGAGCCCGGTCCTAGAGATCGGCAGTCGACGGAACGACCGCGATCCTACTAGTTGCGGAATTTCCCCAGCTGCCGAAGTCCCGCGGCCACACGAAGGCTCCGCAGTTTCCAAACGCTCGCGTTCGGGTGCATCGTCGCGATCGGCCCGGAGCGAAGGCTCTCTGCCGATGGCCAGACCACCCGGAACACGACCCGCAACCTGTCGCGCCACGGGATGAGCTTCAGCGCCTCGAGATAGACACCCACGGTCGAGGTCTGCAGCCTCCAGGACCAGTCCTCCGGCACCACGGCATCGTCGAATCGCAATCCTGCCTGAGGGAATGCCTCGACCAGGCTGTCCTTGAGAGCGAATTCCGCACCCACCCTCGTTGCCATCTCGATCGTTGCTTCCCCCGCGACGCTGAGGCTGTGCGCTGCGGAGCGGACACTCGCCGCCCCCGGATGCTGGCCACGAACAGGCCTGATCTCGTTGAGGGCGCTGATGATCGCGTGGAGTGCGATGGTCGGTGTGCGAGCAGTCTGCCCGGCGAAAGTTCGAATATCCGACGTGGACAGAGCCGTCGCGAAGGACGCAGACCGGCCGACTGCCATCCCCGGGAAGAACGAGTGGACGTCCACTGCGCAGCCCCATTCCCCGGCCCTCAGCGTCAGCGAGTGAAGGACACGCGTTCCTGTGAAGGCAGAGAAGGCAGGGGCCCAGCCCCACGGTTCCATCGCGCGCGCCAACCGGGAGTCGTTTCCCGGAGCAACCCAGCAGTCGACATCGCCGGAGTGCTCTCTGTTTCGCAACCCCTGAGCATGCAAGGTGGGTCCCTTGAGGAAGATCAGGTCGATATCGTTCCTTGCTGCGACGTTGCCGAGCAGCGCGTACACAAGCTCGTGGACCATCGAACTCATCCAGGGGGCGTTGACTTCGCGGACGCGCGCGGGGTCCTCCGAGTCTCGCGAAGCGATCCCCATGTGCTCCATGTCGCGAACGATCTCGCGCTCTTCCGAGGTGAGGTCGCTGTCTGCCACGGGGCCAGCCACGAGACGGAGCCAGACCTCAGCTCCAGGGCCGAACAGGAAGCGAGGGGTACCCGGCCGAATCGGCACCACGACCAGGTCGTAGCCCTGCGCGCCCAGCTCATGGTCCCGCATGTCCAACGCGCCGAAACTCACGGCGACCCATTCAGTCACGTGCACATCCTCGCACGCACGAAATCGAAAGCCTCGTTCCAGACGCCCTACGACAGGGGGTCACGGACTTGACCGATCATCGGCTTCACGAATGAAGACCCAACCGCTTCTTGTGCGAATGCGCCGTGGACAGAATGAATGCGGTCGCGCGCCAGGACGTGTTGGCGATCTCGTAACCATTGGGCATCGAGATCGCATCATTGTCCATCTGCAACCGCACAGACACGGCTTGAAGTACGTTTTCGGGATCCAGACCAGTCGTGATGATCGCACCCGCATCGAGAGACTCGGGACGCTCGATGAAGTCGCGCATCGTCACCGCAGGGAAGCCGAGAATGCTCGACTCCTCGCTGATCGTGCCGCTGTCCGAGAGCACCAGTTTCGCGTCCATCTGAAGCTTGATGTAGTCGTGGAATCCGAACGGCGGGTGGAAGACGATCCCATCGGTCGCTGCGGCATCCTCGAGGGCCTCGATCCGCTTGCGCGTGCGAGGGTGGGTGGACACCAGGATCGGCACCGCATACTCCGCGCGAAGCGCCTGCAGAGCAGCGATCGCCGAGCGCAGGCGCCCAGGGTTGTCGACGTTCTCTTCGCGGTGCAGGCTCACCAGGAAATACTCACCGGGTGTCAGACCCATGCGCGTGACCGCGTCGCTTGCGTCGATCTGTTCGCGATTCTGCTCCAGGACCTCACGCATCGGTGACCCGGTGAGCAGGATCCGCGACGCGTGCAGACCTTCAGCGAGCAGGTTGCGGCGCGCGTGCTCTGTGTAGACCAGGTTGTAGTCGGCGACGTGGTCGACAAGACGACGGTTGGTCTCCTCCGGCACGTTCTCATCGAACGACCTGTTGCCGGCTTCCATGTGGAACACCGGAATCTTCATGCGCTTGGCGATCACTGCAGAGATGCAGCTGTTCGTGTCTCCGAGCACGAGGAATGCGTCAGGACGCTCCTCCACGAGCACCTGCTCGGTCTTCGCGAGGATGGAGCCGAGCGCTGCCCCGAGGGACGACGTGTCCGCCTCGAGGAAGTGGTCCGGCTTCCGCAGCCCGAGGTCCTCGAAGAAGACTTCGTTGAGCTCGTAGTCGTAGTTCTGACCGGTGTGGACCAGAATCTGATCCGTGTGCTCATCGAGCAACTTGATCGTCGCAGACAGTCGGATGATCTCGGGCCGGGTCCCGACCACGGTCATCACTTTGAGCTTGTCGGACATGTCACACTACCTCGGCAATCGTGTCGGGGTTCTGAGGGTCGAAGATGTCGTTCGTCCAGAACGAGGTGTAGAGAGTCTCACTCCCCACGTTCGTGATGTTATGGGCCCACATCGTCGGCATGTCTACGGCACCTGGCGCATCGCCGGAGACATCGAAGGAGATGACGTCATCGGAGAACAATCGCCGCAACGAGATGCGAGCCCGTCCTTGCAGAACCGTGAATCTCTCGATCTTGCGCCGATGGAAGTGGTCACCGCGGGTCACACCGGGCACGGTCGTCGAGAATGACGACTGCCCCGGACCGCCGTGCGACCGAATGATCTCGAAGAACGATCCGCGCGCATCTGCGTGTCTGGTCAGCGAGATCGGGCTCTGCTCCGGGAACGTGAACGAGCGGTAGGTGTTGAAGAGGTCCCGGTCGAAGTCACTGTCGACATCGGGAATCTCACCGTCGCGATACAGCGCGGCGTAACCCTGCAGACGAGCGAGCAGGCCCGACACGGTTTCGACGACTTCGAGATGGGCCTGCCGGTCGACGGAAGCCGTCCCCGTCAGCAGATCCACGGCGTTCTGCGCGTGGAGCAGGGTGAGCTCTTTGTCGTTCTCGACCGTCGGGCTCTCGCCCTTCGCAATCAGATGGCTGAAGGTCGACGTGACCGCGTTGTAAAAGGGGCGCCCATGCTCTCCGAAGAGGTTGGGCAGCGACACGTTCACGAACTCGGCACCGATGTCACTCGCTGCCGCCGCGAGTGTCTCGGCGGCGCGTGCCTTCGCCTCGCCGTAGACGGACCCGTTGCCGACCTGGGTCGAGTTCGCGTAGGCGACGACCGGGGGCGGGTTGTCCGCGGCACGGAGCGCGGCGGCGAACTGCTCGGCGAATCCGATGTTCCCTGCCATCACCTCTTCATCGGAGGCGCGGTTGACACCGGCTATGTGCACAGCGCGAGTGCTGCCGTCGACGGCGGCGAGAGCCCGCTGGGCGTCGAAGGCATCTCCCACTGGGACGGCATCCACCGTCACTCCGGACTCCTGGAGGGCTGCCCTCGTGTGCCAGCCGAGGAAGCCGCCGGCCCCGGAAACGGCGTAACGAGTCACTCGCCGGGCTCTTCCGCATCGATCCCGGCGAGGCGCAGTTCGTGGCGCACCTCGGGCAGCGTGAGCAGGAGCTGCTCCACTTCCTCGACGGCCATCTGCGCCACCGTGTGGGAGTCGTAGTCCTCGAACTTGTTCTGCGCGACGTCGCCCTCTTCGAAGTACAAGCTGTAGTTGAGGTCGCGCTTGTCCGCCTCGACCCGGAAGTAGTCGCCCATGTCGCGTGCGCGAGCGAGCTCTTCGCGTGTGGCGAGGGCCTCCGACAACTTCTCGGCGTGCCGCGTGCCGATCACCTCAACGGATGCCTTGGACTGGAACAGGTTGAGCACTGCCTGGGCGAGGGACCCGATCGAGCATGCCTTCGCCTTGCGCACGAAAAGATCTCCCTGTTGCGCATTCTGGAACGCGAACTCCACGAGGTCGACGGAATGCGCGAGGGACATCATGAAGCGCGTCATATCGGGGTTGGTGACGGTGATGTTCTTGCCTGCCTTGAGCTGGCGGATGAACAGGGGGATCACCGAGCCCCGCGAGTACATGACATTTCCGTAGCGCACGCACGACACCGTCGTCGCGGCGTTCGGATTGTTGAGCCCGTGCGATTGGGCGACCTTCTCCATGAGGGCCTTCGACATGCCCATCGCATTGACCGGATAAACGGCCTTGTCGGTGCTCAGACACACGAGCGATGTCACGCCGTTCCGGTCCGAGGCGCGCACGACGTTCTCGCTGCCCGTCACGTTGGTTCGTACTGCTTCCATCGGGAAGAACTCGCAGGACGGCACCTGTTTCAGCGCCGCCGCATGGAAGACGAAATCGACGTCGCGCGTCGCGCGATCCACGCTCTCGTAGTCACGGACGTCACCGACGTAGAAGCGCAGGCGACTGTCCTTGATCTCGTGACGCATGAGGTCCTGCTTGGCCTCGTCGCGGCTGAAGATGCGAATCTCCGCCACATCCCTTTCGAGGAGCTTCCGTGCCACGGTGTGGCCGAACGAACCGGTTCCACCGGTGACGAGAATCTTCCTGCCTGCGTACGTCGTCATTCTTCTCTTCTTCCGTGGGATCGCGATTCGTGTGCGTTCGCCGTTGACATTCTCGGGGGCCTCATCTGCGGTCGTCGTTCGCCGCGATCGAGGTCAAGATGGCTTCGATCGCACTCACGGCCTGCTCCTTCGTGAGGTGCTCGTCGTAGAACGCGCGGGCGCGTGCGCGAAGTGCCTGCCTCTCGACGAAGGTCGTTGCGTGCGCCTCGCGGAATGCGTTCGCGAGCGACTCGACATCTTCGGGCTCAGCAACCAGACCCAGGCTGTTCTCGACGACCAGCCGTGAGACGTCTCCCGCGACGGTCGTGATGACCGGGACCTGATGGACAAGTCCGGCCTGGAACTTCGACGGGATATTGCCGGCGAAGATATCCAGCCGCTTGAGGGACACGATCTGAAAATCCGCTTGCTCGTACGCGCCGACGACATCCTCGGGGCTCAACTTGCCGAGAAACTCGACCTTCTCGTTGAGGTCGAGCTCATCCGCCAGTTCCTTCAGCCGACCCTCCAGCACGCCGCCACCCGCTATGAGGAGGCGGAAATCTTCGAGGTCTCGCACTCGCCCCGCAGCCTGCAGAACGGTTTCGAGGTCTTGCAACACTCCGAGATTGCCCGCGTACAACAGGGTCAATCCCGGGCGCTCACTCGTGGGCACTGCCGCCCTGCGCTCTGTGTCGCGAGCCCAGTTGTACACCAGATGCACTCGGTCAGCCGAGGCACCACGCTCGACGAAGAGCTGCTGCGCGCTGGGAGCGATTGCGACCACCGCGGACGCCGACGCGTAGACCTTGCGCAGCCAGCGGTTGATGGCGGCGTTCGCGAATCTCCCAACGGGCGCAGGGAGGAAGCCCGAGCCGGTCACGGACTCCGGCCAGATGTCCTGCACGTGGAAGAGGTAGGGGATGCCGAACTTCTTCGACCAGACGTAGGCGGCATGCGCAGGCGTCGCTGGGGTGCCGTGCACGTAGATGACGTCCGCATCCTTCACGAATGACGAGGCGAATCGGGCGGACCAGGGAAAGCTCAGGTAGTTGGCGATCCTGCCGATGGCGTTGCGGGAATGGCTTGCGAAGATCGGCACGCGTCGGACCTTGACGGCGCCCCGAGACTCGACATGGCGCCACCGCTGACGGACCCCTGGCGGGATCTTCCCCGTGTCGTAATGCGGGAAAGCAGTCAGCACCCGAACAGAATGCCCTCGACGCGCAAGCTCTTGCGAGAGTTCGTCTGCGATCCGTCCCGGCTTGTCCGGCGGGAAGTACTGCGAAATGATGGCGATCTTCATTCGCCATCCTTCCTTTCTCCGATGTGCCGGCGGAGGTCGCCATTGTGCGCACTCAGCTCATCGTGCTTCTCGAAGCGAAGTCCCGAGCCTGACACGACGACGTTGACAGTCTTCACCATGATCTTCAGGTCGAGTCCGAGACTCACATGGCGAACGTACGCCAGATCCATGGCGATCTTCTCTTCCCAGCTCAGAGAGTTGCGACCCTTGACCTGAGCAAGACCGGTCATCCCTGGCCTCACGTCCATGCGCTTCCGCTGCGTCGCGTCGTACCGCTCGACCTGGTACGGCAACGCCGGTCTCGGGCCCACGAGCGACATGTCACCGAGGAACACGTTGAAAAGCTGCGGGAGCTCGTCGATGCTCGTCCGCCGCATGATCGCTCCGACCCGCGTCACGCGCTGGTCATTGGTGAGCTCGTTGCCTTCGTCGTCGTAGCTGTCCTCGAACGTGAGCATGCTGCGGAACTTGATGATGCGGAACGTTCGCGCGCGCAGACCCGGACGTTCTTGAAAGAAGAAGACCGGTCCGCGCGAGGTCGTCTTCACCAGGACTCCGGTGACCAGCAGGACAGGCGAGAGCACGATGATGGCGATCGCGCTCCCGAAGAGATCGAGAACCCGTTTGCCGAACCGAGCGTAGAAACGTGACCCGGCCGTCCGCGTTGAAGGTGCGCCCATCTCAGCTGTCTCCGTTCAGATACGCCTCGCGTGCCGAGCGCAGCTTCGAACCTGTGCGAGGGAACGCGGCGGAGTAGTTCTCGCGCTGACGTCGGGTGATGCCGGCGAAGTCATCGACGACGGCATCCAGCGCCTCGACGTAGTCCATGAAGAAGTAGTCCCGCAGGTCGTGCGGCTGTCCTTCGAGCACGCCTTCGAGCGCGCCCACGTTCTTGCCGTAGTAGTACTGCTTGTCCCCGAGGACATCCTTGAGCACGCTGACGAAGGGCGTTCCCACGGAGAGCGCGAGAATCACGGCGTGATATCGACTGGAGATGACCAGCTCCGCACCGCTCACGAGCGCGACCGCGTCTTCGATCGGCAGGTAGCCGCGCCCGGTGATGTCGAACATCTCGACGTCGTCGAGTCGGTCCGCAAGAAGCGCTCCTTGGTCGACACCGCCATGACCGAGGTTGAAGGGGAGGAAGACGACCCCGAGCCCGTGGTCGTGCGCCATGCGCTGGGAGAAGCGCTCGAAGTGCGCGAAGTTCTCCGTGATGAACGCGGTCGGCAGATACGTCTCCATCACCACGTATTTGCCAGCCCGCGGCTCCTGTTTCGGGGTGAGGCGTTCGTCGATGAAGAGCAGATCATCCGGCAGAGTGTGGATCCGGTCGGGCTGGACACCTGCCTGATTCAGCCAGTGCGGCGACAAGATCGTGTCTCTCGCGCCGAATCGGGCGTTCGGCAGCGAACCGAAGAAGCTCGCGAAGAACTCCGTATCCCCTCGGAATGGTCCATAGCCGTTCGCGGTGAAGACGACAGGGATGTTCATCGTCGCCGCGACGAGAGTAGGCGCGATGATCTGGATCAGCCGCTCGATGCGATGCGGCTGTGTCCACAGGGAGTTGAAGTAGCCGCCCCCGTTGACGTACAACGTGTCCATTTCGGCGACCGCTGCGGTCACTTCGTCGATGTTCTCGATCTCCCGCAGGATTTCCATCGGGGTCAGGTGCTGGGTGTCACGGCCCTCAGAGAATGCACCAGGACGCAGCGCGATCTCGACGAGACGCACGTTGCGATCCGCGAAGTAGTCGTCGCGGATCCTCTCGACGAACGGCCTGTCGTAAACGAAGACGATGGCATCTTTGGCGTCGAGCTCATACACGTTGTTGACGAGCATCGCGTAGTCACCGAAGTTGACATCCGAATACGGCCCTGTGAATCCGATCACTGCGGCAGTCTTCCTCTCTCACGGCTGGACGGAACGCCCACCGGGGTTTGTGCTGACGCACCGGTCGTAGGGAACGTCGAGATCGTCTCGTCGACGGCGAAGGCGTCATCGACGGCG
The DNA here is from genome assembly GCF_038397725.1 of Microbacterium sp. LWO13-1.2. NCBI lineage: Bacteria > Bacillati > Actinomycetota > Actinomycetes > Micrococcales > Microbacteriaceae > Microbacterium > Microbacterium sp. LWO13-1.2. Next base: position 52,534 of record NZ_CP151634.1, read on the forward strand.
TAGTGCAGGCCGAGCGGGCGTCGGACACGGACGGTGCGCCATCCCAACTGCCGCGGAGCGTGGAAGTCCTTCTTGGGATTGTCTCCGAAGTAGACGAACTCGATGCCAGGCCGCGAGAACTTCGATTCGATGAGACGGAACGCGTTCTCGCTGGGCTTCGTCCAGTCCTGGCCGTGTTCGCCCGTCACAACGATGTTGTCGAGGACTGCGTCGAGTTTCAGGGCGCGCAGCTTGCGCCATTGCCCTCCGGCATATCCGTCTGTGATGACACCGGTCCCGACGGCATCGTCGGGAAGATTGCTTAAATACGACTGCGCATCGGGCTGCAACGTGATCACCGGATCATGATCGCGATACTCCCCGATGAGGAGTCGAGTCGCTTCTGGGGGCAGTGAGAACCGATCGACGATGAGGTCGAATGTGTTCCCGCGAACGCCCTTCTCGAAAAGCGACCACGCGTGATCACCAACGCCGTCGACGCCGTAAAGGTCGCGCGCGACGTTGCCGATATGTGCGAACCCGCTCTGAACATAATCTCGCTCGAGGTAGAGCGTGTCGTCCAGGTCGAACACATAGACACGATCAGGCATCGAGGCTCCGAATGTCGAAACCGGACACGATGACCTCGGTGTCATACCGCAGAAGAAGGGTTCCCGGATTCCACTCCAGTTCCGGGATATCCTCTCCGCGCCCGTCTCGCAACAACGCGTCGAAGAAGTTCGCGCCGGCGAGGTGAGCGAGCGGGTATCCGCCGCCGAAACGCGGGTTGATCTCGATGATGTTGAGCTCGCGTGTAGACGGCTCGTAGAAAACCTGCACGTTGAGCGCGCCATATGCACCGGGAAGGCGTGTCGCAACCTGGCGTGCCACCTCGATCACGGCGGGATAGTCGACGGTGACGCCCTTGGAGACTTCCCCGCCTCGCACCTCGATGCGCCGACGCGGCACGATCCCGAGGACCCGACCGTCGCGGCCGACCGCGAAATCCACCGTGACTTCGAAGCCGGGCGCACGAGACTGGATGATGTAGCTTTCGTCGAGGTTCGCCACATTCAGCGCTTCGACGGAGTCCGCAAGCACCACACCGATTCCCGACGAGCCGGAACGGGGCTTTGCCACGACGGCGCCGGCCAGCGCCCCCGTCGGCAGATCGGAGACCTCAAACGTCTCGACGGTGGGCAGGCCCTGCTCTCTCAACCATTGATACAGCGCCCACTTGTCCCACCCCAACCGAGACACCTCGGGACTCGACACCCAGACGTCGACACCCTGCTCTGCGAACTCGTCCCGATGATTCGCGTACACCTCGATCTCAGGGTCGATGGTGGGGATGATGACCCCGACGTCGTGCAGTCGCGCGATCTCCAGCGTCCGTGGGATGAATGCCTCATCTCGAACGGAGGGCACCTGCTCGAACACATCGGCCAGCCGTCCTGCGGCAGACAACTCCGACCGATCGGTCGCGATCACGCGCGATCGATCGGCATGCATCGGCTGCTGCTTCAGCAGGTTGACGAGAGACCCACGACGTCCGGCGCTCGACAGCAGCCAGGACGTCCTCGCGGTCTCACCCGCCATCAGCGTCCCGCCAGGAACTCGGAGATCGCGCTGATGACCCGCTCGCGCTGGCCGTCGCTGAGCGCCGATCCGCTCGGAAGCGTCAACCCGCGCTCGAACAGCGCCTCTGAAGTACCGTCGATCTCGCCGCGGTAGTTCTCGAACACCGGTTGCTTGTGCATCGGCTTCCACAGGGGGCGGCTCTCGATGTTGTCTGCGGCGAGCGCCGCGGAGAGCTCTTGCGGCGTCCAACCCGTGGTGTCCGAATCGATGAGGATCGACGTCAGCCACACGTTGTCGTCGCCGTCACCGTCTCCGCCGAACACCTCGACACCGGCGACGTCGGCGAAGAGCCCCTTGTACTGCTCGCGCATCTCACGGCGCTTCGCGATCATCCCGTCCAGGCGCGACAGCTGCGCCCGCCCGAGGGCAGCGAGGAGGTTGCTCATGCGGTAGTTATAGCCCACGTCGGTGTGCTCGTAGTGAACGACCGGTTGACGCGCCTGCGTGGCCAGGTAGCGCACGTGCTGGGCGAACGCAGCGTCATCGGTGAGCAGCATCCCGCCGCCCGACGTCGTCATGATCTTGTTGCCGTTGAATGACACGATCGACGCGCGGCCGAATGAGCCGGCTGCTTTTCCTCCGTGGCTGGCACCCAGTGACTCTGCGGCATCCGCCAGCACCGGCACACCGAACTCATCGGCGATCGCGAGAATCTCGGTGTAGTCGACGGCTTTGCCGAGCAGATCGACAGGAACGATCGCCCCCACATGCTCGCCGTCTGCACTCAGGCGCTCGAGCGCTGTGCGCAGGAGGGCCGGGTTCATGTTTCCGGTGGCAGCATCCGCATCGACGAAGTACGGCTCGGCGCCCGTGTACATGATCGCGTTCGTCGTGGCCGCGAAGGTCATCGTCGAGGTCACCACGATGTCGCCGGGCTTGACCCCCAGAGTGATGAGTCCCAGATGCAAGGCGGCCGTGCCGGAACTCAGCGCGACGCCCTCTGCCACCCCGACCCGTTCGGCGAGCTCGCGCTCGAACGCGTCGACATCGGGGCCGAGCGGCGCGATCCACCCGGATCGCATGGCTGCCACGACGGCGTCTTCTTCGAGCTGCGTCACATCAGGTGACGACATGTAGATGCGTTCACTCACGCGCGTTCAGCCTTCTCCAGGTTCGGTCGTTCGATGATGGCCGTGTCGTTGTTCCGCGGATTCGCCTTCATGCGCGCCTCCCAGCCCGCCTTGTCGAGCCGCTCGGGGGTGATCACGTCGGCACGCGTGTGCGACACCTTCGGATGGAACGGACGCGCCAGGTTCTCCTTGTGCCCCACGAGCTCCTCGTGCAGTTTCTCGCCAGGACGCAGTCCGGTGAAGACGATCTCGATGTTCCGCCCTGACATCGCGATCATGCGCTTCGCGACGTCGAGGATCGACACCGGCTCGCCCATGTCGAGGATGAGTACTTCGCCGGCGCGGCCGATGCCGCCCGCCTGGATCACCAGCTGGCAGGCCTCGGGAATCGTCATGAAGAAGCGAGTCGCCTCTGGATGCGTGACGGTGATCGGGCCCCCTGCGGCGATCAATGACTGGAAGGTCGGCAGCATCGAGCCGCGGCTCCCGATGACGTTGCCGAAACGCACCGACAGGTAGCGCATCCCGGTCTCTTCGCCCGCCCACGCCGTGAGCTTCTCGGCGACGCGCTTGGAGTGCCCGAGCACGCTCGTGGGGTTGGCCGCCTTGTCGGTGGAGATGTTGACGAACGTCGTCACCCCGACACGACGCGCGGCCCGGATGACGTTGAGCGACCCGAGCACGTTCGTCTTCCATGCCTCATCCGGGTACTGCTCGAGCATCGGCAGGTGCTTCAGAGCCGCCGCATGGAACACGACCTCGGGGCGACGCTCATCGAACAAGCGATCCATCAGCTCTGGGTCACGGATGTCGGCGAGCACGACTTCGTTGGTATCGAGAAGACCGTGCCCCTTGGTCCCCAACTGCGCCATCTGCAAGCCGGTTTCGTCACGGTCGAGCATGATCAGCTCGCTGGGTCCGTATTTCGCCAGCTGACGGCAGAGCTCGGATCCGATCGACCCGCCCGCCCCGGTGACGAGAACCCGCTTTCCGGTGATGTACCCGGCGATCTGCTCGACGTTCGTGTCGACCGGGTTGCGGCCGATGAGGTCTTCGATGCTGATGTCGCGCACATCGGACGGGGACTCCGCGCCGGATTGGAGGCTGGCCAGGGTCGGGGTGACTGCAACCCGCAGACCCGCCTTCTCGCCCTGGTCGCTGAACTTTCGCATCAGCGCGCTGTCTGCCTGGCCGACCGCGATGATGAGCATCGTCGCTCCGGTATCGCGCGCAGCGGCTTCGATCTCATTCGTGCGGCCGATGACCGAGACACCGCGCAGGCGCAGGTTGGCCTTCGCGGGGTCGTCGTCGAGCAGTCCGACTGGGCGGAAGGGCGACAGCGGATCGGTGTTGACCTGGTGCAACAGGCGATCGGCGATGTATCCCGCGCCGACGATGAGGGCCGGCTCGGCGTCGGCACCGGGCTTGCGCGCACGGTCGATCATGAGCCGAGCGACATAGCGCACGCCGAACATGAGCAGCAGCACAAGAGGGGCTGCCAAGAAGGAGGTACCGCGGGGCACGCCGATCAGCGGGCCGAGCGGAATGATGAACAGCGCGATGACGATCGTCTCGGCGAGCACGAGCAGCCCGAGGGTGCGTACCTCTTCGAATGACCCGTATGTATAGCGGCCCCGGTACAGCGCGAGATAGTAGCCGGCACCGATGTGCAGCCCCGCTGCAACGAATCCGAGCAGGATCGTCGAGATCCAGCCGCGCGCTTCCATCATGAACTCGAACCGCAAGGCCACGGCGAGCACGATGCCGAAAGCCCAGGCTCCGCCGTCGACCGCTGCCGCGAGCCCGCGCCGGCGTTTCTGTGCCATTGACTTGGTCTGCATGGTAGAGATCTCTCCGGTCATCAATGGCTCATCCAGCGTCGGGTCCACACGGATCAACTTTCTCTGCGCTCCCCCCAGCACTGAAACCTATGATTCCACACCCAGTCGAAGAATTCGTGCACGATGTCGGCGGAAGACTGCGGGATCTTTGTGGGTTTCGCGGGCGATGGGCGGGGGAATCGTGCGCGGGATTTGGGCGCGTTTCGTCTCGCTGCGCTCGCTCAACGACCGGGAGAGATGCTGGGCTCGCTCAACGACCGGGAGAGATGCTGGGCTCGCTCAACGACCGGGAAGCGGCGCTTCGCTCGCTCGACCAGGCAGGGTCAGAGGAGACCGTCGCCGACGGGCGGCTCCTCCACCGGCGGAGCGGTCGGTTCCGGATTGGGCACGACCGGCTCTTCGGTCGGGGTCGGGTCGGGCTCCTGATTCTGCTGCCGGTTCTGCCGCTCCCGGCGTGCGGCCTCGGCGCGCTCCTCCTCCGTGATCGCCTGATCCGTGACGAGCGCGACCACTGCATCGCGGTAAGCGGTGACCGCCGCTGCTCCCTCGGCACCGCCGAGCTTCGAGCTCACGACGTGTGCGGCAGCAGCCGTCACCGCGTCGCGCAGAGGCGCCTCAGCGTCTGGGTTCTCTTCGATCGCCTCGATGCCGAGAGCAGTGAACGATGCCGCAAGGCCTTCGAGAGTCGTCGCGTGCTGAGCATCGAGGTCTTCGACTTTCGTCCGCCCCTCACGCAATTCAGCTGTCGCCGCGTCGAGCTCGGCGAGCTGGGCCTGCGCGTCGTCGATCGCCACGCCGACCTCTGACAACGAGTCCTCGTCGATGTCATCGCGGACGTATGGGTCGACTGGTTCCGGAAGCACGACCGCCTGCACCGCCGCCGCGTGCCTGTCGATCTCTGCGATGATCCCGTCGGCCAGCACCGCATCGAGGATCGCGATCGTCGCGGCACCATCTGTCGACCGCGGATCGGGAGCCGTACGTGCTCCGTCGACCGCTGTGCGCAGCGCCGCCGCATTCGCCTCGCTCGCCACCGCTTTCGCGGACAGCCGGTCATGCGCAGACATGAACGCCTGCTCGGCGTTCTGGATCATCGCCTCGTCGGCGCGCAGAGACTGCATGACCCCGTCGGCAGGGCTCGCGTTCGCCATCTGCACTCCCCCGACGATCCCCGCTGTGGCGACGCCGACGATCGCAAGCGAGGCCGCAGCCACGGCCAGTCCGTCGAACCGGCGACGCCGACGCCGCTTGGCCGACGCCGGCGGTGCGGGAATGGTCGCCGGCGCGGCATCCGCCACCGCCTCCTCGACGAGCTGCGACAAACGCTGCACACTGGCGCGCGGCCTTGTCATGTCGAAGTCGTCGCTCGGATCACCGAACATCTCCGTGAGCCGTCGCACGGTGTGGTGATCGTCGAACGTCGTCGACGCCTCTTCGATGCGAGGGCCCTGCGGGAAGAGCTGTGCGAGTGTGGTCATGCGGCTTTTCCGTGATGTCTTTTCGGCTGTGTCGTGAGCGTACCTATAGTTGTCCTCAGACGAACATACCCGCGCGGTCTGTTCCTCGCCCTTCCCCGCCACCAGGAGCGCCCATGGATCTTCCCGATTTCGTGCGGATTCTGCGACGCCAGCTGGTGCTGATCGTCGCGTGCCTGTTGATCGGGGTCTCCAGCGGGGCACTGATCGCCATGTTCACGCCGCAGCGGTTCGAGGCATCCACCGAGCTCATGATCTCGGTCAACGACCGCGACGGTGCGACCGCCGTCGAGCTCACCCAGGGCACGAGCTACGCGCAGCAGGTCGTCGAGACCTATCGCTCCATCATCACCAGCTCTCTGGTGCTCGACCCGGTGATCGACGATCTCGGCCTGCCGACGACAGCCCCGGAACTCGCCGAGCGCGTGCGTGCCTCCGTCGGCATCCGCAGCACGATCATCTCCATCTCCGTGACTCACACGAATCCCGGACAGGCTGCTCGCATCGCCAACGCGATCGGCGACAGCTTCGCGACCCTCGTGTCTGAACAACTCGAGAAGCGCGCGGAAGACACCGCCTTCCGCATCCGCATCATCCCGCTGCAGGCGGCTCAGGTGCCCCTCGAACCCGTCGCTCCCAACATGCGCATGTCGCTGATCATCGGCGCGGTCATCGGCCTCGGCGCCGGCATCGGAATCGGCATGCTCCGGACGGTGCTCGACACACGCATCCGTACCCTGGCCGACTTGGAGTCGACCGTCAAGGCACCGGTGCTCGGCGGCATCGCGCACGATCCGGACGCCGCTTCGCGGCCGCTCATCGTCGCATCCGCCCCGCAAGATCCGCTCGCCGAAGCCTTCCGCAGCCTGCGCACCAACGTGCGCTTCGTCTTCCCGTCCGGCGAGCCGGGCGTGTTCGTGATCACGAGCTCCGGCCCCGGCGAGGGCAAGACCACCACGGCCGCGAACCTGGCCATCGCATTCGCCGAATCGGGGATGCGGGTAGCCCTCGTCGACGGCGACATGCGCCTGCCTCGCGTCGCCGAGCGCTTCGGCATCGAGGGCGGCGTCGGCCTGAGCGACGTGCTCGTCGGCCGCGTCGCGGTGAACGACGTCATTCAACGCTGGGGGCGCGGTGCGCTGTTCCTCCTTCCGTCGGGAACCATCCCGCCCAACCCCGCCGAACTTCTCGGGTCGCCGGCGATGGAGAGCCTGATCGCCACGCTCACCACCGCATTCGACGTCGTCATCATCGACACGCCCCCGGTGCTGTTGGTGACGGATGCCGCGGTGGTATCGCGATTCGCCACCGGCGCCATCCTGGTCGCCGCCGCGGGTTCCACGACGAAGCCTCGACTCGCAGAAGCCGCGCAGCGCATCGAGGCGGCGGATTCGCGGGTGCTGGGTACTGTTGTAACCATGCTCCCCACCAGCGGGGCAGACAAGACGGCATACGGCACGTACGCGTATGGGGCGCACCACAGCAATGCATGAGCGCACGGGGAAGGTTCCGGATTCATTCCGGACCGCGCTCCCAACGATGAACTGAACGAAAGAACTCAGGAGAATTCCTCGTGGAACTTCGCGACTACGTGCGCATCCTGCATAAGAACTGGATCCTCATCCTGGTGCTTCTGCTGCTCGGGCTCGGTGGCGGCACCGCTTACGCGCTGCTGCAGCAGCCGAAGTACGTCGCATCCACGCAGCTGTACGTCTCGGTGCGCACCGAAGGTGCCGCGACCGGTGATCTGGTGCAGGGAACCACGTTCGCGCGGCAGATGGTGACGAGCTACGTCGACGTCGTCGGCACCGCGCTCGTGCTCGAGCCGGTCATCGAAGAACTGAACCTCGACACGTCCGTCGCAGCACTCAGCTCACGCATCTCCGCGAGCACTCCGCTGAACACGGTGCTCATCGACATCGCTGTGACCGACGGCGACGCCGACACCGCGGCCGATATCGCCAACGAGGTCGCGAAGAGCTTCTCGGCAGCAGTGCAGGGCACCCTCGAGCAGCCCGCCGCCGAAGGCACGACAAGCCCTGTGCAGATCACGATCACCGAGCCGTCGGTGCCGCCGACGGCGCCGACCAGCCCGAACGTGCGCATGCTGATTCTGCTCGGCGGGATCCTCGGCCTCGCTGCCGGTATCGGCCTCGCCATGCTGCGCACCGTCCTCGACACCCGCATCCACACGCTCCACGACATCGAGAACATCACCGACAAGCCGATGCTCGGCGGCATCGCGTACGACCCGGATGCGACGAAGCGTCCGCTCATCGTGCACGCCGATCCTCGCAGCCCGCGCGCGGAGTCCTTCCGCACGCTGCGCACGAACCTGCAGTTCCTCAACGTCGAATCCGGCCCCCGCATCTTCGTCGTCTCCAGCTCCGGCCCCGGTGAGGGCAAGTCGACGACGACCGCGAACCTTGCGATCGCCCTCGCCGAGACCGGGGCGCGCGTCGCCCTGATCGACGGCGACCTCCGCCTGCCTCGCGTGGCCGAGTACCTCGGCATCGAGGGCGGCGTCGGCCTCACCGACGTGCTCATCGGGCGGATCGACGTGCCCGATGCGTTGCAGAAGTGGGGCGCGAACGACCTGTACGTGCTGCCCAGCGGTCGCATTCCCCCGAACCCTTCGGAGCTGCTCGGCTCTGCCGCAATGGACCAGGTCCTCAAGCCTCTGGGCGAGTACTTCGACTACGTGCTCATCGATGCGCCGCCGCTGCTCCTGGTGACGGATGCCGCGGTGATCGGCAAGAAGGCCCGTGGCGTCATCCTGGCCGCCGCATCCGGCAAGACGAAGAAGCAGGAGCTCACCGGCGCGATCCGCACGCTCGACACCGCCGGAGTCTCGATGCTCGGTGTCGTCGTCACCATGCTGCCGACGAAGGGCCCCGACAGCTACGCCTACGGCGCGTACACCTACGGGTCGACGCATACCCTCGAGCAGGCTCCGACCGAATTGAGCACGGCCCAGGCGAAGCCGAAACGCCGGGCGAAGGCCAAGGCCGGCGTCTGACGCACGCTCGGAGTTCCAGGTCGCCCTTGCGGCGTTCCGGTCGCAGTTGACGTCGCCCGCGCGACCCGGCACCCGCACGAAGTGCGACCGGAGGCGCCGGCCAGGCCTCAGTCCGCAGCGACCGCGGGGGCAGGAGCCGTCCGGAAAACGATCTTGTGGTACAGCACGAACCGCAGGAGTACCACGATCACGATGCTGACGAGGTTGACGACGTTGACGCCCAGCGGCCCCGGCGTCCGATCCAGAATGCCCGTGAGCATCTGCACGCCCAACCACACCAGCGCTGCGCCCAGCGCGGTGCATGCGGCGTTCACCAGCACGAACAGCACCAGCTCGTTGACGCGGCCGCGCCGGTCACGGTGACGGAACGTCCACTCGCGGTTTCCGATGTAGGCGTTCACGAGTGCCACCAGGGACGCGATCACCTTCGCCCAGACGAGGTCGACGCCCCAGACGTAGACGAGCAGGTTGAACACACCCACCTCGATCAGGGTGCTCACCCCGCCGACGATGAGGAAGCGGCCACCGACGGAGGCGAGTCGGCGCAGGCGTGAGCGAATTTCCATGTCTCCATTAGTCTAGAAGGGAGTGCGATCGTCCGCTCTCGACGCATCGCAGTGAGGTCCGCCAGTGCCAGTAGCCCATCTCGTCGTCGTCATGCCCGCCTACAACGAGGCAGAGGGCATCGGCGGCTTCATCGACGAGATCCGCGAGCACCTCGCGCCCGTCGCGGAACGGATCAGTTTCGTCGTCGCCGACGACCAGTCCACCGACGGTACGCCCGCAGCACTCGACGGCATCGATGACGTGCACGTCGAGCGTCAGCCGGCCAACCGCGGCCACGGCCCCACCGCCCTCGCCGCGTACCGCGCCGGCATGACGCTCGATCCCGACGTGCTCGTGCACGTCGACGGTGACGGACAGTTCATCGGCCCAGACTTCCCCCGGCTCGTCTCGGCGCTCGTGCGAGAGAACGCCGATGTCGTGCACGGTGTTCGCGACGGCCGCACCGACCCTTGGTTCCGCAAAGCCCTCACTGCATCGGTCGGCACGCTCATCGCTGTCGCCGCGGGCCGCCGCATCCCCGACGTCAACACTCCTCTGCGCGCCTACCGGCCGCAGGCGATCAACCGCCTTCTCGATGCGGTGCCGGCTGACGCTCTCGTTCCGCACGTGCACTTCTCACTGGCGGAGGCGCGTCTCGGCCTGACCGTCCGCTACCTCCGCGTGCTGAGCATCCCCCGGCGCGGCGAATCCGAGACGGGCACGATGTGGGGCGGCACGCCCCGGCCGAGCCTCCCGCCGCAGCGACTGCGCCGCTTCGCACGCGCCGCTCTCGGCGAGGTCTGGTCGTGGTCCCTCAAGCCGGGCGCTCCCCTGCGCAGCATCCCGACGGCTCCCGCCCAGCGATAGCCCGCACCGACGAGCCCCGCGAATGCCCGAAGGACAGCCCATGAAGAACCTGCGCACTGCGATCTTCTGGCTGCTCGCGGCATCCCTCATCGCGGCGCACGTCATCGTCGGCTGGCACAGCCTCGTGACCATGCGCCTGTGGGAGGACGAAGCGTTCAATCTCACGGTGCCGCTGAACCTGCTCGCCGGGCTCGGTTACACGAGTGACGGCGCTCTCTCCGGGTCGACGTTGACTCCCTTCGACCCGCGGATCTCCACCGGCGTCTCGGTGCTGCTTCCGGTCGCAACCGTCCTCGCGACCGGCATCGACCCGGTCATCGGCGCCCGGCTCATCCCTCTCGCATACTGGGTTCTGCTCCTCGCCGGCCTGGCCGTGCTCGGCCGGCGCATCGGCGGACGCTGGGCGGCACTCGTCGCCGTGGCCGTGCCGCTGGCGTTCAACTCGGCGCTGACGATCTCCCCGATCCAGGGTCCGGCCGATCTGCTCGGCGAGATTCCCGCCGCCGCGCTCATCGTGTGGGCCCTGGTCGTGCTGCCCCGGCGCGCCTGGCTGGCGGGCCTCCTCATCGGCCTCGCGGTGCAGGCCAAGCTCATCGCGCTGCTCGTGCTGCCCGCTTTTGCCGTGGCGCTCTGGATCCTCTCGCCCGGCCGTGGCGTGGACCGCCTCCGTGCGACCCTCACGCGTTCCTGGCTGCCTCTGTCGCTGGTCGCCCTCCCCACCTTCCTCGTCGAAGTCGCCGCCTTCGTCTCCCTGGGCGCGAGCGGGTACGTCGACCACCTCCGGGCCCTCGCCGGGTTCCTCCGCAGCGGCGGTCAGAACTACGAACCGACCACGATCACGCAGAAGATCGGCACGCTGCTCGATGCCTGGTTCCTGCCGGGGTGGCTCACGCTGCTCGTCGCGCTCACGGCATCCGCCCTCATCGTCGGCGGGTTCATGATCGCGCGCCGCCGCGAAGCAGACTCCGACACCGCCATCCCTCCGGTCATCCAGTACTCCGTGCTCGCGGCCATCGTGGGTCTCGCCGCCTATGTCGGATGGTGGGCCACCGCATCCCACCTCCCGCTCTGGGTTCGCCACCCCTCGCCGGGTGTGTACGCGTTCCTGCCGATCCTTGCGGCCGTCGCCGTCTGGGGAATGCGGATGCTGTGGCAGACGCGCATTCGCCCCGCCCGCATCGCGGCGGTCGCCGGTTCGGCGCTCCTCGTGCTCGGACTCGGCGCCGGCGGTGCGCTGCACGCGTCATCGACCTTCACCCCCGGATGGGAGACGCTCGAGAGCCAGCGCGCCTCCGTCGCACCGATCCGCGCCTGGGCCGAAGAGAACGACATCTCCTGGCTCGCCGCCCAGCCCTGGGGAGGCCCGACCTCGGCAGTGGTGCTGTCGGGGACTCATCTCGGCCTGTTCGATGCACCGGCCATGGCCGAGACGCCGCGCCTCACGGTCGAAGCCTGCACCACCGACGTCCTCGTCGACGGACCGATCTATCGGGTCTGCGCCGCCCCGGAGTAGCTCGGCCCTCGGTGCCGGAGAAGACCTTCGAAGGCGGCGACGACGACGAGGCCGACGCAGGCTCCCGCGAAGTTCGCGATCAGGTCGATGACGGTCGGGCTCCGACCAACGAGCAGCAGCGCCTGGACGCCTTCGATGGTCAGCGTGGCGAGGAATCCGAGCGGAACCACGAGGTAGCGATGCCGATGGAGCATCATCGCAAGACCGGCACCGAGGGGAACGAACAGCAGCACGTTCGCCACGAATTCGACCCGCGTCGACGTGAGCGCCGGGACGATCTCGCGGATCCGCCGCAGCCAGGGCGAGATCCCGAAGTCCGATGGCTCCGGCCAGAAGACGATGTACACGAGGATCACGAGGTAGACGATCGCGACCGCCCAGATCCAGCCCCGCCGTCGTGCGGCGTGCGGGTTCGTATGCACCGGAGTCTGCGCGGCCAGGCGCTGCGCTCGACGGGCTCCTGGAAGGTCGGGACGCGGCGGTATCTCCATATCGCGCTCCTTCGTTCCCCGGGTGGATCCCCCAACGAATAGTCTCATACAGTGCGCTTAGGAGTTCTCGACATCGGGTCGAACACCGTCCATCTGCTGGCTGCCGACGTCCGCCCAGGAGGTCGGCCGTTGGCGAAGACGAGCGACCGTACGGTCCTGCGGCTGATGCGCTATCTCACGCCCGATGGCGCGATCACCGAGGAAGGGGTCCTGGCGCTGATCGCTGCCGTCACACAGGCGCGCGCTGTCGCCGAGGCCGAGCGGGTCGATGCGCTGCTCGCCACCGCCACCAGTGCCGTGCGTGAAGCCCGCAACGGCGAAGACGTCATCGCGCGCATCGAAGCGGCTCTCGGGCAGCCTCTCCAGGTGCTCGACGGCGAGACCGAAGCCGAGCTCACCTTCCTCGCCGTGCGGCGATGGTTCGGGTGGTCGGCCGGTCAGCTGCTGCTTCTCGACATCGGCGGCGGATCGCTGGAGATCGCCGCCGGCGCAGAAGAGGTGCCGGCCGCCGCCGCATCCGTTCCGCTCGGCGCGGGGCGCATGACGGTGGAGTTCCTGCCCAACGATCCGCCGGGCGAAGACGACGTCGAACGGCTCCGCGAACACGCCGCCGCGACGCTGGCGCCGATCCTCCCCCGGTTCGCCGCCCTGCCGAAGCCCGACCACGTGGTCGGCTCTTCCAAAGCGATCCGCTCGCTCGCGCGGCTCGTCGGCTACCCCGCGCCCGGATGGTCGGGAAGCGATCGGATGCTGCTTCCGCGCACCGCGCTCGGATCGTGGATCCCGCGGCTGGCCCGGCTCCCCGCATCCGCCCGTCAGGAGCTTCCGGGCATCACCCCCGACCGCACCTTCCAGATCGTCGCCGCGGCCGTCTCGCTGCACACGACGATGCGCGCGCTCGATCTCGACGAACTCGAAGTCTCGCCCTGGGCCCTGCGCGAGGGCGTGCTGCTGCGTTACATCGAGCAGCTGACCTGGGGCGGCGTCGCCGAGCGCTGAGCCCGAGCGGAGCGCCGTCCCCGTCACCTCGCCCGCAGCCGCGTTCCGGCGTGCACTTTGTCGGCTCAGAACACGGTCTGTCGGCGGAATCGGCCGTTCTGGACAGACAATCGTGATTCCCCGCCGACATTCCGACCGACAGCGAACCGGCCGGATGCTGAGATCTCAGCATCCGGCCGGTTCGTTGTTCTGTACGTCTGTCAGAGCGCGAGGCGCTCACGAACGACGTCTGCGAGGCGCTCTGCGTGCCGCTGAACGGACTCGGCATCTGCTGCCTCGACCATCACGCGCACGAGCGGCTCGGTGCCGGAGGCGCGCAGCAGCACGCGTCCGGTCTCGCCCAGCTCGGCTTCGACCTCGCGGACCGCGGCGAGCACGCCTTCATCGTCGTTCACGCGCGAGCGGTCGACGCCGCGCACGTTGATGAGCACCTGCGGGTACACCTTCATCACCGAGGCGAGTTCTGCGGCCGACTTCTTCTTCCTGGCCATCTCCGCGACGAGGTGCAGACCGGTCAGCAGTCCGTCACCCGTCGTGGCGTACTCGCTCATGATGACGTGGCCGGACTGTTCGCCGCCGAGCGCGTATCCACCGGCGTTCATGTCCTCGAGGACGTAGCGGTCGCCGACAGCGGTCTGACGGACCGTGATGCCGTGCTCGCGCATCGCGACGTGCAAGCCCAGGTTGCTCATGACCGTCGCGACGAGCGTGTCGTCGACGAGGTGGCCGCGTTCCTTCATCGAAACCGCGAGGATCGCCATGATCTGGTCGCCGTCGATGACGTTGCCTTCGGCGTCGACCGCGAGGCAGCGGTCGGCGTCGCCGTCGTGCGCGATGCCGATGTCGGCTCCGAGACGAACGACGGCCTCAGCGAGCTTGTCCAAGTGAGTGGATCCCACGCCGTCGTTGATGTTCAGACCATCAGGATCGGCGCCGATGACGGTGACTTCGGCGCCTGCATCCCGGAACGTCTCCGGGGAGACGCCTGCGGCCGCGCCGTGCGCGCAGTCGAGGAGAACGTGGATGCCGTCGAGCTGGTTCGGCAGCGAGCCGAGCAGGTGCACGACGTAGCGGTCCTCAGCATCCGAGAAACGGCTGATGCGACCGACACCGGCACCCGTGGGCTGAAGCTTCTCACCGGTCATCGCGTCTTCGATGCGCGCCTCGACGATGTCGGGGAGCTTCACTCCGCCGCGCGCGAAGATCTTGATGCCGTTGTCGGGAGCCGGGTTGTGCGAGGCGGACACCATGACACCGAAGTCGGCATCCCGGTCAGCGACCAGGAACGCGAGCGCCGGGGTGGGGATCACTCCCGCGTCGAGGACGTCAACGCCCGAGGATGCGAGTCCCGCGGCCACGGCGGCCGAGATGAAATGCCCGGAGACACGCGGGTCTCGGGCGATGACGGCGGTGAGCCGCTTGCCCTCGGCCTTGCGCGCCTCGGCAGTACGGCCCTGGCCCAGGACGACAGCAGTCGCCTGGGCCAGGGTGAGCGCGAGGTCGGCGGTGAGGATGCCATTGGCAAGCCCTCGCACACCGTCCGTGCCAAAGATCGGCATCGGAGCAGTGGACCTTAACGCTTCGAGTACTGAGGCGCCTTGCGGGCCTTCTTGAGTCCAGCCTTCTTGCGCTCCTTGACGCGAGCATCGCGCGACAGGAAGCCGGCCTTCTTCAGGGTCGGACGGTTGTTCTCCTCGTCGACGCCGTTCAGCGAACGAGCGATGCCGAGACGCAGCGCGCCGGCCTGACCCGAGGGGCCACCACCGGAGATGCGGGCGATCACGTCGTACGCACCGGTGAGGTTCAGCACCGTGAACGGGTCGTTGATCAGCTGCTGGTGCAGCTTGTTCGGGAAGTAGTCCTCGATCGTGCGGCCGTTGACCGTGATCGTGCCCGAGCCGGGAACGATGCGCACGCGGGCGATGGCCTGCTTGCGACGGCCGACAGCGGCACCCGGAACGCTCAGCACGGGGCGGGGAGCCGCCTCGACTGCTTCGGTCTCGGGAGTCGACGTCGAGAAGTTCTGGGGGGTTTCGTTGGTGTCCTGAATGTCAGCCACGAGTATGTCCTTAAGTCTTTACGGCGCTTACTGGGCGACCTGGTCGAGGGTGTACGGCTGGGGCTGCTGCGCGGAGTGCGGGTGCTCGGCACCGACGTACACCTTGAGCTTCGTCAGCTGCTGACGGCCCAGGCTGTTCTTCGGGAGCATGCCACGGATGGCCTTCTCCACAGCGCGAACCGGGTTCTTCTCGAGGAGCTCGGCGTAGGTGACCGACTTCAGGCCGCCCGGGTAACCGGAGTGGCGGTAGGCCAGCTTCTTCTGGAGCTTCTGACCGGTGAGCGCGACCTTCTCTGCGTTCACGATGATGACGAAGTCACCCGAGTCGATGTGGTTGGCGAAGGTGGGCTTGTGCTTGCCACGCAGGAGCGTTGCGGCGTGCGAGGCGAGACGGCCGAGAACGACGTCAGTGGCGTCGATGACGACCCAGTCACGCTGGACCTCGCCGGCCTTCGGGGTGTAAGTGCGCGTCACGATAGTGCTGCTTTCTTGTTCGAACGGAGGAGTTCGTGAATCCCACTCCGGGGTGGTTCTTCCCGAGAGGGAGGAACACGCCAGTGGAGGGCTCACGTTCGGATGATGTCCCGATCCGATTGCTCCGAAGAGCGCACCGAGAAGGGCACCAAAGAGTCAGCATACGCCATCCGGTGCCCCACTCTCAAACTGTGCGCGGCTCAGCCGATCGTGACGCGCCCCCCCGGCGGGAGCAGGCGCAGCCGATCGCCACGGTCGGCGAACTCGAACATCAGCCGCAGACGGTCACGCGTCTCCGAGAAGTGGAACCAGCCTTCGGCGTGGATGGGCACGATCACCGCATCCGCCAGCACCTCGGCAGCCTCCAGCGCAGTGCGGGCGTTCAGGGTCAGGTCGGAATCGCCGAAGCGACCGACGTTCGCCGCTCCCGCGAACAGGACGGCGACGTCGATACGCGGGAATCGCTCAGCGATCTCGCGGACGACATCGACCGAAGCGTTGTCACCGGAGACGTAGACGGTCGGCTCTCCGTCGCTCTGCAGGATGAAGCCGATGACGGGGCCGCTCAGCGCCTCCGCACCCTCCGGACCGTGCAGCGCCGGAACCGCCGTCACCGTGACATCGCCGACACGATGCTCCTGCCACGGGGCGAGACCGGTGACGTGCGGGATGCGGGTCGCGGAACCCTCGGTGCCGAGAACGAGCGGAACCTCCGGGAGCAGTGCTCGCCCCGCGTCGTCGAGGTTGTCGGCGTGCTCATCGTGCGACAGCAGGACGACATCGATCGCACCGAGGGCGGATGCCGGAACGGCCGGCCCGGTGAGCTTGTGCAGCGTGATGCCGCCGGGGTAGGAACCGGGCTCGTCGAAGGTCGGGTCGGTGAGGAATCCGAGTCCGCCGTAGGTGAAGTGAAGGGTCGGACCACCGACGAGGAGAGCGTTGATCTTTGTCATGAGTCGAGTCTTCGGCATCCGGTCTCGGTAATCCAGTGGCCTGAATGCCATTGTTCGATAAGATCAGGCCATGCCTGATTCCCGCCCACGCTTGCGCGTCGCCGTCCTCGCCTTCGCGCACATCAGTCCGTTCCACCTCTCGGTGCCGACATTGGTGTTCGGCGGCGCCGGACTCGACAGCGTGGACGGGCTGTACGACGTCGTCGTGTGTGCGGAGACTCCGGGATCACTCCCCACCGGCGCCGGGTACAGCATCACGGTCGACACCGGGCTCGACGCGATGACGGATGCTGATCTCGTCGTCATCCCGAGCTGGCGGTCCGACACGGATCCGAGCGAAGAGCTGCTCGACGCCGTCCGTGCGGCGCATGCGCGCGGCGCACGGATCGTCGGCCTGTGTCTGGGCACGTTCGTCGTGGCGGCATCCGGAGTCGCCGACGGCCGCGAAGTGTCGACTCATTGGGCTGCGGCGCGTCGTCTGGCCGCACGCGAGGCGAACGTCCGTGTGCGGGAGGACGTGCTGTGGAGCGATCTCGGCGACGTCATCACTTCGGCCGGCGCCGCAGCCGCCCTGGACTGCTGCCTGCACATCGTCCGCTCCGACCACGGCAGCCTCGCAGCTGCGGCTCTCGCCCGGAGTCTGGTGCTCGCTCCGCACCGCACGGGGTCGCAGGCCCAGTACATCCCCGCGCCCGTCGTCGCCGCGACCGCCGACGATCCGATCGGGCGGGCCATGCTCTGGGCCCGCGAGCGGCTCGCCACCACGATCGACGTCGACAGCTGGGCGGCATCCGTGCACCTGTCGCGCCGCTCCTTCACCCGACGATTCCGGGATCGCACCGCCACGAGCCCTCAGCAGTGGCTGCTGGACCAGCGCATCGAATGCGCGCGGACCCTGCTCGAAGGCGGCGTCGATTCCGTCGACCGCGTCGCCGAGCTGGCCGGCTTCGGCAGCGCCGTGTCGCTGCGCCTGCATTTTCGCAAACGGCTCGGCGTGAGCCCGGCAGCGCACCGCACGGCGTTCCGCACGAGCGCTGCCTGAAGTCAGCCTCACTCACCCTCCCCTTCCCCCCTTCCCCTTCCTCCCTCACCCCCCACCTCCCTCAGCAGGGGTCACAGATGGCCGCCTCAGGGCATCTGTTGCGGCAAACTGCGTCCCCTCGTCCTGGGCAGGGGGCGCAGTTTGTCGCCTCCGACGCCCGGACGCGACAATGTGCGTCCCCTCGTGCGGCTGCGACAGGTTGGAGACGACGACAGGAGCCGCGCACGACGGTTCCTGCACCACTGAGAACTTCGAGCGAGTCTCCACAGGTCGTGGATACCGGCAGCGGATGCTGCGCATCCATCGAAGAGAGTGGAGGAGTGCCGCACCCACCCTGCCCGCTCCCCGATGACCTCGGCCGCCAGTTCTCGGCCGCGCGTGCAGTCGAACAGGGGATCACCAGGCGACGACTGCGCGCGAAGGACCTCGCCTCGCCGTTCTACGGCGTGCGCCGCTGCGTCGACAACGAATCGGGCGAGGGCGACGACGCAGAGTACGGACCGCTGTCGATCGACCGGCAGCAGCGGGCGCGAGTCCTGCGTGACGCACATGCCTACGCCGAAGTCATGCCGGCGGGCAGCTTCTTCTGCGGCCGCACAGCGGCCGTGCTTCATGGCGCTGCGATCGACCACCCGGGCGACCTCGAGGTCGGAGTGGTCTCCCCTGGCCGAGCGCCGCGCGCCCGCGGTATCCGAGGGCGAAGGATCGCCGAGCATCTGGTTTCGGTACGCACTCACGAGGGACTGCGCGTGGCTAGTCCAGCTTCGACGTGGGCGATGCTCTGCACCGAACTGTCCGTGCGCGAACTCGTCACCCTTGGCGATGCGATGGCGCGAATCCCGCGCGATGACTTCGGTCGTCAGCATCCCGAGCTTGCTCTCGCCACGCTGACGCAACTGCACGCCGCCGCCGATGCTGGTCCCCGTCCACCAGGAACCGGTCGTCTGCGCGCGGCAATAGAGAAGGTGCGAGTCGGGAGCTCGTCGCCGCTGGAGACCGAATACCGGCTCGATGCCGCAACGGGCGGGCTACCGGAACCGGAGCTCGATGTCGAGATTCGCAGCTCGAATGGCCGCCTGCTCGGCATCTCCGAGGTCGTTTATCGAGAATCTCGATTGATCGTCGAGATCGAGGGCGACCACCACCGCACTTCCCGAGCGCAATGGAATCGCGATATCGAGAAGTACCAGGCCTACGCCGAAGCGGGTTGGGAGGTGGTGCGCTTGACGTCGACCCATATCCGAGGCTCTCGTCCGACGGGGATCTCGATCGTGCGCAAGGCGCTCCTCCGTCGCGGATGGGATGGCGCTCCCAAATGACCAGGCCGCGCGCGCTTGGCTTCATGGGCGCCCACTTCTCGGGGCGCCGTTGGTGGCTGTCGCCGTGACTATCGTCGCGCAACACAAAGATGCAGGCCAGGCGCAGGGGCCCCAGGGGCAGGGGACGCACCTGGTCGCATCCCGCAGCCTCATGCGACAATCTTCGTCCCCTCTTCCTGGGCAGGGGACGCAGATGGTCGGGTCTCGGCGCTCCAGACGACCATCTTCGTCCCCTGCCAGTGGCACCACTCCACGGGGGGACGAACGGGGTCACATCCTCGTGGAGCAGGTGTCGAAGAGTGCCCCGCAGTGCGACGGACGCGACAATGTGCGCCCCCTCCCGCGACCAGCCCAGCTCAGCTCAGCTCAGCCCAAAGCAGACCAGACGAGCGCTGCCTGAGGTCAGTGCGGCTGCGCTGTCACCAGGATCGGCCGGTGATCACTCGATGCCTGCGGCAGCGTGGTGATGCGCTCGATGTCGAAGCCGACGGAGGTGGCGAAGTCGTAGTGCCCGCGGAAGACGCGGTAGCGGGTGTACGTGTGGTCGTCGCTGAGGCTCAACGTGTACCCGTGGTCGCGCACGGTCTGGCTGAGGTTCTCCTTGAACACGGGGTAGTTGTAGTCGCCGACCATCAGCACAGGCAACCCCTCGCCGAGGGTGGCCAGCTCGGTGAGTGCAGCACGGATCTGGTGACGACGCAGCCTGTTCAACGCCGTCAGCGGCGCCGCGTGGAACGAGGCGACGATGATGTCACGCCCGTTGTCGATGTCGTGCAGGCGCACACCGAGCACTCTCTCGTGCGCGGGCTTCAGCAGCATGTCGTGCAGCGACTTCTTCAGGCCGATCGTGCGGATCTCCTGCACCTGAAAGGTGTTCGCCCGGTAGTAGACGGCGAGTCCCAGCCGGTTGTCCTGCGTGGCCTGCGCCATCACGAGATCGCCGACGCTCTCGGGCAGATCCTGCACATCGCACTCCTGCAGACACAGGATGTCGGGGGCGTGCGCCTCTTCGAGCGCGACGAGCTCGCTCGCGGCCCGATGCTTGCGGAGGTTGTAGGAGATGACCTTCATCGAACTCCACGCTACCCCGCCTCAGCCAGACGCGGGGTGACGACCTCGCGCGGTTCCCCGGTGTCAAGAGTCGGCGTCGAACCCCCAGCGGATGCCGACGATGCCAGGACCGAACCCGAACCGGGCGACGTGGATGGCACCACTCGCGATCGTCCGCATCCGCACCGTCTCCTGCTCGTCCACCACGGTGTACTCCTCACACCAGTCCGGGACGGCATCAGGATGGAATCGCACCCAGAGCAGGATCTGCCGGTTCGGACGATCCACCCCGTGCCAGAGCGCGCGTCGATCCGGATAGGCGACCGGGAAGCGCTCGGTGAACTCGATGAGCCCCGTACCGCCGACCGGGATCGGATCATCGAAGGCGATGACGTCGCAGACGACCCGCCCGAGCGGATGCCGAAGACTGCGATCGACGCGTCCGCCGATCACTTCCGTGACGGACTTGGTCTCCGCGGCGTCGAATGGCGCCAGGTCGTAGAGCGGCACTTCCGCGATGGTTCCCTCCATCGACTGCACCAGCGCACGAGTGACGACCCGATCGAGATCCCCGTGGGCGTCCACGTACCCGACGAGCGACACGGAGAGATCGCGTATTCCGCTCTGTGCCACGGTCCCCAGCGCCTGCGCCGTCTCCTCGATCTCCTGGTCGATGTTCAGAGCGAACGTCTGTTTGAGCTCCGGTTCCGGCTTTCGACCGATCCGTGGCACCGGCCGGATCAGCCCGGTCAAGTGACCTCGGTGCAGCCCGAAGATGTCCTCGATGTCCTCGATCGCGCTCAACGACAGCACCCCTTCGGGCTGTCGGTCTCCGGAACGCCAATAGCTCAACGTCGCCATGGACACCGGGTTGCCCCGATCGGTGAGTCGACGTTGCAGGCTGGTGAGCGTGATGCCGCGCTCCTCGACCAGGGCGCGGAACTCGTCGGCGAAGCCCCCCGCCGAACTGTCCATCTCATTCATCACAGTTCCCCAATCCCTGTGAAGCATTGACCTGGAGTCAGCATACGGTTCCGCGCGGTGATCCCCGGAGAAACGGTCAGTGCCAGGCCGTTCACGGTGGATCCATCACACTTCCCCAGGTGTTCAGTGAACACGTCTGCCATAGCTTGACCGTAGGATCCGCGAAATCTCACTCTCCGGTGGCACCCGCGGATCCGCCACCATCGGGGTGTCGAGCCGACTCCCCGATGGTCCAGCTCTGTGGCCGCCGCTCTGGGGAGGAAGGCGGCCACAGAGCTTCCCGGATCAGAGAGTCCGACGATGCGTTCCCGACCTCGGGGCCGGTCAGTCGCTCGACGACTCGCCATCGCGGCGAGCGCGAGTCTGGGTGGCGCGGGTGGCGAGCAGTTCGTCTGCCGGGTAGCCGACCTCGGTGAGCGTGAGTCCGCGGGCGGCGAGCACCTTGAACTCGCTGGTGCGCTCCAGCGCATCGCGCAGCACCACGGGATCGGTGACGTCGAGCCGCCCCGCGCCGACGGCCGCGCACGCGCCGACCAGCGACCGCACCATGCTGTGGCAGAAGGCATCGGCTTTCACCTCGGCCACGAGCACCCCCTCGGCGTCGCGCTCCCAGCGGTAGTCGAGCAGCGTGCGGATGGTCGTGGCCCGTTCACGGGGGATGCAGTAGGCCGCGAAATCGTGCAGTCCGATGAGAGTTCGGGCGGCGGCATCCATCGCCCGTTCATCCAGATCCCCGCGGATGTCCGTGGTGTCGTGTCGACGCAGCGGATCGTATCCGGCACCGTCGTCGGCGAGGCGATAGCGGTATCGGCGCCAGACGGCGGAGAAGCGGGCATCGAAGCCCTCCGGCGCGATCGTCGATCGCAGCACCGTGACGTCGGGATAGGCGCCGAGGACGCCGCGCATGCGCCCCGCGATCGACCCCGCCGGGTCGTGCGCTGCTTTGCCGTGGCGTCGCTCGATGCGCGCCCACTGCTCGTCGTCGAGATCGACATGGACGACCTGCCCCGCGGCGTGGACGCCGGCATCCGTGCGTCCGGCGACGACGAACTGCACGTCCGAGCCCACGATTCTGGCCAGCGCCGCCTCGAGAGTGCCCTGCACCGTGCGCAGCGTCGGCTGCTTCGCCCAGCCGCGGAAGTGGGTACCGTCGTAGGCGATGTCGAGCCGGATGCGCACGGATCCAGCCTAAGTCACGGTCCCCGGGTTCACCGCTCGACGAGGATGCCGTCCTCGTCGCTGTACAGACGCGCACCGACCCGGAAGACGACGCCTCCGAATTCGAGGGCGATATCAACCTCGCCCGCGCCGTCCTTGGCGCTCTTGCGCGGGTTCGTGCCCAGCGCCTTCACGCCGAGGTCGAGTGAGCCGATCGCCACGCTGTCGCGGATCGCGCCGTGGATGACGACACCGGCCCAGCCGTTGGCGACGGCGGATGCCGCGATCAGGTCGCCCATCAGCGCCGTGTTCAGGGAACCGCCACCGTCGACGACCAGCACTGAGCCTGCACCGGGCGACGCGAGGATCGCCTTCACCAGCGCGTTGTCCTCGAAGCAGCGCACCGTGCGAATCGGTCCGTCGAACGCGGACCGTCCGCCGAACGACCGCAGCTGCGTCGGCAGCGACTGGATGCTCTCGCCGAGCTCGTCGTAGAGGTCCGCCGTGGCGATCGGCATCGTCAGATGCCTCCGTCGATGGACCGCGTGAACTCCCCCGGCTCGTCCGGGACCATGACCTGGGTGTCGCGGTTCAGGCTCTCGCCGCGGAAGAACCGCTTCGACCGCGGGAAGAGGAACCAGACGAACATCAGCACGATGCCGACGGCGAGCGAACCGATGCCCACGACGAACGTGCCGCCGATGCCGAACAGCACCGTGTAGCCGTAGTCGACGTCCCACATGTCGATCGCCGACTGCACGAATGCACCCGTGAGCATGAGTGCGCCGAGCAGCGGGAAGAGTCCCTTGAAGAAGAACGCGTGCGCCGAGCGGAACAGGTCCGCGCGGAAGTACCAGACGCAGGCGAAGCCGGTGATGGCGTAGTAGAACGCGATTGCGAGCCCCAGCGAGAGGATCGAGTCCTGCAGGATGTTGTCGCTGATGAGCGTCATGCCCACGTAGTAGACGATGGCGACGACGCCCATCACCAGGGTCGAGAACGACGGCGTCTTGTACTCGGGGTGGACGTCCTTGAACTTCGCCGGCAGCGCACGGTACACGCCCATCGCGAGCGTGCCGCGGGCGGTCGGCAGGATCGTCGTCTGCGTCGACGAGATCGCGGAGAGGATGACGGCGACCACGAGCGCCCAGCCGAACGGGCCGAGCAGCCCGTCTTTGATCGCGAGGAAGAAGTCGTCAGCATTCGCCTCGTTGCCGAGCCCGGTGGCGTCATCGCCGAGTCCGGCGTACATCATCGCCGCGATCGTGACCGAGACGTACGTGACGAGGAGGATGACGGTGGTCAGGAGCGCGGCTCGACCGGGGATGCGCTTCGGATCCTTGGTCTCTTCGTTGAGGGCGAGGCAGGTGTCCCAGCCCCAGTAGATGAAGAGCGCGAGCAGGATGGCTTCGGTGAAGCCGGACCAGTCGGTGAACGCGAACGGGTTCATCCACTCCCAGTCGAATGGGGTGGGGTTCGGCGCGGTGCCCGCGGCGAACTGCCAGAAGGCGGCGACGACGAACACTGCCAGCGCCAGGTACTGGATGCCCAGCAGCACGTTCTGGATGCGCTCGCCGATCTCGACACCGCGCCAGCTGACCCAGGTCATCGCGGCGATGAAGACCACCGCGACGATCACGACCCGCAGGTCGTTGTTCTCGAGGTCCTGGCCGATCAGCGCCCAGAAATACACCGACGCGATCTGCGCGAGGTTGGCGAGGACGACCATGCCCGCCACGGCAACACCCCAGCCACCCATCCAGCCCACCCAGGGGCCGAAGGCCTTGGTCCCCCATGTGAACGTGGTGCCGCAATCGGGCACGGCGTTGTTGAGCTCGCGATACGCGAAGGCGATGAGCAGCATCGGGATGAACGCGATGATGAACGCAATGGGCGCTTGCGCGCCGACGGCGAGCACCACCCAGCCGAGAGTCGCGACCAGCGAGTACACGGGCGCGGTGGAGGCCAGACCGATGACGGTGGAACCCCAGAGCCCCAGTGTGCCGGCCGCCAGTCCCTTGCCCTCAGGGTGTTCCAGATGAATGGGCGTCGTTGCAACCATGCTGTGAACAGTACGACCACTGCTGTTCTCGGGTCAAGTCAGCAATCTTGACAACGAAATTCATACATCTCGTAGGGGTTGAACAACGGAATCCGCGTTGATCATCATGACGAGCGATCGAGCATCCCGTCGGAGTTGTCCGCCACCCATTCGACGAGCGGCAGCATCCGCGCCATGAGATCGCGTCCGAGCGGGGTCAGGCTGTACTCGACGTGCGGGGGCACCGACGGGAACGACTCCCGGTGCACGAGGCCGTCGTCGGCAAGAGTGCGCAACGTCGACGCGAGCATCTTCTCACTGATGCCGCCGACCTCTCGTCGAAGCTCGCCCCAGCGCCGCGTGCCATCCGACAGCGACGAGAGGATGAGCACGCCCCACTTGCTCATGATGTGGTCGAGGATGACGCGCGTGCTGCATCCCGGATCGAACACCATCGGGGACGATTCCTTTATCTGCGCGAAACTAACGGCCATGTAGGTACCTTACTTCAAAGTGGGTACCCACAGACTGGAAGGTTTGTAGCGAGATGCCGGTTGTCATGGACGATCCACTCACGAAAGGACTTCCCCATGACCACTCTCATCACCGGCGCGACCGGTCAGCTCGGCCGCCTCGTCATCGACAGCCTCCTCGAGCGCGGCGCTGAGCCGCAGTCGATCGTCGCCGGAGCCCGAGACACGGCGAAAGCGGCGGACCTGGCCGCACGCGGCATCCGGGTCGTCGAACTCGACTACAACGCCCCCGCCACGGTGAAGGCCGCCGTCGATGGCGTCGACACCGTTCTCCTGGTCTCCGGCTCCGAGGTCGGCAGCCGGGTCGCCCAGCACCGGGCGGTCATCGACGCGGCCGCCGCGGCGGACGTCACGAAGCTGGTGTACACGAGCGCCCCGAAGGCCACCACGAGCGATCTCGTTCTCGCGCCAGAGCACAAGGCCACCGAAGAGCTCATCGCGGCCTCCGGAATCCCTGCGGTGATCCTGCGCAACAACTGGTACACCGAGAACTACGCTGGCGCCCTCGCTCAGGCGACCGAGTCCGGCATCCTCGCCGCGAGTGTCGGCGAAGGGCGCGTGGCATCGGCGAGCCGCCGCGACTTCGCAGACGCCGCAGCGGTGGTCCTCCTCGAAGACGGGCACATCGGCGAGGTGTACGAGCTCGGCGGCGACGTCGCCTGGAACTACGACGAGCTCGCCGGCGCGATCGCCGAGGTCTCCGGTCGGCCGGTCGACTATCAGGCGCTGTCGACGGAGGACCACGCCGCCGTCCTGACGGGTGCGGGCCTGGATGCGGGAACGGTCGGGTTCGTGACGGCGCTGGACGCGGGGATCCGCGACGGTGCGCTCGCCGACACCGACGGCACGCTCGCCCGCCTCATCGGGCGCCCCACGACGCCGCTCGTCGAGGGACTCCGCGCGGTCGCCTGATCCGAATGACGTATCCCCGGCCATGCAGCCTGCGTGGCCGGGGACGGCCTGCGTTCTCCGACGCTGTCGAGAGAGTCAGACAGCGCCGTCGATCGGAAACGTGGTCTCGTGGACGTGCACGACGGTGATGCGAACGCCTGCCCGCTGTGCTCCAGCCGCCTCGAGCTCAGCGTCAACGACCTGGTGCACGGCCCGCACCGTGTCGACGGCGTTCATGGACGCGTCGACACCGACAGACATGTCGACGGTGACGCCGTCTTCGCCGCGCGTGACCGACACGAGCGGCAGCTCGGCGGCTCGCAGGCCCAGCGCCTCTATCGCCGTATCGACGAGGTTGGACACCAGAGACCCCGAGCGGTAGAGATTCTTCACTCCCGGAGTGGCCCGGACCGCCGCCTCGATCGACGATGCCAGCTCAGCGTCTTCATGCTCGGTCATCGCCGGCTCCTTCTGCCCAGAGTGAGATGTCGTGGATCGTGATGTCGATCGCGGTGACGTTCAGCTCGGTGTTCGCATTCAACCGGTCAGCGACTTCGGCGCGCAGCCGATCGGCCAAGCGCGGGATCACCTGCCCGTAGGGCACGCTCACGTCGATGTCGATGCGGATCGGAGCGCCGATCTGGGTCACGTCGCCGTCGAGTCTGCACCGACCGACGAGGACTCCGGGAACAGCGTTCTCGGCTGCCCTGATCAACCCGCGCACAGCCCCCTCGGTCACACCGAAGTCGACCGAGGGATCCGGTGAGGCGAGCGGAATCCGACGACCGGAGCGAGCATCCAAAGCGATGCCGCTGAGGATTCGGTCGACCCAGCGCGCATCGGCCGCCGGCTCCGCCGCGGTATCCGCAGCGACCAACGCAGGGGTGAGCCCGCGAAGCCGTTCGAGTGCATCGAGCGCCAGTTGGCACCCCGGAGATCCGTCGATCGATGGATCAGCGGGCGCGCGTCCGGCATCGAGATAGTCAGTGAGGTCCTCGATGGTGTGGCCGTCGAGATCACCCGGCTCGAAACCGAGCAAACGCTGCTCGGGGGCGTTGTCTTCGTCGTTCATCGCCACTCCTCCATCCGCACGATGATGTACTTCCGTGCACGGGCGATCAGCCCGCGCACTGTCGTGACGGGAATGCCCAGCTGCTCGGCGATCTCGTCGTAGCTGTGCCCGCCGATCTCACGCAGCACCCAGCATTCGCGCTGGCCATCCGGCAGCTCCCGCAGTGCGTTGCTGAGCGCCTCGACCTCCGCCCGCGCCTCCGCCACCTGCGGTGGGCCTGCATGCTGCGGCGCTGGGTGGTCGACCTCG
Source organism: Microbacterium sp. LWO13-1.2 (assembly GCF_038397725.1). Classification (NCBI taxonomy): domain Bacteria; kingdom Bacillati; phylum Actinomycetota; class Actinomycetes; order Micrococcales; family Microbacteriaceae; genus Microbacterium; species Microbacterium sp. LWO13-1.2. The sequence goes on from NZ_CP151634.1 coordinate 79,800, forward strand.
TCGATGTCGATCTGCGGGCGCAGGGCGCGGATCCGGTCCACGGTCTTGCGACTGACGACTCTCATCAGCCAGCTCTTCACCTTCGCCGGGTCTTCGAGCTCCGGCAGTCGCTGCCATGCCGTCACGAACGCCTCCTGCACGATGTCATCGACGTCGGCTGACGCGTTCAGCATCCGCTGCGCGTACGCGCGCATCATCGGCGTGTAGCGCCGCACCAGCACGGCGAAGGCGGCGACGTCACCGTCGATGGCCCGCCCTGCGACGATGCGGTCGTCAGCGAGCTCGAGCGAGCCCGATGGTCTCGTGCTGTCCATGTTCTCCCTCCGCTCCTTCGATCGTTCTCGCACCGACGGGGTCGGAGCAGCCCCCGCTGCTCCGACCCCAGCTTGCACCGGCACCGAGCGATCGGTGCCGGGTTCTATCCGCTTCCTCACGCCTTGGTGCGGCGTCCGGCGATCAGTCCGTAGATCAGCAACACGATGAGGGAGCCGCCGACGGCGAGCACCCATGTCGAGAGCGCGAAGAACGAGTCGAGACTCGCGTTGAACAGGAGGCCTCCGAGCCAGCCGCCGAGCATCGCTCCGACGACTCCCAGCAACAGAGTGACGAACCAGCCACCACGTTGCTTGCCGGGAAGGATGAGTTTCGCGATAGCGCCCGCGATCAGCCCGAGAATGAGAAATGCGAAGAAGCCCATGAGCTCTTTCCTTTCGATGAGAGGTGGAGGGGGTGGGGTCGACCCATGCGACCCCACCCGAGCCGCTACTTCTTGAACGCGTCCTTCACGTTCTCTGCTGCGTCTCTGACGTTGCCCTTGACCTGCTCAGCCTTGCCCTCAGCAACGAGCTCGTCGTTGTGGGTGACGTGGCCAACGGCCTCCTTGGCCTTTCCTGCCACCTTTTCGGCAGCGGCCTTGATCTTGTCCTCAGCGCTCATGGCGTCTCCTTTTCTCAATCAGGTCGCTGTTCGGCGACCGGTCATCGTGCAGGCACGGCCTGCGGGTCAGTGTGTCTCGGGGCTCAGGTTCGGGTGCTCGATTCCCCGATGCATTCAGCGCACCCTGGTTCGGGAGCGCAAGCCGTCGCGCCAGCTCCGATCGGCCAGGTGCAGCATGACGGGCACCGACGTACCGATCAGCGCGTCCCAGTCGTCGACCGCCGATTCGGCAGCATCCAGAACTCGACCGAGTGATGCGCCCCGCTGGACGGTCACGGCCAACTCGATCGCTCGTTCGCGCTTCACCAGGTAGACGCCTGTTCGCGCCGAAATTACATCCGGCCGATCAGCGATGCTTCCCCCGAGCACGGCCTCAGCCACATTCCGATCCACGGAGGTTCGGCCGCTCCCGGCGTCTACGCTCAGCACGGTGGGCGTCTTCCCCTTTCCTCTGGTGAAGACGAAAACCAACAGCACGACAGCCAGAACCAATGCGACTCCGATCAGCACGATTGCTGCGCCGGAGACGCTCCCCGCCCCCGGGACATCCACGACCCACGTTCCGACCTGCGCCAGGAGATCACTCGTCGCCTTCGTCGACCGTTCCACCCCGGGCTCGGCCCAGGCCGGGCGCACCCCCAGTACGACGGCCGCTGCCCCGCCGGCCAGCAGGATCAGCCCGCAGATCAACAACAGACCACGGTTGAGCACCCGGTTCGTCGAGTTCATGCCACCACTCCCCTCGGCGCCACGATGAGACGCGGAGTGGCCGCGAATCCGATCTCAGCGAGGGTTTCTGTCACGGCGGCTTCGGCTTCTGCCCCGTCAAGCGGCAAGCCGCTCGTCGGCGTGATCCGCACCGTGACGACACGTCTTCCGACCGTCACAGAGACCTGTCGCCGGCTGATGCCCCCACGCACCGCCACGGCATCGGCGACCGCGTCGGCGAGAACGCCGTCATCCACCAGCAACGCCATCCTCTCCGTCGTGCGGGTTCGACGCGCGCGTCGCCCAGGACTCAGCGCGAGTACCAGGAGAAGCAGGGAGACGAGCACCGAGATCGCTCCAGTCGCAGTCAGCATCGTCTGGCCCCCGCCGTTCTCGGACTGAGCCGAGATCCACGCTGTCGCCTGGTCCCTGAACCCGGCATCCATGAGCCACCACACCGCGCCCGTGATCGCCGCGATCAGCACGATGAAGAGGAGCGACGCGACCATGACAGCCGACACGGTCCGCGGCGAGTGCGTCTCTCGGCGCAGCACGCGGCGATACACGGCTTGCTGGGTTGTCATGTCACCCTCCTCGCAGCGCTTCGACGTATTCCGGAGTAGCGAACGTCAACCACGCTGACGTTTCGCCCTGACAGTTCTCGCATGCCATCGACCAGGCTTCGGCGGATGACCTCGCCCCGTTCGACGAGGGTCTCGCCTCGACCGGAAGCCAACGCCACCGGCACGGACACCGACACCCGGAGCGCTCCCTGCTCATCGGAGAGGTCGACGGAAACGTCGCGTGGGGAAACCCTCGCTGCATCCCGCACCAGACCGACTGCGAGATGCTGCAGGGCGCGAGCGGTTACCGTCGTCCTCCCCGGTGCGGCGCTGTGTGCCGTCTCGGTTCGGCCGGGAATCATGACGACGAGCGCCTGCCCCGGAAGACATCCGCAAGAGCCCGCACATCGAGTCGCCCGTCGATGATGCGCCCCACAGCAGCACCGATGAACATCGCCACAGCGACCAGGACGAACGCCCAGAAACCGAGCGCGACCCATGTGAGCGCGAGCACGGTCCCCACCGCCGCGCCGGTCACCGAGGTGGTCACAGGACTCGTGCCTCCTGCTGACGTTCGCCCTCGTCGTCGTCCGACGGAATGTGAACGTCGTTCACGGTGACGTTGACCTCGGCGACCTCCATGCCGACGAGCTCCACCATGGCGCGGTGGATCGCGGCCCGAACCTCGTCAGACACCTTCTGCAGCGAGACGGGGTACTCCGCGACGATCGTGACATCGACGGCCACCTGGGTCTCGCCGACCTCGACGCTGATCCCTTGGGACAGGTCAGTCGTGTTGAGCGCATCGCGGATGGCCCCCACCATGCGTGCGGCGCCGCCGCCGAGCGCATAGACGCCACTCACTTCACGTGCGGCGATACCGGCGATCTTCGCGACGACGCCGTCCTCGATCGTTGTCTTGCCTGCTGCAACCGCTCCCTGCGGTGCAACGACCTGAGCCTTGGGCTGGGTGCCACCAGTCACATTCGCCATCCTGAGCTCCTTCATCCGTAGGTGTCCGCTGCCGGTGAGGACCGCGGGCCGCAATGCTGCGACACCACTAAGACGGATGGGAGGAGCAAAACGTCACAGATTCGTCAGAATTCTCCTCACTCCATCGGATGGCACACCGCTCGCCGCGTGAGAATCGCCCCCATCTCGTTCGCCGACGCGAGTATCGTCAGCACCGGAGGCATCATGCCCAGTGTTCGCGATCTCGTGGCCGTGGCAGAGGCCAGCGCCGAACTCGGGCCCGGCGCCGAACTCGGGCCCGGCGCCGAGGAGCGAGTCTCGGGCTACGGATTGATGAGTCTTCCATTCACGTCGGGCTACGTCCTCGCCCTCCGTCGGTTTCCCCTCACGTCGCTCGGCCCGGGATACACATCCGTTTGGCTGCGCACCCCGACTGGGGCCTGGACGATCTACACGTCCATCGACGCGCTGCTCTCCTGCCCGCGCTACTTCGGGAGCGCCCTGGAATCGACGTCCGTCCATGAGATCACGGTCGACTGGATCGGCGAGCGCTCGTTCGTGGTGAGCATCGGCGACGAAGTCGGGCTGCGCTGGAAGGTCGTCCTCGCCGCCACACCGATCACTCGGATGATGTCCGGCGTCGCCAGCGCTCTGCCGGCCGGCTCCTGGCAAAACCAGCGGTTCCTGTCGATGCTCGGCGCGGTCGCTGGACTCTCGCTGCGTGCCGGACGCATCGGAATGACCGGACGCACTCCGAATCGGCAGCTCTTCAAAGCCAGCCCGAAACGAATGTGGATCGTCGAGAGTTCCACGGCTTCGCTCCACGGCGAAGATCTCGGCGCCATCGGGCCGCTGCAGGAGCAGACGAAGCTCGGTGACTTCTGGATGCCGCAGCGCGGGATCTTCATGATCGGCGGTGCCGCTTTCGACCCCCTCGATGCTGGGGCTCATCCGCCGACGACAAAGGTCGGCGCGCGCGAAGGGTGAGCGGGATCGGGAGCTGCTCGCCCTCCACCGGACATCGATGAGGTCCCGATCGGCGGTTGTCCTCACAGAGTTGTATGGTGTGGGCGTGAAGTATCGGCCAGGGTTGAGGCTCGGAGACCTGACAGATCTCGGTTCCAGGAAGCGAATCAAGGCGATCAACCGATGGATCAGCGACGCCGAAGAGGTGGAGCAGGTCGACGTTGAATACGCGATAGCGGTGCTTGAGCTCGAATCTGGGATCGACCACTCAATGATGGCGATGACGATCTCACTGGCCGCCTTTGTGGCGGCGATCGGTGCTTTGCTCGTGGGAGATGGGATCGCGGTGGGGATTGTGATGGCGCTCGCTCTGTTCGCAGTGTTCGGTGTGCTCGTCATCCTCCTTCTCGGCGCCAAACGAAACGAAACACTGATCGCGTTGTACGGCCTGCGACGGCAGCGGCGCCGGTCGGCGTGGTGGCACGTTTGGGACCGTTGATCGCTGCGAGGCCCGTCCACCTTGCGCCGCCGCTGAGCACGACGTCGTGGCCGCGACGCCTCTGTCAGTCCGTACGCATCCGGTCGACCGAGTACTCCGCCGTGGCGTACACCCCACCTTGCGGGCCACTGGGGAAGGGCGGCTGATCGCTCCCGAGCTCGGCGGCATCGTCGATCGGCACGAATCCCGCTGCCCGCCCTGCCTCGAGACTCCACCAGCGTTCGGTGTTGTTCGAGACCGCGTAGAAGACTGCATGCCTCTGGTCGGTGGTCATCGCGGCATCGAATGCGCGGAGGGCATCGCGGGGGCTGAGCCAGGTGTGCATCTCCCGCGCGGACCCGGGCATCGGCTCATAGCTGCCGATGCGGAGGGCGATGGTGCGGAGATGGAACTTGTCCGAATAGAGGCGGCACAGGGCTTCACCGGCGACCTTGGAGACGCCGTAGAACCCGTCGGGCCGCGGGGGCATCGCCTCCTCCACCGGAGTGTCAGCGTCGTAGAACCCGGTCACGCGGTTGCTGCTGGCGTAGACGACGCGGCCCACCTCGGCGCGGCGCGCCGCTTCGAGCACGTGGTAAGTGCCGACGATGTTGATCTCCGCAAGATCGTGGAAGTCCGCCTCATCGGCGATTCCGGCGAGGTGAATGACACCGACGCATCCCTCGAATGCCGCTTCCAGACCCGCAAGATCGCCGACGTCGCAGCGGAGGAGACGCTCTGAAGGGGTCACCCGCGTGATCTCCGCGACATCGATCGACACGAGTTCGACGGACGTGTCGGCGAGGTGCTCCCGGAGAGCGGTGCCGATGGTGCCGGCGGCTCCCGTGATGGCCCAGCGCTGTGCGCGTGTCTCGTTCATTCAGTCGACGCTAGCGGAAGGCGTGAGCGCCTCGGTTGCGCGCGCCCCCGTCGTCAGGGAACGGTTCAGAATCCTGCGCCGTGGGCTTGAAAAGGGGCCACGATCCCCGTCTCTTCGGCCGCGCGCGCAAGCGACTCGGCTGGCACCATGCCGGCGGCGAGCCGCTCGTGCATCGCGGCGAGCAGATCGCATGCGACGTCATCGGCGACCACAACGGGAGACGCGATGACGCAGCGCGTACCGGCGTGCAGCCATGCTCGAGTCATCCCGATGGCTTCTTCGCCCCATCGGACGGACGAACGGCCGAGCTCACATGCCGAGAGCACCACCGTGTCGGGGACCTTCGGAATGAGGTCGATGTCATAGCCGAAGAGCGCGCCGTCGGTGAGTTCGAGGCCGGAGAACAGCGGGTTCTCGGCCGAGTGCCTGCCGTGCGCCGCGATATGGAGGGTGCCGACCGTCGAAGCGAGCTTCTCGGTCTCGTCGACGGTCGCCGCCTCCGGAGGAAGAACGGTTGCCCCGTTCCAGGCTGACGCCGCTCGCGCGATCTCCTCCGGGCCACGCGAGATACGGGGGCCGACGACGAAGCCCACCCCCGGCGCGGCCCCTCCCCGCCGGTCGGCGACCCATTGGCTCGCCGATGTCGCGATCGTGAACGCTCTGCGGCGCATTCCCGGCAGCATCCCCCACGGGATCCCGCCCAGGACGCCGGGCACGGTGATCGCGACGCGCCTCTCGCCGATGGTTTCCACGATCGGCTCGACGAGCACCGACGACAGCGCTGCCAACCGCTGTTCGAGCGACTCCCGCACGACCGGCACCATCGGTCCCGAGCGAACCGATGCGCTGACGTCGAGGTCTGCGCGCAGCCCCGCATAGGCAGTACTGATGCGCGCCCAGGGACCGATCTCGATCACCCTGGCCAGATCGTCGGTCACAGCGAGCGCCGTGATGCTCGTGCCGTCGAAGACGTAGGTGACGAGCGCCGTGTCCACCGCGAGGGTCGAGCGAAGGTCTTCGAGTGCGATGCGATCCCGTGACCCCGCCGCACCGGTCGAAGACCACTGCCGACGGCGGACCCGCTCGCTCAGCTCGGCGGCACGAGGCGATGCGAGCCAGTCGCCCGCTCCGGACTCGGAGCGCAGCATCCGAAGCTCGGCGAGATCCGCGGCCAGCGCCTCATCCCGCGGCGGACGCACCGGAATCGTCTGTTGACTGAGGTGCCGAGCGCGCTCCGACCAGTCGAATACGACGTCGGGCCGCCGCGAACGCACGGCGGATCTGAGCCCGGCGAAGATCAACCCGCCGCCGTGCATCACGAGCGACGTCGCGAGGTCGAGGCTGCCGAACGACCGCTGCCATTCGGCGAGCGCGTCCAGGCCCGTGGCAGCATGCCGTCTCGCGCCGGACTCGTTTCCGCGCGCCGCAGCGCGAGCGGATCGCACTTCGTGTGCAAGCAGGCGCACCTGCAGCGGAGCATCGGCCGGCGTGCGGATGGCTGCCGGCGGTGCCGCCGGATGCGGGTGGTCCGCGAGCCGGAGCTCTCGAGTCAACCGCAGCGCCTCTGCGTCGGCACGCAGGTCTCTCGCCTGGAGCGCCGCGATGACGGCGTCCGCCTCGGCGACCGCGGCTGCCGGCACGCGCCGCCGCTCGCCGGAGTGCTCGGCCACGGGCGCGAGCTGCGCGCGCAGACGCAGGGCGTCGGCGCGCAGCGCCCACCACTCACTGCTGATCCCCCGGAACGTGCGGGCGGCGACGGTCGCGGTCGCCGCCGCTCGCACGGGCGTGTGCGTGAGAAGAGACCGCGCCAGGTGGAACTGCGCCTCACCCTTCGCCTGCCGCATGCGGTTCGCGGCGAAGACGCCGACCACCCGTTCGAGGCTCTGCTCCGCTTCGCGAGCGAGTCCGGCATCCCGGAGCACTTCTGCGCGGTCGAGGTCGCAGATGGCGGCGTTGACAGCGGAGGCCGCGGCGAGCGCACCCCTGGCCTCCCCCATCGTCTCGAGCGCCACGATGAGGTCGCCCTCGAGCAGCGCGATATAACCGGCATTGTGCATGGCCATCGCCCGCTCGACCTCACCCCCGACCGTCTGGTAGTCGCTGGCCGCCGCTTCGACGTCGGCACGCGCCGCCGCCAGATGTCCGGCCTGGCTGTGCGCGACACTGCGATTGACCAGCATCGGCGCCCGATACTCCACCTCGTCGCGGATCCCCGCGATCCCCCGGTCCAGGAGGGCGACCGCCTCATCGAGCGCGCCTCTCTCCAGCGCGAGGAGACCGAGCTGGCCGTAGACGATCGCCGCGGTGCCATCCGACACCCCGGGAAGCGCGAGCGCCTGCTGGCACAGCTGCGCAGCGGCATCCGGATCACCCTGGCGGATCGTCAGCGCGGCGAGCGAACCCGCAATGCGAGCACGCAGATCCGGGTCGTCGGTGCGCTGGCCCGCGAGGAGCAGCACCCGCCGCGCAGCAGCGTTCTGCCCCGCGTTCAGGTGGGCGCGACCCCGACGGTGCAGCTCTGCGGCGGATAGCCTCATGCATTCAGGATGGCGGGTGGTCAGTCCATCCGCGAGTGGTCCTGTGCGGTGAGTTCCTTCACCACGCTCTTCTTCGCCGCATCAGGACTCTCGCCGGCCACGATTCGCGCCGCGATCCGCCCGGCGACCACGGGAGCCGCGAACGACGTGCCGCTCCACACCCCGAACCCTCCCCGGAAGTCGTCGACGTCGAGCGTCTCCCGACGATGCCCGTGGCCGTCATCCCTCGTGCCCGCCTGGATGCCGCCCTCGAAGGTGATCGGCACCGTGGAGAGCAGCGAGACACCGGGGGCGTACACCTCGACCCAGTCCCCGATGTTGGAGAACAACGCGATGGAGCGGTCGGATGGGTTGAGCGCGCCGACCGACACATGACGGCCGGGATCGTTCGAGGGGATCGCGGCCGGGTACGTCGGCCTCGACGTTGCTTCATTCCCCGCGGAGCATACGACGACGCAGTCCCGCATGCGGATCTCGTCGAGGAGCCTCTTGAGCTCGGACACGGTGTCCGGGTCATCGGGTGTCTCGTGGTGAAAGCTGAACGACAGATTCAGCACCGCGACCTTCGAGCCACCTCGCTTCGATTCGAGGGCGCTGTCGTCCATGAACTCGACGAGCCGGCCCAGCGCTCCGATCAGGTCGCTCTCGAGGATGACCCCCTCGCCGTCGGCGACACGTACCGGAAGGATCAACGCGTCGGGGCATTCCTGGTGGATGATTCCGGCGATGAAGGTGCCATGCCCGGCGGCATCGTCGAAGATGCCGTCGAGCGGCTCGGCGAGCGACGGTGTGCGCTCCGGATTCGTCGGCGATTCCGGCTCGATGCCGATCGGTTCGCCGGCGCCGAGGCGCGGCTCGATGACGGCATCCTTCAGCCACGGGTGTTCTCCCCAGCCGGTGTCGAAGACCGCGACGATGGGACGGATCGCATCAGGATGGCGGCGGGTCGGCTTCGCCCCGAGGTAGGTCACCGGCTGCAGGCCGCCGGAGCCGAGCTCGCCGTAGCTCCCGATGCCGACTGTCCCCGCGTTCGCCTTGAACGGATTCGCTTTGAACGGATTCGCTTTGAACGGGTTGGCTTTGAACGGGTTCAGACCGATGGGGTCGGTCGTGAGGACGTGGTTCAGACTGATCCCGCGTTTCCCCCAGCCGGTGCGTCGCGCCTGCCGCAGCAGCGCCCACGCGTCGGGTGTCGCGACGACGTGCTCCGCCTCCTTGGCCATACCCAGGCGGAGACGCACGGACCTGCTCACGCCACGAGATCGCGGAATCGGCATGCCTCTCTGGGGGTCGATGCGGGGGTCTTCGATGTTTCCGCCGCTCTCGCCGGCGTCCACCGTCCATCCCGACTTCTCCGCAAGCGCCCGCAGCCTCTCGACCGCGCGGGCGTCCGCCTCGCCGGTATCGACCAGAAGCTCGTCGGAGACGTACAACGCCGGGAAGACGGTGCCCGGCACCTCACCAGAGGGGTCCAGCAGCGTGAACCGCCTGACCTTCCGCCAGTCATCGGGATTCCGCCTGGTCTCCACGCCCTGATCGCTCACGTCGGCTCCTCACTCACACTTCGAATTGGGGGGTCTGGAATTCGTGCAGCTCGCCGTCAGCGGCCCGCACCACGATGCGCATCCTGGAGACGCCTGCGGGTATCGAGTCGAACTCGAAGCGCCCGTTGTCGCCGGCGCCGGCCGACCAGTCGCGCTCCCCCTGCGTGAGGCGGATGGCGAGAGCCTCGGCGTCCACCCACCCGTCGATACGCCTTGAGCCGTCTTCGGTCGCTGTCACGTGCAGCAGCACGCTGGTCTTCCCGTCGCTGAACTGCAGCGTCGCGGTGTCGGCTTCACCGCGGATCACCGCGAGCGGTGATCCCTCGACGAGCGTCAGCAGTTCATACGCGCGAGACACGTCCTCGACAGCGACGGCCGCGACCATCCGGTCGACGAGGTCGTCCGGTTCGGGATCCGCCTCCCGCCACATCTCGCGAAGCCGCGCGAACAGCGCGACCTCGGGGCCTTGGCCCTCATCGTTCATGCTCATGATCTTCCTCCCCAGCCGTCGCCCTCGAGCAGGGCGCGGAGCTTGCCCAGACAGCGCTGGCGCGTCGGTCCGATGGACCCGATCGGCATTCTGAGATCTGCAGCGATGTGGGCGTAGTCGGGTCGTTCCTCGAACGCGATGACCCGCAGCAGTCGCTGGCATCGTGCGTCGAGCGTTCCGACGCTGATCCACAGGCGACGACGGTCGTCCTCCACCTCCGCGCTCTGCTCGGCCGACTCCTGCGGGGGCAGGTGGTACTCGAGCGCGTCCACTTCGGTCGCGTCGTCGCGCCGGTGCCCTTTGCCCACTCGCCACGCCTCGCGGCGCGCGCACATCGTCAACCACCCCGAGATCGCCAGCGGCTCGATGATCGACTCGTGCCTGCGGACGAGCGTCAGCCACGTCGTCTGCACGACGTCCTGCGCGAGGGCGGCGTCGAGCCCGTAGGCGCGCACGACATGCCACAGCGAAGGAGTCATGAGCCGCACGAGCTCGTCCATCGCGCTGCCGTCGCCGTCACGCCAGCGTACGAAGAGGGAGCCCGCGCGTTCCCAGCGCGCGGGCTCGGTGGAATCGACCGCGTCAACGGTGCCCTCCTGCGTCATACGGTCAATTGTGTCCACAGCGAGGAGAGAGCGATAGGGCGGTGCCTGATACATGGCCAAACGTCCAATTCTCCGGTGACACCGATTCAGTTGGACGGCGCGGCTCCGACATCGATGGCGAGCCATCGCCGGATGACGTCGCCGTTCTCGTCGTCCCAGTCGGGTTCGGTGAGCGCCCATCGATGCATGAAACGTGCCGCCACATCGCGGTGCAGCCCGGCCTCGAGAACTTCGGCGAGCGCCTCCGCCTCCGCGAACTGCAGACTGCAGATGACTTCCTGGGCTCCCTGGGATCCGCTGAGGAGTTCTCGGAAGGTGCGGGCCAGTCGGTTGACGGCCTGCTCGAGACTCTCCGCGGCGACGGTGGTGTTCATGATTCGACCTCCTGGACGTTGATGAGGTGGAGCATCCTGTGCGCCTCCACATAAGAGAAGAGGGCGCAGGGCGCCTCGCGATACAACATCGGGAGGCATCCCTGTTCAGACCACCCGGACGCTCCGCCTGACCACGCGCACGAAGGGCGAACCGCAGGGGAGGCGACCTTCGATGCGGATGCTCACGCTCGAGAAGCCCGGTGGTAGCACAGCGCCCGTCCCGTCCCAGGTCAGGTGGCGCGGCCGCAGGCGGGCGTGCTTCGCGAGGATGCCCTGGAGCTTCTCGGACTCGCGGTCAGGGTCGAGATTCTCCGGAAGCAGGAGGCGCGGGTGCGCGACCGATGCGACGCTGACTCGGGGTGCGGTGAGCGGATGCTTCTCGAATCGCGCCCGCACCTCCAGTGTCGACGACTGTCCCTCCTTGAGCACGTCCGGCAGCCGGAGCTTCAGACGCAGCGGCGACCGGACGAAGGCGGCGACCGCACTCGCCACGGGTCGCGCGAACCGCTGGCCGCGATCGCCGCGGTCACCCCGCGCGCCGCGCAGGAGCCGCCAGATTCCGACGGCGGGGCGGAGGACGGTGACGTTGACGTATCCGTCGCCTCCGCTCATCCGCACGCCCCAGTCATCCACGCGAACTGCCCGTCCGGAGGGCGAGATCAGCACCACCCGCCCGAGCGTGCCCGACGACGTCGAGACGCTCACCGTGAGCTCATCGGCATCCGGCTCGACCGGAATGTCGATCGTCGGCGCACTGTCGATCCGGTTGACCACGAGACCCTGATCGGTGAGACCCGCGCGCATGTCGTTGTAGGCGAGGTGCAGGTCGAGTGCAGTGGGACTGTTGAGGAACAGCCCGCCGGTGGACGTCGCGATCGACTGCAGGAGCGGGGCGTCTGCGGCGGGGCCGAGCGCGACGGTGTAGACGCGGAGGCCCGCGGGAAGCGCGGCGAGCGCCGTCGCGACCGTCGGGTCGACGTTCTGGAACCCGTCGGAGACGAGCAGCACCGCGCGGGGTGCCGCGGCGCCGGTCAGCTCGCCGGCCGAGGCGATCATTCCGGCGCCGATCGGGGTCCAGCCGCCGAAGGCGATGCCGTCGACCGCGGCCCTCATCGTCGCCGCGTCACCCGGATCATCGAGCAGCGTGAGCGGCGCCTCCACCCGTGCGCGGTCGGCCGGCGGGGTCACCCCGGGAGCGGGGTCGGCGAAGCTGACCACGGCGGTCCTGTCGCCGAGGGACAGCAGATCGATGAACCGCTTGGCATTCTGCCGCGCCGCGGACTCGTAGCCGAAGGCGACCATGCTGCCGGTCCGGTCGATGCACTGGACGACGCTCAGCGGGGCGGGTGTCGTGACGGTGAGGGTCCTGGTCGCTTCGGCGAGCGCGCGCAGCCCGGTCGTCACCTCGGCGATGACGGGAGTCGCCTGCGCCCACGGCGGCTGGAAGTCCAGCCCGCACTCGGTGTTGAAGCCGAACACGCGATGCGCGAAGAACATGTACTCGTCGGACGGACCCGCATGGTTCGATGTCGTGCCGAGCGAGTAGGCGTTGCCGTTCACCGATTGGATCGCGGTGCGCAGCGTCGTCTCGAGCCCCGCATAGATCGCCTCATCGGCGGCTGACACCGGCTCGGATGCCACGAAACTGCCGCCGGCCGGGTTCGGACGCAGGATCTGCTCGCCGTACGAGTGCGCATCCACTCCCACGAGCACGTTCGGAAACTGCTCGAGCACCCACCGGATGTTCCGATTCTCCGCCTCCGAGAAGGCGAATGCTCCGCGGAACGTGTCGTTGCAGGAGGCGCCGGAGGAGCCTGCTCCCCCGAAGTAGACCTCATAGTTGCGGTTGTTGTCGACGCCGAAGCATCCGCCGCCGTTGTTCCGCCGGTTCTTGCGCCAGCCTGCGTCGTCATGCACCGAGAACGTCAGCCCGTCCGGATTGAGCACCGGCACGATCAGGATGTCGAGGCCGTCGACGAGCGCGGTGATCGCCTGCACTTCCGGATCGACGCTCGCCGGGTCGTAGTTGTTCAGCAGCTGCGCCGCGAACTCGATCGCGATGAGCGGATTCATCCACTCGCGCGCGTGCGTGCCACCGATCAGCAGGATCCCCGGTTTGCTCTTGGATGCCGGGGTCGTCGTGATCCGCAGGAGCTGGACGGATGCCGGTCCCGCAGCGGATGCGAGGGAACCGTCGTATCCGAGGGTGGCCTCGGGAAGCGTGGTGAGTGCGCACAGAGTCGGATGCGCCGCCGCGAGGGCGGTGATCGCCGCCGCCACGCCGGGACCGTCGAGATACCCCGAGACGAATCCGGTCGCGATATCCGCCAGACCACCGCCCACGTCGTCACGGAGATCGCGGACCTGCAGTTCCGAGACCCGGGTGACCGGCAGCCCGAGCGTCTCGACGATGCCGATCTCGGCATCCGTCAGCACCAGGTGGAGCTCGCCGCCGACCACCATACGGTGGTCGGCGGCGATGCGGCCATCGGTGTCGAGCTGGGCGACGACGAGCAGGTTCGCCGGCGTCGCCGGTACTGTGCACCGAAAGGCAGCCATGGCCGTCAGCGCTTGCCGACTCGGATGACGAAGCCCACAGAGCCGTCGACGTGTCCGCGGTCGTCGCGCTGGAGCACGACCACCTCGTATTCGCCCTCCGGTGTGTCCGGCTCGATGACGCCCCCGAGCACGAGCAGCGTCGGGTGGTCCCCGGGTGCCGGCACGGGAACGCGCACGCTCTTCACCGGGGAGAGGAGCACCACTTCCCGGCCGCCCTCGAAGCCGAGCGACCACGTCGGTCGCGCCGGGAGCCGGATGCCGAGCAGCCGGGGCTCGAGAACGAGGGTTGCGAGGTTGCGCGTCGGCTTGATCCTGGTCGGTGTCTCGACGGGCTCCCTCCGCCCCGTGGGCGTCCGCTCCGCCAGCACCCGGATCCGGCGCCGCAGCACCGGGTCGATCAGGTCGAGGTAGAGCCGCACGGACTTGGGCAGCTCGCCACGGAGGATCTCGAGCGACATCGACTTGCCGCCGTTGAGGTCGTGGCCGATGACGAAGCCGGCGGCGAAGTCGCCCCCGCTGGAATCGGCATCCACGATCGAGATGTTCTTCTGCGCGAGGTTGTTGTCGTCCCAGACGTGGTTGCCCGTCGGGAGCGGGCCGTCATGCGGGGTCACCTCGGCCAGAAGGCACGGATGCCATTTCACCGGGGTCCCGCCGATCATGATCGTGTCGGGCGGAATGAGCCCGGCCGGCCATTCGACGCTCACGATCTGCTCCGCGCCCGCTGCCAGCGGGCCGACCTTGGCTTCGCCGATGAAGTAGGTGCCGTGCGCCATCGGCGACGGGATCGGGTCACCCGGTCCGTTCGTCGGGATGAAGGACGCAGGCCACGTGAACTCCGTCCCGGGCCAGTGGGTGATCGACAGCCGCACCCAGGCCTCGTTGGACGCGACCGCGCTGCGGTTGCGCACACGGGCGTGGATCCAGTTCGCCTGGCCGCGGATCGGCGGCTGATGGGGTCCCGCAGCGCTGTACGACGCGGGAACCGCGCCGGGGTCGGATGCCGGGTTCGTCGTGCGGCACCACAGGTCCGGCGTGTTCCAGAAGCCGCCAGCCGTCGGCACGTTCCCGGTGTCGCCGAGGTTGTCGCGCATCACGATGTCCGGGAGTGCGCCGAAACTGATCGCTCCCTGCACAGCCGCCTCGGCATCGACACGGCCGTAGCCGTACCAACCACTGCGGACCGCCGGCTGGCCCGACGTCACGGACGGGTTGCCCGCGGCATCCAGCCATTGACCGACCGGGTCGGTGTTCGCGAGATCGAACCTCACGGCGGTGTCGCGAAGCACCTGCCGCGCCTGTACCCACGTGAGCACCGGCTTCGCGGAGAGCACCAGGGCCGCAACCCCCGCAGCCAGCGGCGTCGCCGACGACGTGCCGCCGAACGCGTTGGTATGGTTCGCGGGACCCTGCACGACCGCGGAACCGTTCGCGTGGGCATTGAGCAGACCGCCGGACCAGCCGGGAGCCCAGCCATTCAGCGTGATCGTCTTCGTCATCGCGTTGATCGACACGATCCGCGCCGGCTCGCTGCCGTTCACGCCGACCGCACCGAGGTGGAGCACCTGTCCTGCGGCGAGGCCCGCGACGCTCGCGACCGTGATGCTGGTCGCGCCGGCGGCGCTGGCGGCCGTCATCGTCGTCGAGATCGCCGGGAAGCTCGGCAGGTTGCCGTCGCCGATGTGGGCGGCGCCCCATGTCTGGTAGTTGGCGGGCGGGTTGTGCAGCCCCGAGTAGTCCTCGGTCGGCGACGAGAGGGCGATGCTCCCCCAGCCGGACATCGTGGCGCGCACTTCGGTGACTCCGTCGTTCGCGAGAGTCGTACCCGCGATCCCGAAGGCCTTCTCGTACGCTCCCCATGGCCGCGCCGTCACGTTGTTCTGGTTCGCGTTGCCGGTGGAGAAGAAGCAGAGCGTGCCCTTGCCGCCTCGCCCGAACGTGGTGAGGAAGTCGAGCGTCGCCCGTGCGGTGCCGGACAGCGGCGAACCCGCGCCAGGTGTGAGACTGCACGTGATGACGTCTGCGCCGCGGCTGAGCGGGGCGGGGAATCCCACGATCGGGCTCTGCGGGTTGAACCCCGCCATCCAGATGTACTGGTCGGACACCTCGATGTCGACGTATGGCGTGCGACCCGCAACACTCATCATCTGCACGTTCGGCGCCGCACCGGCGACGCCGAATCCCCCGCCGCCGGGTGCGGGATTGTTCGCCATCGCAACCGAGACGCCCGCGACACCGGAGCCGTGATCACTCCACGGGCTGTTGTTGTTCGCGACCATGTTGTCGAAATCGAAGGACGCGAACACCTTGGGCTGACCGTTGGTGAGGGTGCCGTTGAAGTCGCCGTTGGTCGGCGTCCCGCCCGACTCCTGGACACCGGAGTCCCACACCGCGAGGAGAATGTTCGGGTCGCCGAATGTCTGCAGGCCGTTGTCCTGAAGGATCTGCCACGCATCGGGCGCACCGACCAGGATGCGGTCCCAGGCACCGGGGAAGAGGAAGTCGTTCGGGGTGACGGTGTCGACCTGCGGCGAGACCGCGAGGCTCGGCTCTGCCCAGGCGACGTCGTCGCGGGCGGCGAGCTTCTCGATCACCTCGAGCGCGTCGAGGGAGGCACCGCGGTGCAGCCGGAACACGAACGTGGTCGTCGCGTACGGAAGTTCGCGCGTCAGCACGCAGCCGAGCTCCTTCGCGATCGCGGCCGCCTCTTCGCGGCGCGGACCGCGGAACTGCACGACGATGTCACGGGTGAGGTGGCTGAAGCCCTCCTCGCCCTGGATCACGACAGCGCCGGCGTGCTCGACATCGTCGAGGGCATCGAGGCGCTTGAGGATCTCTTCGACGGATCCGCCGGCGCGGTACAGCCGCATGCCGGCCTGGTGAGCGAGGTCTGGGAGCTTCTGTTCTTCGAGACCGAGGTCGCCGGCGATCGCGTCCAGGTTGTTCTGACGCCGTGCCTGGCGCGCCAAGGTGACCCCGATGAGCCCGGGCTCGGCGTTGACCGGCACGCGCACGTTCTCGCGAAAGAAGGTCGGGGTGCCGGGCTTGGCGAGCAGCACGAGTTCGGTGTTCTGTGACTCTTGCAGCGTGATGCGGCGGGTCTGTTCTGCGAAATCCGGATGCCGGACGGTGAGCACGGCGGTGCCGGGAGGCAGCTTGTCACCGAGGTAGGCCGCGACGTCTTCATGGAAGTCGAGGCGACGGGGCGAGCCGGGCTCGCGGGCCGATTCCACTTCGACGTGGGCATCGGGGGCGGGTTTCTCATCGAAGAGCACATCGACGCGAAGCATGGCAGTCATGGCAGAACCTCCTGGTCGAGACGGATTGTCAGCAGGGAAGAGTCATGCTCCTGGCTCGTTGATACGCCGCGCCGAGGATGCGGAGCGGCGGTCGCCATCGCGTATCAGCGCGGCGACGACCGCCTCTTCATCTGCGACCCGTGTGGTGAAGGGTCGCCGAGGCCCGCCAGGGCCGTGAGGGTCCGCTGCGGCGGACCGGAAGGAGGGAGCCGCCATGGCACCCAAGAAGTCGCTGCGCGAGACAGCACTGTGGGCGATACTCGCGAATCGCCATCCCATCTTGTGGGAAGAGATCATCGGCCCACTCGGACCGCTCGGCAAGGTCGCGGTGAACAGGGTCGCACTGAACCCGCAGCCGCTGCCGCCCGCCGAGGGCGCGATCGGCGTCCGCTACGGTCTCAAGACCGCATTCGCCGTGGTTCAGGCGGCTGGCACCGCTCGACTGCTCGGCATCGCGTTCGACGACATCCCGGACATCTGCCCGCCGGAGCCGGAGCCCTTCCCGCCGCTTCCGGAGGGCCCGGATCCGATCCCGTGGCGGACGGCGCTCAAGACCGTGCCGAACTTCTACGAGGACTATGCGCTGGGGCTCGCGATCGGGCTGGAGACCACCGCCGGCGACTGGGAACACCTGCCGGTGGCCGGGGCGCTGGGAAAGCTGCGCGAACGCGCGATCGGCATCGCGCCCGTGCGGGACTGACGATTGCCGGTCTCAGTTCTGAAGCGCGCCGGAAGGGGCGCCTGCTTCACGCGCAGGCGCCCCTTTTCCGTGGGCTGCACCAGGCGTAGAGTGTGCGCACATGCGATAGCCACCGCCCGCTGATGCGTCTCCCGCCGTTCGGCGGACGAGGATACCGGCCACCGGTCGCGCGAGCAGCTCAGGTGAACGGTAGTCCCACCCGTTTCATCTCCCTTTCACGCGCTCCAAAGGAGGAGCCACAATGCTTAAGGAACTCCACACCGTCCTCCCTGCTGCAGACCTGCAACGCGCACGGACCTTCTATCACGACAAACTCGAACTCGACCCCGATGAGATCCGTGACGGCATGCTCATGTATCACGCATCCGAAGGATCAGCCTTTGAGATCTACGAGACGAGCAACGCCGGCACCGCGAAGAACACCCAGATGGTCTGGTTGACAGACGACCTCGACGCGGAGATGGCTCGCCTGCGCGAACGCGGCGTCGTCTTCGAGGACTATGACATCCCTGGCATGAAGACCGAGAACGGTGTCGCCACGATGGACGATTCCAAGGCGGCCTGGTTCCGGGACACGGAGGGCAACTTCCTCTGCATCGCGCAGCAGCTATAAGTTCAGCGGATCAACCACGGAGCGCAGTGGCGAGGTCGGCGATGTCGGCCGGGGTCGTGCGGCAGCAGCCGCCGATGAGACGTGCACCGCGTGCGCGCCAGTCCGGAGCCATGTCAGCCAGAGTCGCTGTGCTCTTCTCGCCGGGGCCCCACGTCTTCGTGATCGGGTCATAGGCCTCGCCCGAGTTCGGATACGCGACAAGAGGCGCGCTGGTGTGCGCCGCCAACTCGTCGAGCGCCGGCGAGACGAGATCGATCGGAACGCAGTTCACCCCGATTGCGATCACACCCGCCCGGCCTTCGAGCGCCCGGGCGGCATCGGCCAGCGGAGTGCCGTCGCTGATGTGCCGGGCGTCGCGCAATGAGAAGGCGTACCACGCGGGCGTGCCCAACTCATCGGAAAGCTCGGCGAGAGCGAGCGCCTCCGTGAGTTTGGGCAGGGTCTCGAAGGCCAGGATGTCGGCGCCGGCTGCCACGAGCGCAGCCACGCGAGGCCGGTGGAAGGCGAGGAGCTCCTCGCGCGACAGGTCGTATTCACCGGTGTACTCGGAACCGTCGGAGAGGAACGCCCCATACGGGCCGACAGCGCCGGCGATGACGTGCAGGGCGGATGCTGAATCGGAGGCGGATTCCGCGGCACGAGCGGATGCCGCGAGCCGGACGCTGCGGGCGACGAGGTCGAGCGCAGCATCCTCATCGATCCCGCGGGCGGAGAACCCTGCGGGAGTCGCCTGGTAGCTCGCCGTCGTGGCGATATGAGCGCCGGCAGCGAAATAGTCCCGGTGCACGGCCTCGATGATCTCGGGCTGTTCGAGGAGCGCCTTCGCTGACCAGAGCGAGTCGTTGAGATCGCACCCGCGACGCTCGAGTTCCGTCGCGAGGGCACCATCGAGCACGACCGGGCGATCGGCTTCGAGGTGCTGGACCAGTCGGCGGCTGGCGGTCATCGCGTTCCTTCGGGTGTGGCTATCCAGGGTGTTCGAGGAAGACCCGGATATGACGAAAACCCCCGGAATCCGCGGGGAGTCTTGAGCTGTAGCGGGAGCGCGGCTTGAACCGGCGACCTCACGATCATGAGTCAGGTGTTGCAGTCTAGCGGCCAACCTTTCTGCCAGTCGGTGCATCTATTGCACTGACGGTGCAATAGATGTATGGTCGTTCGATCGGGCATCAACGCTCGACCACGCATCGACACTGCGCCAAGGGAGTCTCATGTCGACCATCACGTCCACACCACCGACCGCTCTTCAGAGCGCCATCCGCAAAGCCCGCTGGCGGATCCTTCCGCTCATCTGCGTGCTGTACTTCATCGCATATCTCGACCGCAACAACGTCGGCTTCGCTCGCGAGTCGATGAGCGCCGAGCTCGACCTGACGGCTTCAGCGTTCGGCCTGGGCGCCGGGCTCTTCTTCATCGGGTACACCCTCTTCGAGATCCCGAGCAACGCCGGCATGCACCGCTTCGGCGCACGCCGTTGGATCGCCCGCATCCTCATCCCCTGGGGCCTGCTCGCCATGGGCACGGCATTCGTCGTCGACGACACGTCCTTCGCGGTGATCCGCTTCCTGCTCGGCATCGCCGAGGCCGGGTTCTTCCCGGCCGTCGTCTTCTACTTCACGCTCTGGTTCCCGGTGCGCGAACGTGCGGCTGTGCTCGGCGTGTTCGTGCTCGCGCAGCCCATCGCCAACATGATCGGCGCGCCGCTCAGCGGTGCACTGCTCGAACTCGACGGCGTGGCCGGACTGCATGGCTGGCAGTGGATGTACCTGATCGAGGGAGCACCCGCGGTGCTGTTCGGCCTTGTCGTGCCGTTCCTGCTCACCGACCGCCCCTCGGCCGCACGCTGGCTGGCCCCCGACGAGCGGGTCGCGCTCGAAACAGCGATCACCGACGACAACACGAGGGTCACGTCGAAGAACCACAACTTCCTCGCCGCGTTGAAAGACGGCCGCGCCTGGGCCTATGCGTTCCTCAACCTGGGAATGGTCCTCGGTATCTACGGCCTCGCGTTCTGGTTGCCCTCGATCGTCGGCGAGATGGGCGACTTCGAGCCTTTCCAGCGCAGTCTCGTCGTCGCGATTCCCTACGCGGTAGGAGCATGTTTCGTACTGTGGTGGAGCCGCCGCGCTGACCGCACCGGCAAGCGCGCGTGGCACGTCGCTGTCAGCCTCAGCGTCGCAGCGATCGGTCTGCTCGGTGCAGGGTTCACCCTCACCGTCTCCCCAGTGATCGCGATGGCCTCGCTCTCGCTCGCCGCCATCGGCATCTATACGGCCATCGCTCCGATGCTCTCGATGTCGGCCAGCCTCTTCTCCGGCGCCGCGGCGGCCGCGGGCATCGGACTCGTGGGTGCGGTGGGGAACGTCGGCGGATTCATCTCGCCTGTCGCCGTCGGTTGGCTCACCGACCTGACCGGCTCCACTCAGGCAGGGATCCTGCTGCTGGCCAGCGCCCTGGCCATCACCGCCTTCGCAACATGGCGCTTCGCCGGCCGTCGCCCTGAGGGAGACACGAGCCTGGCACTGAACAAGACCGAGATCGATCCGACCCGCACTGACACGGAGGCATGACAATGACTGACGCCCTGACCCACGACGACAACCGAACGGATGCATTGGACCTGCACGGTCGAACGGCGCTGATCACCGGAGGCGGTGTCGGCATCGGTGCCGGCATCGCCGAGGAACTCGCCGGTCGCGGCGCCCGGGTCATCGTCACCTACCAGTCGCATGAGCCGGACGAGGCCGCGCTCGCACGGTTGCGTACCCCGGATGGTCTGGAAGCGACCGCCGTCCGCGTCGATCTAACCTCCGAAGACGAGGTCCAGCAGCTTGGCGACACGATCGCCGAGCTGGGCAGGCTCGACATCCTTGTCCACAATGCCGGCGGGCTCCTCCAGCGATCCACGATCGCGGAGATGTCATACTCCCTCTTCCGCAGTGTGCAGGCGTTGAACGTCGACTCGGTCTTCCTCGTGACGCGCCGCATGCTCCCGCTCATGGGACGAGGAGGCCGCATCGTGACGGTCGCCTCGCTGGCCGGTCGTACCGGGGGCCACGCAGGAGCGACGGCCTACGCGACGGCGAAAGCCGCGTTGTTCGGCTTCACTCGCGGACTCGCGGCCGAGATCGCCGCATCCGGGATCACGGTGAACGCCGTGGCCCCTGGATTCATCGAGGCGACCCCGTTTCACGACACGTTCACCGCTGCGGACTCGAAGGCCAAGACGATCAGCGGGATTCCTGTCGGCCGAGCCGGAAGACCTGCTGACATCGCGTCCGCGGTGGCGTGGCTCGTCTCTCCTGGCGCATCCTTCACCACAGGCGTGGTGCTCGATGTCAACGGCGGACAGTACTTCAGTTGATGCTGCGCGCACCGATCACGCACCCGGACGTACTGCACGCCCTCGCCCGCGCAGGGCACGGCTCGCTCGTGCTCGTCGCCGACGCGCACTTCGCGGCGTCGACGGCAGTGAGCCAGAAGGCGGTGGTCGTGCACCTGGCGCTTGCACCTGGCGCTCCGCTCGTACCCGATGTCGCGGCCCTGATCTCAGCGACGATTCAGCTCGAGGCGGTGACGACGATGACGGCGCCCGACGAGGAACTGGGCAGGGTCGCGCGCCAGGCAGCTGCCGCAGCCGGATCACCGGTTCACGATTCGGTCTCGCGCGAGGAGTTCAAAGCCCTCACCCGATCTGAAGACATGGCGCTCTGCATCGTCACCGGCGACACGCGGCGCTTCGCGAATGCGCTCCTGCGTGTCGGAGTGACAACGCCGGCTCATCTGCCGCACGGAAGCGGCATGATCGATACATGAGCTCCACCGTCTCGCGCGCGATCACCATCCTCGAGCTGTGCAGTGCCGAGCCCAGGAGCGCGAGCGAGATCGCTGACGTTCTGGGAGTGCATCGAACCACCGTGTTGCGCACGTTGCTCACTTTGCAGGATGCAGGTCTGGTACGACAGACCGTGCCGGGAGTCTTCGGTACCGGCTTCCGACTCGCCGCACTCGCGAAGTCAGCCATGATGCACTTCGATCTGCGCGGCATCGCGCATCCTCATCTGAAGGCGCTCAGCGACGAACTCCATCTCACCGTGCAGTTCGCCGTACTCGACGGCGACCGCATCCGCTATGTCGACAAGATCGAGCCGCGCGACTCGATCGTGCTGAACACCGAGATCGGCGGAGAGGTCGTGATCAGCACGGCCGGAGTGGCGAAGGCCATCCTGGCCCACCTGCCGAGCGAGCTCCGACGCACAGTACTCAACCGTGCGACCTTCCCCGCCTACACCGAGCGGTCGTTCACAGATCGAGAGAGCTATGAACGCGAACTGACTCGGGTCCAGGAGCGCGGCTGGGCGTTCGACGATGGGGAATACGACGATCTGTCGAACTGCATCGCGTCTCCGGTGCGCGACCACGCCGGCGACGTGGCGGGGGCCGTGTCCGTGACCGCATTCCGGAGCCGCACCAACCTTGATGAACTGCGCGAGCATCTGCCGACGCTGCTCACGACCACCGAGATGATCAGCCACCAGCTGGGTTTCCGCAACGAGGCCATGAACGACAACTGAGCCAGCGCTTCGGATCGTCGCACAGCCGATCCGGTCGACAGTCAAGACGCCTGGAAACGACGAAAACCCCCGGAATTCCGGGGGTTTCGATCTGTAGCAGGAGCGGGGCTTGAACCCGCGACCTCACGATTATGAGTCGTGCGCTCTAACCAGCTGAGCTACCCTGCCGCGAGGCATCCATCACGTGAGACGATGCTTTGCGAGCCCCGAGTCAGGATTGAACTGACGACCTCTTCCTTACCAAGGAAGTGCTCTACCACTGAGCTATCGGAGCGTGCTGCCCTCGCGGGGCAACCACACGAGACTACCATCACTGCGGCGTTCTCATGAAACCGAGGCGGTCAATACGAGGATCGACCCGCGTTCTCCTTCATCCACGGCATCGGGTCGATGGTCGACCCGTTGACGATGAGTTCGAAGTGCAAGTGCGCGCCGTAGGAGTTGCCGGTATCGCCGGTGAGACCGACGATGTCGCCGACCTTCACGGTGTCGCCGGCCTTCACGCGGAGCGAGCCGTACTGCATGTGCGCGTAGTGGCTGGTGATGACGGCGCCATCGATGATGTGGTCGATGTAGACGGTGACTCCATAGCCGCCGCCCTGCTCGGTCGCGGTGCGCACCGTGCCGTCGGCGATCGCCTGGATCGGAGCGCCGTTGCCGGGCACGAAGTCGATACCGGCGTGCAGTCGGCCATCGCGCATGCCGTAGCCGTAGGTCATGCCGACGCCGACCAGGAAGGGCCACTGGATCGCGGCATCCGGATCGTTCGTGTAAACCTCGCCGGAGTACCGGATGCCCTGCTCGGCAGCGATGTCGAGATACGACACCGTCGAGAAGTCCTCTGCGCGCTCGAGCGATTCGTTCTGCACGTCGGACGAAGCGACGTACGCCTGGATCTCACCCTCGGGGGCGTCGTCCTTCGCGGTCTTGGAGGCGGTGACGAGCGACGTCACGGCCGCGGCCTGCGGAGCCTGAGCGGCGGCGACGGCCTCGGTCGGAAGTGTCATCGAGACGGCGAGGAGACCGGCGAGGCTCATCACGCCGACGGTCGCGCCGATCGTCACGAAACGACGGACCGAGTACGAACGGCGGGGCGCGACGTGGGGGATCGTCGGCTCTGCGAGCTTGTCTTCGGTGGCACGAGGGACGGATGCCGCGGCATCCGCCGTCTGCTCACCGATACGGAATGCGCGAGTCGCCTGCGCGAAGACGTCGACGCCTTCGTCGGACATCGTCTCGGCGGCGGGAGATTCGGCGGGCGACTCGACCGGAGCAGCGGGTGCGAGAAGCGGGGTGCTGGACGCGTCGACGCTCGGAACGCTCACCTGCTGCCGCGCTGCGCGACGCGAGGTCAGAACGGGTGCCGACGGCGCTGTCATGGCGGGAAGACTGTTCGGCGCGGCGAAGGCGGCTGCCGTCGTTCCCACCGCGGGGGCCTCGACGGCCTCGTTGCGGAGTCGGCTGGAACGGCGCGTGGGCGCAGGGGCAGCCTGGGGAGTTTCGAAGGGCAAAGCGGATTCTCTCGGGTCGTGCGTCAAGCTCGGGGGCGCTTACTCAACTCTCACCCGTTCGGGCGGATGAAAGTAACGATCGCATAAACACTATCCTGCTCCGCCTGAGAATGCCATGAGTTCGTCACCTTTTCGCCTGCGAAGACGGGTCGCCGATCAGGGCCAGCAGGCGGTCGTGCACATCAACGCCGCCGGCGATCACCATCGGCCGCGACGAGTCGGCGTCGATCCGGGAGAACTTCCCGCCCGCCTCGGTGACGAGCAGGGCGCCTGCGGCGATGTCCCAGGGCGCCAGCCCTCGCTCGAAGTATCCGTCGAGTCGACCGGCGGCCACGTAGGCGAGATCGAGCGCGGCAGCCCCCATGCGCCGGAGGTCGCGCGCCATGGGCATGACGCTGCGTACCGTCGCCAGATCTCCTTCGTGCGTCGCCGGGTCGTAGCCGAACCCCGTGCCGAGCAGCGCGCCGGCTGCCGCCGAATCGGTCGTGACCGCGAGACGTGTCGAGCCCAACCAGGCGCCGTGACCGCGCACAGCCGTGAAGAGCTCATCGTGCACCGGTGCGAACACCGCTCCGGCGAGCGCCTCCCACACGTCAGGATCCGCGCTGCCGCGGACGGCGGCGATGCTCACGTTGTACGCGGGAATGCCGTACGCGTAGTTCACCGTTCCGTCGATCGGATCGACGACCCACGTGATGTCCGTGTCGCCGGCCTCTGCCCCGGATTCTTCGCCGAGGAAGCCATCGCCCGGGCGCTCGGCGCGCAGCCGGGCGCGGATCAGCGCTTCGACCTCACGATCGGCGTCGGTGACGATGTCGGCCAGCGTCGACTTCGTCGCCGCGAGATGCACGCCCTCCTGGCGACGGCGCCGCGCGAGTCCGCCGGCCTCGCGGGCGATGTCGGCGGCGAGCTCGCCGAGGTCGCGTTCCAGGCTCACTGCGGAGCCTGGGGAACCTGCGGAGCCGAGGGCGGAGGAGGCGGAAACGCCATGTGATCGCCGGGAGCCGCCGGAGCCGGGGGCACTGGCGGAGTGGGAGGCACCGGCGGTACTGGCGGAACCTCGGGAGCTGCCGCCACCTCGGGGGCTGCCGGCACCTCGGGCACCGACGGGGCCGGGACACTCGGCGCCGCTGACGGCACGACGGGGAACTGCTCGGCCGACGCGAGGGCGAACGGCTGCTGCTGCTGCGGCTGCTGAGCGGTCGGGTAGCCGGTGTAGTACGCGTTCCAGTCGGGCTGGCCGTCAGCGAGAACGGGAAGCGGGGTGATGCCGTCTGCATAGGTCGGCCACGCCGGTGCCTGAGCAGGAGCGGCCGCAGCGAACGCCTGGCGCTTCTTCGGCGCGAACAGTGCATTGAGCAGCGGAATGAGCGTGGTGCCCACGGCCGCCAGGATCGTGAGCGCGACGACGATGCGCCAGTACAGCTCGACGTAGTCGAACGAGTGCGGGAAGGTGAGGAAGAAGACGAGCATGCCGACCAGAGCCGTGAGGAAGACGACCGTCAGGATGTAGATCACGCGGGTGAAAGTCGTCACGTGGCGCTGCGCGGCAGGCGTGAAGATGCGCACGTGCAGCAGTGCCAGCTGCAGGATGCCGACCACCAGCAGCAACTGGAAGAACCGCTCCGCTCCCCCGAAGTCGTCGCCGTCTTCGGGGAGCCAGATCTTCACGGCGCCGACGAGAAGCGCGACGATCCACGTGACCATGCTGGACAGCGCCAGCCAGTCCGGACGGTTCGGCGCGAGTCCTGCCTCGAGAATCGCGATCCCGGCGAAGCCGGCGAGCAGGAGGATCGTCAGGAATGCGCGGCCGATCAGACCGTCCTGATCTCCGATCAGCACCCAGATGACGCAGACGATGGCCGCAGCGATCAACGCGCCGATCGCGATCCAGATGGCGCCCCTGATGAGCAGGGACGTGTTCTTCTTCTCGGCCTTCGCGGTATCCGACTGGGACATGGCGATCCTCTCGTTGAGCGGCGGTGCCTTCATCCTCGCACGCACGGGCCGCGGAACCGAGGTCGCCGTCCCGCCTGTGGAAAGTTCTCCTGCGGCCGGATCAGCCCTGCCGGCTCAGCGGGCCTTGGCCGACGCTGCCGCGAAGGCGGTGATCCGCGCCTGCGCGTCGGCGGTCTCCATGAAGGCCCCGATCGATCGGGCTTCCTCGCTCAACTGCTCGGCGAAGGACCGCTGCGGCTGCGAGCGCACGAGCCACTTCGCCTGCCCGTAGGCGTCGGCCGCGCCGGCCAGCCAGAATCGGGCGATCTCCTCAGCGCGCGCACGCACCTGCTCGGCCTCTGCCGCGGCATCCATACCCGTGATGACCTCGGCGATCAGACCCCACTGCTGCGCCTCGTCGGCGGTGAGGAGCCGGTCCTGCAGCACGAGCTGGAGTGCACGGCGCTCGCCAACGGCCCTCGCGAGCTGCGCGGAGACCGAGAGGTCGGGCGTCAGGCCGATGTTCGCGTACAGACTGCCGAGGCGGGAGCGCGAGCCGACAACGGCGTAGTCGCTGCAGAGCAGGATCCCGAGTCCGCCACCCGCGGTCGTGCCGTGTGCCGCCGCGACGACCGGGATCGTCGATTCGGTGAGCGAACGGATTCCGGCGTTGATCACCTCCGCGAGCGCGGTGATGTCGGCGCCGGAGCCCATCGAGGTCGCCATGTCGATGACGTCGCCACCCGCGCAGAACGCGGGACCGGCGGCGTCGAGCAGGATCGCCTTGACGTCCGTTCTCGATGTCGCCTCGGCGGTGACGTCGCGCCAGGCATGTGCGAGATCCGCGTTGAACGCGTTGAGCCGGGACGGACGGTTCAGCGTCAGTCGCGCCATCCCATCGGTCACCGAGAACAGGATGGCATCGCTCATGGCGTCTCCTTCGAGCACAGGACGGATGCCTCCAGCGTAACCGCGCTCACTCCTGCTCCAGCACGCGGGAGATGAACGCCTCCATCCGGCGTCGGGTGCCGTCGAGGCGGATGTCGACCTGACCCGCCGCCCTGATCTCGTTCGGAGCGAGCGGATGCGCAAGCCGAACACTCTCGTGGCAGGACAGGTCGGCGCAGAGATAGGTGCCGACGGAGTCGCCGCGTGCGCCCGCATCGCCGGCGCGGCCGGCGGAGAACAGCGCCACCTGGTTGCCCGGCTGCATCGTGTGACAGATATTGCACATGCCGGAGCGCCCGCGCCCGGGATCGGAGGCGCGCAGCACCACACCGACGACACGCCCCTCGTGCTCGATCAGCACGTAGCCGCGGCGGCCGGCGGCCGGATCACGCCACGCGAAGAAGTCGAGATAGTCCCAGTCGACGAGCATGAAGTCGTGCGGCATCGCCATGACGCGCAATTCATCGGCATCCGCATTGACGAACGACGCACGGACGTCGGCTTCGGTGAGCGCTCGCATCGCTCCAGTCTAGGAACCCGGTCACCTCGACGTCGCCGCGGCGTCAACGGCGGCAGTCGAGCGATCGCGGATGAGGAAGCCGAACCCGAAGGCGATGAAGAACATGAGCACGCCGTAGACCGCGGCGGGAAGACTCAGCTCGACCGACCCGAGCACGGATTGGGCGATGACGATCGCGAGCGTGGCGTTGTGGATGCCGATCTCGAACGATGTGGCCACGGCCTGGCGTCTGCCGACCTTCAGCCAACGCGGGACGAAGAACCCGATCGACAGGCTGATCAGGCAGAAGAGCACCGTGATGAGCGCCAGCTGCGTGAAATTCGCGACGAGCAGCGCCCAGTTCGATGCCACGGCACCGGCGATCACGACGATGAGGATGACCACGGAGGCGATCCGCACCGGTTTGTCCATGCCGTCCGCGAAGGAGGGCCACAGGCGACGGATCAGCATTCCGACCGCAACCGGGAGCAGGACGATGGCGAAGACCTCGAGCGCCTTCGCCCACTGCAGCCCGAGCTGGTTGTCGAACGGCTGGAAGTACGCGATCGCGAAGTTCGTGATCAGCGGCAGGGTGATCACCGCGATCACCGAGTTCACCGCGGTCAGGGAGATGTTCAGCGCGATGTCACCGCGGAACAGGTGGCTGTAGAGGTTCGCCGTCGTGCCGCCAGGCGAGGCCGCGAGCATCATCATGCCCACCGCCAGAACCGGCGGCAGTTGGAACAGCAGCACGAGTCCGAAGCAGATGCCCGGCAGCAGGATGAGCTGGCAGATCAGCGCGACGATCACCGCTTTCGGCTGCTTCAGCACCCGCGCGAAGTCGGCGAGGGTGAGGCTGAGCCCGAGGCCCAGCATGATGATGCCCAGTGCCACAGGCAGTCCGATGGTGGTCAACGCTGATCCCATGGCACTCAGTGTGGCGGATGCAGGGTCTCGGTGTCACGCACCGTCGGTCGACACGCCGGATCGGAGCCGCCGCGGCGGCTACGCTCGATCCATGTCGATGGATCGCCGCACCGAGACGCGCCTGAGCAGCATGGGACGAGGCTTCGAGATCGTCCGCGCAGTGGGCGCGCTGTCGGACCGCGGCGACACCGCAACCGTGCAGAGCATCTCTCGAGAACTGGACCGCGACCGCTCACAGGTCTCCCGGACTCTGTCCGCCCTCTTGAACCTCGGATTCGTCGTCCGCGATGCCGACCTCGCGTACTCGCTGTCCTGGAACTGGTACGCGACCGCCCAGGAACTCACCGATCAGCGTCTGCAGACCGTCGGGATGACGACGCTGGATGCGCTCGCAGCCGACCTCGGTCAGGCGTGCTTCCTGAGTGTCCTGCAGGGCGACAGCACCGTGACGATTCTGGAGAGCATCCCGGCGGACTCCCGCATGATCGGTTCGTGGCGGGGGCGCGCCTACCCGGCGTTCTGCAGCGACGCCGGGCGCGCGGTCCTCTGGGATGCCACCGATCACGAGATCCGCGCCGTGTTCTCGGCCACAGAGTTCGTCAGCCCAGGACCGAACGCTCCCGGCTCCGTCGACGACTTCATCGACCGCCTGCGTCAGGACCAGGAGCGCGGATACACGATCGTCGATCAGGAAGCAGAGCCGGGACTGTACTCCGTGGCCGCGCCCGTCTGGGACTTCCGCGGCGAAGTCATCGCGGCGATTCAGGTCGTCGGCGAGCAGGAAGCACTGCGCGTGAGAACACCGGAATACGGTGCTTCCGTGCGGAGCGCAGCCGATGCCCTCTCGCAACGTCTCGGCGCAGCACTGCTGTGACGCGCGCGGCCGTCAGCGGCCGTCGGCCGCGGCGCTCAGCTGCTGCGCGGCTTCGCCGAGGCGCGCTCGCACCTCACGGGACGCGCCTTTGTCTCGATGCGCACCGGCAAGGGCGAGTGAGGCGATGACCGCCCCGCCCCGCCGAATGGGGAGAGCGAACTCGTCCACCCCATCGACGTACTCCTGGCTCGCGGCGATGAATCCGTTGGCGCGGTCGCGTTCGAGTCGCGATTGCACCTCGGCGACCGAGCGGGCGGATGCCGGCCCGCCGACGCCGACGAACTGCATATCGTCGAGCAGCTCCTGCAGGCCTCCTCGAGAGTGATCCCACAGCAGCGCCCGGCCGGCACCCGTGCACCAGATGGGTGCGACGAGTCCGGGCCGGAGCGAGCGGTCGGCCGCTGCGATCGCCTGCTCATACCGAAGAAGCACCGCTCGGGGACCGTCGGCGACCGCGATCACGGCCGTCATCCGCAGGTGCGACGCAAGAAACCTCAGAACCTCGCGGGAGCCCTTCAGCCACGTGGCGTTCAGCGTCGCTGCCGTGCGGAAGTACTCCGGCCCCGCGGCGAGCAACGCGGATTCACTGCGTTCCAGGTACTCCAGTTCCCGCAGCTCTTGGGTCAGTCGCGAGACGCGACTCCGCTCGATGCCCGTCGCATCCGCGAGCCGGGATGCATTGTGCCCCAGGCGGCGCAATCGTTCCTGCCTGATGGCGGCATCCAGCAACGCCAGACCTTGCGTGAGAGAGGATGCACTCATCTGCTGCGCACTCCCCTCTCCCCTACGAGCTCGTCCGGTCGGCTCATCCTATCCAGCGGCCGGCGCGGGACTCTCGGCAGGAGTCGCCCCCAGGCCGTGTAGAGGTCGGCGGCGATCTGACCAGTGAACCGCTCGATGTCGGCAGCCGTGATGGTGTCACGACCCTGCGCACCGTAGGCGACGACCTCGTCGCCGACACGCACCTCGGGGATGTGCGACACGTCGGCGAGAAATGTGTTCATCGCGAGCTGGTCGACCACCGGTGCTCGCCGCCCGTGCACGAGGACCTCGGCCCGGCCGCCGAGACTCCGGTGGTATCCGTCGGCGTATCCCAGGGGCACGACGGCGAGTGTCGCCTCCTCATGCAGGCGGTGGCGGCGTTCGTATCCTGCGGTGCTCCCGCCCGGATAGGTATTGAGGGCGGCGATCGAGGAGACGAGGCGCATGGCCGGGCGCAGCTCGCCGCCGAGCGCATCGGTATCGCCGTAGAGCGCGGCTCCGATGCGCACCAGATCGAACCGCGTGCCCGGCTCGTAGAGCGCAGCGTACGTGGTGGCGCAGTGACGCTGCGGCGAGGATGCGGGATCGAGGAGGCCTAGGAGCTCACGAGACTCCCGGTCGAACCTCGCTGCTCCTTGCCGAACGTCTGCACGATCCTCGCAGGGGAAGTGCGAGCAGACTCCGACGACATCGAAGGCCGGATGCCGCAGGACGCTCTGCACGACTTCATCGGAGAGTCCACCGCCCGC
Organism: Microbacterium sp. LWO13-1.2; assembly: GCF_038397725.1. NCBI lineage: Bacteria > Bacillati > Actinomycetota > Actinomycetes > Micrococcales > Microbacteriaceae > Microbacterium > Microbacterium sp. LWO13-1.2. The sequence goes on from NZ_CP151634.1 coordinate 110,806, forward strand.
CTCGATGCCGTCACGGCTCAGACCGGTGGAGTTGAGGGAGATATGAACTCGGATCCGCCGCGCTCGTTCTCGGGCCACGTTCGCGATCACGCGCGCGTGCTCGACGCCGCCGACCCACTCTTCGATCCCGTACCCCACGCCTTCGTCGATCTCCTCGCGAACCCCGGTTCGGAGACGCAGCAGACGGCCGGTGAATCCGAACGAACGGGTGAGCCGCGCCTCGTCATTCGATGTCACGCCGATCATGGTGACGCGATTCGCGATCAAGAGGGGCACGACGAGATCGACACCGTGCCCGTACGCGTCTGCTTTCACCACCGCGCAGAACTCGACGTGGTCGCCGAGTTCTGCGCGGATCGTGCGAATGTTGTGGTCGATCGCCTCGGTGTCGACTTCGACCCATCCCGCTGACGCGGGTCGCGTCACTCAGCCGCTCCGGCGCCGACCGGCGCCGCCGAGGCGTCATCCGCCTGGCGCTTGCGGCCATGGCGCCACCAGAAGTACAGGTAGCAGGCTCCGACGAACGGCACCCCGAAGTACAGCGCCGCGACCTGATTCGGGTCGAACGCGATCGCCACGATCGAGATGAACAGAAGCGCGAAGGCCACGATCGGCAGAGCGGGGTAGAGCGGCGTCCGGTACGCCAGCGTCTTGATATCGCCGCCGTCTCGCACGAAAGCGCGCCGGTGGAAGAACTGCGACGCCACGATCGACATCCACACGGCCACGACCGCGAACCCCGCGATCGAGACGAGCACCAGATACACCGTTCCCGGCGCGATGACGCTCGTGAGCAGGGAGACGAGTCCGATGAGGATGCTCACGGTGAGCGCGACGATCGGAACTCCGCGCTTGGTGAGGTACGCGAGACGCTGGGGCGCATGCCCCTCCTCCGCCAGCGAGAACAGCATGCGCGCGCAGGAGAAGAGTCCGCTGTTGCCGGCGGAGAGAAGTGCGGTGATGATGACGAAGTTCATGATGTCGGCCGCGAACGGCACGCCCACGTACTCGAAGACGTCTACGAACGGGCTGCTGGTCACGCTGGCCTGCTCGTAAGGAAGGATCGCGGCGACGACGGCGATCGCACCGACGAACAGGACCACGAGGCGCAGGACCGTCGAGCGGAGGGCCTTCGGAATGTTCTTGGCAGGGTCCTTCGTCTCACCGGCCGCGACGCCGATGAGCTCCGAGCCGCTGAAGGCGTAGAAGACGGCGAGCGCGGTGACGATCACGCCGCTGAAGCCGCCGGGGAACAGACCGTCGGGTGTCTCGAAGTTGCTGAACAGGATCGCCGGCGGGTGTTCTGCGGACAGCGGCGTGATTCCGAAGATCGCGGCGCCGCCCAGCACGATGAGACCGACGATGGCGACGACCTTGATGAGTGAGAACCAGAACTCGGCCTCGCCGAAGACGCGCGCCGAGATGGCGTTGAGCAGGAACAGCACCGCTGCGAAGATCAGGCACCACAGCCACACCGGAACTCCGGGGAACCAGCGCTGCATCAGGATTCCCGATGCGGTGAATTCCGAGCCGAGCGCGACGACCCAGCACAGCCAGTACAGCCAGGCCGTGGTGAATCCGGTCGCGGGGCCGATCGAGCGGGCCGCGTAGATGTGGAAGGCACCGGAGACGGGATACGCGATCGCCAGTTCACCGAGACAGGCCATCACCAGGTAGACGACGAGCGCGCCGATCAGATAGGCGATGATCGCGCCGAGGGGGCCGGCCTGCGAGATCGTGTATCCGGAGCTGAGGAACAGCCCCGACCCGATCACACCGCCGAGGGCGATCATGATCAGGTGCCGCGCGTCCATCGACCGTTGCAAGCGGCGCAACGGTACCTGTGTCGCGGTCGTGTGAGGCAGGGCGTTGGGGAGTTCTTTCTCCCCGGCTACAGGAGCCATGCAGTCTCTCAATCCAAGCGTTGGTGTGCGTTATCGACACGCTGTTGTGTCGATCTTGCACGGATTCGGGTATGGCGGGACGCTACATGCCGTCAGCTTCCACCGCAACCCCGGTCACCGAAAACGACAGCCGCAGCCGTCGGGATTGCGATTCTGACACCGCGACGGCCGTTCTGGCAGGTCGGTGTGCCGTTCTGGAAGGCGCGGACTGACAGGGCTCCATTCGACGATGGGTGCCTACCCGTTTTGACGAAGGAGCACCCGTGAACCACCATGATCTCGCCCTCATCGGCTTCGGAGGCGTCAATCGCGCTCTCGCCGAGATCATCCGCGATCGAGGCGAGGCGCTCGCCGATGAACTCGGATTCACACTTCGCGTCGTCGCCATCACCGATCTCCGATTCGGTTCGCTCATGCAGTCCGACGGCATCGATCTGGACCACGTACTGAACCTGCCCTCGAACGCGAGCTTCGAGGGGATGCCGGGAGGCGCGGCGATGCCGAACAACGATCACGTCATCCGGCAGTCATCCGCCGACATCATCGTCGAGGCCACCTTCACGAACCCGGTCGACGGGGAGCCGGCGATCTCCCACGTCCGCGCGGCCCTCGAAAGCGGCAAGAGCGTCACGACGACCAACAAGGGACCGGTCGCCATCGCGCGCGCCGCGCTCAACCGCCTCGCCGACGAGAACGGCGTCCGGTTCGAGTACGAAGGATCGGTGATGAGCGGCACGCCCGTGCTGCGGTTCGGGCGCGAGACCATGAGCGGCCTGAGGATCAACGCGATCCAGGGCATCCTGAACGGCACCAGCAACTACGTCCTGGGCAAGATGGAGGGCGGGATGACTCTGCAGGCCGCGGTCGCCGAGGCGCAGGAACTCGGATACGCCGAGGCCGATCCGACTGCGGACATCGAAGGATCCGATGTGCAGCTGAAGGTCGTCATCCTCGCCAACGAGCTGCTCGGCGCCGACCTCACGACCGCAGACGTCGAGCGCCGCGGGATCAGCTCGCTCAGCGCCGCCGACATCGTGCAGGCGGCCGCCGAAGGGAAGCGCTGGAAGCTCGTCGGATCGGTGACGCGCGACGCGTCAGGCACGGTGACCGCAGCGGTGGAGCCGATGGCACTGTCGCCGGAGCATCCGCTGGCCGGAATCTCGGATGCCACCAACGCGATCGCGTTCAGCACCGACCTGCTCGGAACGGTCACCGTCTCCGGGCCCGGCGCGGGCCGCTGGGAGACCGCGTACGCCCTGCTCTCCGACATCATCGCCATCGACGCCCACCAGCGCGCGCTCGTCGGGGCCGGGCTGTGACCGCCGTGCTCGCACCCACCGAGCTCGCCGCCGATCGACTGTCGGTATTCGACCCGTTCACCGGCGAGCAGCTCGGACAGGTACCGCTGAGCACGCCGGCCGATGCGGACGCGATCATGGAGCGCGCGCGCATCGGTGCGTCGCTCTCGCGCGATCTGTCCAAGTTCGCACGTCACCGCATCCTCGATCGAGCCACGCGCCTCCTCGGCGAGCGCGCCGAGGAGGCCGCCTCGCTCGTCATGCGCGAGGCAGGGAAGACGATCACCCAGGCGAAGAAGGAAGTGCAGCGAGCCATCACGACGATGTCCCTCTCCGCAGAGGCTGCGCGTGCCGCCGATGGTGAGGTGATCCCGTTCGATGCCTACGAGGGATCGGAGAACCGGCGCGGGTGGTTCACGCGCGAGCCGCTCGGCGTCATCGTGGCGATCACGCCGTACAACGACGCGCTCAACCTCGTCGCCCACAAGATCGGTCCGGCCATCGCCGGGGGGAACTCCGTCATCCTCAAGCCGTCGCAGTTCACGCCGCTCACGGCCCAGCTGCTCGTCGACGTGCTCATCGACGCCGGGTTGCCGGACGAGATCGTCACTGTCGTCCATGGCGACCGACACCTCGCGCAGGCTCTGATCGGAATCCGGGACGTACGCATGGTGTCTTTCACCGGCGGATTCGCGACGGGCGAGGCCATCGCCCGAGGCGCAGGGCTCAAGAAGCTCGCGATGGAGCTCGGCGGCAACGCCCCGGTGCTGGTCTTCGCGGATGCCGACATCGACGCCGCCGTCGACGCCTGTGTCTCCGGTGCGTTCTGGGCCGCCGGGCAGAACTGCGTCGGCGCGCAGCGCATCCTCGTCGAGCGGAGTGTCTACGTGGAGTTCCGCGACCGATTCGTCGCCAGGACGTCGGCGCTGCGCGTCGGCGATCCCGCCGACCCCCGCACCGATGTCGGCGCGATGATCTCAACCGACTCGGCGATGCGCGTCGAGCGCATGGTCGACGATGCCGTGAGCGCCGGGGCCAACGTCCTCACCGGTCATCGCCGCGAGGGATCGGTGTACTGGCCGACCGTCGTGGAGAACGCGGCGTTGAGCTGCGAACTGTGGCGCGAGGAGGCTTTCGCGCCCGTCGTCGCTCTGACCGCATTCGATACCGAAGACGAGGCGATCGCGCAGGCGAACGACATCGAGTACGCACTGCATGCGGCAGCTTTCACGTCAGAACTCGGACGCGCGCTTCGCGTGGCAGAGCGTCTCGAGGCCGGCGGCGTCATGATCAACGACTCCTCCGACTACCGCATCGACAGCATGCCGTTCGGCGGCGCCAAGTACGGGAGCATGGGCCGCGAGGGCGTTCGGTTCGCCTACGACGAGATGACCCAGCCGAAGGTCATCTGCATCAACACCTGAGGACTTCCCTGGCGCGCGTCAACGTCGGTCGACGACGCGCGTCAGGGAGACCGAGGTCACGGTGTCGGCCACACCGGGCAATGCGGCGATGAACTCCCAGACCTCGCCGATCCGATCCATGGAATCCGCCTCGAGCGTCACCAGCAGATCGAAGTCCCCGCTGAGGATGTCGCACCGGCGCACTTCGGGGATCTGGGCGATCTCGGAGATCACGCCCCCACCGCGCATCCGATCGGCCCGATAGACCATCACGATCGCCGAGACTCCCGTTGCAGCACTTTTCCCGCGGACGACGGTGTAGCCGGCAATCGTGCCCTGACGCTCCATCCGCTCGATCCGCTGCTTCACGGCGTTGCGAGAAAGATGCACGCGCGCCGCGAGCGCAACGAGAGGCGTTCGCGCGTCGTCAGCCAGTTGCGACAGGATCTGCCGATCGACCTCGTCGAGAGGAAGTCGCTCCATCACGTCTCCAATGTGCGGTATCAGCAATTGCTTGTGTCTATTATGCACACTAAGCTGGACGGCATCCACTGTGCGGTGAACTGTTTTCGCCGCACGGACGCACCCGGAGGAGACTTCATGAGCACACGTCCAGACCGCACGGACCCGTCGACGCTGTCCGACATGAGCGCCGCGGTGCACCTCGGCAATCGACTCGACTCGACCAAGGCGCTCCGCACACCGCTCGTGATGGCCAATTCGTACGAGCTTCCTGACGACCCGAGCGAGATCAGTTGGTCGGCCACTGCGCCGGGCCTCTACACGCGGAACACGGGCGTGAACCAGGCAGCGCTCGAGCACAAGCTGGCCGCTCTCGACGGCGCTGAGGATGCGGTCGCTCTCGCCTCCGGTGTGGCCGCCCTTCATGCCGTCTTCTTCACGCACGTCCGCGTCGGAGACCACGTCGTCGTCAGCGATGTGACCTACGAAGCGACCTGGAGGTTGTGGACGGACCTCCTCCCCGGTCGCTACGGCATCGAGGCGACCTTCGTCGACATCGGCGACCTCGACGCCGTCCGCGCGGCGATGCGTCCGGAGACCAAGCTGGTCTGCATCGAGGCGATCGCGAACCCGACGACCAAGATCGCCGACGTGCGCGCGATCGCCGACATCGCGCATGCGGCCGGCGCGATCCTGATGGTCGACTCGACGTTCACCCCGCCGCCGTTCTACCGCCCCCTCGCCGACGGAGCCGATCTCGTCGTGCATTCGCTGACCAAGTACATCAACGGCCACGGCGATGCGATGGGCGGTTCCGTGGCGGGGCGTCACGAACTGATCCAGCCGATCAAGGCGGATGCGATGGTCGACGTCGGCGGGATCATCTCCCCGTTCAACGCGTGGCAGATCCAGCGAGGCTCAGTGACGCTCCCCCTGCGCCTGCAGCAGCACTTCCGCTCCGCCGAGCGGATCGCGCACTTCCTCGCCGCCGACCCGCGCGTGGAGTACATCTACTACCCCGGCCTTCCCTCGCATCCGGAGCATGAACTCGCCGAGCGCCAGTTCGGCGGCCGCGGCTTCGGAGGGATGATCGCGTTCGCGGTGAAGGGCGACGCCGATCGACAGAACCGGTTCGTCGCCAATCTGCGGCTGATCACCTCGGGGTTCTCGCTGGGGCACGACGACTCGCTCATCGTGCACACGGGCACCGAGGGCGGACGCGTGGCCACCTACCCCGAACCGTTCCGGGTGCACGGCCATCTTCGACTGTCTGTCGGCCTCGAGGATGCGGATGACCTCCTCGAGGATCTCCGCGCGGCGCTGGATGCGACGTTCGGCGGCGAAGACGCCTAGAGACTCGGCCCCGCCGAGACGGCAGGCGAATGCATCTCCCCGATGAAGTTCGAGGCAAGTGCGCTTCTCATCGTCGAGGCATCCAGATACTTGCCCGCGAGATAGCCGAGCTTGCCCAGCGCGGCTTCCACGGTCATATCGCCGCCGCTCAAGACTCCGACGCGGGCCAGCGCAGACCCGACCGCGTATCGCGAGAGGTCGACGGAGCCGGTCTGGCACTGCGTGACAGCGACCACGGTGGTTCCCCCATCGATCGCCGCACCCAAGTCGTCGAGGATGCCTGGGGTGCTGACCGGTGCAGTTCCCGCGCCATAGCATTCGAGGATCAGACCGTCGGGGTAGCACGCAAGAGCGGCCCGCACTTGTTCGGAGGCCATGCCCGGGAACACGCTCAGGACGCCGACTTTTCGAATGGCACTGACCTCGGCCTCTGTGAAGCGATCGGCGACCGCGTGCGCCAGCGACGAGTCGACCACCGGCGCGAGAGCCCGCGGGGAGGCGAATCCTGACCTGCTCTCGCTGGAGTACTTGCTCACACGGACGGCCGGATGCAGCTGGTGGTCGAATGCCACCCACGTACCGCCGGTGATGGTGCCGGAAAGCACATCCAGTGCGAACTCGAAGTTCGACGGCGCGTCGCTGCCCGGGAGATGAAGCGGGAGCTGAGATCCCGTGAAGACGATGGGTACCCGGAGGTCAGCCAGCTCGAATGCCATCCTGGCCGCCGTGTAGGCCAGGGTATCCGTGCCGTGGATGACGAGCACACCCGTGTATGTCTCCTCACAGTCCGCGGACTGGAGCTTCATCCGGATCTCGGCAGCCCAGTCGACCATCGTCTGCTGGGTCGCTTCTGCGCTGTCGATGACGCACTCCGACTTCACGAACGCCCAGCGAGATCTCGTGCGGCGCTGCGCGTCATACCCAGCGACAAGAGAGGCGATCTCCGCTCCGAGGTCATCTGTCGCCTCCAATCCGGACCCCAGGTCTCGCATGCCGAACGTGCCGCCGGTGTACACGACGAGCAGGCGCCTCTCATTCACGAGATTCCTCACCGGCGGGCAGGTCGCTCGCGTCTCCCAGCTCGATCATCGCATCGGGGTTGATCCGATCGCGGATGACGAACCAGCCGATGATCAGTGCCACGACGATGAGCGCGAAGACCGCCAGGGTCAGCCTTCCGACGCTCGCATCCATCGCCATCAGCACCACGACCATGACGAGGAAGACGAGGGTCACGATATTCGTCACAGGGGCCAGCGGCAGGCGGAACGTCGGGCGCTCCACTTCTCCCCGCTTGACCTTCCGCAGGAACAGCCAATGGCAGATCATGATCGACATCCAGGTGCCGACGATGCCGATTCCGGCGAGGTTGAGCACGATCTCGAATGCCCGTTCCGGTACGAAGAAGTTCAGAATCACCCCGGCGACGCCGATCGAGGCGGTGATGAGGATTCCTCCGTAGGGGACACCGGCCTTGTTCAATCGCCTCGCGAATTTCGGTCCCGTTCCCGCCATCGCCATGGAACGCAGCGTTCGTCCCGTCGCGTAGAGGCCGGCGTTGAGACTCGACATCGCAGCCGTCAGCACGACGACGTTCATGATGTCGCCCGCGCCAGGGATACCGATCGCGTTCATCACGGTGACGAACGGGCTCTCCCCCGCCGAGTAGGCCGTCCAGGGCATCAGCAGAGTGAACAGGACGACGGAGCCGGCGTAGAAGAGGATGATCCGCCACATGATGGAATTGACGGCTTTCGGGATCACGGCCCGAGGATTCTCCGACTCTCCGGCGGCCACTCCCACCAGCTCTGTCCCGCCGAATGCGAAGACGACCCCGAGCGCGATGATGAACATCGGCGCGATTCCCATCGGGAACAGCCCGCCGTTGTCCGCAATCAAGGCGATGCCGGGCGTGTGACCGTCGATCTCGGTTCCCGTGACGATCAGGAAGATGCCGATGATCCCGAACAGAACGATCGCGCCCACCTTGATGAGGGCGAACCAGTACTCCATCTCGCCGAAGACCTTCACGGAGATGACGTTCATGGCGACGACGATCGCCAGGGCGATCAACGCCAGCACCCACTGCGGGATCGCGACGAACATCGACCAGAAATGCACATACAGGGCGACGGCGGTGATGTCCGCGACCACGGTCGTCGACCAGTTCAGAAAGTACAACCACCCGACGGTGTAGGCGCCCTTCTCCCCCATGAACTCCCGGGCATACGAGACGAACGCGCCCGACGAGGGGCGGTACATGACGAGCTCCCCGAGAGCACGCACGACGAAGAACGCGAACGCGCCGCAGACGATGTACACGATTGCCAACGACGGCCCCGCCAGTTCCATCCGGCCGCTCGCACCCAGGAAGAGCCCCGTGCCGATGGAACCGCCGATGGCGATCATGTGCATGTGCCGACGCTTGAGTCCCTTGGTGTATCCGGCGTCACCGATGTCGACGTGCCGCGATGTCGGGCTCTTGAGTTGTAGAACGTCTTCGTTCTCGGCCATGACGTGCCTTTCGATTCATGAGCAGATCAATGCATCCACCTCATCGCGGATGCACTCGACCCACCGGTCGCATGCTGTCTGGCTGTCAGACAGGTTTGTTCGGATCAGTGTAGGCGGGCTCGATCGCGAGCACAAGCACGACGTACGGTCCACCGCTCCGTATCAGCAGCGAAGCCGCCCGCTCGGGGCAGCCATATAGTGGTGGGATGAGTGCGCCAGGTGAGCCGACGAAGCCGGGCCTTGAGAGGATCAGTGCGACTGAGGCGGCATTCAGAGCGCTCAACGCGATGATCCGAGGCGACGACTACGAGATCGGCGACCGCCTTCCGTCCGAGTTGACTCTCGCCGGCGAATTCGGAGTCAGTCGTTCGGTTGTGCGCGAAGCGCTGCACGCATGCGCGACGCTGGGGCTCACCGAGACCCGCACAGGAAGCGGCACCTTCGTCGTCAAGAAGAGTCCGGCGTCTCAGCTCGTCTTCGGCGAGTTCAGCGCCCAGGACCTCATCGAGGCCCGACAGCATGTCGAAGTGCCCACCGCCGGCTATGCGGCTGAACGGCACACTCCGGCCCAGCTCGAGAACCTGCATCGGATTCTCGCCGCACTCGACGCCGCAGAGGACCTCCGGGCCTGGGTGGCATTGGACGGTGAGCTGCATGTGGCGATCGCGGAAGCGAGCCGGAACCCCGTACTCATCTCGGTGGTCGCGTCGACTCGTCAGGCGCTCGATCTCCAGTCCGAGTTCTTGAACGTCACTCAAGCGCGGCAACGGGCGTCGAACATCGAACACGCCCAGATCGTGGACGCGATCGCATCAGGCTCCCCCGTGAAAGCCCGAGAAGCGATGGCAAACCATGTCGGCCAAGTCGCGCTGGCCGTGCAGAACGTCGCCACCGCCTCGTACTGACCCCGAGGTGTGAGCGCGGAGCATCCGCTCGTACACCGAGAATGCAAGAAGGGCCCCGCGATGCGGGGCCCTTCTTCTGTGCTGTGGCGAGTGAGGGATTCGAACCCCCGAAGGCTGAGCCGTCTGATTTACAGTCAGATCCCTTTGGCCGCTAGGGTAACTCGCCAATGCGCACCCGTCCGACTTGAACAGCCAACCGGGGGCACGAAGAATTATCATACCGGCGATCGGCCAGCGCATGAAATCGAAGCCTCAGCTTCCGTAGACGCCGCGTTCCGCCTCGGCCAGCGACTCCGGAGTGCGCAGCAAACCGCCCTCGGCACGGCAGGTCGCGGCGGCGATGTCCATGGCGCGGCGCAGCAGTGCGTCCCACTCGCCCGTCGTGCGCGGCGCCGATCCGACCAGCCCAGCCACCACCGCGGCGAGGGTCGAGTCCCCCGCCCCGACCGTGTCGACGACCGGTCCAGGGAGCGTCGAGATCGGAGCAGCCACGATGCCGGCATCCGCCTCGATGATCGCGCCATCCACCCCGGCGGTGGCGAGCACCGCACCGACGCCCAGCCCTCTCAGACGAGCGCGGAGCGCATCGAGATCCCCGCCGTAGAGGAGCGCGGCGTCGTCCGTTCCGACCTTCACGATCTCCGCCCGCGCAGCGAGGCTTTCGAAACCGCGAACGAACTCGTCCCGATCGCTCAGCATCCCCGCACGGGGGTTCGGATCGATCGCGAGGCGTGCGCCGTCCAGCGCCTCTGCAAAGGCATCCACTTCGGCAGGAACGTCGAACGGGAAGCAGCTGACCGCGACGAGCCCAGCCTCCGAGATCGCCTGCCGCGCCTCGGCGGAATAGCGGATGCTGCGCCGCTTCGCCGCCTCGTTGAAGACGTACTCCGGCTCACCGCTCGCCGAGCGCTGCACGATCGCCCGAGAAGATCCGTGCGGGCTCGGACTCGATACCAGCGCCACGTCGTGATCGCGAAGATACTCGCGAATGTGATCACCGGCCTCATCATCGCCGACCATCGCGATCAATGTCGTGGACACCCCGAGTCTGCGCAGACCGACGGCGACGTTCAACGCCGCTCCCCCCACGAGTTCTCGCACTCCGGCGTGGTCGTGGATCTCATCGATCAGTGCATCGCCGACGACGACGACCGATCCGGCGGAGGAAAAAGCTGTGCTCACTCGCCGACACTATCGCGGTGCGGTGTTTCCCCCTATCCCCGGGGTTCCGCGAGCGATACGGTGTGGCCATGAATGCACGACTCGTCGCCGGCGCCGCCGCACTGCTGCTCGCCACCGTTCTCGCAGGCTGCGCGTCCGAGTCGCCGGACGCGGGCTCGCCGAGCGCGTCAACGAGCCCCGGCACCAGCGAATCACCGACCCCTGACGAGACGAAGTCGCCGACTGCATCGCCAAGCCCGACACCGACGAAGGGGATCGCGTTGCCGACGGATTGCCGAGCGATCCTCTCCGATGACGTGCTCGCCCAACTCGAGGACGTGCCGCTGAACGACGCCGCCTTCGGACCCACAGGAGTACAGGATGACGGTTCGCTCATCTGCGCCTGGGCCGATCCGCGTGCGGACACCACCCGTCTCGTCACGACGATCTCGGCGATGAATCGCGGCCCCGCGCTCGACATGCTCAACGCCCTTGCGAACACCGAGGGCTTCACCTGCTTCACGCCCGACGGCGGCACACGCTGCGAGAAGACCTGGCCGAACACGCAGTACCCGGTGACCGACGGACGCACGCTGTTCTGGCGCGACGACATCCTCATCGACACCCGCTTCTCGAACCTGGCGCCGAGCGGCTACACCTCGAGCATCGTCGAGCACCTCTTCGGCTGAGCCGCCGGGCCGCGCCGGCAAGGGCGGCGGCCCGGGGTCAGCCGTCCGGGGTCAGCCGTACGGTGTCAGCCGTCCGGCGTCAGCCGCGAGGCGTGGCCTCATCGTCACCGCCGAGCACGAGCACGAGCTCGCCGTCGCCGTCGTCCGGCTCGTCGGTCCCGAGTCGCTTGCTTTCGCGCTGCATCCGTCGTTCCTCGCGCTTGGCGATCCGGCGATCACGTGCGCGTTCGAGGAGCAGATACAGGATCGGCACGAGCATCAGCGTCAGGAGCGTCGAGCTGATCAGCCCGCCGATGACGACGACGGCGAGCGGCCTCGAGATGAACACCCCGCCGCCGGTGATCCCCAGCGACATCGGCAACAGGGCGAAGATCGTCGCCGTCGCTGTCATCAGGATCGGCCGCAAGCGCAGGCGGGTTCCGTGATACACCGCCTCGTCGAGATCGGCGCCTCCGGCCCTCAGCTTGTTCACCAGGTCGAGCAGCACGATGGCATTCGTCACCACGATGCCGATCAGCATCAGGAGCCCGATGAGGGCAGGCAGGCCGAGGGGCGTCCCCGTGAACAGGAGGGCGAGTATCGCTCCGGTGGCCGCGAAGGGCACAGCGATCAGCAGGATCGTCGGCTGACGCAGGTTGCGGAAGGTCATCACCATGACCAGCAGCACGAGCGCGATCGCAGCGAGCATCGCAAGGCCGAGCTGCCCGAACGCGTCATCCTGCTCGGCGGCGACTCCGCCCACCTCGTAGCGCACGCCGGCCGGAAGCTCGACCTTCGCCGTCGCCGCATCGACGGCACTGGTCGCCGCATCGAGCTGGCCGCTCTTCGGCGTGACCGAGATCGAGACGACGCGTTCGCCGTCGATGCGTGAGATCGACGGAGCGGTCTTCGCTTCGGTCACGGTCGCGACGTCACCGACCCGCACGGCGGTGCCGCGGATCTCGCTCGCCGCCTTCTGCGCCTGCGCCATCCGGTCGGCCTCTGCCTGCTGCGCGGCAGACTCCGTCTGGCTCTCACGAAGCTGCTCGAGCTGCGCGTCTGCGGACTCGATGCCGGCCTGCGTCTGCTCGATCGCGGACACCATCGCCGCGATCTGCTCCTGCCGCTCGCGCTCCGCGTCGATCGCCGCCTGCTCCTCCGGTGTATTCGGTGCAGGCACGGCGGGAGCGGATGCCTCCAACTGCGCGAGCTGGGACCGCAGGATGCCGAGCTGGTCACGGAGGTCGGATCGCTGCGAGGCCGTGTCGTCGATCTGCTGGTTCAGCTCGCGTTCCGCCTCCTCCTTCTGCTCCTGCGCCTTCTGCTTCTGCTCGGCCTCGAGCTGATCGGCCGCCGCCTTCTGCGCGTCGGAGGTCTGCTTCGGCGTGATGGGGAGCACCATGCCGGCCACCGCGTCCACGCCGCCGCTGACGGAGGCGGTGCGGATGACGATATCCCGCTCCTCCCCATCCAGGACCACGCTGCCCGCCGGAGTTCCGTTCAGCGCGGCCGCGATCGCGGTGGCGATCTGCTGCTGGTCGAAGCCGAGCGCCGCCGCCTTCAGGGGATCGACGGAGACCTGCACGATCGGCTGCTCACCGCTGATGTCGCTGGTGGCCTTCTGCACGCCCCGCGCATCCTCGAGAGCGGTGACCAGAGACTCGCTCGCGGCCGCCAGCGCCTTCGGATCGTTTCCGATCACGCGCAGTTCGATGCCGCCTCCCGCTCCACTCGAATCGGCGGTCAGCACGTCGAACTGCTTCGGGTTTCCGAGCGTGGCGAGCTTCTTGTCGATGGCGACCTGCACGGCCGCCGCCTTCGCACCCTTCTCGAGTGTGACCTCGAAGGTGTTGACGTTCTCCTCCCCTGCACTCGTCGCACCTCCGGGGATCGTCGATCGCACGCTCTCGACCCCCGTGACGCCCTGAAGCGCGCGCTCGACCGGTTCGGCCGCTTCGAGGCGCGCCTCCACGTCTGCGGCCTCACCGGGCTTCTGCGTCACCGTGATGCTCTGCTGGCCGGATTCTCCGAGGAAGTCCGTCGGAATCTGCGTCGCGAGGAAGAAGGTCCCGAGGAGCACGACGGTCGAGCCGGCGAGCGTGATGACGGGCCGTCGATGCGTCGCGCCGAGGAACGACATGAAGGTACGCTGCAGGCGGTCTTCAGGGGCGCTCATCTCGGCTCGGGCGAACTCGCCGGCATCCGTCACCGTCTCGGTCTCCGCGACCGGCTCCCCTTCTGTCTGCTGGGCCGCCGCACGTCGCAGCGCCCGCGGCCGCAGGAAGAGGTACGCCAGGACAGGAACGACGGTCAATGCGACCACCAGCGAAGCGGCCAACGCGATCGTCACCGTGATCGAGAACGGCCGGAACAACTGCCCTGTGACGCCGGATACGAAGGCGATCGGCAGGAACACGGCGATCGTCGTGGCCGTCGAGGCGATGATCGCGCCTGCCACCTGTTTGACCGAGGCGACGATATCCGCCGCCGTGGGCACGCGTCTCTCCGCGTGCCGGTTGATGTTCTCGATGACGACGATCGAGTCATCCACGACGCGTCCGATCGCGATGGTGAGCGCGGCGAGCGTGAAGATGTTGAGGGTGTTGTTCGACCAGAGCAGTCCGACCATCGTGATCAGAAGCGAGAGCGGAATCGAGACCGCCGCGATGACGGTCGAACGCCAGGACCGCAGGAACGCGAAGATGATGATGACCGCGAACAGGAGGCCGAGGCCGCCCTCCGTCGAGAGGTCCTCGATCGACTGCTCGATGTACGGCGCCTGGTCGAAGATCGGAACGAATTCGGCGTCCAGCGAGGCAGCGGCCTCGTCGAGGATCGCGGTCACCCCGTGAGAGATCTCGACCGCGTTCGCACCGGCGGCGGGCAGGACCTGGATCGTGAGCGCGTCCTTCCCATTCACCCGGGAGATGGAACCCACCGGTTCGGGCTTCAGGGCGACATCCGCGAAGTCCTGGATCTGGACGACGCTGTCCTGCACCTGGACCGGGAGCGCGCCGATGGCTTCGACGCTCTCGACGCCCGGGCCGACGTTCACGGCAACTTCGCCCGCGTCGGTGCCGACCTGCCCCGCGGACAGCACAGCGACGTTGCTCTGCAGTGTGGCCAGGACCACAGCGGGATCGACCTTCAGACGCTCCACGTCTGCCGGTCGGAGTGAGATCTCTAGCTGCTGCGACTCACGGCCCTGCAGCGTGGCTTCGCGCACGCCCGTCACCGCGCGGATCTTGGGCAGGATGCTCTGTTCGAGCGCGTCTGCGAAGGTGTTGGGGTCTTTCGTCGAACCGGCGCTGAGGACCATCGCCGGCAGGTCGGCTGCCGATCCCGACTGCACGACCACACCGGAATCCTTCGGCAGCGCGGACTTCACCGAGTCGACGGCTGCCTTGATCGCACGAAGAGTCTCGTCGGCGTCGAGCTCGAACGGCCACGTGACCGCGACCTGCGCGCTGCCGGTCTGCGTCGTCGAGCTGATCGACGTGAGTCCGTTCACGCCCTTCAGAGCGTCCTCGACGGGCTCCGTGGCGAGCTGAACCATCTGGTCCGGTGCGAGCCCACTGGAATCCACCGAGATGTACGCTCCCGGCTGCTTGATCGACGGCATCAGCTCCTGGCGGAGCGATGTCATCGCGAAGAGGCCGAAGACCGCGACGGCGACCGTGATCAGGCAGACGATGGCACGGTTCGCGAGGCTGGCGCGCGTGAGGAATGTCATGTGTGTGGTGAGTTTCGTTCGGTACGACCGGAGCAGAGACGTCGCGCTCCCGGGCCCTGGCCGCAGTGGAGCAACGATCTCTCTCAGCAAACCGTGTCCGGCTTCTCCTGCCATCCGCCGCTGGTACCGGCCGCGTCGTACCACGGCACGATTCATTCACCACCGCAGGCGTTGGTCACACGGCGATCGAAGCGCCCGATGCCGGCGCTCTCAGCAGCCGAGTCGGTCCAGCGCCACGTCGAGGTTGGCTCGCGCCGTGGTCTCGCACCAGATCGCGTACTCGCCCTCGTACGCGCGAATCGTCACCTCGGTGACGAGCAGGAGGGAGTAGTACATCCGGCACAGCTGCAGTCGAGCCTGCCCGGCCTCGGTCGCGAGGAGGTCTGTCAGGACACCCCCGGCGGCGGCATCGCCGGCGAGGATGTCCGGATCCGGCGGAGCCGCGGAGAACTGCTCGGCGCCGGCCAGATCGAGCAGCGGATCCGCCCATACCGTCCGTTCGGTGTCGATGATTCCGACGATGCGCAGCGCGCCCTCATCGACGAAGACGTTGCCCGCCCACAGATCCGCGTGCACGACGGCTGGCGAGACCACCTCGTCCAGCTGCGTCGCATGGGCTGCCATTGCCGCGCGGACGCGGTCTCCCGGCAGCGCCACGTCCCAGTGCTCGCCGTCTGCCAGCACCGCATCGACCATCCGCCCGAACGCCTCCCGCCACGTCGCGCCGGAGAGTCCGGATTCGGGCGCTGGATACCCGAAGTACGGTGCCGTGACCCGATGGGCGGATGCCATGACCGCACCCAGTTCCCGCCGCAGAGCGTGCTGCGCGTCGTCATCGAGAGAGAGGTCGTTCCAGACCGCACCAGGCAGATGCTCGGTCACCACCACGTCGGCCGCGAGCCGGGTGCGCGTGAAGTCGGTCAGCTGCACCCGAGGCACGGGCACCCCGCTGCCGGCGAGCATGCCGAAGATGCGTGCCTCGGTGCCGAGGATCCCCTTCTCATAGGTGCTCATCCGGCCGGTGTCGGCCGCCACCATCTTGACGACCGATCGCGAACCGTCAGCGAACGTCGCGCACACCGCGGTGGCGAAGAGTCCGCCACCGAGACTCTCAAGGGTCTCCACCTCGCCAAGTGGGGCGAGAAGGTCTCTGAGGATCGCCGGATCAGCGTCGTATCGTCCCGTCACACGATGAGTATGGCGGGCCGCTCGATCGGCGACAAGCGCGATGACACGAAGAAGGCCCCGGGGCGAACCCCGGGGCCTTCTTTCACTCAGTCACACCTCAGTTATACGTACCGGGGGTGATGTCGTCCGTCGAGAACGCGTCGAAGTCGACGTAGCCGAAGTCGCCGTCCGCGTACGCGCCGTCGGATGCGAAGATCCGGTTCGGGTAGCGCTCGCTCTTGGCTTCTTCCGTCGCCTCGACCGTGACGTTGCGGTACTTCGCAAGTCCGGTTCCCGCGGGGATGAGCTTTCCGATGATGACGTTCTCCTTGAGACCGACCAGCGGGTCGCGCTTGCCCTCCATGGCGGCCTGCGTGAGCACGCGGGTCGTCTCCTGGAAGGATGCGGCCGACAGCCACGACTCGGTCGCGAGCGACGCCTTCGTGATACCCATCAGCTCCGGACGACCCGACGCCGGGCGCTTGCCCTCGGCGACAGCCTCGCGGTTGATCGCCTGGTAGCGCTTGAGGTCGACCATCTCACCCGGAAGCAGGGTCGTGTCGGCGTGATCGACGACGGTGACCTTGCGGAGCATCTGACGAACGATGACCTCGATGTGCTTGTCGTGGATCGGCACACCCTGCGAGCGGTAAACGCCCTGCACGCCGCCG
This sequence comes from Microbacterium sp. LWO13-1.2, assembly GCF_038397725.1. Taxonomy (NCBI): domain Bacteria; kingdom Bacillati; phylum Actinomycetota; class Actinomycetes; order Micrococcales; family Microbacteriaceae; genus Microbacterium; species Microbacterium sp. LWO13-1.2. Next base: position 128,045 of record NZ_CP151634.1, read on the forward strand.
ACGAGGTAACGCTGAACCTCACGGGCGCCCATGACACGCATGACCTCCTTGGGGTCGAGCGTGCCGACGAGGATCGGCTGACCGACGGTGACGTGCTGGCCGTCCTCGACGAGAAGCGTCGCACGCTTCAGCACCGGGTAGACCACTGCCTCGTCGCCGTTGTCGGGCGTGAGGATGACCTTCTTGGCCTTGTCGGTCTCGTCGATCGTGATGCGGCCATCGGCCTCGGCGATCGGGGAAGCCGCCTTCGGCGTACGAGCCTCGAAGAGCTCCTGCACACGGGGCAGACCCTGGGTGATGTCATCTGCCGATGCCGAACCACCGGTGTGGAACGTACGCATCGTCAGCTGGGTACCGGGCTCACCGATCGACTGCGCCGCGATGATGCCGACGGCCTCGCCGATGTCGACGGTCTTGCCCGTCGCCAGCGAACGGCCGTAGCACTGCGCGCAGACACCGACGGCGGAGTCGCAGGTCAGCACGGAGCGGACCTTGATGCTCTCCACGCCGAGTCCGACGAGCTTGTCGATGAGCACGTCGCCCACGTCGTCATGTGCAGAGGCGAGGATCTCGCCCTTGCTGTCGACCACGTCGGAGGCCAGGGTACGAGCGAACACCGAGTTCTCGACGTTCGCATCGCGCACGAGCTCGCCCTGCGAGTTCGGAGCGGCGATCGGGAGCTCGAGGCCCTTCGACGTGCCGCAGTCCTCTTCGCGGATGATGACGTCCTGCGAGACATCCACCAGACGACGGGTCAGGTAACCCGAGTCGGCGGTACGCAGAGCGGTGTCGGCCAGACCCTTACGGGTACCGTGCGTCGCGATGAAGTACTCGGCAACCGACAGCCCCTCGCGGTACGAGGAGATGATCGGGCGAGGGATGATCTCACCCTTCGGGTTGTTCACCAGGCCTCGCATACCGGCGATGTTCCGGATCTGCAGCCAGTTACCACGAGCACCAGAGGTCACCATGCGGTTGATGGTGTTGTCCTCGGGGAAGTAGGCCTTCATCGCGGCCTGCACCTCGTCGGTCGCTTCGGTCCAGATCTTGATGAGTTCCTGGCGACGCTCAGAGTCCGTGGTGAGACCCTTCTCGTACTGGGACTGGACCTTCGCGGCCTGCTTCTCGTAGCCGGCGACGATCTCCGCCTTGTTCGGCGGGGTGAGGATGTCGCTGAGGGCGACGGTCACACCGGAGCGCGTTGCCCAGTAGAAACCGGCGTCCTTGATGCGGTCCAGCGTCGCAGCCGTCTCGGTCTTGGGGTACTCCTCGGCCAGCTTGTTGACGATCTGCGACAGCTTGCCCTTGTCTGCCTGCTCGCGGACGAACGGGTAGCCCTTCGGGAGAGTGTCGTTGAAGATCGCCTGACCCAGCGACGCGTCGACGAGGCCGTGGCGCTCGTAGCCCTCGGGAGCTTCGCCCTCGAGGAACGTCAGGCCGTGGATGCGGATGCGAGCCTTGGCCTGCAGGTCGAGGGTGCCCTCGTCCTTCGCCAGGATCGCCTCGGAGACCGAGCCGAACGCGCGACCTTCACCCTTGGCGCCGGCCTTGACCGTCGTCAGGTGGTGCAGACCGATGATCATGTCCTGCGAAGGAAGGGTCACCGGGCGGCCGTCAGACGGCTTCAGGATGTTGTTCGATGCGAGCATCAGCACGCGGGCCTCGGCCTGAGCCTCGACCGAAAGCGGCAGGTGCACAGCCATCTGGTCACCGTCGAAGTCGGCGTTGAACGCCGCGCAGACGAGCGGGTGGAGCTGGATGGCCTTGCCCTCGACGAGCTGCGGCTCGAACGCCTGGATGCCGAGACGGTGCAGCGTGGGCGCACGGTTCAGAAGCACCGGACGCTCGCGGATGATCTCCTCGAGCACGTCCCAGACCTCGGGACGGGTGCGCTCGACGGCACGCTTGGCGGCCTTGATGTTCTGCGAGTGACCGAGGTCGATCAGGCGCTTGATCACGAACGGCTTGAAGAGCTCCAGAGCCATCTGCTTGGGCAGACCGCACTGGTGCAGCTTCAGCTGCGGGCCGACGACGATGACCGAACGGCCGGAGTAGTCGACGCGCTTGCCGAGCAGGTTCTGACGGAAACGACCCTGCTTGCCCTTGAGCATGTCGCTGAGCGACTTCAGGGCGCGGTTTCCGGTACCGGTGACCGGGCGACCACGGCGACCGTTGTCGAACAGAGCGTCGACGGCCTCCTGCAGCATCCGCTTCTCGTTGTTGACGATGATCTCGGGGGCACCGAGGTCGATCAGACGACGAAGACGGTTGTTGCGGTTGATCACGCGGCGGTACAGGTCGTTGAGGTCGGAGGTCGCGAAGCGGCCACCGTCGAGCTGCACCATCGGACGCAGCTCCGGCGGGATCACCGGGACGACGTCGAGCACCATGGCGGCCGGGCTCATGCCGGTCTCCAGGAACGAGTTGACGACCTTCAGACGCTTGATCGCGCGGATCTTGCGCTGGCCCTTGCCCTCAGAGATCTGCAGGTGCAGGTTCTCTGCTTCGGCCTTCAGGTCGAATGCCGCGAGGCGACGCTGGATCGACTCGGCGCCCATGTAGGCCTCGAAGTACTGACCGAAGCGGTCCTGCAGCTCGTGGAAGACGTCGTCCTCCGGGCGGAGCGCACCGACCTCGAGCGTGCGGAAGTCTTCCCACACGCGCTCGAGCTTGGCGATCTGTTCGTCTGCACCCTTGCGGATGAGCGACATCTCCTTCTCGGCGGCGTCCTTGACCTTCTTCTTCGCGTCGGCCTTGGCACCCTCGGCCTCGAGAGAAGCGAGCTCCTCCTCGAGGCGAGCCAGGCGCTCAGCGATCTTCGCGTCGCGACGATCACCGAGCGTCTTCAGCTCGAGGCGGATGTTGTTCTCCTGCGTGCCGAGGTCGCGGTGACGAGCGTCCTCGTCGACCGAGATGACCATGTACGCGGCGAAGTAGATGACCTTCTCGAGGTCCTTCGGCGCCATGTCGAGCAGGTAGCCGAGACGCGAGGGGACACCCTTGAAGTACCAGATGTGCGTGACAGGGGCGGCGAGCTCGATGTGGCCCATGCGCTCACGACGGACGGAGCTCTTGGTGACCTCCACGCCGCAGCGCTCGCAGACGATGCCCTTGAAGCGGACACGCTTGTACTTGCCGCAGGCGCACTCCCAGTCGCGGGAGGGTCCGAAGATCTGCTCACCGAAGAGGCCGTCCTTCTCCGGCTTCAGTGTGCGGTAGTTGATGGTCTCAGGCTTCTTGACCTCGCCGTACGACCACGCACGGATGTGGTCGGCAGTGGCCAGGCCGATGCGAAGCTCATCGAAAGTGTTTGACTCGAGCACTAGTTCTCCTGTGTCGGAAATTCTTTTTGAGAAGTCTGGCTTCGGCGGCTCAGGGAATCAGATCCCTGAGCCGCCAAAGGATTAGATCTCGTCGATCGAGGCAGCCTCGAAGCGGCTGGAGATGTTGATCCCGAGCTCTTCTGCTGCGCGGAAGGCCTCGTCGTCGGTGTCGCGGAGGTTGACGAGCGTGCCGTCGGCCGAGAGAACCTCGACGTTCAGGCAGAGCGACTGCATCTCCTTCATGAGCACCTTGAACGATTCCGGGATGCCGGGCTCCTGGATGTTCTCGCCCTTGACGATCGCCTCGTACACCTTGACGCGGCCGAGGATGTCGTCGGACTTGATCGTGAGGAGCTCCTGCAGCGCGTAAGCGGCACCGTAGGCCTCGAGGGCCCACACTTCCATCTCACCGAAGCGCTGACCACCGAACTGCGCCTTACCACCGAGCGGCTGCTGGGTGATCATCGAGTACGGACCCGTGGAGCGTGCGTGGATCTTGTCGTCGACCAGGTGGTGGAGCTTCAGGATGTACATGTAGCCCACCGAGATCGGCGCCGGGAACGGCTCGCCGGAGCGGCCGTCGAACAGCTGCGTCTTGCCGGTCGAGTCGACCAGGCGCACACCGTCACGCGTCTTCAGCGTCACGTCGAGGAGACCTGCGATCTCCTCCTCGCTCGCGCCGTCGAACACCGGGGTGGCGACCTTAGTGCCGGGGGCTGCCTCGAAGGCATCCTTCGGCAGCTTGGTTGCCCACTCGGGGTTGCCCTCGACCTTCCAGCCCTGCTTGGCGATCCACCCGAGGTGGGTCTCCAGCACCTGGCCGAAGTTCATTCGACCCGGGATGCCGAGCGGGTTCAGGACGATGTCGACCGGAGTTCCGTCCGCGAGGAACGGCATGTCCTCGATCGGGAGGATCTTCGCGATGACGCCCTTGTTGCCGTGACGGCCGGCGAGCTTGTCGCCCTCGGTGATCTTGCGCTTCTGGGCGATGTAGACCACGACGCGGCGGTTGACGCCGGAGCCGAGCTCGTCGTCACCGTCTTCGGCGTTGAACTCCTTGACGGCGATGATCGTGCCCTGCTCGCCGTGCGGAACCTTCAGCGACGTGTCGCGAACCTCGCGGCTCTTCTCGTTGAAGATCGCGCGGAGCAGGCGCTCCTCGGCCGACAGCTCGGTCTCGCCCTTCGGCGTGACCTTGCCGACGAGGATGTCGCCGGGGCGAACCTCGGCGCCGATGCGGATGATGCCGCGCTCGTCGAGATCCTTCAGGAGCTCCGGGCTGACGTTGGGGAGGTCACGGGTGATCTCCTCCTTGCCGAGCTTCGTGTCGCGGGCGTCGACCTCGTACTCCTCGATGTGGATCGAGGAGAGGGTGTCGTCCTTGACGAGGTCCTGGCTGAGGATGATCGCATCCTCGAAGTTGTAGCCTTCCCAGGTCATGAACGCCACGAGGAGGTTCTTACCGAGCGCGAGCTCGCCGTTCTCGGTGGCAGGGCCGTCGGCGATGACCTCGCCGACCTCGACACGCTCACCGGCCGAGACGACGACCTTCTGGTTGTACGACGTGCCCTGGTTGGAGCGGTCGAACTTGCGCAGGTAGTACTCCTTGGTGCCACCCTCGTCGAGCATGAGGACGACGCGGTCTGCGGAGACCTCGGTGACGACACCGGCCTTCTCGGCGGTGATCACGTCACCGGCATCGATGGCGGTGTAGCCCTCCATACCGGTTCCGACCAGCGGCGAGTCGCTGCGCAGCAGCGGCACAGCCTGACGCTGCATGTTGGCACCCATGAGGGCGCGCTGTGCGTCGTCGTGCTCGAGGAACGGCACCAGCGAGGTCGCGACCGACACCATCTGGCGCGGCGAGACGTCCATGTAGCCGACCTCTTCCGGGTGGAACAGGTCGACCTCGCCGCCGGGACGGCGGGCGAGGACGCGGTCCTCGCGGAAGTGCCCGTCCTTCTTCAGCGGAGCGTTGGCCTGAGCGACGATGAAGTCGCTCTCCTCGGATGCCGTGAGGTAGTCGATCTCGTCAGTGACCTGACCGTCGACGACCCGGCGGTACGGCGTCTCGATGAAGCCGAAGGAGTTGATGCGCGCGAACGTCGCGAGCGCACCGATCAGGCCGATGTTCGGGCCTTCCGGGGTCTCGATCGGGCACATGCGGCCGTAGTGGGACGGGTGGACGTCACGGACCTCGACGCCTGCGCGGTCACGGCTCAGGCCACCGGGGCCGAGCGCGGACAGGCGGCGCTTGTTGGTCAGACCCGCGAGCGGGTTGTTCTGGTCCATGAACTGCGACAGCTGAGACGTTCCGAAGAACTCCTTGATCGCGGCGACGACGGGGCGCACGTTGATCAGGGTCTGCGGGGTGATCGCCTCGATGTCCTGCGTGGTCATGCGCTCGCGGACGACGCGCTCCATGCGGGACAGACCGGTGCGGACCTGGTTCTGGATCAGCTCGCCGACCGCGCGGATGCGACGGTTGCCGAAGTTGTCGATGTCGTCGGTGGCCAGACGGATCTCGGCCTTCTTACCGGCGCGGATCCCTTCGAACGTCTCGACACCGGCGTGGATGCGCACGAGGTACTTGATCGTCTCGACGATGTCCTGGACCGTCAGCACGGAGGCGGAGAGCGGTGCTTCCAGACCCAGCTTCTGGTTGATCTTGTAACGACCGACCTTCGCGAGGTCGTAGCGCTTCGGGTTGAAGTAGAAGTTGTCCAGCAGAGCGCGGGCAGCCTCGGCGGCGACCTGCTCGCCCGGACGCAGCTTGCGGTAGATGTCGCGGAGGGCATCTTCCTTCGTGACGATGGTGTCCTTCGCCAGGGTCTCCTCGATGGAGGGGAAGCCGGCGAACTCGACGAGGATCTCCTCGCTGGTCATACCCAGCGCCTTGAGGAACACCGTGACCGACTGCTTGCGCTTGCGGTCGATGCGCACGCCGACCTGGTCGCGCTTGTCGATCTCGAACTCGAGCCATGCACCACGGCTCGGGATGACGCGAGCGGAGACGATGTCCTTGTCGGACGTCTTGTCCGGGGTCTTGTCGAAGTAGACACCAGGCGAACGCACGAGCTGCGACACGACGACGCGCTCGGAACCGTTGATGATGAACGTGCCCTTGCCGGTCTGCAGCGGGAAGTCGCCCATGAAGACCGTCTGGGTCTTGATCTCACCGGTGAGGTGGTTCATGAACTCGGCCTCGACGTACAGCGGAGCGGCGTAGGTCTTGCCACGCTCCTTGCACTCCTCGATCGAGTACTTCTCCGGCTCGAGGTACGGGTTCGTGAACGACAGCTGCATCGTCTCGCCGAGGTCCTCGATCGGGGAGATCTCCTCGAAGATCTCGCCGAGACCCGAGATCTCGTTGACGTCGTTGCGGCCGGCCTTCTTGGCCTCGGCCACGCGGGCCTTCCAGTCGTCATTGCCGACGAGCCAACCGAAGGACTCGGTCTGCAGAGCCAGAAGGTCTGGGACCGTCAGGGTGTCGGAGATCTTGGCGAACGAAAGACGGGAAGCTCCGCGTCCGTTCTTAGTGGTGGTGGATGTGGATGCGTTGCGAGCAGCAGCCAAGGGAATAACCTCCGTGAGCCCCGCAGGGCTTCTGATTCCTTTGTCGTCAGGTGGGGTTGCGCGCCCGAATGCTCAACTTCTGCCGACCACCATATGAGGGCAGGGAGAAACGAGCGCAACTACCAACTATACGTACGAATCCACGACATGGCAAGTTCAATCCTTGACCAATTACGGATGCTGCGGTAAAAGCATCCGCATCCACCTTCTTCGACTGCTACTCCTCGTGCGGGACGTTGCCGCGGCACGCCTCGCCCGGGCTCGGCACCGCTCCCTTCATGTCTGCACGCACGTACATCCCGTAGGACTGGACCTCCCCGCCGGTGACCGCGTCATCGTCGAGGAACGGGAACGGGTTGCCCTCAACGCCGTCCGGCAGATCCCGCCCGGAGTAGTGGCAGGCGGAGTGCGCTCCGTCGCCGCCGCGGACGTCACCGCCCTGTCCGTTGTACTCGCCGGCCATCGCGGTGCCGCCGCTGCCGAGCACCAGGCCCAGCGCGAGCGCACACCCCCACATCATCTTCTTCATGGTCTTCCCTAACCCCAGAGGAAACACCGGGTCGTCGCCCACGGCGACTCGGGCGCGACGATGTCGCACGAGAGTGAAGCTAGTCCTCTCCCCCGCGACGCACAAGACCTCTGCGCGCGGGGGAAAACGGTCAGGATGCGATGTTCAGTTCGTTGCCGGGGATGGATGCCAGCAGGCGGCGCGTGTACGGATCGCGGGGGTTCGTGAAGATCTCCTCGGAGGATGCCGCCTCGACGAGTGCCCCGTCCTTCATCACGCACACATAGTCACTGATCAGTCGCACCACCGCGAGGTCGTGCGAGATGAACAGGTACGACAATCCGTACTCCGACTGCAGGTCGCGCAGGAGCTTGAGCACCTGATCCTGCACGAGCACGTCCAGCGCAGAGACCGGCTCGTCGCACACGATCAGTTCCGGCGACAGCGCCAGCGCCCTCGCGATCGCGACGCGCTGCCGCTGACCGCCGGACAGCTCGGAGGGGTAGCGACGAAGCATCGACTGGGGCAGGGCGACGTCGTCGAGGAGCTGCCGCACACGCTTGCGGCGATCGGCGCTGCTTCCTCGCTTGTAGAAGTCCAGGGGCTCCCCGATCAGCCGCTCGATGGTGAACATCGGGTTCAGGCTCGAGTAGGGGTCCTGGAAGATCGGCTGCACCTTCTGCCGGAAGTTCTTGGCCTCCGCTTTGCTCAGCGACGAGATGTCCTGACCCTCGTATCGGATCAGGCCGCTGGTGGGCTCGATGAGCTTCAGCAGCATCCGCGCGGTGGTGGTCTTCCCCGACCCCGACTCCCCGACGATCGCGACCGTCTCGCCGCGCGGGATCGAGAGCGACACGTCGTTGACGGCGACGAAGTCCTCGTGGCGACCGCGCACCGGATACACCTTCGTCAGGTTCTCGATCTCGACGATGTTGTCGGCGGGCTTCGCCTCGTCGGTGACCTCGGCCTCCGCGCGCTCCTCGACCCGGAACGCCTCCGGACGCAGGCGCGCAGCGGCGACGGACGGAGCCGCGGCGACGAGCGACTGGGTGTAAGGATGCTGCGGAGCCTCCAGGATCTGCCGTGCAGGCCCCTGCTCGACGACCTTGCCGCGGTGCATGACGATGACCCGCTCGGCACGCTCCGCGGCGAGACCGAGGTCGTGCGTGATGAGCAGCACGGCCGTGCCCAGCTCGCGCGTCATCGCGCCGATCTGATCGAGGATCGTCTGCTGCACGGTGACGTCGAGGGCGCTCGTCGGTTCGTCGGCGATGAGCAACCGCGGCTTGCAGGCGAGTCCGATCGCGATCAGCGCGCGCTGACGCATGCCGCCGGAGAACTCGTGCGGGTACTGCTTGGCCCGCGCTTCCGGATTGGGCAGGCCGGCGGCGGTGAGCGCCTCGACGACCTTCTCCTGCACGTTCTGGCGGTTCGCCAGCCCGTGCGCGAGCAGGGTCTCGGCGACCTGGGTACCGATCTTCGCCACCGGGTTGAGGTTCGACATCGGATCCTGCGGCACGAGACCGATGTCGCGGCCGCGGATCATGCGCAGCTCGTGCTCGGAGGCGTGCGCGATCTCGCGTCCATCGAGGCGGATGCTGCCCGCAGCGACCCGTCCGCCACCGGCCAGCAGACCGATGATCGCCATCGCCGTTGTGGATTTGCCGGAACCGGACTCCCCCACGATCGCGACGGTCTCACCGGCGGCGATCTCCAGGTCGACGGCCTCGACCGCATGGACGACCCCGTCCATGGTCGAGAAGTCCACCGCGAGGCCTTCCACGGAAAGCAGCGGAGCGCCTGACATCTGATTCTCCTTCGAGGCGCTCATCGCGCCCTCGTCCTCGGGTCCATGGCCTCGCGCAACGCCTCACCGAACAACGTGAAGCCGAGCGCCGTGATCGCGATGCAGATACCGGGAAGGAACGCCAGCTGCGGCGCGATCGCCAGTTCCGACTGCGCGTAGGTCAGCATCCGCCCCCACTCCGCCGTCTCGGGGCGACCGCCGCCGAGGCCGAGGAACGACAGCGCCGCGGCGTCGATGACTGCGGTCGCGAGAGTCAGTGTTCCCTGCACGATCACCGGTCCGATCGCGTTCGGCAGCACGTGCGACATCGTGATCTGGCCGCGCCCGAGACCGAGCGTCTGGGCCGAGAGCACGTAGTCGGCTGAGCGCTGCTGCAGCATCGACGCGCGCAGCAGACGCGCGAAGATCGGCACGTTCGACGCACCGATCGCGATCATCACCGCGAACGGGGTCTGCCCGAGGATCGCGGCGATGGACACCGCGAGCAGCAGGTTCGGCACCGAGAGGATGATGTCGACGAAGCGCATGATGAGCGTGTCGACCCAGCCGCCGAAAGTACCGGCGAGGAGGCCGAGCAGCATGCCGCCGGCGAGGCCGAGCGCCGTGGAGATGACTCCCACCAGGAGCGACGCCTGAGCGCCCCAGATGAGCTTGGAGAGCACGTCGCCGCCGAAGCGATCGAGTCCCAGCGGGAACTGGGCGAGCTCGCCCGGCCCCGGGATGTGCGTCGGCGTGATGAATTTCGCACCGGGCAGTGCCGTCTCCGGGTAGGGCGCCAACAGGGGCGCCAAGCCCGCGACCAGCAGGAACAGCAGCACGATCGCGGCGCCGACCCATGCGGTGGGGTTGCGGCGGAGCCGTCGGAAGACGTCTCGCCAGAAACCGCCGGGCCCTTCGTTGAGGCCGGCCTGGGCGATGGCCACCGTGTCGATGACCCCGCCGCCCTGTGCGGGAGGGAGTGCGACGCTCATGAGGCGGACTCCTTTCGAGCGGTCGTGCGAGCGGTTTTCGGAGCTGTCGGAAGGAGCATCACTGCACCCTCACTCTCGGATCGATGAAGCTGTATGAGACGTCGACGGCGAGATTGATCAGCGCGTAGGCGATCGCGATGAAGATGATGAACCCCTGGAGGACGGGGAAGTCCCTGGCGAAGATCGCTCTGGCGAGGAACGACCCGATACCGGGGAAAGCGAACACCGTCTCGGTGAGCACCGCGCCCGAGATCAGCAGTCCGGTCTGCAGACCGATCGTCGTGATCACCGGGAGCATCGCGTTGCGCAGGATGAATCGGTTGCGCAGCGTCGAGCCGGCGACGCCCTTCGCGCGACCGGTACGGACGTAGTCGGCGTTCTGCACCTCGAGCACGCTCGCTCTGGTGATGCGCACGATGATCGCGAGCGGGATCGTTCCGAGCGCGAGCGCCGGCAGGATGAGATGCACGATCGCATCCCATGACGCGTCGAATTCGCCGGTGATGATGCCGTCCCAGACGTAGAAGCCGGTCGGATGCGTGGCGTCGATCCGCGCGTCCTGTCTGCCGTCGGACGGCAGCCAGCCCAGCTCCACCGCGAAGATGTACTTCAGGATGAAGGCCAGGAAGAACACCGGAATGGTGATTCCGATCAGGCTCAGAACCACCGAGGCGTGATCGGTGAGCTTCCCGTGGCGACGGGCGGCCCAGTAGCCGAGCGGAATACCGACGCCGATCGCGAAGATCAGCGCCATCACGCTCAGCTCGAGAGTCGCGGGGAACCGCCGGAAGAACTCTTCGACGACGGGGCGGGACGTGACGATCGATGAGCCGAAGTCACCCTGGAGGAGTCGCCCCATCCAGATGAAGTACTGCTCGAGGAGCGGTCGATTGAAGCCGTAGAGCTCGTTGACGCGCTCGATGGCCTCAGGGGTCGCCTTCTCGCCGAGGAGGGCGATGGCGGGGCCGCCGGGGAGCGCGCGGACCCAGGCGAACAGAAGGATGCTCAAACCGATGAGCGTGGGAATGAGAAGCAGCAGTCGCCTGCCGATAGTGCGCAGCACGGAGATCTCCGTCGATCGGGTGGGTTGCCGGATCCCGGTCCTCGCCGTGGGCGGGGACCGGGATCCGACTACTCAGTCGGTCAGGCTTACTTCGTGAGGACGATGTCCGTGAAGACCTCGTCGTTCACCGGGCTGGCCGGGTAGCTCTTCACACGCGAGTCGAACGCGAGCGTCGGAGCCGGGTGCGCGATCGGGACACCGGGGATGAACTGCGCGACATCCTCGTTGATCTCCTCGTAGAGCGGCGTCTGCTCTTCGAGGCTCGAGACTCCCCGCGCCTCAGTGAGCTTCTGGAAGAGCTCCGGGTTGTCGAAGCCCCACTCCGCGGACTTCTGACCGAAGAACACGCCGACGAAGTTGTCGGTGTCGTTGTAGTCGCCGGTCCAGCCGAGGAGGTGGATGCCGTGGTCGGAACCAGCGGTGATCTTCTCGAGGTAGTCCGGGTTCCAGGCATCCGTGACCGGGTTCACCTTCACGCCGACCTCAGCCAGCTGCGATGCGAGCACCGTGTAGATCTGCTCGGGGTCCGGCATGTACGGGCGCGAGACGTTGACCGGGTAGTTGAAGGTCAGCGTCAGCGGGTTGTCTGCCGTGAAGCCCGCTTCCTCGAGCAGAGCCTTCGCCTTCTCCGGGTCGTACTCGTAGGTGGTGACGCCTTCGTTGTAGCCGTTGACGACCGGCGGAACGAACTGCGTCGCCTTCTCCGTGCCATCAGGGAGCACCTGCTTGATCAGGGCATCCTTGTCGACGGCGTACGAGAGCGCCTGGCGAACACGGATGTCCTGCAGCTCCGGAACGACCTGGTTGAACGCGAGGTAGAGGACCGTGAACGGCGGACGCGACTCCATGTGGAAGCCGTCGTCCTCGAGGGCCTTGCTGTCGGCAGGGCCGACCAGGTCGTAGCCGTCGATGTCGCCGGCTTCGAGCGCCTGCCGGCGTGCGGTCGGGTCATCGATCGTGCGGAAGATGATCTGCTCGATCTGTCCCTTGTCGCCCCAGTAGTCGGGGAAGGCCTTGAGCGAGACCTGCTCGCCCGGAGCCCACTCTTCGAACTGGAACGGGCCGGTGCCGACCGGGTGCGCAGTGGCGTACTCGGAGAGCACAGGAGCCTCGGCGGTTCCGCCGACCTCATCTGCGGCGAACTCCTGAAGCGCGGAAGGGCTCTGCATCCCGAACGCGGGAAGCGAGAGGGAGGGGATGAACCCGGCGAACGGCTTGTTGAGCTCGATCGTCACCTTGTTGTCGCCGTCCGGCGTGCAGGACTTGTAGACCGCGTTGGCCGGGTCCGAGGCGTAGCCGTGGAACAGCTTGTTGTAGTAGTAGCCCAGTGCCTCGCTCGCGGCGAGACCGGTCCAGTTGAACCAGCGGTCGAAGTTGAAGCAGACGGCCTCTGCGTTGAACGGCGTGCCGTCATGGAAGGTCACGTCCTCCTTCAGTGTGAAGGTGTGGGACATGCCGTCCTCAGCCGACTCCCACTTCTCTGCGAGCAGCGGCGCCGGGTCTGCGGTTCCCGGCTCGGTGCCGACGAGGCCTTCGAACATCTGGCGGGAGACGCGGAAGGTCTCGCCGTCCTGAGCGAAAGCGGGGTCGAGGCTGGCCGGGTCGGAGGATGCTGCGAAGACGAACGTGCTGTCGACGTCCTTCGCCGTCTCCGAGCCGCCGTCTCCGCGATCGCTGGCGACGCAACCAGCCAGGACGAGCGCGGCGAGTGCCGCGCCGCTGACGGCGAGGAGCCCTCGCCGGCGCATGGGTGTGTGGTGCATGGTGGTGACCTTCCCTATGTGGGCGCTTCGATGCGCGTGCCCGATGCGTCGTCGCATCCGGCACGGTGATCCTTTGACGCTACCCAGCCGCGATCCAGTTACCAAGTACAAACAGGTTGCAATCCGGTATCGGCTGCTTCGGCTCCCCGACGATCCGGTAGTGTCCACAACGTGCTCGACTCCGCTCCCCTCGCCGTCTGCGTCGGCGAAGGTCTGGTCGCACTGGTCCCCGCCGTCGCAGCGCCGCTCGAGGAATGCCGGACCTTCCACCGCTCGCTCGCCGGAGCCGAATGGAACGCCGCCATCGCCCTGGCCTCGGCCGGAATTCGCACCGCTGTCGTCTCCCGGGTCGGCGATGACGGCTTCGGCCGGTTCCTCACCGGGGAACTGCGCCGTCACGGCGTCGACGACTCCGCCGTCGAGATCGATCCGGACGCACCCACCGGGCTGTACGTGAAGGAGCTCACTCCGCTCCCCGTCGGCGCGGTGGAGAGCCGGATGCATTACTACCGCTCCGGGTCGGCGGCCGCCGCGATGTCACCGTCGACACTCGCCAGGCCACCGGCATCCACACTGCTGAGCGAGGCGGCGCTGGTGCACACCTCCGGGATCACTCCGGCACTGTCTCCTGGCGCGAAGGCCGCACAGGATGCGCTTTTCGCGGATCGCCCGGCTGGCCGCCTGCTCAGCTTCGACGTGAACTGGCGCCCGGCGCTCTGGCGAGGCCGAGAAGACGAGGCCAAGGCGCTGCTGGCCGACTACGCCGGCCGTGCCGACGCCGTGTTCTGCACCCGGCCAGACGCCGAAGCCGTTTTCGGCACGGCCGATCCGCAGCGCCTGCGCGACCTGTTCCCCGAACCGCGCTATCTCGTCGTCACCTGCCCGACCGGGGCGACCGCTTTCGACGGCGCGGAGCGCGTCCAGAGCGACGCGCTCGAAGCGAATGTGGTCGAGACCGTCGGTGCCGGCGACGCCTTCGCCGCCGGTTTCCTGGCCGGGGTCCTCACCGGGCTGTCGCTCTCCGGGAGCCTGGCGCGCGCTCACCGGATCGCCACCAGGGCGCTCGCGAGCACCCGCGACCACGTCGACTGACGGCGTTATTCGCTCCGTCGGTCGTTGAGCGAGCGAAGCGAGACGAAACGCAGAGATCTTGCGTCGAACGCCAGACAGGCACGTTTCGTCTCGGTCGCTGCGCTCCCTCGCTCAACGACCGTGGGGAGGGACCCAACGCGATCGCTGGCGCTCCCTCGCTCAACGACCGGCGGTGCGGTTTCGGACGCTCCAACCGATCACAGCATCCAAGCCACCCTCGATGAAGGCCATCCTCTTCGCGTGGCTCCAGCCCTGCAGTCGCTTCTCCCATGCGAAGGCCTCATCGATACGGGCGAAGTCCGCACTCCAGATCAACTCCACGGGAAGCCGACGCCGCGTGTAGGCGCTGCCCATCCCCTCCTGGTGCTGCACGAGGCGCAATCCGAGGTCACGGGTGCTCCCCACGTAAAGCGTCCCGTCAGAGCAGCGAAGGATGTAGACGTATCCCATGGCGCGCAACATACGCGCGGTCTCCGACATCGCTCGCCGGATGGGCGCGTCTCGTCTCGGTCTCTGCGCGCCCTCGCTCAACGACCGGGTACAGGGCGGCCGAGCGCGGCATCGCGGGTGAGCTGCAAAGGGATGGCGACGGGTTCGCCGCGGTGCTGCACGACGCGCACGAAAAGGATGTCGACCAGGGCCAGCTGCGCGATCCGACTCGACATCGCCGCCATCCGGAAGGGCGACTCGCTGGCGTGCGTCAGCAGCACGACGTCGGCCGCGAGGGCCAGCGTCGAGTCGTTCACGCTCGTGATCGCGACCGCGAGAGCCCCCGCATCACGCGCGACCTCGAAAGCACACACCGTCTCGGCCGTCTCGCCGCCGTGAGAGACGGCGATCACGACATCGTCCTTCGTGCGCAGCGATGCCGTGGTCAACGCCAGGTGCGGATCCGGCGAATGCGAAGCCGAACACCCGATGCGCACGAGCTTCTGCTGCAGATCCTGAGCGGTGAGTGACGATGCGGCCTGGCCGAGGATGTCGATATGACGTGCGGCGACGACGGCACGAGCGACACGATCGAGCGTCGGCCCGTCGAGGCCGAGCGCGGTCTTCTCGATCGCGTCGATCTCCTGCGCCGCGATCTTCGCCGCGACCACCGAAGGCTCGTCGTCCTGATCGATCGCGGTGTTGTCGAGGCTGAAGCGCGCCTGCTGCGCCTGAGCAAGGGTGACAGCGCGAGCGACGGCGACCCGCAGCTCGCGATAACCGCTGAAGCCCAGCGACTGCGCGAAACGGGCGACCGTCGACAGCGAGGTCCTGCAGAGCTTGGCGAGGTCGTTGATGGCGAGGTCGACGACAAGGGTCGGGTCACCGAGGATCGTTTCGGCGACCCGCCCCTCGGCGGCACTCAGCCGGGGGACCGAACGGCGGATCAGCGCGAGAACGTCAGCGTCCACGGCGCCCATCGTCGTCAGCCGGCCTCGATGAGCTGTTCTGCCGCCCTGCCGAGCAGTCTCTCGCGGGCGACTTCGGCGCCGAGGCGGCTCGCGGCGCCGACCTCGACGGTCGGCAACGGCAGGGGGTGCCTGGCCGCGAGCCCCACGTTGACGACGGCCGCGGCGGGATCGAGGACGGCAGCCCGCTCGACGAGCGCCCGCTGGCCGGCATCCGCATCGGGACGATCGACGAGCACCACTGTCCTGCCGTTGGCGGCGACCGCGTCGGCGAGCGCACTCTGCTGCGCGTCCGCGCTGCTGCTCGCGACGTCGAGCCGCACCAGGAAGTCGCCGGCGGCGAGCGCCTCGGACACGAAGCCTGCGGCACTGTCGACGGCCAGCGAGGAACGCTGCCGCGCGTCCACGACGGCGAGGGCGGATGCTCCGACCAGCGTCCCACCGGTGACGGCGATGGCGCGGTCGACGACGGCCGCGGCGTCGAAGTCGATCGGCTCGTCGGAGAGATCGGATGCAGCGGCACGGCGCAGGGACGCGAGCGCAGCCACTCGCGCGGCAGCCTCTTCGACCCGCTCCCGCGAGAGCGAGCCGTCGCGGAGCGCGGCGACGATTCCGTCCCGGGCGGCGAGGAAGTCACGGCGATCCTGGTCGGGCAGCGCGGCCGCACCGGGGTTCGTCGGATTGCCGATGCAGAGCAGGTCGGCGCCCGCGGCGAGCGCCTGTGCCGCTCCGCCGCCGATCCCCACGGTCTCGCGAATGGCGGCCATGTCCAGCGCATCGGTGATGATCACGCCCTGGAAGCCCCACTCCCGGAGCATCCCGAGCACACGGGGGTTGAGAGTCGCCGGCGCCTCGCCCCATGCGGGGACGATGATGTGCGCGGTCATGACGGCATCGACGCCGGCGTCCACCGCCGCGCGGAACGGCTCGAGGTGCACCCGTTCGAACTCGTCGATGTCGAGGGCGATCTCCGGCAGCGCATGGTGGGAATCGAGGTGGGTGTCGCCGTGGCCGGGGAAATGCTTGACGCACGCGGCGACCGCACCGTCCTGGATGCCGTCGACCTGAGCCACGACGTGGCGCGAGACGAGGTGCTCGTCGGAACCGAAGGAGCGCACGCCGATGACCGGATTGCGCGGGTCGGTGTTGACATCGGCGACGGGCCCGAGGATGACGTTGCCGCCGATGGCGCGCACACGTCGGGCGAGTTCCGCCCCGGTCGCCTCGGTGGCGATGAGGTCGTCGAGTGCGCCGAGCTGCGCGGCTCCGGGGAGCGTCGAGCCGGTCGCGGACTCGAGCCGGGTGACGCTGCCGCCCTCCTCGTCGATGCCGATCAGAGCATCCGGATTCGCCTCCTGGATCGACGCGCTCAGCGCGGACAGGCCATCACTGATGTTCTGTCCGAAGTAGACGACGCCGGCGAGCCCGTCGCGGAGCTCGGAGAGCAGCCACGGCGGCGCCTCCGTTCCGAGGAAGCCCGGCCAGAGCACGCCGTTGGCGAGGCGGGCGAGATCGTCGCTCATCCCTTCACCGCGCCGGCGACCATGCCGCTGGACAGGCGGCGCTGAACGATGACGAAGAAGATCATCACCGGAATCGTGATGATGGTGGATGCCGCCATGATGCTGCCCCAGTCGTTGGAGTGCAGTCCGAAGAACGACTTCAGACCGATCGCCACAGTGTACTGATCCGCTGCGCCACCCAGCATCGTCATTGCGAAGATGAACTCGTTCCACGCCGTGATGAAGCTGAAGACGCTCGTCGCGACGAGCCCCGGCATCACGAGCGGCAGCAGGATCGAACGGAACATCCGCCACCAGCTCGCGCCGTCGATGTACGCGGCTTCCTCGAGTTCGACCGGAACCGCCTGCACGAATCCGCGCAGCATCCAGATCCCGAACGCGAGCGAGAGCGCGATGTACACGATGATCAGTCCGAGGATGCTGTTGAGCAGTCCGAGGCTCTTCACCTGCAGGAACAGCGGGATGACGAGCGCCTCCAGCGGAACCATCTGCACGATGAGGATCAGCATCAGCACCGTGGTGCGCAGCTTGAACCGGAACCGGGCGACAGCCACCGCCGCGAGCAGGCAGACGAGCGCGCTGACGAGGACGGTGGCGAGCGCGACGATGGCGGAGTTGCGCAGGAAGGTGCCGAACCCGCCCTCGGTGAGCACGAACGCGAAGTTGTCGAAGGTGAACTCCTGAGGCAGGAACGTCTGCCCACCGCTCGACGCCTTCTTGTCGAAAGCGCTGGCGACCATCCAGTACACCGGGAAGAGCGTGAAGATCAGGACGGCCGCGATGGCGACACCGATTCCGATCCGCGACAGGAGTGGACGTCGGGTGCTCACAGTTCGTCCTCCTTCATCAGGGAGCGGATGTACACGATGGTGATCACGATCAGCACGAGCGTCAGCAGCACGGCGAGCGCGGCGCCGAAGCCGTAACGGTTCTGGCCGAACGACTCGACGTAGGACCAGACGCCGAGATTGAGCACGGTCCTGTTGGAGCCGGCGCCGCCCGGCATCAGGTACACCTGCGCGAAGACCTTGAAGTCCCAGATCGTCGACAGGATGATGACGACCGAGAACACCGGCTTCAACGTGGGGAAGATGATCTTCCAGAAGCGCCGCCAGGCGCCGGCGCCGTCGAGAGCCGCTGCTTCGAGCATCTCCTTCGAGACGCCGAGGAGGCCGGCGAGCACCGTGATCGCCACGAACGGGAACCCGTGATGGACGACGTTGAGCAGCACGATCGCGTAGAAGGACCACTGGTTCGTGAACCAGTTCACCGATCCGTCGATGAGGCCGAGATCCTGCAGAACGGAGTTGAAGATGCCCCGGTCGGCATCGAAGATGAAGGTCCAGACGTAGGTGCCGGTCACGGCGGGCATCGCCCACGCGACCATGATGCAACTCGAGACGATGGTGCGCCACACGATGCCCAGTCGGGCGAGGAGCAGGGCGACGAGGGTTCCGACCGTGACCGTCACGAAGACGGCGACGGCCGCGAAGCCGACGGTGTTCGGGAGGACGACGCTCCACAGCGTCGAGTCGGTGAGCGCCTCGATGTAGTTGCCGAGGCCGATCCAGTTGTTCTCGCCGGTGTTGATCTCGCGCAACCCGTAGTCCTGCAGCGAATACAGGACCACCTGCACGAGCGGCCAGAGCATGAGCACCGCGAGGATGACCAATCCGGGCGCGAGCAGGAGCCAGGGGCGGGCCTTCGCCCAGGGGAACCCACGGCGGGCGCGGCCGCCGGCCGTGGAAACGGATGACTCCGCTTCCACGGCCGGCAGTGGTGTCTGCACCATCGACATCGTCGGGTACCTACTACTGGTTGAGCAGTTCGGTCATCTCAGCGGCGGCATCCTTCGTCGCGGTCGCGACGTCCTTCTGCCCGCTGAGAATCGCCTGGATCATCGCGTTGGTCGTCTTCTTCGCCTGCACGGCACCGAAGTTCGGAGTGACCGGGACGGATGCTCCGCCCTCGACCATCTGCTTCGCGAACGGAGCGACGAGCGGGTCGGTCGAGGCCAACGCCTCTTCCATCGCGGACTGGACGCCCGGGAAGTATCCGGTCTCGGCGGCCCACTGCTCCGCGAACTCACCGGTCGTCATCAGGTTGACGAACTCCCAGGCGAGATCGGCGTTCTCCGTGGTGTTGAAGATCGAGAGGTGCGATCCGCCGAGGACCGACGGCGAGATGCCCTCGTCTTCGCCGGGGATGACAGCGGCGCCCAGCTTGCCCTCGAGTTCCGGGTTCGCCTCGACCAGCGCCTTCGGCGTCCACGATCCGGAGAGCATCATGGCGACGTTGCCCTGAGTGAAGGCGTCGCGCAGATCCGTCTCCTTCCAGGTGGTCGCACCGGCGGAGGAGAAGCCGTGCTTCAGCGCGAGGTCGGTGTAGAACTCGATGCCCGCCTGCGACTCCTTGCTGTCGAGTTCACTCGTCCAGGTGTCGCCCTTGAGCGTTGCGATCTCGCCGCCGGCACCCCAGACCCAGGGGTACACGTCGAACTCCGCGTCACCTGGAACGGGGAACGGGAGCATCTCGGGCTTCGCCGCCTTGATGACATCGCCGGCCGCGATGATGTCGTCCCAGCTCTCCGGAGCCTTGAGCCCGAGCTCCTCGAAAACGTCGGTGCGGTAGACGATCGAGCGGACACCCGCGTACCACGGCATGCCGTAGAGCTCGCCGTCGTAGGTCCCGGCGACCTCGAGCCCCTCGACCAGATCATCGCGGAGCCCCTTCTCACCGTCGACGTACTCACCGATCGCCTCGAGCGCACCGGCATCGGCGAACTCAGCCGTCCAGGTGGTGCCGGTCTCGGCGATGTCGGGCGTGGTGCCACCGGCGATCGCCGTCACGAAACGGTCGTGGGCATCTGCCCACTGCACCTCTTCGATGGTGACCTTCGCTCCGGTCTTCTCTTCGAATGCCGCGGACACCGCGTCGTAGAAGGCGGTCGAGTCGGGGTTGGTGCCCTTCATGATCCAGACGGTGAGCTCCTTGCCCTCGCCGTCGGTGCCGCCGCCGTCGGCAGGCGCGGTCCCGCCAGCGCAGGCCGCGAGGCCGAGGCTGACAACGGCGCCGAGCGCCAGGGCCGGAAGTATGCGCTTGTGCATCAGGGATCTCCTCTTTGAAACGTCCTGGGCGGCATCGGGTGCGCACCCTGGGGATAAGTATTCACGACTAACTAATTGCCTGCAAGTTTTTCTCAGAATGTGGCCGGACTGTGACAAGAACTTCCGTCGTAGGCTCGCGGCATGCCTCGTAGGGGAAACGGCGATGACCGCGCAACGCTGGCACGTCATGCGCACCACCCGTCACCGGGTCCGCTGTCCGCCGTCCTCAAGCTTCTCGGCATCTCACTCGGCGTGATCCTCGTCTCAGCCGTCGCCGTCTCTGCGTTCGTCGTCACGGACATCCTGGGGCGGGTCGGGGACGGTGCGGTGGCTCTGGAGGATGCTCCGGATGTCGCGCCGCCGTCGCTCGGCGCCTACCCGAGCGACAAGGCGTTCAGCATCCTCGTCATCGGGACCGACGAGTGCGGCGAACGCGCCACCGCTTTGCTCGGCGCCCGCTGCGCGGAGGCCGATGGGGGCAGCCGCAACGATGTGAACCTCCTCGTGCACGTCTCAGCGGCGCCGAGGAACGTGACGGTCGTCTCACTCCCCCGCGACCTCATGGTTCCGGTGCCGGACTGCACGCGCGAAGACGGTTCCGAGGCATCAGGCATGTCGAAGGCACCGTTGAACTCCGTGTTCGATCATGCCGGCATCTCCTGCGTGGTCAAGACGGTCAGCGATCTCGCCGACATCCCCATCGAGTTCGCTGCGAAGATCGGCTTCGACGGCGTGATGGCGGTCACCGAGGCGATCGGTGGTGTCGAGGTCTGCATCGCCGGCGACGGCATTCGAGACGAGCAGGCAGGTATCGACCTCCCGCCGGGCACCCACACGATCTCCGGGCCGGACGCTCTGGCGTTCATCCGCACGCGACACGGCGTCGGCGACGAGAGCGACCTTGCGCGCATCTCGAATCAGCAGCAGTACATGTCACGGCTGGCGAAGAAGGTGCTGAGCGCCGAGACCCTGACCGATGTGCCGAGGGTGCTGCGCCTGGCGAATGCGATCGCCGACAACATCGTCCCCAGCGAGGAGCTGCAGAATCCGCTGCGGCTCGCCGAGCTCGGTCTCGCGTTGAACGATGTGCCGTTCAGCGACTTCGTGTTCGTGCAGTACCCGAACGTCGATGACCCCGACAATCCCGGCATCAAAGTCGCTCCGAACTGGGAGGCGGCAGACGCGCTCTGGGCCGCGGTGAAGGCAGGGCAGCCGCTGCAGCTCACCGGCGATGTCGCGACGCACGAAGGCGTCGAGCTGGTGCCGCCGACGGCGCCGGTTGAACCTGCACCGACCTCGACGGATGCGCCTGCGGTTCGGGCTACCCTGCCGCCCGAGATCTCCGGGCAATCCCTCGAGCAGGAGACCTGCTCGGTCGGCAACCAGCGGTGACCTCAGGTCAGGGTCCGTTCCAGCCGCGCACGTGGTGCACCGAGGCCGTCTTCGGATACGAGCCGGCCGGTGCCGCCACTTCGAAGAGGTCGATGAGCAGGAACAACGGGTAGTCCGGAGCCTGCGGGATGCGGCGGACCACGACGCCTTCGCAGCCGATCACGGTCTCATCGCCACCCCAGATCACCGTCCAGGTGTGGGGTCGGGACGCGTCGAAGGGAAGCGGAACCTCGGCCATGTCGGTGTCGAGGCGCGGGTCGGAGTGCGCCTTCACGCCGGACCGTGCCACGCTGCGGTGCGAGCCGATCGCTTCGGCGTCGATCTCGAACACGCAGATCTCGCCGGCGGCATCCGCCCGCTCGTGCTCGGTGCCCACCAGCCAGGCGGCGAGCATGCATCCGCCATCGCGGCTGGCGCTCACCGTGATGTCGACGCGGCCCGAGCTCGGCGCCCACAGCAGCTGCGTAGGTGTGACCGTACGGACCGCCAGCCCGTCCGGGCGGTGACGGTGCGTTCCGTCCGATGAGCCGACAGGTCCGGAATGCACGCCGGTCTGCAGGTTCGACACCCGCATCGGTGCGTCCTCCGGTCTCCAATCCGGCTGGTCGGCATCGATCCTCAGCAGCACCCCGTCATCGGCCGTCTCGAACCGCGCGGCGGAGCGGTCAGGCGTGGTCCAGTGCGGAAGATAATGCGCGACCCACAGGTCGGAGCGGGGACCGTCGACGAAATCGTCCTCGATGTCAGGGCGACGGGTCGGGGCATCCGGGAGGGCTTCGATCACGCTGGCAACCGTACCGGCCGTCACGGACACCGGACGCGGCACAGGCCCCGCATCTCGACGCAGGCAGCGCGTAGTCTCGTCTCATGGGCAGGATGCGATCGAAGGACACCGAGCATCCCGAAGCCCGTCTCGACCACGGCGGCATCGCCCGCATCATCCCGTCCGAGTTCACCAGCGGCTTCGAGCTCATCGTCGACGGAACCCCGCAGTCGCACGTCGACCTCGATGATCCGACGCATCTGCACTTCGAGTACATCGTGCGGATGGGCGCCGTCATCGATCAGCTCACCTCACCGGGTGCCGCTCTCACGGCGGTGCATCTCGGTGCGGGTGCACTGACGATCCCGCGCTACATCGATGCGACGCGACCGGGCTCGCGCCAGCAGGTCATCGAGCTGGAGGCGCCGCTGGCCCAACTCGTCCGCGAGCATCTGCCGTTGCCGAAGGGGGCCTCGATCCGCATCCGCATCGGCGATGCCCGAGAGGGCGTGCGTCGCCTGCCGCCGGCGCTGGCTGGCAGCTGCGACCTCGTGGTCTCCGACGTCTATTCCGGAGCGCAGACCCCGGCCCACCTGACCAGTATCGAGTTCTACCGCGAGCTCTCGACGCTGCTCGCCCCCGGCGGTGTGCTGCTCGTCAACGTCGCCGACGGACCAGGGCTCGCGTTCGCCCGCAAGCAGGTGGCGACGATCGCCGACGTGCTGCCCGAGATAGGGATCCTCGCCGACACGCAGGTGCTCAAGGGGCGCCGATTCGGGAACCTCGTCGTGGCGGCATCCGCCACTGCACTGCCCACCGAGTGGCTGCCGCGAATCCTCGCCGCCGGCCCCCATCCGGCCAAGCTCGCGCAGGGCGCCGAGGTGAAGGCTTTCGTGCAGGGCACGCGCATCGTCACGGACGCGGATGCGGTGGCATCCCCCCGACCAGACGCCTCACTGTTCCTGCGCTGAGCCCTTCCGCCGCCCTGATCGCTGAGATCCATGACGGGTCCGCGGCTTCCAGGCGTGCCGCCCCTGGCCTGCCCGGATCGACAGGCAGACTGGAACGGGGACGCACACGGAGGGAGTGACATGAGTTTGATCCAGGGATACCACCAGGAGACGCTGCGTGAGCTGGTCGACCTCGACGCCTGCGCTGCGCGACTCTCGGAGATCGAGGCGCAGCGGAGCCTCCCGGCCCTTCTGGAACGGGTCTGGCTGCTGAAGGTACTGGGCCGATTGGACGAGTCGCTGACGTTGGCCGACGAGGCCGTGCGTCAGGCACGCATGGCGGGCACCCGCAAGGACGTGCTGCGCGCGAGGGTTCTCCACGCGACGATCCTGCAGTACCGCGGCGCGCACGCCGCCGCGGAACAGGAACTCGCCACCTGCGCCGCCGAGGCCGAGGGACAGCGCTGGCTGTCGATCGCCGCCTTCGCACACCAGCACCACGGCAAGAACGCCTATGACGCGGGCGACTACGAAGAGGCTCGAGAGAGCTTCAAGCGTTCGCTGTTCCTCCGGCGGGAGTCCGGTGCCGACGACAGCGAACTGGAGACGGCGCTGCTCGCAATCGAGGCCGCCGAACGTCGACGGCCCGCTCAGCTCGTCGGCTGAGCCGTCGATCGGCCCGAGTGTCGGCGGTATGGCTTAGCCTGAGCGCATGGCCGATCTTGACCGTGTGCGCATCTGGGGCGAGGCGCTGATCAGGGTTCACCTCGACGAGTCCTGGTCGTTCGGCTTCGACCACGCCAAGCGCCGCGCCGGACAGTGCGACTACAGCCGCAACCGGATCACGGTCTCGCGATATCTGGCGGCACGATTCGAGGATGACGAGATCCATCAGGTCCTGCTGCATGAAGTGGCGCACGCCCTCGCCGGGCACGCCGCCGCGCACGGACCGGCCTGGAAGCGCGTCGCCAGGGAACTCGGCTACGTCGGCGGCACCACTCATCACGGTGAGACCGCGGTCGAGCTCGCCCCGTGGGTCGGCCGCTGCCCCGAGGGGCACGTGACCTATCGGCACCGTCGTCCGAGCAGACCGACGTCATGCGCGCGCTGCTCGCGCACCTTCGATGCGCGCTTCCAGTTCGATTGGACCCGGCGCGAGATCAGCTCCGACACGCGACTCGCCGCCCAGATGCCGCGCTGACGTTCGCCCTGCTACTCCGCGCTGGCCCGGCGACGACGGAGCAGCGCCGTCACGGCCCGCCAGCCGACGATGAAGACTCCGAGGGTCAGCGTCGCGACGATGATGAACGGCACCTCGGCGGTGTCTCCGCTGACGACGCGGAGCAGCATCCCTCCGGCGACGGTGACGATCCAGACGACCACGCCCCAGAGGAGCGACCACGGCTGCCGCGGCCGCGCCGGAAGGAGCGCGGCGACCGCGTGCCCGACCAGGAGCGCCACCAGGAACGGCCAGGCCGTGAGGAGGAATCCTGCCGGGTCCTCGGAATGCGACGCACGGCCGATCACGGCGAAGATGAGCACCAGTACGGCGTCGAGGATCAGAGCGGGAACGTACCTCATGCCTCGACCCTACGTCGCGGGGGCATGGGCACGCGTGGGCTGGCTGGCGGTTCGGCGATCCCGCCGCCCGAGATCAGGACATCACCCCGAGATCAGGAGGATTCCGCCGAAATCCTCCTGATCTCGGTCGCGTCTCCTGATCTGAGGCCGCGGTTCACCTGAAACGAACGAAACGGCCATCCTCCAGCATCGGCACCAGGTCGGTCGCGTCCAGCGCGGCCGCCTGTTCGGCCGTCGACGGCGCGAGTCCGGATGCTTCGATCTTCGCCGTCGCGGGTATGCCACCGGCGATCTCGCGCCCCGAGCCGCTCGCGCCGAGCAGATGACGCAGGGCACCGGACAGCGCTCGGAAGCCCTCGGCGGCGACCGCCGCCTCCGGTGAGGTGTGGTCGATGCCGAGGTCGGTCAGCGCGGCGACGATCGCGCCGGCGCCGAGATGATCCTCCACAGCGAACCGCATCAGCCCCTCAGCATCCAGTTCGCCCGCGGCGATGACGGCGACCGACGTTCGCTCTCCCGTCCGCTCCTGCACGGTCTGCACCGCCCGGGCGACGGCGGCGGCATTGCGAATACCGCCGACGAGAACCGTCGGTGCGGACGCTGCGGAAGCCACGGCCGCGCCGTTCCGCGACCAGCGCACAGCGTCCGCGAGGACGACCTCGGTGGTGGATGCCACGGCATCCACCACCGTCGAGGAGAAGCGAAGCACGTCGACGACCACGACGACATCCGCCGTGGCGAGGCGCTCGAGGCCTGCGACGCCCCACTCGAGACGGACCTGATAGGTGGACTGATCGAACGGCGAAGGCATCCGTCCAGCCTATTCGCCGGTGGCGCCGGCATCCCGAGATCAGGAGAGTGCCCCGAGATCAGGAGGAATTGCCTGAAACTCTCCTGATCTCGGGCGTTGCTCCTGATCTCGGACGGCCCTCCGCGAGAACTGGATCCGGCTCAGTCCGCGGCGAGCGCCTCCACCGGCGCGACCCGCGTGGCGAGCCGTGTCGGAGCCGCCGCAGCCACCAGGGTGAGCAACGCGGTCGCCAGCACGATGATGACGACGGGCAGCCACGGCACCTGCGGGGCGACGAGCCCGGCTGGGTTCATATCGGGCGGCGTCGGAACGGATCCGAGCAGCGATTGCGCGGCGATCCATCCGTATGCGACGCCGAGCACGAGGCCGGTGAGCGTCGCCGCAACCGTGATGTGCGTCGCTTCCAGAAGCACCATCGCGCGCACCTGCCCGTTGGACAGACCGATCGAGCGCAGCAATCCCAGCTCCCGCCGACGCTGCACGACACCGATCGTGAGCAGGTTGACCAGGCCGACGGCGGCGATCACCGCGGAGATCGCGACCAGCACCATCATGATCGCGGCGAAGGCGTCCATCGGCGCGAAGAACTCCGCCGGAACGTCTCCCTCCACCTGGCTGATCATCAACTGCTTGGCCGACTCCATCGCGACGGCGAACATCGTCACCAGGGTCACACCCATGACCACGCCGATCGCCATCCGCGAAGATCGCTCCGGGTAGCGCAGCGCGTTCTCGGCCGCGAGTCGGGCGGTGGCGCTCGAACCGAGCATCCGCCCGACCAGGCGCAGCACGGGCGGCATGAACAGCACCGACCCGAGCGCGAGCCCGGTGAACGAGAGGATGCCGCCGACGAAGGCGACGACCACGCCGAGCGGGGTGACGAGTCCGACCACCACGCCGGCAGCGAGGAGCGCGGCACCCGCGATGAGCAGCACCCAGGCACCCACGTGCCGCCCCGGCCGACCGGAGACGTCGTCATGAGAACGCTCGACCGAACCGCCGAGCGCCTGCAGCGGCGTCACGGACAGAACCCGCCGCGAACCCGCCCAGGCCGCGGCCCAGGTGGTGAGGGCGACGCCGATCGCGGGCAGGGCGATCAGGGGCTGGATCACCGAGAATCCGCTCGGCGCATTGTCGAGCAGCTGCGCGCCGACCTGAACTCCGACCACGGCCAGCACGAGACCGGCGAGCAGACCCAGGACTGCGCCGATCACGCCGACGATGAATCCCTGCCGGCCGACCTCGGCGCGCTGCGCGCGCGCGGTCGCACCGATCAGACGCATGAGAGCGATCTGCCGCGTGCGCCCGGCGATGATCGTCGCGAACGTGTTCGCCGTGACGATCGCCGCGACGTACATCGCGACCCCGGTGAGCAGAACCGAAAGCAGGGCGACGACGAAGGCGAGCGTGCCGCTGTCGCCGATGTACGGATCGGCCTGGAGGACGACGCCGATGTAGGCGGTGACATCGACGAGCACGACACCGAATCCCGCGGACAGTGCAGCGACGAGGATGCTCGCCCCCATGCCGCGGTCGCGGAGCCAGCCGACTCCGGCGGTGCGCGATGCGCGCTCCGGCACGGTGGCTGCGGCGACCGCGGTCACGCTGCGACCTCGGCGGCGAGCATGTACGCCGAGATCTCCTCGGCGCTCTGGCGCGGGTGGTCGGCGACGATCCGGCCGTCGCCGAGGAACAGCACGCGATCGGCATGGCTGGCGGCGATCGCGTCATGCGTGACCATCGCGATCGACTGGCCGTGATCACGGCTGGCTGTCGCGAGGAGCCGCAGCACCTCGCGCCCGGTCTTCGAGTCGAGGTTGCCGGTCGGCTCGTCCGCGAAGACGAGGTCCGGCGAGGTGGCCAGCGCCCTGGCGATCGCCACGCGCTGCTGCTGACCGCCGGAGAGCTGGTGCGGGCGGTGCCGCAGCCGCGATCCGAGCCCGAGGGTCTCGATGAGGCCGTCGATGCGGGCCCGCTCGATCGCGCTCGGGCGGCGTCCGTCGAGCTCGAAGGGCAGCATGATGTTGCCCAGTGCGTCGAGGGTCGGCACCAGGTTGAACGCCTGGAAGATGAAGCCGACGCGACGGCGACGCAGGATCGTCAGATCGAGGTCTCCGAGGCCGGTGATCTCGGTGTCGCCGATCCATGCCCGCCCCTCGGTCGGGCTGTCCAGGCCCGCCATGATGTGCATGAGGGTGGATTTGCCGGAGCCGGAAGGGCCCATGATCGCGGTGAACTGGCCGCGGCGGATGCCGACGCTCACGCCGTCGAGGGCATGCACGGTGCCTTCGCCCGTGCCGTAGGTCTTCTTCAGGTGCTGGACGCGGGCGGCGAGCCCCAGGTCGGTGGTCGTGATCTCCATGCTTTCGACGGTACGGAGAGCGGATGCTCCGACGCGTCGCCCGTGCGGAGCATCCGCGTACATCGGAAGGATGATCCTCGGGGCCGCTATTCTCAGCAACGGGGACCCCATCGAAGCCCCGAGGACGAAAGGATCCTGTCGTGCCTGCTGTCGTCCTGATCGGCTTCGCCGCCGTCGTGCTGTGGTCACTGGTGTCGCATCGTTTCGAGCGCTGGGGAGTGGCCGGCCCCGCCGGTCTCCTCGTGCTCGGCGCGGTCGCCGTGATCTGGGATGTGGAGGCGTTCGCGACGGCCATCGATGCACCGCCGACCGAGAAGATCGTTGAGGTGATTCTCGCGGTGCTGCTCTTCGTCGACGCGATCGAGGTCAAGGGCGGGCTCTTCGGCAACGAGGGGCGAGTGACCCTGCGGCTCGTGCTCATCGCACTGCCGATGTCGCTCGTGCTCGGGGCAGCGGCCTCCTGGCTGCTGGTCCCGGAGACGGCACCGTTCCTGATGATCGTGATCGCCTGCGTCATCCTTCCCACCGACTTCGCGCCCGCTGCCGAGATCCTGCGGGTGCGCTACATTCCCGACCGCGTACGACAGATCCTCAACGTCGAGAGCGGCTACAACGACGGAATCGTCTCGCCGCTCTTCGCGATGATGCTGCCGCTCGCGACGATCTGGGCCGAGATCGTGAGCAATGCCGGGAAGGACCTCTCCGATGCCGAGATCGACAAGCGCTCGGATCAGGTGGGCGAGGCGATCATCGGTGCCGTTCCGGCGACGCTGGTCGCCATCCTCCTCGGCGTGGTCCTGGGCTTCGTCTGCGGAACGCTGGTGCGGCTGTGCCGTCGGCATCAACTGGTCTCCGATGCCGGTGTGCGCGGCGTGATGCTGCTGATCCCGCTGATCGCCTACGGAATCGCGACCCTCCCCGCCCTCGGGGCAAACGGCTTCGTCGCCGCATTCGTCGCCGGCATCGCCTACCGGATGGCCCGCACCCGTGGCGAGGAGGAACGTGCCGTCGCGCACGACGAACTCGTCCTCGTCGAGGAGACCGGCACGCTCGCGGCGAACTTCGTCTGGTTCATCCTGGGCGGCGCTGCACTGCTCGCGTTCTCGGCGGGAGTGGGCTGGGACGTGGTCCTGCTGGCACTGCTCGCGTTGACCGTGCTGCGGATCGTCCCGGTGTATCTGTCGCTGATGGGCAGTTCCGTCGCGCCGCGCGAGCGGTTGCTCATCGGTGCACTCGGACCGCGCGGCACCGCATCGATCGTGTTCGGCCTGCTCGCTTACAACGCGCTGCCCGACGAGCAGGGAGAACTCGTACTGGTGGTGATGGTCGTCACCGTCGTCGGCAGCATCGTCCTGCACGGACTCGCCGCGCCGCTGCTCCTGCGTCGGATGAGTCCGGCGGGACGCGCGAAGCTCCGCTGACGCCACCCTCTTCGCAACGCAGCGCGGCGGATGACACACTGACCTCATGCCTCAAGACGGACTCGACCCCCGCCAGACCCGACGCATGCCGGAGATGCTCGACGAGTTCCAGCGCGCCGAGGGGCACCCGCACTTCCGCGTCGACGTGGAGCGCATCCGCTTCTCCCCCTTCTACTCACGGCTCTCCGCGGTCACCCAGGTGATCTCGCAGACCGGCGCCGGGCTCGCCGTGCACAACAGGCTCACCCATTCGATCAAGGTCGCGGCCGTGGCACGGGCGATCGCGACGCACCTGTCGACGCGTACCGACGAGGCGAGCCGGATCGTCGCCGAGCTCGGCGGCGCGCATCCGGTCGTGGTCCAGGCCGCCGCAGCAGCGCACGACCTCGGTCATCCCCCGTTCGGGCACCTGGGTGAGCACACTCTCGATCGCCTGGCGCGCGCCCGGTTCGGGCTGACCGAGGGATTCGAGGGGAACGCGCAGACCTACCGCATCCTCACCCGCCTCGACGAGCACGATCGCCCGGGCGTCGGACTCAATCTCACCGCGGCGGTGCGCGCCGCCGTGCTG
Organism: Microbacterium sp. LWO13-1.2; assembly: GCF_038397725.1. Lineage (NCBI taxonomy): Bacteria > Bacillati > Actinomycetota > Actinomycetes > Micrococcales > Microbacteriaceae > Microbacterium > Microbacterium sp. LWO13-1.2. Next base: position 158,026 of record NZ_CP151634.1, read on the forward strand.
AAGTACCCCTGGCGGCGCGGCCTCGGCGGAATCCGCCGCGGCGGCACGAGCAAGTTCAACTACTACGCGGTCGACGAGCAGGACGCACGTCAGGCGCTCGCCGCCTATCCCCTGATCGGCGAGGGACAGCAGACGGCCGAGTGCTCCATCATGGACATCTCCGACGACATCGCCTACTCGCTGCACGATCTCGAGGACTTCTATCGCGCCGGCCTACTGACCCCCACGACGCTTTCCACCGAGTTCCGGGCTTGGCACCGCGACCTCACCCGGCTCCGCGTCGCCGACCAGGACTTCCTCGCCGCCGATACCAGGACTCCGGGGCACTCGCTCGAGCTGCTCTGGCGCCGGCTCCGCGGCAAAGACGGCTGGATCGCGGATGCGGATGCCTTCGGCGCAGCCGTGGCGAAGGTCGGCGCCGAGGTGATCGACGGGCTCCTCGCCGAACCGTTCGATGGCTCCCTCTCCAGCGAGCGGTCCCTCGCGAGATTCACGACGGCATGGATCGCGCGCCTGCAGTCGTCGATCGAAGTGCACCGGAACCCCGACATCCGCTCGGGCCACGTCAGCCTGAACCGGCAGGCCTGGCACGAGGTCGCAGTGCTCAAGTTTCTGCACGAGCGGTTCATCCTCGAACGCCCGGATCTCACCGTCTACCAGCGCGGACAGGCCAGCGTCCTGGAGCGGCTCGTCAGCGGCTTCGCCGCCTGGCTCGACGACCCCCTCGACGCCCGCCGCGCCCCGCGCCGACTGCTCGACCTCGTGCAGCTCGCCGACGACGACTATCGCCGGTTGCGGAAAGATGCGCCGGAGCTGCTCGAGACGCACACCGCCACGGAACTCCATGCTTTCGCCCGTGGCCGCGGCATCATCGACTACGTCGCCTCGCTCACGGACGCCCAGGCCGTGTCGCTCGACGCGATGCTGGCGGGTCGGACCGAGCGTCTGTGGGATGCCGGTCAGGGGCTGTGACGCCCTCGGCCGCAGGCCGGCCGCTCAGTTCAGCCCGTGCTCGAACGCGAACACCACCAGCTGCACCCGATCACGCAGCGCCAGCTTGGCGAGGATCCTGCTGATGTGCGTCTTCACGGTCGCCTCGCTGAGGTACTCACGGGCAGCGATCTCGGCATTCGACAGACCCCGAGCGGCGAGAGCGAAGATCTCCCGTTCGCGGTCGGTGAGGTCGGCGTACTGAGGCGGAACCGGCTTCGGCGCCTCGGTGAAGTGCTGGAAGAGGTCGCGGGTGGCGGATGCCGCGATCACCGACGACCCCGAATGCACGGTGCGGATCGCGGCGAGCAGGAACTCCGGATCGGCGTCCTTCAGCAGAAAGCCGCTCGCCCCCTGGCGGATCGCCCGCGCGGCGGCCTCGTCGAGGTCGAAGGTCGTGAGCATCACGATGCGCGGTGGATCGGGCTGGGAGAGGATCTCCGCCGTCGCGGTGAGCCCGTCCATCACCGGCATCCGGATATCCATCAGCACGACGTCGGGCCGGGTCTCCCGCACCACGTCGAGGGCCTGACGGCCGTCTCCCGCTTCGCCGACGACATCGAGGTCGGGTTGGGAGGCGACGAGCATGCGGATGCCGGCACGGAACAGCGCCTGATCATCCACGAGAACGACCCTGATCATGCCCTGCCTCCGATGGGGAGCGTCGCCCGGACGACGAACTGTGCGCCCTGATGCTCAGCCTGCAGGTTACCGCCGACGAGTTGCGCGCGCTCGCGCATGCCGATGACGCCGTGCCCTCCCTGGCCGACGACCCGCTCGCCGGTCACGGTGTTGCGCACCTGGATGTCGACGCGATCAAGGAGCCAGGCGAGGTGCACGTCGACCGCGCCGTCGCCGTGCCGGATCGCGTTCGTGAGCGCCTCCTGCAGGATGCGATACACCGCGAGCTGGATCGCCGCCGGCGGCTCGCCCGGAGGCATCGGATCGACGGTGATGCGGGGCTCGACCCCGGCGTGCCGCACCTGCGCGAACAGCGTCTCGAGGTCGGCCAGCGTCGGTTGCGGGCCGTCGCCCTGGCGATGGCGGAGCTGGGTGAGCAGCATCCGGACATCGGAGAGCGCACCGCGTGCGGTCTGCGCGATCGTACCCAGGGCTTCCTGCGCCAGCTCGGGCTGCACGGCGGCCGCGTAGCGCGCGCCGTCGGCTTGGGCGATCACGACCGCGAGTGAGTGCGCGACGATGTCGTGCATGTCCCGGGCGATCCGCACTCGTTCCTGCTCCTCCGCGGCGACGGCTTCGGCCTGGGCCTTGGCCACCTGCGTCTCCCGCCCCTTCACCACCACTCGCCACAGCAGTCCGGTCCCCCACGACATCACCATCGCGAGCACGAAGACCGAGCCGATCAGCGCCGCACTCGTCGCGACCCTCAGGGTGCTCGAGGCATCGGTCAGAAGTCCTGACCAGATCAACGCGAAGTAGATGCCGCCCAGCACCCCGCCAACGAGTGCCGAGACGCCGCCGATCCACAGCACCCGCCTGCTTCCCCATGCCGATGTCGCGAACAGGACGAGGAGAATGGCGATGTTGTACGCAGACGGCGGGAGCCCAGCCCCCATCTGGATGACCGCCCCGATCCACGCGATTCCGAGGGCGAGCGCGGGCGAGAGGCGACTGATCGCGGCCGCACCCCAAAGGATCACGCCGACGACGACATAGATCGTGACGGCGATGGGACCGGAGTGGATCCAGACGCTCAGCTCATTCGTACCGGCAAGGAAGGACAGCGGCGCCGTCACGGCGAAGCCGATGACCGCGCCGACGATGTCGAGCACGAGCCAGGTACGGGAGACGGGGCGGATCACTCCCCTACGCTACGCGGCGCCGCGCGCTTCCCGCATCCGCCTCGAGATGTATCCCGCGGCGGACGTCAGGCGCGGCAGAGGATCTCGCCGTGGGGCACGAGGTACCAGCCGTCTTCGGCATCCGCCCAGCGCTTCCACGCGTCGCTGATCGCCTGCAGATCCGTGGTGGTCGCGCGACCCTCCCGCACCAACTGCCTGGCCAACGCGGACTCGAGAATACGGTCTGCCCACATCCCGCCCCACCACGCGCGTTCGTCCGGCGTCGCGTAGCACCAGGTCGACGCGGTGGCGCGGACATCCGTGAAACCCGCCTGCCGCGCCCAGGACAGCAGCTGCCGGCCGGCGTCGGGCTCTCCGCCGTTCGCCCGTGCCGCAGCGCGATAGAGCTCGAGCCACCGATCCAGCTCCGGAAGCAGCGGGAACCAGATGAAGCCCGCATAGTCGGCGTCGCGCGCGGCGACGATGCCACCGGGCACCGTGACACGGCGCATCTCACGCAACGCCTGCACCGGGTCAGCCACGTGCTGCAGCACCTGATGCGCGTGCACGACGTCGAAGCTGTCATCGGCCAAGCTCAGGGCGTGCACGTCCTCGACGGAGAAGTCGACGTTCGTCACCCCACGGCTCGCGGCGAGTTCGCGCGACAGCGACAGCGCCGCATCATCGATCTCCGTCGCGGTGACCCGATCGACGACGCTGGCGAAGTCCATCGTGATCGTGCCCGGTCCCGCTCCCACGTCGAGAAGTCGCGTCGAGGCGCCGAGGTGGGGCCGGAGGTACTCCGCCGAATTCGCGATGTTCCTGGTGTTGTGCGAACGGAGGACGGATTCGTGATGTCCGTGCGTGTACGAGGCCATGCGTGCCATTCTGGCAGGCCGATCAGCGGCGATCGGTCGGCGGTCAGTGCAGGTCGGCGACGGCCCGACGGATGCTGTCGCGATCGGGCTTGCCGGATGGGAGCGTCGCCAACTCGTCCACGAGGATGAGCCGCGCGGGTCTGGCGTGCTTGCCGAGCTCGGCAGCCACCACCTCGCGGGCATGGGCCAGCTGCTCGGACTCGCTGCGGCGGAGCGCCTCACCGCGGGCGGCGACGATGACGGATGCCTCTCCCCAGCGTGCGTCCTCCACCCCGACGACCACCGCCTGATGCAGCCCTGGCACCAGGCGCACGATGCGCTCGACGCGGTCGAGTGAGATGTTGATGCCGCCCGAGACGATGACGTTGTCGGCCCTGCCGTGCACCCGCACAATGCCGTCCTCGTCGACGAGCCCGAGATCGCCGGTGCGGTACCAGCGGATGCCGTGCCGGTCGCGCACGAACGTTCGCGCCGTCAACTCTGCATCGCCGAGATAGCCGTCGGCGAGCATCGGGCCGGCGAGGTGCAGCTCGCCATCGACGGCGTGCACAGCGACCGTGTCGAGCGGCACGCCGTCGTAGACGCACCCGCCGCTCGTCTCGGTCGATCCGTAGGTGCGCACGAGCGGAGCACCGAGATCAGCGGCCCGCTCCCGCAGTGGCTCGGGCAGCGCCTGGCCGCCGACGAGGATCGCCCGGTACGCCCGCAGTGCCGCACGTACCCCTGGTTCGTCAGCCGCATCGAGGAGCGTGGCGAGCTGCGCCGGCACGAGAGCGGTGAACAGCGCTTCGTCGCCCCGGCGCACCATCGACAGCGTCGCCTCTGCGAACGAGCTGGGAGAGAACCGCCCCTCCGGCGCGACGGGCTCGGTACCGGCGAGCGCCGAGCGCACCAGCACCTGGAGCCCGGCGACGTAACCCACCGGGAGAGCCAGCAACCAGCGCCCGCTGCCGATCCGAGCCGCGGTCGCCTCTGCGCTCGCCCGCAGCGCTTCGCCGCTCAGTGAGACCCTCTTCGGGACGCCGCTGGATCCGGAGGTCGCGATGACCGCCGCTGTGCCGTCCGGCACCCGCTCCGGCGCGCCGGCGAGCATTCCGAATCCGAGCGCCGGCCCGCCGTCGAGGGCGTGGCGCAGTGCGGCGAACACCTCGACGGGGTCGTCGGCATCCGTCGGAATCAGCGAGACCATCCGTCACTCCCCCGCAGGCATGATCTGCTCTCCACAGTTCTGGTCGGGAGCGGGTCGTGCGCGATCGATGACATGACGGCCTAGTAGTGCCAGGGGAAGGAGGACCAGTCCGGGTCGCGCTTCTCGAGGAAGGAGTCGCGCCCCTCGACCGCCTCGTCGGTGCCGTATGCGAGGCGGGTGGCCTCACCGGCGAAGACCTGCTGGCCGACGAGACCGTCGTCGACGGCGTTGAAGGCGAACTTCAGCATGCGGATCGCGGTGGGCGATTTGGTGAGCACGGTGCGCGCCATCTTCAGCGCTTCACGCTCGAGTTCGGCGTGCGGGACGACGCGGTTCACAGCGCCTGCTTCATAGGCGCGCTGCGCCGAGTACTCCTCGGCGAGGAAGAACACCTCGCGCGCGAACTTCTGTCCGGTCTGGCGCGCCATGTACGCCGAGCCGTAGCCGGCGTCGAAGGATCCGACGTCGGCATCCGTCTGCTTGAACCGCGCCTCTTCGGCGCTCGCGATGGTCAGGTCGCAGACGACGTGCAGGGAGTGCCCGCCACCGGCAGCCCAGCCGGGAACGACAGCGATGACGACCTTGGGCATGAAGCGGATGAGGCGTTGCACCTCGAGGATGTGCAGGCGCCCTGCTCGCGCCGGGTTCTGCACAGCCGTCTCGTCGTCGGAGTACTTGTAGCCGTCGCGACCGCGGATGCGCTGATCGCCACCGGAGCAGAACGCCCAGCCGCCGTCCTTCGGGCTCGGCCCGTTTCCGGTGAGGAGCACGGCGCCGATCTTCGGATCCTGGCGCGCGATGTCGAGAGCCCGGTAGAGCTCGTCGACGGTGTGCGGGCGGAAGGCGTTGCGCACCTCAGGGCGGTTGAACGCGATGCGGGCGACGCCACCGTCGTGCGAGACGTGCGCGGTGATGTCGGTGTACTCGGCGGCACTCTTTCCGTCGACACCGGGCGCGAGCACCCATTCGGCGGGATCGAACAGGTCGGAGACGAATGCGTTGGCCACGGGATCCAGCCTATTCCTCACCTCGCCCTCACCACGCAGGGAGCGCCGCCTCCCGGGAGAGGCGGCGCTTCCTGACGATGCGGATCACGCGCGGCGCGCACGCATGGTCTTGATCCAGCCGTCCACCGCATCCCACGCGGCGAACGCCACGAGGGCGAAGCCGGTGATGACGGTGAGGACTTCCATCGTGTCGCTCTCGACCCCGTTGCCGGTGAAGACGAAGCTCAGGAACTGCGGGTTGATCAGCTCGCCGCGCACGAGCAGCGTGACCGACCAGACGGCGAAGGCGACGGCCAGCAGGGTGTTGATCACCGCAGCGCCGACGGTCCACCGCCGCTTCGCGTACACGGCGACCGACAGCAGCGCCTCAGCCACGATCAGTGCGAAGAAGAGGCTGATCCCCCACGGCCACAGTCCCGGGTTCAGCAGCGGAATGGGATCGCCGCCGGTCGGGAAGAACCCGATGAAGGCATCCCAGAACACCGCCCCGACCCCGATCGCGAGGAACACGAGTGACGCGATGGCGTCTGCCCGCCCTGCGCCGCTCGGCGTCGGTTCCGGCAGCTGGTCGACATCCCATTTCACCCCGGTGTCGGCGCCGGTGCGCTCGAGCACGAAGAAGACCAGCGTCACCCAGAAGCAGACGTGCACGATGACCGAGATGCCCACGCCGATCGCGGCGCCGATGATCTCGCCGACGGAGGCTCGGTCCAGCGCCTGCGCGAGCGCGACGCCGCCCATCGCGCAGATCGGCACGATGACCAGCAGGAGCTTCAGCAGGCGCCACCAGGTCAGGAAGTACTTCGGACCGATCAGGTGCAGCGGCTGATCGGCGTAGCCGGCGGCCAGAATGCCGGGGTCGCCGAGCTCGGTGAGGACGGCGCGCTCGGCATCCGTCCGGCTCTCGCCCTGCTCGACGCGCGCTTCGACGGCGTCGGAGATCGACGCCTCGAGTTCGGCGCGGACGTCGTCCTGCGCGGTCGGCGTCAGGCTCTTGACCGTGGCCGCGATGTAGCGCTCGGTCAGTGTGTTCGTGGACATCTCAGTTCTCCTCTGCGGTGAGACCCGCGATCGCAGTGGTCAGCGATCGCCATTCGTCGGTGAGGGTGTCGGCGAGGCGCATGCCGGCATCCGAGGTGCGGTAGAACTTGCGAGGCCGCGCCTCGTCGGTGTTCCACTCGCTCGTGAGGTACTCCTGCTTCTCCAGACGGCGGAGCAGCGGGTAGAGCGTGTTGGCGTCGGTGGCGAAGCCGCGGCGCTCGAGATCTTCGAGCAGTCCGTAGCCGTACCCCGGGGCGCGCAGCAGCTGCAGGCACGCCAGCACGATCGTGCCGCGCCGCAGTTCCTGCAGGTGCGTATCGAGGATCTCGTTCATGTTCATCACATTACTGTGCGTCACACACTATTGTCAACGACACATTCCTGTGCGCTTCAATGACCGGCTCGCCTGAGCCGCGACCGACGTTGGAACGAGACCGCTAGCGTGGGTTTCATGTCAGTGGAGATCACACGCATCGACCCGTTCGACGACGCCGCGGTCGATGCCTGGTGGGATGCCTACGCCACGGCCGAACGCGCGGATCGCGGCCCCGCCGCGCCGCTGTGGAGTCGCGAGGAATCGCGCAGCGAACTGCAGCAGGACTCGACGGTGGTGGAGCGCCGCGCTTTCCTCCTGCGCTCGGACGGCCTCGTCGTCGGATCAGCAAGTCTGGCGCTGCCCCGCAAGGACAACACGCACATCGCGCACCTCGCGGTGTGCGTCCGCCCGGAACACCGACGCCGCGGTTTCGGCTCCACGGCGTTGGCGTTCCTCGAGGGCGAGGCGCTGAACGCCGACCGCACCACCGCGCAGTCGGCGGCGTCGTGGCCGCACGAGCTCGGGCCCGAGGGAGCCGGCGCACCCGGCCGAGAGTTCGCTCGGCGGCATGGATACACGCTCGCGCTCGGCGATCTGCAGAGCCGCCTGCCTCTCCCGGTCGACCCCGCTCTCTTGGACCGCATCGAGGCAGACATCGCTGATGCGATCGCGGGTTACGAGATCCGCAGCTGGGTCGGCCGCGTGCCCGATGACGTCGTCGAGGGCTGGGCGATCCTCGATGCATCGGTCGATACCGAAGCGCCGAGCGGCGATCTCGACATCGAGCCGGTCACGCCAGACGTCAGCAGCATCCGCGAGTCGGAAGAACTCATCGAACGACAGAGCCGTACATCCTTCGGCACGATCGCTCTGGCGGCAGACGGTTCAGCAGCGGCGTACACGCAGCTGGTGGTCTCCGGCGACGACGGCAACGCCTACCAATGGGGCACCCTGGTTCGCGGCGCCGACCGCGGGCACCGGCTGGGCACGGCGGTGAAACTGGCGAACCTGCGGATGCTGCAGCACGAGGCACCGCAGGCCCGCGCCGTCTACACCTACAACGCCGAGTCGAACGCGCACATGCTGGCCGTGAACATCCTGCTCGGCTTCCGCCCGAGCGAGCGGATGGGCGAACTGCAGAAGCGCCTCCTCGGCTGACCAGGAGCATGGTTCATAACTCAGGAGAAATTTCTAGAAGGACCCGCAGCGTCCCCGGCAACACGCCGATCATCGCATCGCACGCCACCTCGAGCGACGAATTCTCCTGAGTCATGAACCGGCGCGCGGGCGGCGCGGATGCCGCGTGACGGCGTCGACGGGGCACAATGGGCACATGCTCCCGACGACGCTCGCAGATCTCCTCGATTCGGCCAGGGTGGTCGCACTCCCGATGCACACGCGCTTCCGCGGCGTCGACACCAGGGAGGCGCTCCTGTTCGAAGGACCGGAGGGATGGGCGGAATTCTCGCCGTTCCTCGAGTACGGCGACGACGAGGCATCCGTCTGGCTGTCAGCCGCGATCGACTTCGCCTGGCGTGCACAGCCGGAGCCGCTGCGCGACCGGGTCAACGTGAACGCGACTGTTCCGGCCGTCGACGCGGCCCGCGTCGCCGAAGTACTGTCGCGATTCGCCGGATGCCGCACGACCAAGGTCAAGGTCGCAGAACCGGGACAGGCCCTCTCCGACGACATCGCCCGGGTTCGCGCGGTGCGCGAAGTCATGGGACCGGAGGGGCGCATCCGCATCGATGCCAACGGTGCGTGGAACGTCGATGAGGCGGAACGCGCCGTCCACGCCCTGAACGAGTTCGACCTCGAGTACGTCGAACAGCCGTGCGCGACCGTGCCGGAGCTCGCCGAGCTGCGACAGCGGGTGAAGTACATGGGCATCCCTGTCGCCGCAGACGAGAGTGTGCGGAAGTCATCGGATCCCCTCGCCGTCGCGCGCGCCGGTGCTGCGGATCTGCTCGTGATCAAGGCGCAGCCGCTCGGCGGGGTCACGCACGCCCTGCAACTCGTCACCGCGGCGGGTCTCCCGGCCGTCGTGTCCAGCGCCCTCGACACGGCCATCGGCCTGTCGCAGGGCGTGACGCTGGCGGCGGCCCTCCCGCGACTCGACTACGACTGCGGCCTCGGCACGTCTTCGCTCTTCCTCGACGACGTCGCGGACTTCCGGGCGGAGAACGGCAGCATTCCGGTCGGGCGGGTGACTCCGGATGCTGCGGCCCTGGAGCGCCTCGCGGCATCCGCCGATCGACGCGAGTGGTGGCTGGCGCGGCTCGAGCGCTGCTACGAGGTTCTCGCGGCGCGCTGACGTCGGTTCGCGACCGACCTCACCTCTCCAGCAGCAGCAGCTCCACGAGCCGGCCGAGTTCCTCGCTGCCGGCATGACGAAGCTGGGCTGCGTCGTGTCCCGCCATCGCACCGCGCACCGTCATCCCCTCCCAGACGATCATGAGCATCCGGGCCGCGGTCTCGGCGGGCAGTCGCAGCCGGAACGTGCCTTCGGCGACGATGTCGGTGATGATCTCGGCGATGCTCGACACCATCTCCCGCTCCTGCGCGAGGTAGGCCGCACCGAATGAGGGATCGCGGAGCGCGCGGATGCGGATCTCGCTCATCATCATCACGCCGAGGCGATCATCGCCGCCCGAGTCCATCACCTGCTGCACGAGCTCGACGGGGTCGCATCCATCAGCGAGCGCACCGCTCACCGCGAGTTCGGCGACGCGCGCCCGCACGGCGCTCACCCGTACCTCGGCGACGCTGCCGGCGAGCATCAGGAAGAGCTCGTCCTTGGATTCGAAGTTCGAGTAGAAGGCGCCGCGCGTGAAACCGGCGCGCTCGCAGACGGCCTCGACCGTCGCTCCTTCGAGGCCGACTTCGGCGAAGACCTGAGCCGCAGCCTCCAACAGACGGGCGCGCGTGTTCTCGCGGCTCCGGGTAGCCGGTGTCGTCATCGAAACCTCCAGCCTTCACTCTCGCACGACCACCGCGCGGATGTCTCACACCCGGTGCACAGCCTTTCGCGCGCTGATGACCCTACGATACATGTATGTATCGGATACATCCGTGTATCCAAATCGGATCGACGGAGGAACCGCGTGTCCACTCTCCTGTCCTCGCTCGGACGCTGGTCGTATCGGCATCCGTGGCGCGTGCTCGCGTCCTGGCTGCTCGCGCTCGGCCTCGCCGGCACCGGCGCGCTCGTGCTGGGCGCCGGTACCGACAACAGCTTCTCGATCCCCGGAACCGAATCGCAGGCGGGCCTCGAGCAGCTCTCCCGCTCGTTCCCGCAGGTGAGTGGAACCAACGCGCAGTTCATCGTCGTCGCGGCCGACGGTGATCACGTCACCGATGACGCCTATCGCGAGCACATAGAAGACACGGTGGACGATCTGTCCGACCTCGACGAAGTGCTCGCGGTGACCTCGCCCTACGACGAAATGGTCACGGGCATGGTCAATGAAGACGAGACCGCCGCCATCGTGCGCCTGCAGTTCGACGGCGAGGCGAGCGATGTCTCCGCCGAGACGAAAGACGTCCTGAACGCCGCCGTCGACGACCTGGCGGCCGCGCTTCCGGACGGCAGCCAGACACAGCTCGGCGGCGACCTGTTCGCGCTGTCCATGCCCACGATCACGATCACCGAGGCCGTCGGTCTCCTGATCGCGCTCCTGGTGCTCATCGTCACGTTCCGCTCGTTCGTGGTCGCCGGCCTCCCCCTGCTCACCGCGATCCTGGGAGTCGGAATCTCGATGGCCGGCATCTTCGCCGCCACCGCCTTTGCGACCGTCTCCTCGACCACGCCGCTGCTGGCGCTGATGCTGGGACTCGCGGTCGGGATCGACTACGCGCTGTTCATCATGGCGCGGCACCAGGATCAGGTCCGCGACGGAGTGGATCCGGAAGAGTCCGCCGCCCGCGCGGTCGGCACCGCCGGCTCTGCCGTCGTGTTCGCCGGGATCACGGTGCTCATCGCGCTGATCGGTCTCGGTTTCGCCGGCATCCCGTTCCTGACGACGATGGGCATCGCCGCATCCGTCGCCGTCGCCATCGCCGTCGCGATCGCGGTGACCCTGACGCCCGCGCTCCTCGGGTTCATGAAGGGCAGGGTCGCTGGTCGGCCCAAGAAGGTGCGGATGCCGAAGAAGGGCGCCCCCGTTCGCGCGCCGCGCCGCGCCGCCAGCGCGCGCTGGGTCGAGGGTGTGACCCGGCGTCCGGTGCTGACGTCCCTCGCCGTGATCATCGGCCTGGGCATCGTGGCCATCCCCGCGCTCAGCCTCAACCTCGCTCTACCCAACGCCGGAGTGCTCCCCCAGGACTCCGAAGCGCGGCAGAGCTACGACCTCGTCGGCGAACAGTTCGGCCCTGGCTTCAACGGCCCGCTCATCCTCACCGGGACCATCGTCACGTCGACCGACCCGCTCGCCCTCATGGAGGACCTCGGCGATGCCGTGGCCCAGGTCGACGGCGTGCGAGAGGTCGCGCTCTCGACTCCGAACGAGACCGCTGACACCGGAATCGTGCAGGTCATCCCGGAGACCGCGCCCGACGACCCCGCGACCGCCGACCTCGTGCGCGAGCTGCGCTCGCATCACGACGAGTGGCTCGATGAATTCGGCATCGATCTGAAGGTCACCGGCTTCACAGCTGTGGGAATCGACATCTCCGATCAGCTCGGCGCGGCGCTCCTGCCGTTCGGCATCTTCGTGATCGGGCTCTCGCTGATCCTGCTCACGATCGTCTTCCGATCGCTCTGGGTGCCGCTCACCGCAGCGTTCGGCTACCTGCTGTCGATCGTCGCCGCATTCGGCGTCGTCGCCGCCGTGTTCGAGTGGGGCTGGTTCGCCGATGCCCTGCACGTGGCGAAGGTCGGCCCGATCATCAGCTTCATGCCGATCGTCCTGATGGGCGTGCTCTTCGGATTGGCCATGGACTACCAGGTGTTCCTCGTCTCGCGGATGCGAGAGGACTATGTGCACGACCCCCTGTCGAAGGATCCGGAGACCCGGCGAGAGGCCGCACTGCGCGCTGTTCGCACCGGCTTCACCGGCTCGGCGAAGGTCGTCACCGCCGCGGGCCTGATCATGTTCGCCGTGTTCGTGGCGTTCGTCCCGGAAGGCGACTCGTCGCTGAAGCCGATCGCCCTCGGCCTCGCGGCCGGCATCGCGATCGACGCGTTCCTCGTGCGGATGACGCTGATCCCCGCCCTGATGGCGATCCTCGGCGAGCGCGCCTGGCAGATCCCGGCGTGGCTGGAGCGGATCCTGCCGAGCGTCGACATCGAGGGAGAGGCCGTCGAACGCGAACGCCACCTCGCGGCCTGGCCCGGCGACGATTCCGTGATCGCCGCCGACGAGCTCCCCATCGCGGGTGCCGCGCCCGTGTCGCTGCGCCTCGCACCCGGGGGAACGCTCGTGGCGACCGGCGCCTCGCGCGGCACGCTGCGTGCACTCGCTCTGACCGTGACGGGCCGGGTGGCTCCGGAGGCCGGACGCCTGCGCACCGCGGGACATCTGCTTCCCGGACGTGCCGCCTGGGTGCGCGCCCACGTCGGCTGCGTGCTCATCGACGACCCAGACACCGCCGTCCGCGACCTCGACGAGGCCCTGCGCGGGCGCACGAGCCTGGTCGTGATCGACGGCATCGACCGGATGTCCGGCGCTGCGCGCGACCAGCTCATCGCCCGGTTGCGCGACGCCGGGTCGGAGGTCGCCGTGTTCGCCTCGGCAATGGATGCGGATGCTGCGCGGGCCCTACTGGCAGACGCCGGCCGCGGCGCGGCATCCGTCGTCGACCTGCGCACACCCGCCACGATCATCAGTCCGGAAGCATCCGCCGAATCAACCGAGGTGAACGCATGACCCTCTCCATCGAGCGCGCACGCTCCCGCAAGCCCATCACGTGGCTCACGATCCTCGGGATCCTGCTGCTGCCGGCCGCCGTCGGCGGCATCCTGGTCGCAGCCCTCCAGAATCCGACCGAGCGCCTGGATTCGATGACCGCCGCGATCGTCAACCTCGACGAGCCGGTGAAGGTCGATGGGCAACTCGCCCCGTTGGGGCGTCAGCTGGCATCCGGTCTCGTCGAGGGATCAGACGACCTGGACTCGAACCTGACCTGGGTGATCTCCAACGAAGACGACGCAGCTGCGGGGCTCGCGGACGGTTCCTATCAGGCCGTCATCACGATCCCGGAGAGCTTCTCGGCTGCTGCCACTTCTTCGGGGCAGGCGATCGCCGACGGCGGCGGATCCGCGGCCGACAAAGCGGAGAAGGCCACCATCACTGTGACCACGCCCGAGGACGGGCTCGTCGCCGACGATCTCATCACCGGGCAGATCGCTTCGGTCGCCGCATCGACGATGGGCACCATGCTCAGCGAAGCGACGATGGAGAACGTGCTCGTCGGCTTCACGACGATCGGAGACCAGATCGGCGAGGCCGCGTCTGGTGCCGCCGAGCTCGCCTCCGGGGCTCGGGGTGCCGCGACCGGCGCCGCCGCAATTCCCGATGGGGCGACGAAGCTCGCCTCCGGAGCTTCGCAGCTCGGATCCGGAGCGACGGATCTCGCGAACGGGCTCGACACGATCGCCCAGAACACCCGTGGTGCCGCATCCGGTGCGGCGCAGATCGGTTCGGGCCTGACCGGCGGCGCGGCCGCCCTGGAGGCGAACGGCATCGTCGCCGATCCCGTGTACGGCGCCGCGAATGGCAGCGCAACCGCGACAGGGCAGGTCGCCGAAAAAGCGTCGTCCCTGTCCGCCCAACTGGCGAATCTCCTCGGGACCTGCGACGCGGACGCCACTCCCGCTCTCTGCACGGGACTCCAGACCGCATCCGCCGACGCCGCGGCCCTCGATAAAGCCGCCGCCCAGGCATCAGGTGCTGCCAGCGGCACTGTCTACGCGCTCACACAGTTCGATGCCGCCGCTTCCGCTGAACTCGCGTCTCAGATGCGTCAGGCCGGCGACGGCGCGACCGCTCTCGCGGGCGGCCTCACCCAGCTCGCCGGCGGCGTCGACCAGTCGAGCGCGGGCGCGCGCGCCCTGTCCAGCGGCGCTGGGGAACTGTCCGGCGGCGCCACCGCGCTGTCGACCGGCGCATCGGAGCTCGCCACGGGGCTCGACACTCTGGCCACCGGCACGGGCGACCTCGCCGGTGGTCTGCGCACCGCCGCCGACTCGCTGCCGTCGTTCAGCGACGAGGAGTCGACCTCACTGGCCTCCGTCATCGCCGACCCCGTGTCGAGCAACGCGACGACGGGCACGATCTTCGGCCCGACCGCGATCCCGCTGCTCGCCGCCGTGGTGCTGTGGTTCGGCGGGCTCGCCTCGTTCATCGTGATGCGTGCCCACACCGAGCGGACACTGACCTCACGGCGCTCCTCCGCGGCCCTCACCCTCCGCGCCTTCACCCCCGCGGCGTTGATCGGTGCTGCACAGGGCCTGCTGGTGGCGCTCATCGTGCAGATCGTCGCCGGATACGGTGCCGCGGAATGGTGGGCCTTCGCCGGGACCGCAGTGCTGTCCGGCATCGTCTTCGCCGCGGTGAATCAAGCCCTCGTCGCCCTGTTCGGTGGAATCGGGCGCTGGATCAGCGCACTGATCGGCGTGCTCGCCGTGGCCACCGGCCTCATCTCCACGGTGCCGGGCTGGCTGGCAGGAATCGGAGCTGCACTCCCCACCGCTCCGGCGTTCACCGGCCTCATCGCCGCGAACGGCGGCGCGATCGCGGCGCTGGTGGTGTGGGCGGTGCTGTCGATCGTCGCGACGACGATCGCCGTAGCCCTGCGCCGCACCACCTCGACGAAGGCGGTGCTCGCCACGGCGTGATCGCCGGGGCGGGTCCCGCTGGGCCGGCATCCACCCCGACGGGCGACCCGTCCGGCCAGCACCTCCGGCACCGTGCACGACTTCGGATCTCACGCCCGACACGCCGTCATCAAGGCACCGGCCACGGCGAGTCGCCATCCGGCTCCGAAGCTGTGCACACAGCATCCGTCCGCCCGCGGGAAACTCAGATCATCCCCTGGGCTGAGGCCCGTTCGGGCGATAGGACCGTCACACCGAGCACAACTTCGGATGCTCCGCGCGAAACGCCGCTAAAACGGCGCCGACCACGGCGTGTCGCCATCCAGCTCCGACGTTGTGCCCGCGGCGCATCGCCACCGCGCACGCACGCCCGCCCGGGTCAGCTGAGGCCGGAGTACGCGTGCAGGCCCTTGAAGAAGACGTTCACGATGGTGAAGTTGAAGATCACGGCGGAGAATCCGACGATCGCGAGCCACGCGGAGCGGCTGCCGCGCCAGCCGCGGGTCGCCCGCGCGTGGATGTAGCCGGCGTAGATGACCCAGATCACGAACGTCCAGGTCTCCTTGACGTCGAAGCCCCAGTAGCGGCCCCAGGCGTCCTGCGCCCAGATCGCTCCGGCGATGAGCGTGAAGGTCCAGAGGATGAAGCCCACGATGGTGAAGCGGTACGCGAGGCTCTCGAGTCGGTCGGAGCCGGGGAGCGTGCGCAGGAACCCGGGGCCGGTCTTCGCCGCGTTCTCGCCGACCAGGCGCTCGCGCCGCGCCTGCATCAGCTGGATCACGGACAGGGCGAATGCCAGCGCGAAGAACGCCGTGCCGAGCGATGCGACGAAGACATGGATGATCAGCCAGATGCTCTTCAGCGGATCCATCAGCGGCACGACGGCGACGTAGAAGCTGGTCGCGGCGCCGCCGAGCAGCACGACGACCAGGCCGATGATGAAGGTGCCGAGGAAGCGCAGGTCGAGCCGCGTCAGCACGGCGAGGAAGACGGCGACGACGAGCAGCGTGCCGATCATCCCGAACTCGTACAGGTTCGCCCACGGCACGCGTCCAGCGGCGATGCCGCGCGTCACCGTCGCCGCCAGATGGAAGAGGAAGGCGAGAACGGTGAGCGAGGTGCCGATCCGTGCCATCACGAAGCCCTGCGCAGGCGCGGGAACCGAGGCGTCTGCGGCGTAGGCGTTGCCTCGCGCCCCCACCCCGACGAGCTCTGCTTCGCTCCGCGCGTCCGCGGTCACCTGCGAGCGCCGCGCCAGATCGAAGGCGTAGGCCACGAAGGCCGCGGCGTAGATCGCGATCGCGGTCCACAGCAGGATCGGCGAGAGCACGTTGAGCTCGAGCATGGTGTCAGTCTACTTTCGGGGTATCGGATGCCGCCGGGCCGGCCGGGGACGCAGCTGTCTCATCCGCCGGCTCATCGCGTCGGGTCGAGCCGCCTGCGGCATCCATCAGTCGTGCGTGACCTGCGACGAGGTCATCGACCGCCGCAGCGAGCGTCGGGTCCTCACCGCGAGCGAGACCGGCGTATTCCAGCGAGACGACACCGTCCTCGCCCGAAGCCTTCACCCAGACGCGGCGACGGGGCACGAACAGCGCGAGCATGAGGCCGCCGAGCGCCGACAGGGCGAAGACGAGCACCCACACGGCGGAGGCGTCGTGGTGGATCTGGAGCGATGCGAACCGCTTGACGGACTGCGAGGCGTCGGTCGCCCCGTCCGGCGACTCGTCTTCGAAGGTCACGGTGCCCAGGCCGTTCGGCAGGTCGCCGGTTTCTCCGGGGCCGAGCTCGATGGAGTTCACGTTCGTCGTACGGCCGGCGAGCTTCTTCATCCCCGTCGTGTCGAGCACGTACACGGACTTCGGGATGCCGTCGTTGATGCCGAGGTCACCGGAGTAGACGTCGAGTGTGAGCAACGGATTGATCAGGTCGCCGTACCCCGAGGCGATGGCGCCCTCCTGGCCGGACGCGGCCGTCGGATAGAAGAAGCCGATCAGACCCAGCTGTTCCGGCATGCCGTCGGTGACCTTGACGACGCCGAGGGAGGTCATGTTGTTGTCCTGCGGGAGGAACGGCACGCTGTTGCGGTAGACGATGTCGCCGGCGGCGTTGCGCACCGTGATGGTGGGCGCATAGCCGTTGCCGAGCAGGTAGATCTGGTCGCCGCCGACGCCCAGCGGGTGGTTGACCCTGACCGCGCCGTCCGTGGACGAGCCGGTGGTGTCCTGCACGCTCACGTTCGCGGAGAAGTCGCCGGCCTGCCCTGAACCCGGCTCGCCGAACGGCTGGTAGGTGACATCGAAGGAGTCGAGCCTCATCGCATACGGCGTGAGTGCGTCGTCGGAGACGAAACGTCCGCGGTTCATCGAGTCGTAGTCGACGAGCGTGTTCGCGAAGGTCTCGCCCTCGACCAGGACACGCTGGCCGGTGTAGGCGAAACCGCCGCCGACGCCGACCGTGATCAGCACGCCGACGAGCGCGAGGTGGAACAGGAGGTTGCCGGTCTCGCGCCAGTACCCGCGTTCCGCCGAGACCGAGAACGAGCGTCCTCGGTCGTAGCGTTCGACCCGGTAGCCAAGGGACTTCAACTGCTTCGTCGCGATATCGATCGATGCGGATGCCGCAGCATCCGCATCCGCAGCCTCGCGTCGCACAGCGCGGAAGTCCTCGAGCCGCTGCAGGCGGGCGGGGGTGCGCGGCGGCCGCGCACGGAGAGCCTTCGCGTGGTGCTTGATGCGCGGGATGACGCAGCCGACGAGCGAGGTGAACAGCAGCAGGTAGATCGCGGAGAACCACGGCGACAGGTAGACGTCGAACAGCTTCAGCGCGTCGAGCACCGGGAACAGGTCGGGATTGTTGCGCTCCCACTGCGTGACGCCGTTGGGGTCGGCCATCCGCTGCGGGAAGATCGATCCGGGGATCGCGGCGATCGCGAGCACGAGCAGCAGCACCAGGGCGGTGCGCATCGACGTGAGCTGACGCCAGCTCCAGCGCAGCCAGCCGACGAACCCCAGTCGCGGCTGGGTGATGGAGTCGTCGCCGTCGACGTGGTCGGATGGGCGGAGCGGATCGCTCGAGTCGTTGTTCACGGCATCCTGAGGCTTCGATTCAGAGCGGGAGGAAGACACTGCCCATCACCGCCGTCAGTCGCGACATGATGTCGGTCCAGAGGCCGGTCACCATCAGGAGGCCGAGCACGATGAGCAGGATGCCGCCGATGATGTTCACCAGGCGGATGTGGCGGCGCAGGAACCCGACGGCCCTGGTCGCCCAGCCGAAGCCGAGAGCGACGAGCAGGAACGGGATGCCGAGGCCGAGCGAGTAGGCGATGCCGAGGAGCGACGCACGCCAAGGGTCGCCGACATTCCAGGACAGCGACACGATCGTCGTGAGGGTCGGCCCCATGCACGGCGCCCAGCCGATGCCGAGGGCGACGCCGAGGAGCGGTGCGCCGATGATGCCCGCCTTCGAGTCGACGTGGAAGCGGAACTCGCGCTGCGCGAATGCGAACAGCCCCAGGAAGACCAGCCCCATCAGGATGATGACGCCGCCCAGCACACGGGTGATCACCTCGCCCCACTGCGCGAAGAAGAGCCCCGTGGCCCCACCGAGCACCGTCCATGCGACGAACACGACCGTGAAGCCGAGGATGAACAGGAGGACGCCGAAGACCAGGCGGCCGCGGCCGGTGGAGTCTCCGGACGTTGAGCGAGCGGAACGAGACGAAACGCCCTCACCCTCAGCACCCGCACTCGACCGCGGTGCGACCGCTCCCCCGATGAAGCCGAGGTAGCCGGGAACCAGCGGCAGCACGCACGGCGAGAGGAAGGAGACGAGACCCGCGAGCATCGCGACGGGGATCGCGACCCACAGCGCGCCGGATCCGATGATGGCGTCGGTGTTCACGACGCCCCCGCGGCGCTCACGAAGACTCCGCGAGCGCGTCCTTGACGAGCGTGGAGAGGATCGAGGTGCCGTCGATCGGCCCGATGATGCGAGCGGCGACGCGGCCCTGCTTGTCGAGCACGAGGGTGGTCGGCGTCGCCTGGATCGGAACCGCCTGAGCGAACGCGAACTTCGCCTCGGCGGTGTCGACGTCGATGAGGCTCGGGTACGTGATCGAGTACTCGTCGGCGAACGCCTTCGCAGTGTCGGCCTGATCCCGGGTGTTGATGCCGACGAAGGAGACCCCGTCGCCCTCGTACTCCTGCCAGACCGATTCGAGGTCGGCGGCCTCCACACGGCACGGCGCGCATCCCGCGTACCAGAAGTTCACGACGGTGACCTGACCCTCGAGGTCGGCGCTGTCGAAGTCCTCGCCGGTCTCGGTGACGCCGCCGAAGACGACGGGCTCGCCGCGCTCGCTCTCGGGAATCTCGACGATCGCTCCGTCGGCGGCGACGTAACCGGTGTTCTCACCGCTCAGGAAGGACTCGCTGACCGGATCGGGCGCGCAGGCGCTCAGACCGATGGTGAGTACCGCGGCGAGCGCGGCTCCGACCGCACGACGAGAGTGTCGAGTGCGGGAGCGGCGGCCGCTGCGATTCGGGTCAACCGTCGAGGCGAGTGGCACGATTCTCAGTTTACGCGCGAGACCCTATGGGCCAGCCGGATGCAGGGGCCGCCGAACGGCTCGGCCCACGGCGTCAGAATCGAGCGAGCACGTCGGCGACGCCGGCACGGAACCGCGGACACGTCGCGATGTCGTGCGACCGGCACCGCATCGCGTGCTCGGTCATCTCCCGCGAGCGCCGCATCTCCTCCATCCTCCGATCGAGGTCGTCGAGATGCTCCTGCAGCACCTGATGCCGGCCGGCGCTGCCGTCATCGAGCAGCACGCCGATCTGCTCCAGGCTCATCCCGGCCGCCTTGCTGCGCTGGATCACCGCGATACGGACGACGTCGTCCTCTCCGAAGCGCCGACGTCCTGCCGCGTCGCGATCCGGCCGGAGCAGGCCGACCGACTCCCAGTGCCGGAGCACATTGGTCGGCAGGCCGAATCGGGTCGCGACGTCGCCGACGGACCACGGATGCTCAGCATTTGACTTCATGTTGACATGAAGTCACAGACTGGCCGTGAACGCAAGATCTTCGACAGGAAGGACCACCCATGTACGACGCGATCGTGATCGGCGCGGGCCCCGCAGGACTGCAGGCGGCGCTGACCCTCGGGCGGATGCACCGCTCCACCCTCCTGCTCGACTCCGGTGAGTACCGCAACGGCACCGTCCTGCACATGCACAACGTGATCGCCAACGACGGCACCGCCCCGGCGGAGTTCCGGGCGACGGCCAGAGCGCAGCTCGCGTCCTACGCCGATGTCGAGATCCGTGACATCGGCGTCGACCGCATCGGTGGAACGGAGGATGAGGGATTCACCGTGACGCTCGCGGACGGCTCGAGCGTCGACGCGCGACGGATCGTTCTCGCCACCGGCGTCGCCGATGACCTCCCCGACATACCGGGGCTGAGCGCACAGTGGGGAAGGACAGCGTTCAACTGCCCGTTCTGCGACGGGCACGAGCATGCAGGGAAGTCGATCGCGATCCTGGGACCGGCGCCGCGCGCCGAGCATCTCATCGGGCTGCTGGGTCGGATCGTCGGCGAGATCACCGTCTTCCCGGTCGGCGAGGGTCATTCCGATGACGAGCGGCGGATGCTCGAGGCCCTCGGGGTCCGCGTCGGAGCCGCACCCGTCGACGCGGTGGAATCAGTCGGAATCGGCGTCCGGATCAGCGCCGGCGCCGAGGAAGCCCTCGTCGCCGGGGTGTTCGTCGCCGCGGCATCCGTCCGCCAGCGGGCTCCCTTCGCCGAGCAGCTCGGATTGCGGATGCTGCCTTCTGGCGCGATCGAGATCGACGACTTCGGCCGCACCTCGACGCCCGGGATCTCGGCAGCCGGCGACCTCGCGCACCGCGCATCCCTCCCCGGACTGATGGCATCCGTGGTGATGGCGTCGGCCGCCGGTCAGCTTGCGGCCATCGGCGTGATCCAGTCGCTGATGGCGTCCGAGCACTGACCCTCGGTCGCTGCGCTCCCTCGCCCAACGACCGGGTTGAGGGCCGTCAGACGGCGCCGACGTCGACGGCGTCGTCTGTTGCAGCGGGCTCCGCGTACGCGACCTCACGCCACACGTCGCCGACGCGCTCGAACGACGTCACGCTCGACAGCGCGCAGCGACGGGTGCGCGGATCGTGGCGCAGCGGGAGACCGGCGACACGGAGGTGCGTGATCCAGATCGGCGCCTGGTGCGAGACCATCACGACGTCGCCGTCTCCTGCGGCATCCCATGCCTCGTCCATGATGCCGAGCATCCGCTCCGCGACCGCGGTGTAGGGCTCGCCCCAACTCGGCAACGAGGGCTGACGCAGGTGCCACCAGTTCAGCGGGTTCATCAGGGAACGACGCATCTGCGTCCCCTCGAACACGTTCGTGGGCTCGATCACACGGATGTCGATCTCGGGCACGAGGTCGAATCGCTCGGCGAACGGTTCGGCCGACTCCTGCGCCCGCTCCAGGGGTGAGCTGTAGAGCTCGGTGACCGGGCGGGCGAAGGCGGCGACATGGTCTGCCGCCGCCTTCGCCATCCGCCGGCCGGATTCACTCAGGTGATAGTCCGGAAGTCGGCCGTAGAGCACGCGGTGCGGATTGTGCACCTCACCGTGACGGACGAGATGCAACCGGGATGCCGTCATCAGGCCTTGCGGTATTCAGCCGAGCCGAAGCCGAGGATGAGGTAGCCGATGTACGGGAAGAGGAACAGCAGGAAGAACGAGAACACCCCGCCCTTGCCGAAGCGCTGGCCGAGCTTGATCGCGACGATGATCCCGAAGACGATGTTGACGATCGGGATCAGGTAGAGCAGCGCGAACCAGCCGGACATGCCGGCGATGCGCACCAGGAGGATGACGTTCACGATCGGGATGATCGCGAGGATGCCGGCGTGGCCGGCCTTCGTGAACACCTTCCACAGGCCGATGACGACGAGGATGTAGAAGATGAGCGCGATCACGCCGTTGGTACCGGAGAAGATCGATGCGTAGAGGTCAGAAATGCCGTTGGAGTCCATGGGGAGCCTTTCGTTCGAGCCGATCATACTGATTCCCCGCGTCCGCACGGGGAATCACGCCGAAGACGCACCATGACCCCCCGTAGAATGGGCGGGTTCGTCATTTCCCAGATCAGGAGGAAACTTCCGTGCTTCGCACTCACACGTCCGGCTCACTGCGAGCCGAGCACATCGGTCAGACCGTCACCCTTACGGGTTGGGTCGATCGTCGGCGTGATCACGGAGGAGTCGCTTTCATCGATCTGCGGGATGCCTCGGGCATCGCCCAGGTCGTCATCCGCGACGAGGAGATCGCCCATCCGCTGCGCAACGAGTTCGTGCTGAAGGTCACCGGCGAGGTCTCTCGCCGCCCGGACGGCAACGCGAACCCGAACCTCCCCACCGGCGAGGTCGAGCTCATCGCATCGACCGTCGAGGTCCTGAACGAGTCCGCTCCGCTCCCCTTCCAGGTCTCGACCGCGGTGGCCGAGACCGAGACGGTCGGCGAAGAGGCGCGACTCAAGTACCGCTACCTCGACCTGCGTCGTCCAGCGGCGGCATCCGCTCTGCGTCTGCGCTCGAACGTCTACAAGGCGATCCGCGACGTGCTGCACGAACGCGACTTCACCGAGGTCGAGACCCCGACGCTGACCCGCTCGACGCCGGAAGGCGCTCGCGACTTCGTCGTGCCCGCTCGTCTGCACCCGGGCAGCTGGTACGCGCTGCCGCAGTCGCCGCAGCTGTTCAAGCAGCTCCTCATGGTCGGCGGTGTGGAGAAGTACTTCCAGATCGCACGCTGCTACCGCGACGAGGACTTCCGCGCCGACCGTCAGCCCGAGTTCACGCAGCTCGACATCGAGATGAGCTTCGTCGACCAGGAAGACGTCATCACGCTGATGGAGTCGCTGATCCAGGCGATGTGGGCGACCATCGGTGTCGAGGTGGCCGTTCCGCTGCCCCGGATGACGTACGCCGACGCGATGGCGAAGTACGGCTCCGACAAGCCCGACCTGCGCTTCGGCCTCGAGCTCGTCGAGGCCACCGACTACTTCACGGAGACCCCGTTCCGGGTGTTCCAGGCTGAGTACGTCGGCGCCGTCGTCATGCCCGGCGGCGCGAGCCAGCCGCGCAAGACCCTCGACGCCTGGCAGGACTGGGCGAAGCAGCGCGGCGCCCGCGGTCTTGCCTACGTCCTGTTCAACGAGGACGGTTCGTTGGGCGGCCCTGTCGCGAAGAACCTGTCCGAGGCCGAGCAGGCGGGCCTCGCTGCGCTGGTGGGCGCGGCTCCCGGAGATTGCGCGTTCTTCGCGGCCGGTTCCGCGAAGGACAGTCGCGCACTCCTCGGTGCAGCACGCGTCGAGATCGGTCGTCGCCTCGACCTGCTCGACCCCGACGTCTTCGCATTCACGTGGGTCGTCGACGCGCCGATGTTCGAGTCCGCAGCGGACGCCGTGGCATCGGGCGATGTCGCCGTCGGCGCAGGCGCCTGGACCGCCGTGCATCACGCCTTCACCGGCCCGAAGCCGGAGTTCGCCGACACCTTCGACACCGACCCCGGCTCGGCTCTCGCCTACGCGTACGACATCGTGTGCAACGGTTCCGAGCTCGGAGGCGGCTCGATCCGCATCCACCGCGAAGACGTGCAGAAGCGTGTCTTCCAGGTGATGGGCATCAGCGAGGAGCAGGCCGACGAGCAGTTCGGCTTCCTGCTCGACGCGTTCAAGTTCGGCGCCCCGCCGCACGGCGGCATCGCGCTCGGCATGGACCGCGTCATGCAGCACCTCACGAAGACCGACTCGATCCGCGACGTCATCGCCTTCCCGAAGTCCGGCAACGGTTTCGACCCGCTCACCGCGGCGCCGGCGCCGATCACGCCGGAGCAGCGCGCCGAGGCCGGCGTCGACTTCGAGCCGGAGGACGACGAGGCCTGAGCCTGAGCCGAAGAGACCCCGTGCTGCTGTCAGCGGCACGGGGTCTTTTCGCGCCGGCCGGGCGTACGCCAACCTCGGCCAAGCGCGCTTCCCTCGGCCAGATTCGCGGATTGTGGCCGAGGGAAGCGTACAAAGCCGAGCGAGGCGTACGCGGGATGCGGGACGGATGGCGGGTCGCTGGGCGGATGCCGCAGCATCCGACTACGCGAGAGCGAGCGCCGGCGCGATGTTCTCGTTCCAGACATCCACGCCGAGCTTGCCGATGAGCGCGACGACCACGACGAGGAACACGACACGGATGAAGGTGGCACCGCGCGAGATCGCCATGCGGGAGCCCAGGTAGCTGCCGGCTACGTTGGCCACCGCGAGGATGCCGCCGAGCAGCCAGAGCACCGCTCCGTGCGGGACGAACAGCATCAGCGCCCCCGCGTTGGTGGCGAAGTTCACGATCTTGGCCTTGGCGCTCGCCTGCAGGAAGTCGTAGCCCAGCAACCCGACCAGCGTGATCACGAGGAAGGTGCCGGTGCCAGGCCCGATCATGCCGTCGTAGAAGCCGATGGCGAGTCCGGCGGCCCCGGCCATGATGTGATGCTTGTGTCCACGGAAGCGCAGCTGCGTCGCTGCACCCAGTTGCGGCTTGAACGCCGTGAAGAGTGCCACCGCCAGCAGGGCGATCACGATGATCGGCTTGAACGCCGCAGAAGGCAGCACCGTCGCGACGGCGGCACCGCCGAAGGACCCGGCGAGCGCGATCGCCGC
Source organism: Microbacterium sp. LWO13-1.2 (assembly GCF_038397725.1). Lineage (NCBI taxonomy): Bacteria > Bacillati > Actinomycetota > Actinomycetes > Micrococcales > Microbacteriaceae > Microbacterium > Microbacterium sp. LWO13-1.2. The sequence continues at coordinate 182,803 of NZ_CP151634.1, forward strand.
CATCGGCAGGGCTGTGCGGATATCGGGCTTCGCTCGCCTGTAATAGGTGACACTGCTCGTCGCCGTACCGAAGACCGAAGCGAGCTTGTTCGTCGCGAGCGCCTGGAGCGGCGAGATGCCGGGGATCAGCAGCAGCGCCGGCAGCTGCAGCAGGCCGCCACCACCCACCACGGCGTCGATCCATCCGGCCGCGAACGCCGCCACGATGACGAGGACCAGCATGCCCCAGGTGAGCTGCTCGAGCCCGAGTACTGCGCCGATGTCCATCCCGCCAGAATGCCAGACTGGCATCATGCTCGACGCACTCCCCCTCCCGCATCCCTTCGATTCCCGTGTCGGACGCGCCGCTCTGCGTCGCGCCACGGCGGAGGATGCGGATGCGGTGATCCAGTTGCTGTCCGACGACGCGATCAGTGCCGCCCGTGGTGACCTGGCCTCCGAGGCGGACCGCCCGGCCTATGTCGCAGCCCTGCTCGGGATCCTCGCTGATCCCTCGAACGACCTTCTCGTCGTCGAACTCGACGGATCGGTCGTCGGCACGCTGCAGCTCACATCGATCCCCGGCATGTCCCGTCGAGGGGCACGTCGGCTGCTGGTCGAAGCGGTACGGGTGCACAGCGACCTGCGCTCCTCCGGCATCGGATCGGCGGTGATGCGATGGGTGTCCGACACCGCAGCGCCGGCGGTCGATGCGTCGATCGTGCAGCTCACGTCGGATGCCGCGCGCACCGATGCGCACCGCTTCTACGAGCGGCTGGGCTACGTGGGATCGCATCGGGGCTTCAAGTACAACGTGCCGCGCGGCTGATCCCGACTCGAAGCGCGCACGCCCCGCATCCGTTCCGCCACCACCCGGACATCTCCCATTCACCCGGCCCGCCTGTCCGAGTAACCCCCGCCCCATAGCCTCCTCTCGCAACCCGGCTTCACCCGCAGCCGGACACCGAGAGGAACACCCATGGCACGTTTCCCCCACCGCGCGCGCGTCGTCGCCGGCATCGCCCTCGCCGCCACCGCGGCGCTCGCTCTGACGTCGTGCGCCGGCGCATCGACGGCACCGGCCGAAGGCGATACCGCCGCTGACGCGGCTGCTGCGACGTCCGTCGCCGACTTCGGCACATTCGCCGACCTCGAAGCCGCTGCCAAGGCCGAGGGCCAGCTCAACGTCATCGCCCTCCCCCGCGACTGGGCGAACTACGGCGAGGTTCTCGACCTGTTCGCCGAGAAGTACCCGGAGATCACGATCAACGAGGCCTCCCCCGATGTGTCCAGCGCCGAAGAGATCCAGGCCGCGAAGACCAACGAGGGCCTCGACACGGCCCCCGATGTGTTCGACCTCGGACTCGCCGTCGCGCTGCAGAACACCGACGTGTTCGCACCGTACAAGGTGCAGACGTGGGACGAGATCCCCGACGCGCTGAAGGAGTCGACCGGCCTCTTCGTCGGCGACTACGGCGGATACATGTCGATCGGCTACGACTCGTCGAAGTACAAGGCTCCGGCCGAACTCACCGACCTCCTCGACCCCGCGTACAAGGGTTCGGTCGCGATCAACGGCGACCCGACCCAGGCCGGCGCCGCGTTCGCCGCGGTCGGCCTCGCCACGGTGCAGTCGGATGGCACCCTCGACGACTTCCAGCCCGGCATCGACTTCTTCGCTGAGCTGCAGAAGGCCGGCAACATGCTCAAGGTCGACGTCACCACCTCGACCATCGCCAGCGGCGAAACCCCCGTGGTGTTCGACTGGGACTACCTGAACGCCTCGCACGTCGCGGACAACAAGGACTGGAAGGTCGTCGTCCTCAAGGGCACCGGCTACGCGGGCTACTACAACCAGGCGATCAACAAGGACGCGCCGAACCCGGCCGCAGCGCGCCTGTGGCAGGAGTTCCTCTACAGCGACGAGGTGCAGAACCTCTGGCTCAAGGGCGGCGCTCGACCGGCGCGCATGGAGGCCATGACCGAGGCAGGAACGATCGACGCCGACCTCGCCGCCGCTCTTCCTGAGGTTCCGGCCGAGACGGTCGTTCCCACCGAGGAGCAGAGCACGATCGCCGGCACCCTGCTCGGTGAGAAGTGGGCAGCGGCGGTCCAGTGACGACCCTCGCTGCAACGGGAGCGGACGCCTCGGCATCCGCTCCCACCGCGACCGCCGGCCCCTCGCGCGCTGCGAGGGGCCGGCGGTCCGCGCGGTCATGGGCGTGGCTGGGACTGATCCCGTTCGCCGCCTACGTGATCGGATTCCTCGCCGTTCCGACCTTGCTCGCCATCGGCTCCGGCTTCTTCACGAAAGACGGTTCGTTCACCTGGACGAACGTCGCCGCCCTCGGCGACCCGGTCGTGCTGAACACCTTCGCGAACACCGGGTGGTTGTCGTTGATCACCGCCGTCGTCGGCGCGGTCGTCGGAGCCCTGGTCTGTTACGCGCTGCTCGGTATGAACCCCGAGGGCGCGATCCGCTCGACGGTGGATGCCGCCGCCGGTGTGCTCGCCCAGTTCGGCGGAGTGATGCTCGCGTTCGCTTTCATCGCGACGATCGGCATCAAGGGCGTCGTCACCGAGTTTCTTAGCGGTGCATTCGGCATCGACATCTTTGCCAGCGGCGCGTGGATCTACGAGCTCCCCGGCCTCTACCTGCCGTACATCTACTTCCAGATCCCGCTGATGGTGATCACGTTCATGCCCGCACTCGCCGCACTGAAGCCGCAGTGGACCGAGGCGAACCTCACCCTCGGCGGCACCCGCGCGAGCTTCTGGCTGCGCATCGGATTCCCCGTGCTCGCCCCTTCCTTCCTCGCCTCCCTGCTGCTGCTGTTCGCCAACTCGTTCTCGTCGTTCGCGACGGCGGCTGCTCTGTCCAGCCAGGGCTCCCAGATCGTGCCGCTGCAGATCCGCACCGCGCTGACCAGCGAGACCATGCTCGGCCGGGAGAACCTCGCCGGAGCCCTCGCTCTCGGCATGATCATCGTCGTCGGAGTCGTCATGGCCCTGTACTCGCTCATCCAGCGTCGGGCAGCGCGGTGGCAGTCATGAACCGCCTCGGTCCCTCCCTCACGACCCGCTGGATCATCGGGATCGTCGTCGGCGCGTTCTTCGCGATCCCGTTGATCTCGACGTTCCTCTACACACTCCGTGATTCGGCCGGTGGCATGTCGCTCGAACGATGGGTGACGCTGTTCGATCCCGCGACCTCGGCGGCGATCAAGCCCATCTGGATCGGTCTCGGCAACTCGCTGGTGCTGGCTCTGGTCACGGTTCTGATCGTGCTGTTCCTGCTCGCACCCACGATGATCCTGATGAATCTGCGCTTCCCGAAGCTGAGGCCGGTCTTCGAGTTCGCCGTACTGCTGCCGATCTCGATCCCGGCGATCGTGCTCGTCGTCGGCCTCGCGCCGATCTATCTGCAGATCGGGCGGACACTCGGCACCGGCACCTGGACGCTCGCCTTCGCGTATGGGATCACGGTCCTGCCGTTCGCCTACCGCTCGATCCAGGCATCCATCGACGCGGCGGACATGAAGACGCTCGCCGAGGCTGCCCGCTCGCTCGGTGCGAGCTGGCCGACGGTGGTGCTCCGAGTGCTCGCACCGAATCTGCGGCAGGGGCTGCTCGCAGCATCGCTCATCTCGATCGCTGTCGTGCTGGGCGAGTACACCATCGCATCGCTGCTGAATCGGCAGGTGTTCCAGACGGCGTTGATCGTCGTGCAGAAGCAGGATGCCTACGCACCGGCGATCTTCACGCTGCTGGCACTGCTGTTCTGCTTCCTCCTGCTCCTCACCATCGGCCGCGCCGCCCGCGGCACCGGAAAGGCCCGCTCATGACCCTCCCCCGTACCGCCGACAACATGCTGCTCGCCGAGGCCGGCGAAGGTACACGCGTGCAGCTGCAGGGCATCGTCAAGAGCTACGCCGGAAACCGCGTCCTGCACGGCGTCGATCTCGACATCGCCCCGGGCGAGTTCGTCTCGCTTCTCGGTCCGTCCGGCTGCGGCAAGACGACGCTGTTGCGGGTGCTGGCCGGTCTCGAGGGCGCCGACGAGGGTGCGGTGCTGCTCGGCGGCGGCGACGTCTCGCGCGTGCCGACGAACAAGCGCGACATCGGCATGGTGTTTCAGTCCTACTCGCTGTTCCCGCACCTTCGGGTCGTCGACAACACCGCCTTCGGTCTGCGTCGTCGCGGTGCGGGTCGGGCGGAAGCCGCCAAGCGCGCCCTCGACGCCCTCGCTCTCGTCGGGTTGGATGCCTTCGCCGACCGGTTCCCCCATCAGCTCTCCGGCGGCCAGCAGCAGCGCGTGGCGCTCGCCAGGGCGCTGGTCACCGAGCCCAAGGTGCTGCTGCTCGACGAGCCGCTCTCCGCGCTGGATGCGAAGGTGCGGGTGCAGCTGCGCGATGAGATCCGCCGCATCCAGCTCCGCCTGGGGATCACCACGGTGTTCGTGACGCACGATCAGGAGGAGGCCCTCGCGGTCTCCGACCGGATCGCCGTGATGAACGCCGGTCGCATCGAGCAGATCGGCTCCCCCGAGCAGCTGTATACCGAGCCGACGACGGCCGGAGTCGCCGCGTTCGTCGGTCTGTCCAGCGTCGTGTCGGGTGTCGCCGAGGGCGACCACGTCATGGTGTGGGGACAGAGCCTTCCGCTGCGCTCCCCCGCCGACGGCCCGGTCGACGTCTACCTGCGACCGGAGAACGTGTACTTCGCTTCTGAGGCGGATGCAGCCACCGACGCGCTCGTCGAGGAGAGCACCTTCCTCGGCAGTATCCGGCGCACGCTCGTGCGTACGGAATCCGGCGAGCTCGTGCGGCTGCAGCACTCGCCGCGCTTTCACCCTGCCTTCGGCGATCGGGTGCGCATCGCGGTGAATCCAGAGCCGGTGGCGGTGCATCCGCGCGGTTGAGGGTGCGGTCGAGGGCTTCGCGCCCTTCAGTGAGACGTTCGCCGTGATCGTTCACGGTTCGCTTGACCACACCTTCGGATAGGACTATCGTGACAGGCTCGTGAACGTTCACGAATCTGGCTCGAAAGGACGATGGTGACCCCTCAGCTCGCAGTCGAAGAGACACACACCCGCACCGGTGGATGGGCCGTGCTCGGCCCGGGGAACATCGCGCGCACATTCCTCACCGGCCTCGCATCGAGCGCGGGTGAGCTCGTCGCGGTCGGCAGCTCGGATGCCTCGCGGGCCCAGTCGTTCGCCGACGAAGCGAAGCAGCAGGGCGCCGCCGACGTGACGGCAGGCGACTACGCGCACGCCCTCGCCGATCCTCGCGTCGACGCGGTCTATGTGTCCAGCGTGCACACGGCTCACGCCGCTCTCGCGATCGCGGCGATCGAGGCCGGCAAGGCCGTGCTCTGCGAGAAGCCCCTCGCCGTGAACCACGGGACGGCAATGGCGCTCGTCGATGCCGCCCGGCAGGCCGGAGTACCGCTCGTCGAGGCCTACATGTACCGCTTCCACCCGCAGACCCGTGCTGTGCTCGACCTCGTGCGCGCGGGAGCCATCGGCCGCGTTCTCCACATCGATGCGTCCTTCGCCTTCCGCGTCGGTGAGCGCCAGGGGCGACTGTTCGACCCGGCCTTGGCGGGCGGCGGCATCCTCGATGTCGGCGGGTACACCGTCACGATGGCATCGGCCGTCGTCGACGCCGCGGATGGCGTGCACGCATCCGAGCCCGTCGACCTGACGGCCGGCGGCACCCTCGGCCCCACCGGCGTCGACGAATGGACCGTCGCCAGAGCGACGTACCGCAGCGGCATCACGGCGACTCTGACGACCGGCGTCATGACCCCGGCGGCGAACACCGTGACCATCCTCGGCGAGAAGGGCAGCATCCGCGTGGCGGAACCCTGGGTTCCGAGCGGCGATGCCGAGATCGAGCTCGCCACCGGCGATGGCGTGCGCACCATCGTGATCGAGGCCACCGACGCGTATGCACTCGAGGCCGACGCGACCATCGCTGCGCTGCGCGAAGGGCGGCCCGACGCGCCGGAGATGACGTCGGCAGAGACCCTTGCGACGGCGCGCACCCTCGATCGCTGGCGCGCCGCCATCGGCCTGCGCTACCCCTTCGAGGCCGAGGATGCGGACATCGCGCCGGTGCGCGGTTCGTTCCGCGGCATCGGGGCCGACGGCGACATGCCGTACGGCGACATCCCGGGTGTCGGCAAGCGCGTCTCGCGCCTCGTGATGGGCGTCGACAACCAGCCCGACCTGGCTCACGCGTCAGCGATCTTCGACGTCTACGCCGAGCAGGGCGGCAACGTCTTCGATACCGCGTACATCTACGGTGACGGTGACCTCGAGAAGCGGCTGGGCCGCTGGATCGCGAACCGCGGTGTCCGCGAAGACGTCGTGGTCATCACGAAGGGCGGGCACACCCCGCACTGCGACCCGGAGTCGGTATCGCGCCAGCTTCTCGAGAGTCTCGAGCGACAGGGAACCGACTACGCCGACATCTACATGCTCCACCGCGACAACCCCGAAGTCCCCGTCGGCGAGTTCGTCGACGTTCTCGACGAGCACGCCCGCGCCGGCCGTATCCGCGTGTTCGGCGGATCGAACTGGTCGCCTGAGCGCATCGACGAGGCCAACGCCTACGCTCTGGCCAACGGGCGGCAAGGATTCGGCGTCGTGAGCGATCATTTCGGGCTTGCCGAGGCATACGACGTACCCTGGGAGGGTTGTGTGCAGGTGACCGATGCCGCGTCGAAGCGCTGGCTGGAGGAGCGGCAGATCCCGCTTCTCCCGTGGTCATCACAGGCACGTGGATTCTTCACCGGTCGCGCCCGTCCGGACGACCGCAGCGACGCCGAGCTCGTGCGCTGCTACTACAGCGACGAGAACTTCGAGCGCCTGCGTCGCGCCGAGACCCTGGGGGCCGAGCGCGGCGTGCCGACGACAGCGATCGCACTCGCCTACGTGCTCGCGCAGCCCTTCCCGACATTCCCCCTCTTCGGACCGCGTACGATCGAGGAGACCCGCTCGTCGATGCGGGGACTCACTGTCGATCTCACACCCGAAGAGGTGGCGTGGCTGGATCTTCGCAGCTGACCGGCGCAGGCGACCCCGGGGCATCGGGGCCGCCTGCCACGCGTCGGCGTGCGACCATCCTCGACGTCGCTGCGGCTGCCGGGGTGTCACGCCAGACCGTCACTCGCGCGGTCAACGATATGCCGGGCATCAGCGTCGAGACCAGGCGTCGGGTCCTCGAGGCCGCGAGCATGCTCGCCTACCGCCCCTCTCGATTCGGTCGAGGGCTCGTCACGGGCGGCGACAGCCAGCTCGGACTCGTCGTCAGCGATCTGCGCAATCCGTACTCCCCCGAGCTGGCCGCGGCGGTCGTCCGCCGTGCCGCTGCCGACGGATGGAGCGTCTCCCTCGTCGACATCGGGCTCGCCGGCTCCGCCGATCGGCTTCTGCATTCACTTCATGCGCAGGTCGATGTCATCGTCGGCTATCTCGGCGAGTGGGCGCTGGGGTGGGAGAGCCGGTTCGGCGCGACGCCTCTCATCCTGCTCGACGCGGATGCGGACTCCAGCCATGCCGGGGTGAATCTGGATCCGACCGCAGCGATCGAGGATCTGGCGGCTCACCTCGTGGCCGTCGGTACCCGCCGGCCGGTCGTGCTCGATGCATCCGAGCCTCATGCGACGAGTGGTCGCGGGATCGCGATGATGGCGGCCCTCGAGCGGCGAGGTCTCGCACCCGAGCTCGTGCACGCCTCCGCCTCGACACCGGAGCATGCGTCGGCCGTAACGGCGCAGGTCATCCGTCGTGCCACACCTCCAGACGCCATCTTCGCGTTCAACGATCTGATGGCGCTCGGTGTGCTCTCGGCGTGCCGCCACGCCGGCCTCGACGTGCCCCGCGACATCCGCGTCGCGGGAGTCGACGGTCTCACGATCGGCGCCCTCGTCGCCCCGACGCTCACGACCCTCGCGGTGGATTTCGACGAGGTCGCCCGCCACACTCTCGAGCTCGCCGTCGCGCTCCGCGAGGGCGTTCCCGGTGCCGACCTGAAACGCGTCTCGAAGCACCGTCTCGTGCTGCGCGAATCGGCGTAGGCCACACCGATCGCATCGGCGCTCCGCCCCGGTCCCGGCATCCGGCTGAGCGAGAGCGCCGCTACCGGATCAGGAGCATCCCCGATGCCGCGCCGCCGATGAGCGCCGAGACGGCAGCGAGGGTCAGGAACTCTCCACCGGCCCCGGGGATCGGCGCGCCCCTGACCAGCGCCTTCGCCACGCCACGGTATCGGGCGCCTCCTCGGATCCACGTCCAGATCGCGAGGGCGAAGCCGAGGAGCGCGGGGAGGAGAACCAGGCCCTGCATCCAGCTCGTCGGGGAGACCACCGGAACCACACGGAGCACGAACAGCGATCCGATGACGAGCGCGACCGCGGTACGGCGCCAGGCCAATGCAGTGCGCTCGAGCTGGAGCCCGGGGTCGAAGAGCGCAGGTCGCTTCGTCACCTCGTGTAGATCCCACCGAGAAGGACGAGTCCCACAACGGCTACGACGAGCCCGACGAAGAGGCTCATCACGGATCCAGGAAGCGGGTCGCTGTTTCGCAGTGCACGCTCGGCTCTCCCCCACTCCCACCACGCGATCAGTGGCAGCACGGTGCCGCTGTGGATCAGGATCAGCGATGCTGCGATGCGCATCGACTCCGCGATGTCGAGTCCGAGGACTTCGAGAGCCACTCCGGCCGCGAGCATACCGAGCGCGGTGCGGATCCACGCCAGGAACGTGCGTTCATTGGCCAACGAGAAGCGAGGGTCCGGCTCGCTCCCGTGCCGGTAGACGGCGGCGGGGAATCGGCTCGCTCTCATGAGTCGGGCGCCTTCGAAACGGTGCGGAATCCGCAGTTGGCCGCTGACGAATCCGGCGTGTTGCCGGTGCGCGCGGAGACCCGGTACCGATTGCAGTACGAGTCATGGCACAGATACGAACCGCCCCGGGTCGCGCGGCGGTCATCGAGCAGCGGAAGGGCGCGAGGTGCGCGTCGGAGACGCGGGGCGTACTGATCGCGTGTCCACTCCCAGACGTTCCCGGCCATGTCGTAGAGGCCGTATCCGTTCGGCTGATAGGTGCGCACAGGCGAAGTCGCCACCCATCCGTCCTCGGCCGTGTTCACGTCCGGGAATGCGCCCTGCCAGATGTTGCACGGCCACACGGAGCCGGCAAGAAGCTCATCTCCCCACGGGTATCTGGCGCCGATCAGTCCGCCGCGGGCCGCGGCCTCCCACTGATCCTCGCTGGGTAGGGTGCGCCCTGCCCACGCCGAATAGGCCGTCGCATCGTGCCATGAGATGTGCACCACCGGATGGCCACTGAGCCCCTCGAGATCGCTTCCGGGGCCCGCGGGGTGCCGCCAGTCGGCCCCGCGCACTTCGATCCACCACGGTGCCGAGGGCGACCGGCCGAGGACGTCTCGATCTGCGGCGGCGACCACGGAGTGGAACACGGCCGATGTTCCGAATCGCTCCGCCTCGGTGACGTGCCCGCTGGCATCGACGAACTCGGCGAACTGCGCGTTCGTGACGGGCGTCTCGTCGATGTCGAATTCGAGGAGGGAGACCGCGCGAACGGGAGTCTCTCCGTCGAAGTCGTTGCCGTCGTCGAAATGGTCTCCGAGAATGAAGACTCCCGCGGGAACGGCACGCACTCGTCGTCCGCTCATGTGGCGGTTCCGGCAAGTGCCGCCCGGCCCTCCTGCGCGGGCTGCGAGATCGATGCGAGCGCGTCGGCGATTCGATGCAGCTGCACGACGGGGAAGGCAGTGACGGCGGCGAAGTCGTAGAGAGTGGCGTCGCCGAGCATCCCGAGAATCTCGCTCTGGGTGAGCATCGGCGCGTATCTCGCCAGCACGTCGCGAGCACGCGGATGCCCGAGAAGCTCCGTGATCGGAGTCGCCACGCCGATCTCCCCGACGGCGAAGTCCTCGATCGGCGGCATCGGCGCCGCCGCCGCTGTCGCGATGCCGCTCTGCGCATGCACGAGCAAGTGCTCCACTGCGGGCTCCCCGTCGACGGGGATGCCGAGGCGGATGAACTGGCTCACCGGGGCCGCGTTCTCGTGAAGAAGCCGCGCGAGCAGTCGAAGCATGCGCAATTCCAGCTCCGGATCATCGAGAGGATGCTGTTGCCCCGGGTCATTCTCGAGATCGAAGAGCAGCGTCCCGTGCATATAGGGGTTGATCGGTGTCCGGCCGACCAGACGCAGCGGACGGATGCCCTTCATGAAGGGGAAGGGCTCGGCGAGTTCCGCCCCCTCGAACTCTCCGGGCGCGAAGCGTCCGCGCATGTGGGTCGGCATCAGGGTGTACTCCTCCAAGGGGGCGTTCTCGGGGGTCGCGCAGGCACGCATGTACACATATCGCCCGTCGGTGACGTTCACATGGCCGCCGTGCGCCCCGAAGAGCGCCCCCTCTCGCTCGACCGTCGAGAGAGGGCCGCCGAGCATGTCCGGTGTCGAAGGCACGCCGAAGAAGTCGAGCAGTGTCGGAGCGATGTCGATCGTCTGCACAAGCTCGGAACGGCGCTCCCCCGCACCGCCGGTACGCGGATCCCAGACGAACGCGGGAAGGTGCACGAGTTCGTTGAACCACGGCTGAACGGTCTTCGCCCACCAGCCGTGCTCTCCGAGAAGGAAGCCGTGGTCGGTGTTGACGATGAGCAGGGTGTCATCCCACATTTCGTGTTCGTCCATCAGGTCGAGCACGCGTCCGAGAGACCGATCGCACATGCTGACGAGCGCCTTGTACTCGGCCCGCGCATGCTCGACCTGATCGGCGGGTTCAGTGACTTTCGCGTACGGGGGCCAGTCGAAGGCGGGTCCCTCGTACTCGTGCGGATACATCAGTTTGTAGTCGTCGTAGGTGAAGAACGGTTCATGCGGGTCGAAGCACTCGATCTGCACGAACCAACGGTCGGCATCCATGTTCGTCTTCATGAACTCGATTCCCGCGTCGAACGTCTGCGTCTGCGGGTGATCGGCCTCGTGCCGGAGGTAGCCGCGGTTGACTTCGTCCTGCCGGTGCATCCGGCTCCTGAACCCCTGCCCTGGCGTACCGACCGGCGCGACCTCCCCCTTCCAGGGGTCGCCCTCCTGCCCGCGGAAGAACTCCCACGTCGTGTACCTCGGATGGTAGGTCGCGCCGCCGTCCTCCCAGTAGTGCGGGTGATCGCTGGCCAGGTGCGTGTGGACGCCCTGCCGTCCGAGCATCTCGGGCATGGAATCGTCGAAGGGCTCCAGCGGCCCCCAACTGCGGTGCAGGAAGTTGTGCCGACCGGTATGCAGCTCGCGCCTGGCCGGCATGCACGGCATGGAGCCCGCGTAGAAGTTGTCGAATGTGACAGTCCGTTCGGCGAGCCGCCGAAAGTTCGGAGCCTCGATCTCGTCCGAGCCGTACGGCGGCAGCATGTGCCGGTTGAGACTGTCGAACATCACCATGATCGCACGCATCTTCGCGGTCCCTTCGTTTCGTACCACTCGAGCGCCTATGACACTAGTGGAATCCTACGAAGGATTGCACATGTGTCATGAGTCGTCAACCGCGCCTCGCGCAGACCCGTGCATTGACGGGCCATATCACTTGTGTCACCCTTGGAGAGGCGCGCGCCACACCGACGCAGGACAAGGTCAATGAAGCTCGAACACATCCTCCTCGGCCTCCTCGGCGAGATGCCCAGAACCGGGTACGAGATCAAGCGGTTCCTCGACGTCCATGGACGCTTCCTTCGCGCGAACACGACCATGAGTCAGGTCTATCGATCCCTCTCATCGATGACCGCGAACGGATGGGTGGCCTACTCCGTCGACGAGCGACCCGGCGCGCAGGACGCGAAGATCTATCACGTCACCCCCGAGGGAACGACCGTCCTGTACGAGTGGCTCGAGGGGCCGTACGTGCCGCCGATCCGGTTCCAGGATTCGGAGCTGACCGTACGGCTCGCGTTCGCCGGATACCTGACGCCGGAGCAGCTCGTCTCACTCATCGACATCGAGCTGGCCGCGCGTCGCGACCAGGTGGCCAAGTATCGATTCCGCGATCGCACGATCGAAGTAGATCCGACCGTCGAATTCGACCGCGTCCTCTCCGCCGCCGTCAGCGAGCGCCTTCACGAACACGGCGCCCAGGCGGTCGACCTCCACATCGCGGGGCTGGAACGCCTCCGGAGCGACCTGCTCGACGGATCCCTCGTGGCGTCGAGCGCGTCCACCGACGCAGCCCCGTAGCACGGCACCATAACGACGCGCTGCGCTGAATCGCCGGGACTCCCGCCGCGACACGCGTCCGGGACTTCCCACCCCGTTGTTGACATTTGTATTCCACTAGTGGAGTATCTCAAGCATTCCACTTGTGTAATCATTCTGTCGGCGATTGAACTCACCGCCCGAGAGACGATGCACACTGCAGTGCCCATGGGGTCGGCGCGAAGCCGCCGACTGCAGCGCACACAGACAGACCGTTCAATGATGAAGGGCACCAGATGAACACGTCCACCACGGCACAGGTGAATCTGTCACCTCCGCCCGCGCCTGTCGGTACGAGATCTCGCTGGCGGAACCTCGCTGTTCTCACCGGCGTCACCGTCGTGGAGAGCGGCGAAGGAAGCCTGACGACCACGCTGTTCCCGGCGATCGCCAGGACCCTCGGGCTCGGCAACACCGAGCTCGGCCTGCTGTCGACGCTCGGCCGACTCATGGGCGTGCCATTCGGGCCGTTCTGGGTCTGGTACGCGAATCGCACGACGCGCAGACAGGCGATCATCGTCAGCACGATGCTCAGCGGTGCATTTGCGATCGCTTCCGGCTTCGCAGAGAACTTCCTCGCGCTCGTTCTCCTCCAGACCGTTCAGGCCGGAGCCGTGATCGGTCTGAGCCCCATCGCCAACGCCGTGATCGCCGACTCTTTCGATGACAAGTCGCGAGGCCGAGCTGTCGGCATGCTCTATGGCGTCTCCGCGATCCTCGGCGCCGTGATCGGGCCGCTCATCGGCCTCCTCTCGCTGTGGGATGCCGGCTGGCGCTGGGGCTTCTGGGGCATCGGCGCCCTCTTGATCCTCACCGGGTTCCTCGTGCTGCTGCTGTTCCGTGAACCGGAGATCGGCTCCGCCGACTACGGCGCGCAGGTCTCCAGAATCGAGTACACGCGCCCCCGCCTGAAAGACGCGATCGCCCTCCTGAAGATCCCGACCTTCAGCATAATGATGCTGTCGAGGCTCCTCTCCGGCCACCTCCTCATCATCGTGTTCGGCGTGCAGTTCCTCGTGACCGAGCGCGGATTCGACAACGCCGTCGCCGCGATCGTCGCGCTTCCGTTCGGGATCGGCTACTTCTTGGGAACGATCGGCGGCGGGTTCCTCGTCTCAGCGATCGACCGCCGTCGGGGACGGTTCAGTCGCGTCGCCTATCTGCAGATCGCGCAAGTGCTCTTCGCAGCGGTGGCCTTCATCGGGACGCAGTTCGACGTCGACTCGATCGCGTTCTACGCCATCGTGTGGGGGATCATGGGGGCCACCCAGGGCCTCAACCCCGGTATCAACCGGCCGATTCTCATGTCGGTGATGGCTCCCGAGCTGCGCGCTCAGGGCTTCGTCATCTATCTCTCGATCTTCGAGGTCATCGGCTGGGCGGCGTTCACGATCGCGGCAGGAGTTCTCGCTGACGCGTTCGGCCTCCAGGCCGTGTTCCTCTGGGTCCTCGTGATCCTGATGCTCGTCAACGCCGCTGTCCTCGGACTGCTCTACCGCTTCTACCCGCGGGATCGAAAGCGGATCGACGACCTCATCGCCACGCGGATCGCGCACGAAGCCGACCGCCCGAACTGACCCCCGACGACACCCCGCGAAAGGACCAGCATGACTATCCCCGAGATCTCCGACCTGACCCTGGAGGAGAAGGCCTCGCTCGCCAGCGGATCCAGCTTCTGGCACACTCAACCGATCGCTCGAGTCGGTCTCCCCTCCGTGATGCTCAGCGACGGCCCGCATGGCCTGCGCAAGCAGGTGGACGGCGGAGATCACCTCGGACTGAAAAGCAGCAAGCCGGCGACCTGCTTCCCGCCAGCGGTGGCGCTCGGCTCCTCCTGGGACGTCGAACTCGTCGAGCGCGTCGGCGCAGCCTTGGGATCGGAAGCGTCGATCGAAGACGTCGCGGTCGTGCTCGGACCGGGCATCAACATCAAGCGATCGGTGCTGTGCGGGCGCAATTTCGAGTACCTGTCCGAAGATCCGATCATCTCGGGCGTGCTCGGCGCGGCAATCGTTCGCGGGATCCAGTCAAAGGGGGTCGGAGCGTCGCTGAAGCATTACGCGGCGAACAACCAGGAGAACGATCGGATGCGGTCGAGTTCCGACGTCGACCCGCGTCCGCTGCGGGAGATCTATCTACGCGGTTTCCAGCGCGTCGTGCAGGATGCGCACCCCTGGACTGTGATGTGTTCGTACAACAGGATCAACGGCGTCTACGCATCGGAAGACCCGTGGCTTCTCCGCACCGTCCTGCGCGATGAATGGGGCTTCGACGGGCTCGTGGTCTCGGATTGGGGAGCCGTCGACGATCGTGTCGCCGCTCTGGCGGCCGGACTCGATCTCGAAATGCCCGCCACCGGAGGAGCCACGGACAAGCAGATCGTCGAGGCGGTTCGCCGTGGTTCTGTGAGCGAGGAAGTACTCGATGCCTCGGCTGGGCGCGTGTTGGATCTCGTACGCCGGTCCGTGAGTAGTGCCGGATCCGTCGCGGGACCGCTCGACATCGAAGCGCACCATGCTCTGGCCCGGGAGGCCGCTGCCCGCTCGATCGTGCTGCTCAAGAACGACGATCGCGTCCTGCCGTTGCCGGCCGGCGCTGACATCGCGGTCATCGGTGAGTTCGCGCAGATGCCCCGGTTCCAGGGCGCGGGATCATCACTGATCAACCCGACCAGACTCGACAATGCGCTCGAGAAGATCCGGGCACGTGCCGGCGGCGTCGTCACGTACGCGCAGGGCTTCAGCACTGCGGCGGATGCTCTCGACGAGCACATGGTCGCGCTGCGCGACGAGGCCGTCGCCGTCGCCGGTTCCGCTGAGGTCGTCGTGGTGTTCCTCGGGCTGCCCTCGCTGCGGGAGTCCGAAGGTTTCGACCGCGAGAACATCGATCTGCCTGCGGAGCAGCTCACCCTTCTCGACGACGTCATCGCAGCGAACCCTCGAACCGTCGTCGTCCTGTCCAACGGCGGTGTGGTCGCTCTGCCCTTCGCACAGCGTGTGCCGGCCATCGTGGAAGGCTGGCTTCTCGGTCAGGCCGGAGGCGGGGCCGTGGCCGATGTGCTGTTCGGGGACGTGAATCCCTCGGGCAAGCTCGCCGAGACGATCCCGCTGCGGATCGAGGACACCCCGGCCTTCCTGGATGCGCCCGGCGAGTTCTCCCACACGCGGTACAGCGAGGGACTCTTCGTCGGATATCGCTGGTTCGACGCACGACGCCTGGAAGTCGCGTACCCGTTCGGACACGGGCTCTCGTACACGTCATTCGCGTACGGCGACGCGTCAGCGGAGACACTCGAGAACGGCGACGTGCAGCTCACCCTGCCCATCACCAACACCGGTGAACGCGCCGGCCGCGAGGTGGTACAGGCTTACGTCTCCCTCCCGGACGGTGAGGCGCAACGTCCCGTCCGAGAACTCAAAGCGTTCACCGTCGTCGACCTCGCCGCAGGAGAGGTCGAGAACGCCGTGCTGACGATCCGACGAGAAGACCTCGCCTACTGGGACATCCGTCTGGACAGTTGGATCGTCGAGGAAGGCGACTACGTCATCGACGTCGCCGCTTCAAGCCGCGACATCCGGGGCCGTATCGTCATCCACATCGCCGGAGACGACGTCGTCCTGCCGATCAGCAGGTCGTCAACGATCAGAGAGGTCCTCCGGCACCCCGTCGTTGGTCCCGTCGTAGAGGCCGCGATCGCCCCGATGCTCGGCACGATGCGAGAGCGCAGCGCCTCGCTCATGCCGGAAGGAGTCGAGTACACCTCGCTCGCCGGCTCGTTCCCGTTCGGACGCGCCGGCATGGTGACGAGCCTCGCCGGTGGCGAAGGCTCCGGGATCGACGACGAGATGATCGAATCCTTGATCGTGATGGCCAACGCCCCTCGCTGAGCCCATCCGCACGCCGATGAGCCCCTGGCGCGGACCAATCCCGCCAGGGGCTCACCTCACTCTTCCGCAGCGGAAGCACGAGGGCTAGCGTGTTGCTCGAGGGGGCGTCGCTCTCTCTATTCGGAAGAGAGAGGACGCCTCATGGCGGGCAAGTTCGAGCTGTATCAGGACAAGGGCGGCGACTGGCGGTTCCGGCTGAAGGCCGGCAACGGCGAGGTCATCGCCACCGGGCAGGGCTACGCCTCGAAGTCCGGCGCGCAGAACGGCATCGATTCGGTGAAGCGCAACGCCGCCGATGCCGAGGTTGTTGAGACCGACGGCTGACGCCGACACCCCCGCTTGACGTCGAAACCCCCTCGTACTGACGTCAGTACGAGGGGGTTTCGGCGATATCCGGGGGTTTCGGCGCGTGGCCCGTGGCCGGCGTCCGAGACTAGAGCACCCGGGAAAGGAAGTCCTTGGTGCGCTGATGCTGCGGGTTGCCGAGCACTTCGCGCGGGTCACCCTGTTCGACGATGTGGCCGCCGTCCATGAAGATCAGGCGTGAGCCGACCTCGCGGGCGAAGCCCATCTCGTGGGTGACGACGAGCATCGTCATCCCCTCGTCCGCGAGCGAGCGCATCACCTGCAGCACCTCGCCGACGAGCTCGGGATCGAGCGCCGACGTCGGCTCGTCGAAGAGCATCATGTCGGGGTTCATGCACAGTGCTCGTGCGATCGCCACACGCTGCTGCTGACCGCCGGAGAGGTGTCCGGGGTAGGCATCCGCCTTCTCCGCCAGCCCGACGCGTGCGAGCATCGCGAGCGCGACTTTCTCCGCCTCGGCCTTGGACCGCTTCTTTACGCGCTGCTGCGCGATCATGAGGTTGCCCATGACGTCGAGGTGCGGGAACAGGTTGAAGCTCTGGAACACCATGCCGATGCGCGTGCGCACGCGGTCGATGTCGACGTCGGGATCGGTGATGTCGATGCCCTCGATGAGCACCTTGCCGCCGGTCGGTTCCTCGAGCAGGTTCACCGAACGCAACAGCGTCGATTTGCCCGACCCCGAGGGGCCGATCACGCAGACGACCTCGCCGGCGGTGACAGTGAGGTCGATGCCCTTGAGCACCTCGTTGTCGCCGAAGCTCTTCACGAGCCCTTGCAGGTCGATCGCCGGGGCGTGGACATCAATCAGGTCGGTGATCATCGCTGCTTCGCCATCCGTCGTTCCAGCCACGCGCTGAAGCGCGTGAGGGGGATCGTCACGATCAAGTACAGGATCGCCGCCATGATCAGCGGCGTCGCGTTCGTGTTCTGGGTCGCCGCATCACGGGCGAAGTTGGTGAGCTCCTTCGACCAGATGAACGTTCCCGCCACGAAGAGGAGCGAGGTGTCCTTCAGCAGCAGCACGAACTCGTTGGTCAGCGGCGGGATGATGATGCGGAACCCCTGCGGCACGATGATCCAGAACGTGGTCTTCATCGGGGACATGCCGAGGGAGCGTGCAGCCTCGGTCTGTCCCTTGGGCACTGCCTGGATGCCGGCACGAATGGTCTCGGCCATGTAGGCCGATGCCACGAGGATGAGACCGATGAGCCCCAGCACCACCGGGCCACCGAGGTCGCGACCCGAGACCCCCGATGCGACCGGCAGGATGAACGCCACCCCGAAGATCGTGAGAATCGCGGGGAGCCCGCGGAAAAGCTCGATCCACGCCGTGGCGATCCAGCGGAACGGGCCGATGCTCGAGAGCTTCAGCAGCGCCAGCACGACGCCGAGCACCAGCCCTGCAGTGAACGCCACCGCCGTGAACCACAACGTGTTGACGAGAGCGGTCGTGATGATCCCGGGGAACATCTTGACCGCGACTTCGGGGTTGAAGAACAGCGGCCCGATCCTCGCCCAGTTGGTGGTGATCGCCGCCCAGACGACGATCGCGATCAGCACCGCGTAGATGATGTACCGATAGAGCTTGCTTCTCGTGCTGCGCCTCAACGCCATTGTCAAGGTCTCCCTGATCTACGCTGCTCGCCGATTACTTCGCGGTGAAGTAATTGTCGTAGATGGTCTGGTAGTCGCCGCTGTCCTGCAGCTCCTTCAGCGCACCGTTGACCGCCTCGAGCAACGCGTCCTTCTCGCCCTTCGCGAAGGCGAAGCCGTAGGACTCGCCGGTCTCGTACTCCTCGACGATCTTGTACGCCTTATCGGCCTTCTCGTGCTCGAGGTTCACCGGCTGATCCTGCAGGATCGCGTCGATCAGACCCGACTGCATCGCGGGCCACAGCTCGCCATCCGACGGGTACTGCACGATCTCGGCGCCAGTGGCGTTCTCGTTGGCGTACGCCTCGCCGGTGGTGCCCTGCTGCACGCCGACATTCTTGCCTTCGAGCTCATCGATCGACTTGATGCCGGAGTCGGTGCGCACCAGGAGCGACTGCAGCGACTCGTAGTACGGGTCGGAGAAGTCGATGTTCTTCTCGCGCTCTTCGGTGATCGTCATGGCGGAGGCTCCGACGTCGCACGTGCCCGATGCAAGCGTGGTGCCGGACTGCAGAGCTTCGAAGCCGACGTCCTGAACCGCGAGCTTCAGATCGAGCTTCTTCGCGATCGCGTCGAGCAGGTCGATGTCGAAGCCCGTGTAGCCGGTCCCGTTGTCGCCGCCTTCGAACTCGAAGGGCGCGTAGGGGATGTCGGAGCAGACGGTGAGCGTACCGGCCTCGATGAGGTCGAACTCGTTGTCGGCGGCGCCGTCGGATCCACCGCTTCCACCGGCGCAGCCGGCGAGGGCGAGAGTGGCGGTCGCCGCGAGGGCGATCCCGGCGAAGATGTTGCGACGCTGCATGTCAGCTCCTGGAGACGAGGGCCGGAGGCCACACGAACGGGTAGGAGAACATCTTGACACGCCGTCCATCGGCTGACCCAACAACATCGGCCCACCACGGGTCACAGTTGTGTTGCAAGTGACCGTTAACCGGATTCGACGGTCAGACCTCGAAGTCGACGGCGACCCGAGAGGCCACCGCCGAGCGGATGTAGACGGCGACATCTTCGTGAGCGGGGTGCACCTGGTACTCCTCGAGCGCGGCGACGGAGGCGAAGTCCGCGATGAGAGTGACGTCCCAGTTGGCGTCCGGGTACGCGGCATTCGCGCCGGCCGAGATCGACAGCAGCTGGGGAACGACGCCGTCCAGCGCGTTCAGCCGCCGAGCGACCTCCACCGCCTGTGCGGAACGCTCAGCGGCGTCCTCGGCAGCGAGTTTCCAGGTCACGACGTGCCGGATGGTCATCGAAGGGCCTCCTCGAGGGACTGGCGCAGACGGTCAGCAGACAGCCGCCAGTGCGCGTGGAGTTCGCCGTCGATCAGGACGACCGGGATCTTCTCCCACCACAGCTCGTACAGTGCGGGGTCGTCCTGGATGGATGCCTCGACGATCTCGATCTGCTCGGCAGCCGCATCCGGCAGGTCGGCGACGACAGTGTCGATGATCTCGGACGCGACGTCGCAGAGATGGCAGTCCGGCTTGCCGATGAGGGTGAGCGTGATCACGCCGAGGGCACCTCGACCGGATGCCCCTGGGCGACCCACTCGCCGGTGCCGCCATCGACATTGGTGACGTCGTAGCCGCGCGCCTCCAGCGCCTCGACGACTCGCGCCGAGCGCCCGCCCACCTGGCAGATCACGTCGAAGGCCTCCGCCGGAAGCTCTTCGAGCCGATTCCCGATCTCGGACATCGGGATGTTCACGGCGCCGGGAACATGACCCGAAGCGAACTCGTTCTTCTCGCGCACATCGATGAGCGGCGTGCTCTGACGCACGGCGAGATCGGCGATGGTGATCGACTTCATGGCATCCTCACGGTGGTTCACGTAATCGGTGTTCACATTCGGGCGCAGAGACACAAAGCGCCCGTCCGGAGACAGGCGCTCGGTGTCTTGGCCGCTTACTTCTTGTTGCGGCGCTGGTGGCGAGTCTTACGAAGCAGCTTGCGGTGCTTCTTCTTCGCCATGCGCTTGCGGCGCTTCTTGATGACAGAACCCACGGAAACCTCACTAAGTCAGGGGCTGGGCGTCTCGGATACCGGACGCCCGGGTTTGGGCACGGAAAAAATGCCTCGGATCAGTCTAGCAAACCGGAGCGCCCTCGCCGCACGGGCATCAATCGGGCGCATCCTGCGTGACCATGAAGCGCCACACGAGCGCGTGTCCGAGGGCGATCAGCGTGATCAGCAGCAGCGCCTCGACCTGAATCCCCTTGAGTCCGACAGAGCCGGCGATCTCTGGGGCGACTCCGATCACGGCGATCGCCGCGTACACGACGACGGTGCCGATCTGGGTCCACCGCACGGCCACCGGTGTCCCGTCACCGCGAGCCTGCGAAACCAGACGCAGCATCGACACTCCCCCGACGACGGCGAGCACCACGAAAGAGGCGCGCCACATGATGGGGCTTTCGGTGCCGCCGACCTGGGCGAAGAGTCCCATCAGCGCCGGCAGCAGGAACGACAGGTAGATGCCGCCGATCGTCCGGCGCATCGCCGGATCCGACGTCCAGTCGCGGCGTGCGCGGACGACGTTCCACCACAGGCCGGTGAGCGTGAAGCAGGTCGCGGAGAAGAGGGCGTAGAACGTGCTGGTGTCCACGTCTTCTCCTTGCGGCTAGCCGACGTCTGAGATGGGCCGCTGCAGGGCGTCGGCGACCGCCGACTCGGGCACGCGGTAGCTGCGACCGAAACGGATCGCCGGCAGTTCGCCGGCGTGCACGAGACGGTACACGGTCATCTTCGACACGCGCATGATCTCGGCGACCTCGGCCACCGTCAGGAACCGGACGTCAGGAACTTCGGGCATCCCCGGTACCCCTTTCTCAATGAGCACACTCTATGGGGAAGGTGCGACGTGTGTAAACCCATGTGGCTGATGGGATCAGTGGGATGCCGGGATCGTGGCGAAGGCTCGCACCGGGAATGTGCCGAATCCGCGGATCGCCGGTGGCGCGGCGGTGAATCGGGCGCCTCGCGCCGGCACGTCGTCAAGACTCGTCAGGTGCTCCACCACGTGCACCCCGGCTGCGAGGAGGATCGAGTGCGCGGGCCGCGTGCCACCGCTCTCGGTGTCGTCGATGTTGAGCGAATCGATGCCCACCAGGCGGACTCCGGCGTCGACGAGGAAGCGTGCCCCTTCCTCCGTGAGAAACGGGGCGCCGTGTGCGTACTCCGGGGTGCCGAAGTGACGGCTCCAGCCGGTGTCGAGCAGTACCGCTGCGCCCCGCAGCTCGCGATCGGCCAGCGTCGCCGCACGGATACCGCGCTGTTCCGCGCTCCAGGAGTCACGCAGATGGAACACCTCTGCGGGCAAGCCGACGAGGGAGCTCAGGTCGAGCGAGGCCAGATCGCCACCCTCGGCATACCGGTGGTACGGCGAATCCAGGTAGGTGCCGGTGTTGCCGATCATCGTGATGATGTCCATCGCGAACTCGGTGCCGGGGGCGTACTTGGAACGGGAATCCTCGCGGGTCAGATGCGCGTGGATCGTCGGCGCCGGCAGCCCCGGGTACGTCACCAAGCCCGCCTCGATCGGATGGCTGCAATCGATGATGCGTTCGGCGACGTCGGTTCCGGCATCCGCCTCCACGCCGCGGCTTCCCCGGTGGGGTTCTTCGACGATGCGCAGATCGCGCAGGACCACCTCGCTGACCAGGGCGAGCCCGAGGTGCCGGACCAGGAGCCTGCCGACCTCGGCATCCGTCATGTCGGCGTGGGGCAGATCGAGCCGGAAGCCTTCGCCGCTGATCCCTCCCCCGTTCGCGAACGAGATCGAGAAGTCGAAATGTGCCCGATAGTCGGCTGCCGCAGTAGTCATCCCCACATCATGGCAAACCCGCACCAGCGAGTGGGGTCGGATCAGACCGGCTTCTTCGCCTTCGCCAGACGCTCGCCCGCCTCGCGCAGCGACTGCCTCTCGAGTTTGCGAGCGGCGCGCAGCGCCTTCTCCGCCTCGCGCACCGCCTTTCGCGCCTCACGCAGCCGCCGGTCACCGGCGAGTTCGGCGGGCTCGACATCGACCCACTCCGACTCGCCCCTGTGCGGCTCCCCGCGGTCGAGCCCCGCGATGTACGCCTCGACGCCGTCGAGGATCCGTTCCAGGCCGAAGCGGAAGGGATCAGCGGTGGAGACGAAGACACCGTCGTCGATCGCGTGCCGAAGCGCGGGGTAGGCGTCGGCGGTGATCACCCGATCGAAGAGGGCCGCCTCGCGAGCCGAGACCTCGTCGGGCGAGAGACCGCTGCTTCGCGCCGAATCCGAGTACCCGGCGAGCACTGTTCCGTACCAGCGCGCGTGCCCGGTGACCGAAAGCGCGACGGCCACGCGTTCCTCCGCGGTGAGCGGCGTCGGCTCGAGAGCTGCGAGGCCCGCATCGAGCCAGGACGAGCTGTTCGGTGTGATCGGGGATCCTGAGATCGGCAGCGACAGCATCCACGGATGCCGCAGGTAAACAAGAACCTGCGCCTCGAAGAGCGCGCGCAGCTGGGCCTGCCAGCCATCCAGATCCTGGTGGCTCTCCGGCGGGAGGCCGGTCGCTTCCTCCTGCATCAGCAGCAGGAGATCATCCTTCGCGCTGACGTACCGGTACAACGACATCGGCGTGAAGCCGAGTTTCGACGCGACCGCGGCCATCGAGACCGCGCCGAGGCCCTCGGCGTCGGCCAGCTCGACCGCGGCGTCGACGATGCGCTCGACGCTCATCTCGCGTTTGGGTCCGCGCTGCGGATTGGCAGCCACACCCCAGGCCAATGCGATGCCCCGCGGCAGCTCGGGCGGTTCCTGCTCAGTCATGCCTTCATCGTACTTCTGTTTATTAAGTAAACAGTGTGTTATGGTCATACACAGTTGCTATACGTACTACACAGTTTTCCTCATACACAGAAAGGACTCACGATGACGACAGCAATCGACGCACGGGGGCTGCGCCAGAGCTTCGGCAGCCGGACCGTGATCGACGGCCTGGATCTCACCGTCTCCCGCGGCGAGGTGTTCGCACTGCTCGGGCCCAATGGCGCGGGCAAGACGACGATCATCAACATCCTCACCACGCTCACGCAGGCGGATGCCGGAACGGCGAGCGTCGCCGGCTTCGACGTGCGCACGCACTCCGTGCAGGTGCAGCAGCGGATCAGCCTGACCGGGCAGTCCGCCGCCGTCGACGATGCACTCACCGCCACCGAGAACGTCGTGATGTTCGCGCGGCTGGCCGGACTCAGCAGGGCCGCCTCCGTGCGGCGAGCATCCGATCTGATCGAGCAGTTCGATCTGACGGATGCCGCATCGCGAATCGTCCGCACGTTCTCGGGAGGCATGCGTCGACGTCTCGACCTGGCGTTGAGCTTCGTCGTGACGCCGGAGGTCCTGTTCCTCGACGAGCCGACCACCGGACTGGACACACGAAGTCGACGTGACCTCTGGGACATCATCCGCTCGCTCGCCGCGTCCGGGACGACCGTCTTCCTCACGACGCAGTATCTCGAGGAGGCCGACCAGCTGGCCGACCGGATCGCGGTGCTGCACGACGGTCGCATCGCGGCGCTCGGCACAGCCGCCGAGCTGAAGTCCCGCATCGGCGGCGAGACCGTCGAACTCCACGACAGCCACGGCGACCTGCTCCGAGAGCTCCCGACCGACGGAACCGTCGCAGGCCTCCGGCGAGCACTGGATCAGCTCGACGAGGAGGGCGCAGACGGCGCCGTCACGCTGCGTCGCCCCACTCTCGATGACGTCTTCCTCGCCGTCACCGCCCGCACAACTGAGCACTCGACCGTGAAGGAGTCCGCATGAACATCGCCATCGCCCCATCGTTGCCTCACGCCACCGCATCCGTCCGACCCCGCCTCCGCGGTGCCACCGCCGAGATGGTCTTCGTCGGCCGGAGCCTTCGCCATTCGCTCCGCGACGGTGAGTCGCTGCTGATGGCGATCATGCTTCCCGTGATGCTCATGCTCATGTTCACCTGGGTGTTCGGCGGCGCGATCGATCCCTCCGGCGCCTACGTCGACTACGTCGTCCCAGGGATCATCCTCACCTGCGCCGGCTTCGGTGCTTCGTCCACCGCCGTCTATGTCGCCAACGACATGCGCAGCGGCATCATCGACCGCTTCCGGACGATGCCACTGCGCGCCGGCGCCGTGCTCACCGGGCACGTCGTCGCGAGCGTGCTGCGCAACCTCGTCGCAACGGCGATCGTGATCGGAGTCGGGATCCTCGTCGGCTTCCGCCCCACCGCCACCCTCATCGAATGGATCGGGATGACGGCGATGATCGCGCTCTACATCCTCGCGATCACCTACCTGTTCGCCGCGATCGGACTCGCCGCAGGCAGCCCGGAGGGAGCGAACGGCTACGGGTTCGTGCTGCTCTTCCTCCCGTATCTCTCTAGCGCTTTCGTGCCGGTGGCGAGCATGCCGGAGTGGTTGCAGCCCGTCGCCGCGAACCAGCCGATCACACCGATCGTCGAGACGATCCGCGGACTGCTGATGGATGCTCCGCTCAGCACGGAGCCGCTGTGGGCTGTCGGCTGGTGCCTGGCGATCCTGGCCGTGGCGGTCGTCTGGGGCGCGTGGCTGTTCCGACGCAAGGCTGCCCGGCGCTGAGCCTCAAGGCGCCTGGGCGTCGCAGGACGCGACGCTCAACGGCGGCTGATCAGGCGCCGAGCCTCTTCAACGCCGACGTGACCACGTGCTTGGCGGAGGCGGCGGCGCGGCCGACGACCTCCGCCGCATGTGCGGCGCCATCGGGCAGCGGCAGCGCCGAGTAGTCGAAGTCGGGTGCGCTGTCGCCGAACGCGTCGACGAGGAACGGCACCAGCCAGTCGTCCACGACCTCGAGCGGATTGACCTCGAGGCTGTAGAAACGCCGCTGGCCGTCTTCTCGCACAGTCACGAGCTCCGCGTCACGGAGCACCTTCAGGTGTTTGGAGACCGTCGGCTGGCTGATGCCGAGTTCGGCGACGATCTGACTCACGCTGGTTCCGGCATCCCCATCAGTGGTGCGTTGCAGCAGGAGCTGGAGGATGTCGCGCCTCGTGCCGTCTGCAATCACGTCGAAGATGTCCGTCATGTGATCAGGGTAGTCGTCCCAGCCACGGAGTACCATGACGAAGGCTCGACGAGAGGCGTCGTGCGGCCGTCTGGACGACGGGCACCGGTGATGAAAAGGGGGACGCGATGTCGAGCATCGTGTCTGCATCGTCTCCGGCGGAGCGCCTCAAGAGCGCGGGGGCCTGGTTCAAACGCCTCATCACCTCCTCGCCGTCACGCTTTGCGATCATCATCTTCGCCCTGCTGATCCTCGTCTTCACCGTGCTGCTGTCGCTTCCGATCGCGTCGGCGAACCGCACGGTCACGCCCCTCGCCGACGCGCTCTTCACCGCCGTCTCCACGATCTGCGTGACCGGCCTCTCGACGGTCGACATGGCGACGCACTGGTCGCCCTTCGGCCATGTGGTGGTCTTCGTCGGCGTGAACATCGGCGCTCTGGGCGTGCTCACGCTCGCCTCCCTGATGGGCATGCTGATCTCCAAGCGGCTGGGGCTGCGCGCGAAGCTCATGGCGGCGGGCGATACAAACCCGCTTCGGGCGCACGGCGGGCCGGTCAACGAGAGCCAGACCGTGCGGCTCGGCGAGGTCGGCCAGCTGCTGACGACCGTTGCACTGTCCACGCTCATCATCGAAGGCGTCCTCGCCGTGCTGCTGTATCCGGCACTGGTAGCGGCCGGTGTCGATGCGGTCACCGCGCTCTGGGAGGCTCCCTACTTCGCAGCGATGGCCTTCACGAACACCGGGTTCGCGCCGAACGCGGGCGGGGTCGCGGTATTCGCCGACGACTATCTCGTTCTCACGCTGCTGATGGCCGGGGTGTTCCTCGGCAGCGTCGGGTTCCCGGTGATCTACTCGCTGGTCAAGCATGTCTGGCACGTGAAACGCTGGTCGCTGCATACCAAGCTCACCCTCGTCACGACGATTCTGCTGTTCGTGCTGGGAGCTGCGGTCTTCCTCATCCTCGAGTACAACAACCCGCGAACGTTCGGCTCGATGGATGCCGCTGACACGACCTTCCAGGCCTTTTTCCTCTCCGCGATGACACGCTCCGGCGGGTTCTCGGTCATCGACATCGCCGACCTCAATGGCTCGTCGCAATTGGTTGCGACCATGCTCATGTTCGTGGGCGGCGGCTCCGCCTCCACTGCCGGTGGAATCAAGGTCACCACGCTCGCCGTCCTGGCCATCGCCGTGTGGTCGGAGGCGAAAGGTCGCCAGGCTGTCGAGGTGTTCGGCCGCCGCATCCCGAGCGACGTGCAGCGCGTCGCGCTCAGCGTCGTCGCTTGGGGCGCGACGATCGTCGCGCTCTCCACGATCGTTATCTCCCAAATCACCAAAGCGGACCTCAGCCACGTGCTGTTCGACGTCGTCTCTGCATTCGCCACCGTCGGACTCAGCTCGGGGCTCACCGCCGAGCTCCCCGACTCCGGTGCCTACGTGCTCGCCGCCACCATCTTCATGGGGCGCGTTGGTACAGTGACTCTCGCCGCGGCAGTCGCCGCGACGTCGCGATCGCAGCTGTACTCGCTGCCCGTGGAAAGGCCGATCGTTGGTTGAAGTCCTCCGGGGCGATGCGCCCGTTCTCGTGATCGGACTCGGCCGGTTCGGCGCCGCATGCGCGGGCGAACTCGACCGTCTCGGCCGCGAGGTGCTCGCGATCGACGGCAATCTCGAACTCGTCCAGAAATGGTCCGAACGCGTCACGCACACCGTGCAGACCGACGCCCGCAACTTCGACGCGCTGCGCCAGATCGGCGCAGCGGACTTCCAGGTCGCGGTCGTCGCCGTCGGCTCCTCGATCGAGGCCTCCGTGCTCATCACCGCGAATCTCGTCGACCTGAAGGTGCCGCAGATCTGGGCCAAGGCCGTCTCGCAGTCGCACGGCAAGATCCTCGCCCGCGTCGGCGCGAACCATGTCATCTACCCCGAGCGCGAGGCCGGCGAACGCGTGGCGCACCTGGTCAGCGGGCGGATGCTGGATTTCATCCGGTTCGACGACGACTTCGTGCTCGCGAAGATGTACCCGCCGAAGTTCATCCGCGGCGTGGGACTCAACGAATCCGGAGTCCGGACGAAGTACAAGGTCACCGTGGTCGGAGTGAAGAGTCCGGGCAAGCCGTTCCGCTACGCCGAGGCGAACACCATCGTCACGAACCACGACCTCATCATCGTCTCCGGCACTAACAGCGACATCGAGCGCTTCGCCGCCCTCGACCGCTGACCTCGCTTCAGGCGTCGATCTCGAGCACGATGTCGACGACATCGTCGACTCCGATGTCCTCGCGGTCCTGCAGCGCCTTCTTGATCGGCACGATGTAGCCGCCGTCCTTCGGCCAGAGCGCGGTGGTGACGGTGCTGGCACCGATGGTGACGGATGCCGGGATCATGCCCCACCCGTAGGTGACCACCGTGGACACGTCGTGGATCATCTCCGCTTCGGCGGGCGGGACCGTGACGAAATGGAACGGCGCAGGTCCGCGCCAGAACCAGATCTCGCCGGAGAAACGCAGCTGCATGGCTCAGGCCCCGGCCGCGAGCTCCTTGGCGCGGGCAAGCGCCGCGGCGGCCGCATCAGCGAACGTACCGTCGAGGTGCGCATCCTGCAGCACGGCGATCGCCCGTTCGGTCGTCCCCTTGGGACTGGTGACACGGCGGCGGAGCTCGGCCGGGTCTTCACCGGAGGCGTCGAGCAGTGCCGTCGCGCCGATGAAGGTCTGCTCCGCCATGAGGCGGGCATCTGCCTCGGAGAAGCCCATCCCGATCGCGGCCTTGGTGAACTCCTCGACGAGCAGATAGACGTATGCGGGGCCCGAGCCCGAGATCGTCGAAAGCGCGTCGATCTGCGATTCCGGCACCTCGATCACGGCGCCGACCGTCTCGAACAGACGCCGGACGAGTGCCAGGTCATCGGCGGACGCTGAGGCTCCCGCGGCGAGCCCGGTCACGCCCTTGCGCACCGTCGCCGGAGTGTTCGGCATCGAGCGGATGGCGCGCGCGTCGTCGCCGAGCGCGTCGGCGAAGGTGCGCAGGGTGACGCCCGCCGCCAGGCTCACCACGATCGCGTCGGGGGCGAGATCCGGAGCGATCTCGCGAAGCAGGTCCGGCACCATCGCCGGCTTCACACCGACGAGGATGATGCGGGCGCCGGCGACGGCATCCGCGTTGCCTTTCGGATTCTCCTCGAGCGCGATGCTGCGCACTCCTGGCAGATCGGCGAGCTCGTTCGCCTTCGACCGGGTGCGATTGGTGGCGGTGATTCCGCCATCGATCTCGATTCCGGAGGCCACGACGCCGCGAAGGATCGCGCCGCCCATGGAACCGGCGCCGAGGAAGGCGAGAGCGGGGAGAGAGGCAACCATGTCGCCATCCTATGGCGAGCGCTCGGCGGATCGACGGGGTGCGGAATTAGACTCGACACATGAGTGCATCCGGAGGCAATAAGGCCATCGTCGCGGCGTTCCTGGCGAATATGGGCATCGCACTGGCGAAGTTCGTGGCGTGGGCGCTTTCCGGTTCCGCGTCGATGCTCGCTGAGGCGGTGCACTCCCTCGCCGACTCCGGCAACCAGTTGCTCCTGTTGCTCGGTGGGCGCAAGGCGAAGCGCGAGGCCGACAAAGCCCACCCCTTCGGCTACGGCCGCGAGCGCTACGTCTACGCATTCGTCGTCTCGATCATCCTCTTCTCTGTCGGCGGACTCTTTGCCATCTACGAAGGCGTGGACAAGCTGACCAACCCGCACGAGCTGGATCCGGCGTGGTGGTGGCTCCCGATCGTCGTTCTCGTCGTGGCGATCGGCCTGGAGTCGTTCTCCTTGCGCACCGCGGTCCGCGAGAGCAACCTGGTGCGGGAGAAGGGCCAGTCCTGGGTGTCATTCGTACGGCGCGCGAAGGCACCCGAGCTTCCCGTCGTGCTGCTCGAGGACATCGGGGCGCTGATTGGCCTGACCTTCGCACTGCTCGGCGTCGGGCTCACGGTGATCACCCACAACCCGGTCTTCGATGCGATCGGAACGCTGATGATCGGCACCCTGCTGGTGATGATCGCGATCGTGCTCGGCATCGAGACCAAGAGCCTGCTCGTCGGCGAGGGGGCCAACGCGGGTGACCATGACCGCATCGTCGACGCGATCAACGACGGCCCTGAGGTGGAGAAGCTCATCCACATCAAGACCCTCTACCTCGGCCCGGACGAGCTCCTGGTCGCCGCGAAGGTCGCGCTCGCCTCGGACAAGAGCGTGCGTGAGGCGGCTGACGACATCAACGAGATCGAAGCACGGATCCGGGCGGCTGTGCCCGTCGCACGCGCGGTGTACATCGAGCCAGACGTCTACCGGCCGGCGATCGATCCCGAGCCGTCCACCGACGTGTTCGTGCTGAAGTCCTCGGACTGAGCTCAGCGCCGCTGCTCGAAGAAGTCGCGGAGCAGTGCGGTGGCGGCATCCGCTTCCACCCCGCCGATGACCTCGGCACGGTACGGCAGGCGGCGGTCGCGCAGGAGGTCGTACATCGATCCGGCCGCGCCGGCCTTGTCGTCCCAGGCGCCGAAGACGACGCGCCCGATCCTCGCCTGCAGGATCGCACCCGCGCACATCACGCACGGTTCGAGAGTCACGACGAGGGTGTGGCCCTCGAGATTCCATGTTCCGGCGGATGCCGCCGCCCGGCGCAGCGCCTCGACCTCGGCGTGACCGGTAGGGTCGTGCGTCGCCTCGCGTGTGTTGCGGCCCTCGGCGACGATGTGCCCGTCGCCGTCGAGGATGACGGCGCCCACGGGGATCTCATCGGCCGACGCCGCTTCCGTCGCCAGCGCGAGGGCACGCTGCATCGCACCGAGGTCGGCTGTGGTCATGCGTTGAGCCTACGACAGCGGGCGACGGTGGCCGGCTGGGTGCGAAGCATCCGATGTCGTGCGGGAGCGCACCGCGCATTAGCCTGTATTCATGCGCGTTCATGTGGCCGACCACCCCCTCATCACCCACAAGCTGTCGGTATTGCGCGATGAGCGCACTCCGTCGCCGGTGTTCCGTCAGCTGACCGAGGAGCTCGTGACGCTGCTCGCCTACGAGGCGACGCGCAACGTCAAGGTGTCGCCGATCGAGATCACGACTCCCGTGACCAAGACGATGGGCGTGAAGATCTCCGAGCCGCGGCCGATCGTCGTGCCGATTCTGCGCGCCGGACTCGGCATGCTCGAGGGCATGGTCAAGCTGCTGCCGACCGCCGAGGTCGGATTCCTCGGCATGGTGCGCGATGAGGAGACCTTCGAGCCGACGACCTACGCCGAGCGCCTGCCCGATGATCTGAGCGACCGCCAGTGCTTCGCGATCGACCCGATGCTGGCCACCGGTGGCTCATTGGGCGCGGCGATCGACTTCCTTTTCAAGCGCGGTGCGCAGGATGTCACGGCGATCTGCCTTCTCGGCACCCCCGAGGGCGTGGCCTTCATCGAGAACATGGTCGGTGACCGCGACGTCACCCTCGTGCTGGGTGCGCTCGACGAGCGACTCAACGAGAAGGGCTACATCGTGCCCGGCCTCGGCGACGCCGGCGATCGCCTGTACGGCACCGTCTGACGCCGCGCCTGCGGGCGACGTCTGACACCCTTTGCGGCAGCTCCCGACACCGGGTCGGAGCTGACTACGCGACGATGAGCCGATACGCGCGCTCGTCGCCGTGGTGCGTGAAGCCTGCCCTGCCCAGGATCGGCGCAGAGGTTGCGATGCGTCCCTTCACGAGGGCCGTCGTCGCGCCGAGTTCCGCACCGAATCGCAGTCGTTCGGCCAGTACCGCGCGGTAGGCGCCTCTGCCTCGAGCGCCCTCCAGCGTCGCTGCTCCCCACAGGCGCACGAAACCGTCGACGACCGTGCAACCGCCGGTGCTGGCCGGGGCTTCGTCGAGGCGCCCGAGCACGCGGGCTCCCCGCCCTGCGGTGAGCTCCTCGGCGATCTCGGTGAGTTCGGTGCGCAGCCCTTCGTCGTCCAGCGGCTCCTGCTCCCATACGGGCACGTTGATCGAGTCGACGTCTCGCACCTGCTCGAGGGTCTGCACGATCTCGGCGGTCGCATCGGATGGGACCTCGATCGGAGCGGCGTCGATCGAACGGGCGAGCACCGCGACGGTGTCGATGTGCTCAGCGCCGCGTCGGCGCAACTCGTCCTCGAGGTCGGGACGATCGGAGGCACTCGTCCAGAAGGTCAGACGCGACTCTCCCCACGCCCGCGTGCGCGCGACCGCATGATCGAGGACGGCTGCGGCATCCAGCAATGAGTCGACGTGCGAGCCGCGTACGCCCCCGCCCAATCGCGCCGGATAGCGCACCAGTTGAAGCTCGGTCTTCTCCTGCTCCCCACCGCGCGGGAACCAGACCCACGCGGCCGAGGCGCGGTGGATTTCGTCGATCGTATGCACAGTGCCCATCATTCCGCCGCGCCGACGAGACGCGCGAAAGCACTGAGCCGCGCCACGCCTTCTGGCGTATACGGCAGATCATCGAGCAGCGCCGGGGAGTGGATCAGGTACGCGACGCATTGCGCCCGGGAGATCGCGACGTTCAGGCGGTTCTGCAGGAGCAGGAACTCCGGTCCGCGCGGCGCATCCCTGCCGCTGGATGCCGCCAGCGACGTGATCGAGACGACGGCCTCCTTGCCCTGGAAGTTGTCGACCGTTCCGACCGGTACGCGCGGGAACCCGGCCGCGGCCAGCGCTTCGAGCACGAGCTGTTTCTGCGCGTTGTACGGGGTGACGACGATGATGTCTCCCTCGTTGAGCGGACGGCTCGTGGCGCCGGGATCGTTGTCGGTGAAGGTGCGCCCGATGAGATCGCGCACCAGGCGGACGACCTCGCCCGCTTCCTCCGGCGACTGCGTGGCGTTGCCGCGGTGCCGCAGCGGAACGACGTGGAGACCCGAATCGACGCCCTCGACGGAGCGTCGCTCGGTGCCGGGCGCGGATGCCAGCTTTCCGGCGTAGGCGAGCTTCGAGACGGGTGCGGCGATCAGCGGATGCATTCGCCACGACCGCGCCAGGAAGTAGCCGTATTCCGGTCGCACGACGGCGTCGCCGTCCATCACCCAGCCGAGCGCCGAGGTGTCGACGGGCTCGGGGTGCGCGCCCTGACTCACCTGAGGCAGTTGCTGCGGGTCACCGAGGAGCAGCAGCCGTTTCGCTCCCGCAGCGACCGCGATCGTGGACGCGAGGGAGAACTGCCCCGCCTCGTCGATGACGAGGAGATCAAGCCCCGCGCGTTCGACGCGGTTGCTGTTGCTGAAGTCCCACGCGGTGCCGCCGACGACGACGCCCTCGCCCTGATGCTCGGCCAGGAACGCCGCCATCCCACTCTTCGGGATCACCGTGTATCCGGGGTCGATCCCGGCGTCCTTCGGCGATTTGGCGACCTGCGCCGGCGAGACGCCGTCGGCGACGATCCGCTCCAGCAGCGTCTCGATGATGGCATGCGACTGCGCGACCACACCGACCTTGAAACCGTGCTCGTTCACGAGCCGTGCGATCACCTGCGAGCCGGTGTAGGTCTTACCCGTTCCCGGGGGACCCTGCACGGCGAGGTAACTGCGGTCGAGGTCGAGCACGGCACGGACGATCGCGTCGATCAGGTCGTCCTCGGCCGCGGGAAGCGGCCCTCCGGAGCGCGTCCGTGGCGGGATCCGGCGGAGGATGTCGGTCGCAGCATCTTCGGGGAAGCCCGGCGCCGCGAGATGCACGGCATCCGCCCATTCGTCGATCGCGCCCTGCAGCGATACGACCCGCGGCGGCGCCGCCGGCGTCAGCGCGAGCGGGAGTTCATCCCAGGTCTGCCCTTGGATCGCGGATTCGGCCACGACGTAGCCGTCGTCGAGCACCTCGGTCACGGTCACCGTGTGCGGCACGTGCACGGCTCGGGACGCGACCTCGGTGTCGAACGGCGCGGGCACCTCGTACAGCGCGAAGGGCTGCGCACCCTCTCCGAGAGTCGTCCCCGGCGAGACCTCTCCGCGGATCTCCACCTCGCGAGACATCACTCGTCGCCCCTCGCCGACGCTCCACTCCCGCCGCACCACGCACGAGCCCGGATCGACCCGCACGACATCGCGCGTGCCCTCCCACATCGTCACCGGCTCGCGCAGGCGCTGGAAGTGCCCGACCCAGAAGCTCTTCGCCTCGCGCGGGAAGTAGTCGATCGCCGCGGCGGCGAGGCGATGCACCTGACCGTCACCGCCGGCCTCGACAGCGCGCTCGGCGTCCGCGAGCAGCGCGACGGATCGCGGAGACGGCTCGTAGATCACCTCTTCGGCCTCGTCGGGCGGCGCCGGGTGCACGCCCTCCCGTTTCGCGATCTCGATCAGCCAGTTGCGCAGCCTCCGCGTGGAGACGCAGTCGTAGCGGTTGTAGTCGGCGAGATCGGCGAGAACCGCGTCTGCCTCGGTCTGCTCCCCCGCAGCCGCGAGTTCCTTGGCCGCGACGTACTGCACGATCGAGTCGTCGCCCTTCTGCACATCGCTGGTGCGCACGTCATCACCCATGTACAGCGGCTCGAGCTTCTTGATCGAATACGACCTCGACCCCACGCGGACCGTCCGCAGCACGAGTGGATACAGATCGACGAACACGCCTTCGCGGAGCAGCCGATCGACCTCGCCCTCGCGCACGCCGTGGCGCGCGGCCATCGCGACAAGGTGCGAGGTCTCGTACGGGGCGTAGTGGTAGATGTGCATACCGGGGTGGGCGGCCCGACGGGCATTCACGAAGTCGAGGAAGGTCTCCAGGGCGCGCCGCTCATCGGCGAAGGTGTGCGCCCACAGGGGCGTGTACTGATCGGCGTTGTCGACCCAGCCGAACAGATAGTCGATCCCCCACTGCGCGTCGCCGTCCGGAGCCGGCTCCGTGTACAACGGGTCGCCCTCGAAGTCGAAGAAGATGTCACCGTGGCTGGGCACCGGGAGCGTGTGGATGGCCGCCGCGTAGTGCACGTCGTAGGTCGCGACGCCCTCCACGTCGGCGCGGATCTGCAGCCGTGCCTGTGCACGGAGGGTCTCGAAGGTATCGGCGTTCATCCCGTCGGGGACGCCCGACGCTGCGGCGAGATCGTCGATCGTCTCGATGCCGGCGGTCCGGAGTCGAGCGCGCTGCACCGGGCGCATCCGCGCGACCATGAGCAGGTCGCGGTGGGCGATCACCTGCTCCTCGCACGTGGCGCAGCGCCCGCAGGCCACGATCTCGAGGTCGCCGCGGTCGTCGCCCCAGCCGAGTGGCGCTCCGCTGTCTCCGTCTTCGATGCGACGGTCGGCGATGAGCGCCCGCAGTCGGGCGCGACGCACCTGGAACAGCGGCAGGAGGTGGTCGACCGCGTGCGTGCTGAGGCTGCCGTCGCCGAGGATCAGGTCGACTTCATCGGATCGGGGCACCCCGAGGCGGTCGAGCTGATCGACATATGCCGCAAGCTGCATGAGCGCGGTCACCCGCGCCTTGCGGGCGAGTTTCGAGTCCTGGACACGCCAGCGCCCGTCATCGTCGCGGCGCAGGAAATCGGCGAAACCGACGAACTCGGGAGTGGCGAAGGCGGCCTGGAACACCACCAGCGCCTCGGAGCGCAGAGCCTGCCCCGTCTCGGCGACGGCGGCGGCCAAGGCCGCAGCGTCTACCGACGAGACCTTGTCGACGCGATGCACTCGCGCGTCACCGAGGTCGTCGATGTAG
This sequence comes from Microbacterium sp. LWO13-1.2, assembly GCF_038397725.1. Taxonomy (NCBI): domain Bacteria; kingdom Bacillati; phylum Actinomycetota; class Actinomycetes; order Micrococcales; family Microbacteriaceae; genus Microbacterium; species Microbacterium sp. LWO13-1.2. The sequence goes on from NZ_CP151634.1 coordinate 217,711, forward strand.
CGCTCGAGGACGTTCTGCTCGTGCACATCGCCGAGCCTCGCGGCTCGGGCGAGCGTGGCATCCACAGGCTCCTCGACGGCCGGAACCCTGCCCAGCTTCGCGTCGAGGGCGCGGCACCACGCGAACTCGCATTCGGCGGCCGCCTTGAGGTCGCTCGCGCTCCAGATGACGCGCTGCGCCTGAGTGTCGATCCGCACGATGCTCCCGTTCCCTCGGATGCTTCGACACTAGCCGCGGCATCCGACACCGGAGATCGCGCTCAGCGCCACCAGGTGTCGTCGGGGACCACAGGGAGATGACGCTTGTGCTGCGTGGCGAGGTACTTCGCCTCGATGCGGCCAGCGACCTCAGCGTCCACCGGCAGCCCCTCGAGGAAATCGTCGATCTGCTCGTAGGTGAGTCCGAGTTCGTCTTCATCGGCGCGTCCCGGCTGGCCGTCGAGGAGATCGGCCGTCGGCACCTTGAACGCGAGGCGATCGGGGGCGCCGAGCGAGAGCAGCAGGGAACGTCCCTGGCGCTTGGTGAGACCGGAGAGCGGCAGAATGTCCGCCGCGCCGTCGCCGAACTTCGTGTAGAAACCCGTGACAGCCTCAGCCGCATGGTCGGTCCCGACCACCAGCAGACCGTCGTGACCGGCGAGCGCGTACTGCGTCACCATGCGGACACGCGCCTTGATGTTGCCGCGGTTGAAATCGCTGATGTCGCTGGTGACGGCGAACTCGATGTCCTCTTCCACCCCGTCGACGCCGTTCTGAATGTTCACCTCGACCGAGGCGTCCGGCACGATGTACGCGAGTGCGGCCTCGGCATCCGCGGCGTCCTTCTGCACCCGGTACGGCAAGCGCACCGCGAGGAACCGCGCCTCGCCACCCTCGGCCCGCACCCGCTCGACGGCGAGCTGCGCGAGGCGTCCGGCCAGCGTCGAGTCCTGACCGCCGGAGATGCCGAGCACGAAGCCCTTGGCACCGGTCGTGCGCAGGTAGTCCACCAGGAACTGCACTCGTCGCTCCACCTCGGCGGCGGGATCGATCTCGGCCTTGACGCCGAGCGCTTCAGAGATCTGCTGCTGCAGGGACACGGGCTCCTCCACTCTGTCTCGAACCAGTATCGCCCTTCCGTGTTACGCACGGATGACGCCGGGGGGCTGAGCACACAGAGGATATCCGGCTCCGACCTGGCAGGATAGTGCGGTGAAACTTCTCGTCGCCGCTCTGAGCTCCGAACTCGCCGCCTTCCCGGACGCCCTTCCTGGTTTCGATCGGCTGGTGACCGGACCCGGCAAACTCCAGGCCACGTACGCGCTCACCCGTGCGCTCGATGCGAAGACCTATGACGAGGTCGTCGTCGTCGGCACTGCCGGCGCGATCGACCCGGACCTTCCGGCAGCGGTGCACGAGGTCGGCACCGCATTCCAGCATGACGTCACCGACCTCGATGGCATCGCGGGTCAGCACGTTTCGCTGCCCGCGCGGGTCTCAACCGGACGCGACGGCGTGCTCATCGCCACCGGCGACCACTTCGTCGACGATGCCGAGGTCACCGCGATCATCCGTCCTACCGGCGCCGCGCTGGTCGACATGGAGACCTACGCCTACATCTGGGTGGCCGAGCAGTTCGGCGTGCCGATCCGGGTGTTCCGCGCCGTGTCGGACAACGCCGAGGACGGTGCGCTCACCGACTGGCGTGAGGCGGTCGCGCGCTGCAGCGAGCAGCTGCGCGCATTCATCCAGGACGAGTACGGCGTCTGATTCAGACACCGTCGCGGCGGGATCGCGTCAGCGCGCCTCGATGATGCTCGGCCCGTTCGCCGTGGCGCGCACCGTGAGCTGGGCTGGGATCTGCTCCTGCATGGCGTCGACGTGACTGATCACGCCGACCGTGCGCCCGCCCTGACGCAGTTCGTCCAGCGTGCGCATGGCGATGTCGAGAGTGTCGCCGTCGAGGGATCCGAATCCCTCGTCGATGAACAGGGTGTCAAGACGGATGCCTCCGGCCCGCGCCGTCACCACCTCGGCGAGGCCGAGAGCGAGCGCGAGGGAACTGAGGAACGTCTCGCCTCCGGACAATGACTGGGCAGGTCTCGTCTGGCCGGTGAAGGCGTCGAAGACGACGATGCCGAGACCGGATGCCGCGCCCCGCGCCGCGAGCGCGTCGGAGTGCTGCAGCTGGTAGCGCCCCGTCGACATGTCGTCCAGACGCCGGTTCGCGGCCCGGACGATCTCTTCGAGTTCGGCGGCGAGCACGAACGTCTCCAGGGTCATCTTGCGCGTGTTCGCTCCACGCCCTGCGAGGGTGTCGGCGAGGTTCTGCAGGATCTCGTGGTCGGCGGCCTGACCAGCGCTGGCGGCATGCTCTGCGTCCGCCGAGTCGATGAGACCGTTCAGCCGCCCCACCGTGGCCCCAGCGCGTTCGACGGCTTCCATCGCTGAGATCCACCGTGACCGGACGGCCGCTGCCGCTTCTTCTGCGGGTGCGGCGTCGATCGGATCTTCGGGAAGGGCCCGCAGCTCGAGCGGCAGCAGCACGCCCTTCTCCTTCTCCCGCTGCACGGAATGCGTCGTGATCCGCTGATCCAGGGCGGACTGCTCGGCCGGGGACCGCAGCGCGGACTCGACTTCGGCGTCAGCGTCGAACGGGGACTTCTCGAGTGCCGCGCGCAGCGCCGTGTCCGCTTCGGCGAGGGCGACGACACGCTGCGCGTGCTCGGTGAGCGCGGATGCCAGAGCCGACGCGGCGGCGATCCGAATGCGGGCCTCGTCCAGACGGGCCGCGACGGACTCGGCGTCACCGCGGGCCGCCTCGATCGATGAGACGGCTTCCCGCGCGCTCTCCTCTCGCACCGCAAGCGACTCGCGCGCGGCGGCGAGCGCGGATGCCGCTTCGCCGCGTTCCTGTTCGAGTACGTCACCCCGCGCCGTCGCCTCCGCCAGCTCGGCGTCGAGCGCCGTGACCCGAGCGGCGACCGTTTCTGCGTCGGCGAGATCTGCGGACGCGGATTCGAGTTCTTGCTGGGCCTGAGCATCCGAGCGACCGTCGGCTATGGCAACGGCTCCGGCGAGTTCTGCTCCCAGCGCCGCGAGGCGTTCGACGACGTCGCGCTCAGCCCTCGCCGCGGCGTCGCGCGCCGTCTCCGCCTTCTCGATGTCTTCAGCGGAGATCGGATCGGTGTGCGCGGCGGGAGCCGGATGTTCGGCCGAGCCGCAGACCGGGCATGGTTCGTCGGCCGTCAGCGTCGTGGCGAGTTCACCCGCGTATCCGTCGAGCCGACGCTGCAGGAGCGCCGCCAGCGCGGACTGGGCGATGGCCAGCGTGCTGTTCGCCGCTGCCCTGTCGCGGTCGGCCGCCGCCTTCTCCGCCTCGAGCCGTACGACCTCGCGAGCGGCCTTGCGGCGGACAGCCGCCTGATCGCGCGCATGGGTGAGACCGTCCAGACGATCCGCGCTGCGGCGGGCCGAGTCGCGTGCTTCGGTGACGCGGAGGATCAGCGCAGGAAGCTCACCGCGCTCCTCGTCGATGCGTTCCGCCTGGCGAGATGCCGCATCCACCGCCGAGCGCGCCGATTCCAGCTCCGCCAGGCGTTCGGAGGTGGCGGACTCGAGCTGCGCGGCACGCTGCCAATGCCCGCTTTCGCGGGTGAGGTGGGATGACCAGCTCTCCAACGCGACAGCGGACTCGTCGTCGAGTTCGACGCCGATGGCGCGCCACGTATCGCGGGCACGGTCGACAGCGGCCCGAGATGTGGTCTCGGCGGACGCCGCGCGCGTCACCGCCTCCAGCACACCACGGAGCGTCTCAGCGGACCGGGCACGGTCGAGCGTGCGTCGCGCCTCGTCGATCTGCGGCTGCTCCGCCTCGAGTATGGTCAGCGCGGATCGGGCTCGATCGCGCTCGGTCTGCGCGACGACCTGCTCTCGGAGATCGACCAGAGCCGCATCGGCCGACGCGAGAGCGCGCTCGGCGTCGTCACGCTCCGCGGAGCGGCGCTCCGCCCGGTATGCGGCGCGGGACGCGGCTCGTCGCAGGGCCTCGAGCCGATCCGCCGTGGTCATCGGCGCTGCGGAGGAGGGCACCGTCTGCGCCAGCTCCTCTTCGTCTCCGCTTTCGGCATCCGCGGGCTCTGCGCCGCCTTCTATCTCGGTGGCACCCGCGCCCGTAGTTCCCCAGAGCTCTTCGACGGTGACGAGTCGCTCGGCCTCCTCGATGCGCGCCGCCACCGCGGCCGTTCGCGTGCCGAGCGCCTGCTCCGATGCGCGGCGTCGCTCATCGAAGCGCGCCTGCACGTCTTCGAAACGCTCGGTGCCGAAGAGCTTTCGCAGCAGTGCCTGTCGGTCCTTACTGTTCGCCAGGAGGAACTCCGAGAACCGGTTCTGTGCGAGCAGGATCACCTGCAAGAACTGTTCGCGGCTCAGCTGCAGGATCGCGTCGAGCTCGTGCCCGACGTCGACGGCCCGCGCGGCACGGCCGATCCATCCGGCATCCGTCCGCTCTTCCAGCGCGACGGCCGGCGCCTGCTTTGTCATGCCGCCACCGCGCTTCGCCGGCCGGAGGTATTCGGGTGACCGGGTGACCCGGAAGCGACCAGCGGTGGTGCTGAACTCGACCACCACTTCGGTGATGTCGTCGGGCTCGCAGTGGTCGCTGCGCAGCCGCTTGTCACCGCTCTCGTAGCGAGGCACTCCGCCGTACAGCCCGAAGCACACCGCGTCGAGGATGCTCGACTTGCCGGCGCCGGTGCGCCCGGCGATCAGGAAGATGCCGTCGTCGGCGAATGCGTCGAAGTCGACGACCTGACGCGATCGGAACGGGCCGAACCCCTCGATCTCCAGGTGATGCAGCCGCATCAGCTCTTGCTCCCGATCACAACGAGACTCCGGATCAAACGAGCGCCTCCGCACGCACCCGGTCGTCGAGCACTTCGCGGATGAGTTCACCCTCGCGCTCGGTCGGCCCCTGCCCTGCGCGGACATGCTCGAGGAAGGCCTCGATGCGGTCGGTATCGGTCGCTGCGGCGCGAAGCCGCTGCGAATAGGAACGTTCGTCGGCCACGACGTCGGAGCTCGGCTGGTGCTGCACCATGGCGCAGTACGGGTATCGCTCGCGAAGTCGTCGCATCGGCTCGCGCTGCGGCAGCGCATCGGTGTAGATCGCGCAGACCCATTCCCCGGCGTGGGCCGCAACGTTGCCGGACGAGAGGATCTCATCGAGAGCGCCGGTCAGAGTGACGAGACCTCGCGGCACGGGGAGCGGCACCCACTCGACGGCGGCGAGACCCGCCGCGTCGAGCTCGACGAGCCAGGACCCGCGTTCCTTGTGCTGCTCACCGAAGCTGTAGTGCAGCGGCGCGCCCGCGTAGCGCACCCGCTCACTCACCTGCTGCCGCCCGTGGATGTGCCCGAGGGCGACGTAGTCGGGGCCGTCGAACACGCTCAGCGGCACGACGTCGAGCCCGCCCTGCCGTACTTCGCGTTCGAGACCGACGGTGGCATCGACGCCGGCGGCGAAGCAGTGCGCGATCGCGACCGAGCGGCCCGGGTAGGTGGACATCGCCGTGCGCACCAGATCCATCGCGTGCGCCATCGTCTGAGCCTGGGTGCGCAGGGGGCGCCCTTCCGAATCGCCGGCCGGCCAGTGCTGGCGCACGATCGCGGGCTCCAGATACGGAATGCCGAAGAACTGCACCGGACCATCGGCATCCGTCACCGTGATCGGTGTGCCGATGGCGAGCGGATCGGTGAGGACGTGGATGCCGTCGCGGAGCAGCCGGGCCTGGAAGCCGAGGCGCGCCGCCGAATCATGGTTGCCGCTGGTGACGATGACCCTGGCACCGGTCTCGTGGAGAGACACGAGCGTGTCGCCGAGAAGGGTGTACGCCTCGCCGGCTGGCGTGGCGGAGTCGAAGACGTCTCCGGCGACGATGACCACGTCGACGGCGTACTCGCGAACCTGCGCCGTCAACGCGGCCAGAACCTCGGCCAGCGCGCCCATGGTCGAGTTGCCATGGAAGGTGCGGCCGATGTGCCAGTCGGAGGTGTGCAGGATTCGCATACTCACACGCTACGAAGGGGGACGGACATTGCCCCTCAGGCGTGCCGCAACGAGGCAGGACGAAGATGACGGACGTCGTAACACGGCGTCACACAGCAGAGAGCTCAGGTGCGGCGGAGAAGCCTGGCGTGCTCCGGGTGCGCAGCGAACCAGTCGGCGACGTACCAGCAGACGGGTTCGACCCTCCGGTCGCCGCGCTGCTCGATATCGGCGACAGCCCCGGCTACGACCCGTGCTGCATGGCCGTGGCCGCGGAAACTCGGGATCGTGAACGCTCGGGTGAGGGCGATCGTACGTCCGTCATCGCGGTAGTCGAGCACGCTCACCAGCACTCCGTCGCGCATGAGCGTGTAACGCGAAGCATCCTTCTCATCGGTGAGGATGAAGCCGTCGACGATCGTGGAACCGGTCACCGTCACCAGATTACGCCGGGGTCTGCACGAATGGCGTGTTTTGACACGGAGCGACATCATCCGACATACTTCCTCCCATGACCACCAACGCAAGCCCTTTGTCCGCCCAGGAGGCGAACAGGACTGCCGGGATGATGATGCCCGGTCGCGTTGGCATGTGTTGCCGAATGTGTCGCTGAACGAACAGCCACCCCGCACGACCCGGTTTTTCGCGATCTGCGACGACTGAGTCCACGAGCATCCACCCTTTTGCTCGCTTCCCGGCTCGCCCGGTCATTCATGCAACGCATCAGAGCCGCATCGGCTCACTGTCCCTAAGGACTTCATCATCATGTCGAACATCGCACTCCTCGAGCGTCCCGCCGTCACCGCCCCGATCCGCACCGTCCGGGCTCAGCAGGAGCAGCCGGCAGCGGCCGATCTTCCGGCCGCCCGCTCCCCTCGCGGCTTCGCCCTCTACGTCGGCCTCGACGAGATCAAGGCAGCCGAGGCCGGCGTCAGCCTTCCCGTCCTCGTCGATGCGCTCCGTCGCACGCTCGCAGAGCTCGCGCCCGGCGCCGAGACCCACGCCACCGTCGCTCTTGCCCCGCACGGCTCGGGTGGCCGCGACCTCGATCTCGTACGCCTCGCCCTGCAGGAGCCCGGAGCGATCGCCCGCACGAAGGCAGCGGCAGAAGAAGAGGCCGCCAGCACCGAGGGCGGCGTGACCGTCGACATCTCGCGCAAGCGCGTGCTCATCGACGGCGAGTCGGCTGCCTTCACGTACAAGGAGTTCGAACTCCTTCAGTACCTGGTACTCCGCGAGGGGCGCACGATCGAGCGCACCGAACTCGTCTCGGCTCTGTGGCAGGCGCAGGACGACGAGACCCCCGGCGAGCGCACCATCGACGTGCACGTCCGTCGCCTGCGGGCCAAGCTCGGTCGCTACGAGGACATCGTTCGCACCGTCCGCGGCATCGGCTACCGCTTCGACCGGCACGCCGACGTCGTGATCCGCTACGGCCACGGCACCCCTTCGCCCGACCGGTTCTGAGTCCCCTTCGCCCTCGTTCCGCCGATCCCCAGTTCATAACTCAGGAGAATCGGGCGTCGTCGACGTGATTCCGGTCGATCTCCGCCCGAATCGGCGGACTTCTCCTGAATCATGAACGCACACATCGGTGTCAGGCCTGGCACGTAGGGTGGGCGCATGACGTTGACAGCGGGCACGGAGCAGGCCGACGCCGGCGTCCCGCTGGAGACGACCTACCGTCCGGCACACGCCGTCGATCTGGGCGCCACTGTCGCGGTGCTTCGCCGCGGCGGCACCGATCCGACCCTGGTGGTCGACGGCTCGGTGATCTGGCGCGCGATGCGCACGCCGGATGGCGCAGCGACGATCGCACTGCGTTCGGTGTCCGGCGAGATCCGAGCGACGGCATGGGGCGCCGGCGCGGACTCCGCCCTCGAAACCGTGCCGCGGCTGTGCGGCAGCGCCGATGATCCTGCGCCCCTCGACGCGTCCCGGCATCCGGTGATCGCCGAAGCCGCGCGGCGCAATCCCGGCCTGCGACTCACCCGCACCGACCAGGTGTTCGACGCGCTGGCCAGCTCGATCCTCGAGCAGAAAGTCACCGCGATGCAGGCGTTCGGTGCCTGGCGCTCCCTCGTCTCACGCTTCGGCATTCGCGCTCCTGGCCCGACGCCGCGGCCGATGTTCGCGCCGCCCGCCCCCGCCGACTGGCACCGCATCCCGTCGTGGTCGTGGCATCGCGCCGGCGTGGAGCCGCCGCAGTCGAAGACGATCGTCCGCGCCGCGGCACGAGGAGAGAGCATCGCCAGGGCACTGCACGCCGCCGCAACTCCCGAAGACCGCGATCGCGTGCTCACGAGCCTGCCGGGCGTCGGGGTGTGGACCGCGGCGGAGACACGCATCCGTGCGCTCGGCGATCCGGATGCGGTGAGCGTCGGCGACTTCCATCTGGCTCACGAGGTCGGCTTCGCGCTCACCGGACGACGCGTCGATGACGACGGAATGCTCGAGCTCCTGGCACCCTGGACCGGACAGCGCCAGCGCGTCATCCGCCTGATCCTCCGCAGCGGCATCCGGGAACCCCGACGGGGACCGCGCCTGGCGCCCGAGGACCACCGCGACCGCTGAGTCCGCGCCGCAGCGACGGATGCCGCGCTGACTATGCTGGGGCGATGAACACCCCTCGCACCGGCATCCGCCTGATCGGCACGATCGGACTGCTCGTCGTCGGCGTCGTGGTGGGCCTGATCCTGCAGAACGTCTGGCTCGGCGTGCTGCTCGCCGCGATCGTCTGGCTGGTGTGGTTCCTCGGCTTCGAGTCCCGCCGCGGGCGCAACACCGGGGTCAACGACGAAGATCACGGCATCGAGCTCTGATCCGCCTGCAGGCGCACGCGCTCATTTGCCCCGCGTCGGGCCAGCCGTAAGACTGGCCGCATGGCTCTTCTCGATCACCTCGGCATCACCGTCGATGACATCGACCGCGGACGTGAACAGTTCCACCCGGTCCTCGAGGCGCTCGGCTACGTCTGCGGGGTCGAGGCGGAGCATGGGATCTCGTGGAACCGCGGCGACGACACCGAGATCATCATCTTCGCGCCCCGCGAAGAGGGCACCGGCCCGCACGTCCACGGCAGGGTCGGATGGCAGCACCTCGCGTTCGCCGTCGACTCCCGCGACGAGGTCGATCGCCTGCACCGGATCGCCACGGATGCCGGCTGGGCCGTGGTGCGCGAGCCCAAGCTCTACCCGCGGTTCAACGACCGGTACTACGCCTCCTTCGTCGAGGATGACAACGGCATCCGTCTCGAGTTCATGCACAACCCGCCGCGGGAGGCCTCCGCGGGCTGAAAGTCGCGGTGTCGGCGGCATCGACCAGACTGGATGTCATGGCGACCTTCGATCATCTCGGCATCACCGTCGACTCCGTCCCGCAGGCATCCGCGCAGTTCAACCCGGTGCTGGAGGCTCTCGGCTACGACCGAGCGCACGATGCGGAGGACTTGGCGTACTGGCGCAAGAACGGCGAGCCGGAGATCCTGCTGTACCCGGCGCGCGATGAGGATACCGGGCCACATGAGCACGGCCGCGTCGGCTGGCAGCATCTCGCGTACGCCGTCGACTCCCGCGAGGAGGTCGATCGACTGCACGACATCGCGATCGCCGCGGGGTGGACGGAGGTGCGCGGCCCGAAGGAGTATCCGCGTTTCAGCGAGCGCTACTACGCGGCGTTCGTCGAGGATGCGAACGGCATCCGTCTGGAGTTCATGCACAACCCGAAGGGGTGGGACTGACGCCTGACGATCAGCGCGCCTCCGCGACCTCGGCCTCGGCGCGGCGATCGGTGAAGGCCTGCTTCGGCACGAAGACCAGCAGCACTGCGGCAGCCAGCGCCGTCACACCGCAGACGATCCACACGGTGAAGTAGCCGCTCAGCGACCCGGCTGTTCCCTCGGCCGAACCAGCGGCTCCCGTGACACCGTGCAGCAGTGCGATTCCGAAGATGCACGACGCCACGGCGCCGCCGACCGTCTTCACCGAGTTCGTCAAGCCCGTCGCGACACCCGTCTGCGTCGCCGGCGCTGCGGATGCTGCCGCCGCGGGCAGCGCCGCCACCAGCGCACCGGAGCCGAGGCCGACGACCACCATGTTGATGATCACCTGGGCGTAGCTGTGATGGAACGGGAGGAATGCGAGGAAGCCGATGCCGACCAGCACGGATGCCCCCATCAGTGTCACCCGTGGCGATGTCCACCTCGCGACGGTGGGGAACAGCAGCGCACCGGTGATCATCCCGATGAGGTAGATGCCGATGATGAGCGACGTCGCGAATCCGGTGGTGCCGAGGCCGTAGCCGTAGATCGCCGGATCGGTGCGGGCGAAGGTCGACAGCGGGGCCTGCGCACCGAGCACGCTCACTCCGAACAGCCCGGCCGTGAGGAACACCGGTCCGAGGGCGGGCGAGCGGAACATGCGCACATCGATCAGAGGATCGTCGTGCCGCAGCTCCCACAGGGCGAACGGGACGATCAGCAGGAGGCCGAGAGCGACGACGGCCCAGGACCACGGGTTCACGAGACCACCGTCGAGGCGAAGAAGGCTGAGCCCTCCGGTGAAACAGATCAGCGCGAGCGAGATCAGCACCAGACCGACGGTGTCGAACACACCCCCGGTGGGTTCCGGTGACTCCTTCACACCGAAGAGGATCACGAAGAAGCAGAGGACGATGAGGATCGCAGGAACCAGCAGCACGACGGTCAGCGGCAGCACGTCGATGAGCGCGCCGCCCGCGAGGGCCCCGATGATCGCCCCGCCCTCGAGCGCGGCGACCAGCAGTCCGGCCGCCTTCGCGGTGATCCCGGAACGCCCTTCCATCCGCCGCGAACGCGACCAGATCAGTGCGATCTCCAGCGGCAGCCAGACGACGTAGAAGCCCATCAGCGCCCACGCCGCGAGGAACACCTCGAAGGAATCGGTGAACGGCAGAACGAGTGCCGCGGCGGCGGTGAGGGCTGTCGAGATCAACAGCATCCGCTTGTGGCCGACCATGTCGCCGAGCTTCGCGAAGGCAGGGACGACGAGGGCGGAGAGCATCAGCTGCGCCCCTTCGAGCCAGTTGACGTCGGCGTCGTGGATGCCGAGGTGCCGGGCGATGTCCGAGAGCATGGGCGTGTAGTAGCCCTGCAGCACGCCGCTGGTGAATTCCACGAATGCCAGGAACCCGACGACGACCGCAAGAGTGCCCAGTGTTCCCGTGCGCGTCATCGCGGCTCCTGCTTCTTCTCGGCCCGCCACGTCTCGACGGGCTCAGCAGCCACCGCGCGGTGAGATCACCCTAGCCGCTCGATCAACGACCGGTGGAACAGCTCACCCCGCTCCAGGCTCGTGATCTCGACGCTCTCGTCGACGCCATGGATCGACGCCCGCTGCGCATTCGACATCTCCAGAGGCGCGAAGCGGTAGACGGCGGGAGAGAACCGATGGAAGTGACGTGAATCGGTTGCGGCCATCATCACGTAGGGCACGGGCGTGACGCGCGGATATGCCTCAGCCAACGCCTCGACGAGCAGGCCGAACTGCGGGTTGTCGGTCGGCGATTCCGGCGAGGGCTCGCTCGCCTCGAGCACCTCGACGGTGACGAGCGGGTCGCGGATGCGCCGGCGAACGCGCAGCACCGTCTGCTGCGTCGTCTCGCCGAGGGCGATCCGCAGATTGACAGTCGCCGATGCCTGCGACGGAAGCACGTTGGCCGCGGTGCCACCCGACTGCATCGTGGCCGCAACGGTCGTGCGAACGAGCGCGGCTGCCTCACCACCCAGACCGGTGAAGACCCGGGCGGTCACCAGCGGAGCGGCGGCGAGCGCTCGCAGGGCATAGCGCGCCGGGCCGGGGGTCTGGGCGGCGAGCTGCGACAGCATCCGTGAGATCGCCCGGGGGACGCGGGGTCGGAAGGTGGACGGACCCAGCCGGTCGACGGCGCGCGCGATCCGCCGCACGGCGGTGACCTGCGGTGGGGCGGAGGCATGGCCGCCTTCTCCGCGCGCGGAGAACTGCAACGTCATCACGCCCTTCTCGCCGACGCCGATCATCGCAGCCCGTCCCGGCACGAACGGGAGAGGCGCGTCGACGACAGCACCGCCTTCGTCGATCACCAGCCACGGGATGAGATCGCGCCGCCGCAGGACGTCGGCGATCGCGATCGCAGCACCGCCGAAGGTCTCCTCGTTGCCGCCGAATGACAGGTAGACATCCCTGGCGGGAACGAAGCCCGAGGAGAGCAGGTTCTCGACCGCCTCGAGGATCACGATCAGCGGTCCCTTGTCGTCGAGCGTTCCGCGCCCGAACACCGACCCGTCCGCGATCACCCCGTCGAACGGCGGGTAGGTCCAATCGTCGCTCTCATCGACCGGGACCACGTCGTAGTGCGCCATCAGGACGAGCGGACCGTCGGATGCTGCCCGCCGCCCTTCCCAGCGGAAGAGCAGCCCGAAGTCGGTGTGGCGTTCGAGTGTCAGCCTCTCGTGGGTGAGCGGGTAGAGCTCGGCGATCAGGGCGACGAACTCCTCGAAAGGTCCGGATCCGCGTTCCGCGAGTTCGGCCGACACTGTCGGCAGCTGGATCATCTGCGAGAGGCGCTCGGCGATGCCGGGCCGTGGGAGATGGGCGGAGGCGCTCTCTGTCGACATCGCGCCAGGATATCGCCGTCGGCATCCGCGCACTCCCCTGCCGTCCGGCCTGCCGCCTAGCATCGAAGCATGCCCGTCCCGTTCTCCCAGGTGTCCGATGTCGACCGGCATGACGCATTTCCCACGACCCCGTCCGGCGGCGGGGTGCTGCTGTTCGCCGGGTCGAGCGGTCGCATCGAGCAGGAGCGCGCCGACCTCCTCGCCGCGCACGGCATTCGCGTCCGCGCGATCCGCTGGTTCGGTGGCGCCGGCCAGCGCGCCGTGCCGCACGAGGTTCCGCTCGAACTCTTCATCGACGAGCTCGACTCCTTGCGCGCGGAGTGCGATCACGTGAGCATCTTCGGCACGTCGTTCGGCGCCGAGGCGGCACTGCTCACGGCGACTCTGAGACCGGTGCATGCGGTCGTCGCCGCATCGCCGTCGAGCGTGGCATGGGGCGGCGTCCAGGACGGACGCTGGTCATCGCATTGGACGCTCGACGGGCGAGCACTGCCCTGGGTCCCTTTCGACGAGGAGTGGATGCCGCGCCACGATCCGCCCGAGTACCTCAGCCTGTACGAGACGAGTCTGCACCGCGACACCGCCGCCACTGAAGCGGCCACGATTCCAGTCGAACGCATCGCCGCGCCGGTGATCCTCACGGCCGGAGGCGATGATCGGGTGTGGCCGAGCGCGGAGTTCGCTGCGGCGATCGTGAAACGTCGCTCGGACCATGGTCTGCCGACCGAGCTGTTCTCCGCTCCTGACGCAGGACATCGACTCCTCCTCCCCGGCGAAACGGTCGCCGCCGGCGGGATGTCGATGCGGCGCGGCGGCGACGATGAATCCGATCGGGCGCTCGGCAACCGGGTGTGGCCGCGGGTGCTCGACGCCCTCCGGTAGCGCCCGCACACGGCTCTTGCGGATGTCGGATGCTCGGCGCAGACTGTTCCCGCAAGCGGGGCCGGCCGAGACATCTCTCTTCTCCCAAGGAGCAACCATGGCAAATCTCAACCCGTATCTGTCGTTCCGAACCGAAGCGCGCGAGGCGATGGAGTTCTATCAGAGCGTCCTCGGCGGCGAGCTCGAGGTCAACGTATTCGGGGAGTTCCCCGACATGGTGCAGGACCCGAGCGAGAAGGACCTCATCATGCACGCCCAGCTCACGACGCCGGACGGCCTCGTTCTGATGGCGTCCGACTCCCCCAGCGGCATGCCGTACGAGAAACCGCAGGGATTCTCGGTGTCGTTGAGCGGCAACTCCGAAGAGCAGGCTCAGGCTGTGTGGGACAGGCTCGCCGACGGCGCGACGATCACGATGCCGCTCGATACGCCGCCGTGGGGTGGAACCTTCGGGATGCTCGTCGACCGCTTCGGCGTCCCGTGGATGATCCACGGCGACCCCGAGGAATGACCCCGCCACCGAACATCGGGTATGGCCCGCCGCGGGGGTCCGGGCCATACTCGAGGCATGACGCGCGCGATCGAGATCGACGACTACCACCAGGCTCTCCGCCCGGGTGATCGCGAAATCTGCGAGCTTCTCGCCACGGAGATCGAACGCGAGCTGCCGGATGCCACCGGCAAGGTCTGGCACGCGCATCCGGTCTGGTTCCTCGACGGGAACCCGATCGTCGGATACAGCCGCCTCAAGGACGCCGTGCGTCTGCTGTTCTGGAGCGGTCAGTCCTTCGACGAGCCCGGGCTTACACCGGAGGGCACGTTCAAGGCGGCCGATGCGCGCTACGTCGACGCGTCAGAGGTCGACCGAGATGCGGTGGCCCGCTGGCTGACCGCGGCCCGGAGCATCCAGTGGGACTACGAGCACATCCGCACGAATCGCGGCTTGGTCAAGCGCACCGAGTTCTGACTCGGGACGCCGTCAGTGCAGCGCGTTCTTCGTGATGTACGAGCGCAGTGCCGGCTCGTCGTCCGGCATCTCGGCGACGCGCTGCGGAGCATCCAGCATCTGACGCAATTCGGGTGAGAACTCGAGCTCGATGCCGATCGCCTCGTGGATCGTCTCGGCGAACTTCTGCGGCTTCGCGGTCTCGAGGACGAGCATCGGGACGCCGTCCTCCAGATACGAACGGGCGACTTTCACGCCGTCTGCGGTGTGCGGGTCGATGATCTCGCCCGACGCCTCGTAGACGGACCGGATCGTCGCCAGACGGTCGGCGTGCGTCGACGTACCGCTGACGATGCCGAACTCGGCTTCGAAGCGCGGCTGCTCTGCCGAGAGGTCGAAATGCCCCTGCTCGTCGAGCTCGCGCCACGCCGTCACCACGCGCCGCGGGTCGCGGTCGACGAGGTCGAAGATGAAGCGTTCGAGGTTCGAGGCTTTGGAGATGTCCATCGACGGGCTGGAGGTCGCGAGCGTCTGCGCTGCGGCACGAGGCCGGTAGATACCGGTGCGGAAGAACTCGTCCAGCACGTTGTTCTCGTTCGCCGCGAGGACGAGACGGCGGATCGGCAGCCCCATCTGCTTGGCGAAGAAGCCGGAGAGGATGTTGCCGAAATTGCCGGACGGCACCGTGAACGAGACCTCGACGGGTCCGTCGGCATCCGTCGCCCGCAACCAGGCCCAGAAGTAGTAGACGATCTGCGCGGTGATCCGAGCGAGGTTGATCGAGTTGACGGCGCCGAGGTGCTGCGCTCGCTTGAACTCCAGGTCACCGGCGAGGCTCTTGACGAGGTTCTGGCAATCGTCGAACACGCCCTCGACGGCGATGTTGTGCACATTCTCGTCATCGATCGAGAACATCTGTGCACGCTGGAAACTGCTCATCCGCCCCTGCGGCGACAGCATGAAAACGGAGACCCTTGCCTTGCCGCGCAGCGCGTGCTCGGCGGCCGAGCCGGTGTCTCCGGAGGTGGCGCCGACGATGTTCAAGACACTGTCCCGCTGCTCCAGCGCGTACTCCAGCACCTGGCCGAGGAACTGCATCGCCATGTCCTTGAACGCCAGCGTCGGCCCCTCGGACAGTCCGACCAGCGTGATTCCCTCGCCGATCGATCGCAGCGGGACGACGGCCTCCGGGAAGTCCGCGTACGCGTCGGCGCACATCATGGCGAGGTCGTCGCGCGGGATGTCGGTCGCGAACAGGCCGAGCACCTCGGTGGCAAGCTCCGGGTAGCTCAGACCGCGCCAGCTCTCCAGCGTTGCGGCGTCGACCTGCGGCATCTCCTCCGGGACCGCCAGGCCGCCGTCGGGCGCCAGGCCCTCGAGCAGCGTGTCGCTGTACGGCAGCGGCTCCATGCCACCTCGGGTGGAAATGAACTGCACGGTGGCTCCTCGGGTCGGAATCGGCGAGTGACGCGGGTTCCATTCTCGCAGGTGCGACGACGGGGTGACGAAGCGGGCCGGTGTGCGCAACGGGCATCCGATGCGCACACCGTGGCGCCTAACCGCGTGACCGTTTGAGGTGCCGCCACAGACTCGACCACTGCTCCCCCTGGAGATCCCGCGGGAGAACACGGGGGGAGATACCTGCGTGCGCGAGTGCCTGCCGTGCGGACACGACATCGACGCGCGCAGCGCGTGCGACGACCACCGCCAGACTGGCCCCGCGGCCCGTGAACACCGCACCGATGAATGCCTCATACGCCCGACGCTCCGATCGCGGGATGAGGGCGGTCGCGCGTCGGCGGACCGTGAGCACGCCGCCGTCGACGCTGGGCTGCGGCGAGAAGCCCCACGCCGGTACCCGTCCCTGCAACTCGAAGTCGAACCAGGGCGCCGACTGCGCGGTCATCATCGTGCCGCCGCCCACGCCTGCGCGCTTTCGAGCGACCTCCCACTGCGTCAGCAGAACTGCGTGCCTCCATCCCTCCGAGGAGAGGAGGCGACGAAGAATCGGCGTCGTGAGGTGGAACGGGATGTTGCCGACGACGACCTCGGCGTCGAGCGGGTAGCGAGTGGCATCCGCCGCTTCCACCCGCACCGCGGGTAGCGCCTTCCGAAGGCGCCGGACTCGATGCTCATCGATGTCGATCGCGGTGAGGGGCCTGCCCAGCTCGGCGAGCGAGCGGGTGAGGGCGCCGTCGCCCGCGCCGAGTTCGAGGATCGAACCCGAGGTGTGCGCGACAAGAGACGTGAGACGGCCGAGCGTCGGCCGGTGGGTGAGGAAGTTCTGGCCGAGTTCGTGTCGGCCGCCATGAAGAGAACGAGGCATGAGTGCGCTCCAGAAGAAGAATCGGAGCACCTCGAGGGAGGGAACGCGCGAGAGCGCGGAGAAGCTGCCCGTCCCGAGGTGCAGATGGCATCTCGGAGGACGGCGCGTACGACGAGCGAGCGCGCCGTCAGGCGCGGCGGTCGCGGAACGTGAAGGAAGGCGCCGTCACCAGCGCGCTGTTTATTGTTCCCATCGGACCAGCCTACGATATCCGCGCAGCGTCAGATCCAGCCGCGTTCCTCCGCAAGGAGGACCGCCTGCTGACGGGTGCCGACGGCGAGTTTGGCGAGCACCGCGGAGATGTGGTTGCGCACGGTGCCGGGCGCCAGGGACAAGCTTCGGGCGATCTGACTCGTGGTCTCTCCCCGGCGTCCGGCGCGCAGCACATCGAGCTCTCGGTCGGTGAGCGGGGAGCGCTCGTCGCTCAGCGCATCCGCTGCGATCTCCGGGTCGACATAGCGTCCGCCCGCAGCAACGCGGCGGATGATCGCCGCGACCTCGTCGGCGCCGCGGGACTTCGGGAGGAACCCGGCGACGCCCGAGGCCAGCGCCCTGCGCAGGATTCCCGGTCGCGCGTGGCGGGTGACCACCACGCACCGTGTCGCGATGGCGCGGTTCAGGCGCTCGGCGACCTCGACGCCGTCGAGTCCGGGCATCTCCAGGTCGAGCAGGCACACATCCGGCAGCAGTCGCAGCGCCTCGGCGACCGCCTGCTCGCCGTTCTCACATTCGGCGACGACCTCGATGTCGTCTTCGAGACGGAGGAGAGCGGCGAGCGCAGAGCGGATCATCCCCTCGTCGTCGGCGAGCAGAACCCGGATCATCGTGCTTCTCCCTGTCGTGCCGGCACCGTCACGACAACCGTGAACTCGTCTTCGCCGCGGTGCACCTCCAGCGCGCCCTCGGCCTCGGCGATCCGGCGCCCGACGCCCTCGAGTCCTGAGCCCTCACGCCCGGGCTCGATGCCTGGAACGACGTCGTTTGAGATCTCATAGCGCCAGGCATCCGCTTCCCGCGCGAGCACGAGCCGTGCGCGCTTTCCGCCGCCGTGCCGGATCACGTTCGTCGTCGTCTCGCGGATGACGGGGCCGAGATCGGATGCCGGTGCCTGATCGGCATCCGCCGCGATCGCCGTCTCGACATCGAGCCCGGCCGCCCGCAGCAGATCGCGGGCGTTGGCGAGCTCGTCGCTCAGCGGCACCGAACGGAACCGCATCGCGAGGTCGCGCGTGCCCTGCCGCGCTTCGTCGACGCTCGCCCGCGCCGCACGGAGTTGCTCCATCCCTGCTTCCGGGTCGCGCGGCATGAGTCGTTCGGCGAGCTCCAGCTGCAGCGCGATCACCTGGAGGTGGTGCCCCTGCAGGTCGTGGACGTCGGTCGCCACGCGCAGACGCTCCTGCGTCGCGGCGAGTCGCGCCTCGGAGGCGCGAGCCCGATCGAGTGTGATCAACACATCCCACCACCACAGCGAGCTCACCGTCATCGCCGGCAGGATGAGCGTGTAGACGACGGGGAGCGTCCAGGCCTCGTCGTACGCCGGGCCACCCGAGGACGCATCGACGAAGGCCGCGCCGACGAGCACGAGAGTCACCGCGATGACGAGGCGGAGCCGAACACCCCTCGGCCAGTTCAGCAGAACGAGGAACTGCGCGACGGGCATGATTCCGAGCAGCCAGCTGTCTGTGATGGTGCCTGCTGTGATGCCGAACGCCAAAGAAACGCCCGCCGGCACCGCCAGCGGGACCCATCGAACCCCTGGCTCAGCGTCGATGCGGTGTCGGTAGGCGGCGATCACCGGCACCGTCGATGCGCACCAGAGCAGGCCGCCGATTCCGACGATGAGCGCGATGGCACTTCCCGGCGTCACCGCGAACGCGATCGCGGTCCACACCAGCACCAGAAACACCTCGAAGAACATCACGGCGCTCGCGGTGTACCACCACGTCGCGGTGATCCCGCGGGCCAGCTGCTGGGCGCCGGGCCCGGGCTCTGCGCCTGCGGCGAGGGACTTCGTGCTCATTCGAACCACGATAGAGGCATGACACTTGTCAGGGATCCGGCAGGTGTTGCGCACGCGAAGAGGTGACAGCCCGGCACTGCCGCGCCGAGGCGAATGCCGATGAACTGGACTCATCGCGACGGACACACCGATCGCCCGGAGACCAGGAGCCACCGTGAACCTCATCGAAACCTTCCAGAACCTCGTGGCACAGGTGCCCGAGCTCGTGCAGCCGCTGATCGTCGCCCTGGCCGGCGCTGTCCCCTTCATCGAAGGCGAAGGCGCCGCCGCCATCGGGATCATCGGCGGCATCCACCCGGTGATCGCCGCCATCGCTGCGATCGCCGGAAACTTCCTCTGTGTCGCTGTCCTCGTGCTGCTCAGTTCCGGTGCCCGACAGGCCATCGTCACCCGACGCGACCGGTCTCGCGAACTCGTGCCGGCCGGTGGCACGATGCCGCTCGACGACGACATCGTCGGCGACTCCGGCCGCAAGACGGCACGCAAGGAGAAGTTCCAGCGGGCGCTCGTGCGTTACGGCGTTCCCGGTGTGAGCCTGCTCGGCCCGCTCCTGCTGCCGACGCAGTTCACCGCGACCATGCTCGCCGCGGCCGGCGTCGGCAAGGTCCGCATCCTGATCTGGCAGGCCATCGCGATCATCGGCTGGACGACCGTCATCACGGCGATCATCGGCAGCGCGGTGTACGCGATCCACTGAGTTGTGACCATGCAGCCTGGGCTGAGAGACCGTGCGGTCAATCAGCCCAGGTTTCGCGTCTCCAGCACAGTGATCATCGTTCAATCCTGCCCACGCTCGGCGCCGGTGGAGGCAGGACGCGCTCCGAAGTTGCGCGAGAACAGGTCGGCGGAGTCGTACGCGGCTTTGACCGCTGCCAGGCGCTCGCGCGTGCCCTCCGGATAGATCGAGGCCACGGCATCCGCCGATGACCCGTCGAGCGAGTTCGCGTACGCACCTGCAACGTGCGGCTCGAGGTCGCGCCACACTTCGGTCATTCGCGCGTGGATGCCACCGACCGCCGCATCCGGACCGACCGCGAAGGTCGTGACCATGAGCTCGGCGTAGCGGTGGGCGAAGGCTGTGGCGTCGGCCGGGACCTCGGCGAACGCGCCGCCGAGACTGTGCAGGACGATCGCTGACGGCTGCGACTCCCCGGCGATCCGGGCGACGGCGAGGGCAGCGGCATCCGCGGCGTCCGGAGCGACGAATCCGTTGCGGACCACGGCGCGCAGCCCGAGCGGCAGTTCCGCTCCCGGGTGCAGGATCTCGGCGTAGGTGCGACGGCGTGCGTCCACCGACAGCGGAGCGGCGATCGCGCGCAGCGCGTCGACGGACTCGACGAGATCACCCTCGTCGGAGCGCACCATCGTGACGACGATGGGAGCCTCCTTCCCGCCGGCGAGCGGGTTCGCCAGCACGACGGTCGATCCGATCGCGTGCGGCGCGTGCCGCATGTGGGCGGCCCATCCGGTGACGATCCGCTCTGCCTGGTCGGATGAGAAGGTCAGGGCGGCGAACTCGACCGTTCGAGTCGCCTGCGCCTCGAACTCGAACGCGGTGACGACGCCGTACGCTCCACCCCCACCGCGCAGCGCCCAGAACAGCTCGGCGTGGTGCTCGGCATCCACCACGAGCACGTCGCCAGAGGCCGTGACCAGTTCGACGGCACGGAGGTGATCCAGGGTGAGCCCGTCTCGACGCACCATCCAGCCGATCCCGCCGGAGAGGGTCAGCCCGCCGACGCCGACGTCTGCGGTGTCGCCCGACGAGATCACGAGGCCGTGCGGAGCGAGGGCCTCGACCACCTGCCGCCAGAGCGCGCCACCGCCGACGCGCACCCGGCGATCCGGGAGCACCTCCACGGCGTCGAGGGAACGCAGGTCGATGACGATTCCGCCATCGACCGTGCTGAATCCGGCAGCCGAGTGACCGCCACCGCGCACGGCGAGCGGAAGATCGGATGCCGCCGCGAAGCGGACCGCGCGGGCGACGTCGGCGGTGTCGGCAGGACGGAGGACGAGGACCGGTGCGGCCGACGCCATCGGCGTACGGGCAGCGGCCGAGTACTCCGCCGAATCGGGAGTGATGATCGCGCCGGTGAATTCGGCGAGCTGGGTGTCGATCTCGGCAAGCATGATGTCTCCTTCGGATGCCCGCCGAAATGGCGAGTCATGAAGAAGACGATGAGAGCGATCGGAATGTGACCGGATCCGAGAAATCGGTGTCTGCCCGCCGAGTTCACGGCGGACAGGTCACGTGACGCACACTCCGATGCAAGGATGAATCATGACCGACGTCGACCGTGAGATCTCGACACCCCCGTCGATCGCCGGACCGGATTCGATCGCGTCATTCGCCGAACATCGCGGACTGCTGGAGGCAGTCGCCTACCGGGTACTGGGAAGCATGGTCGACGCCCAGGACGTGGTGCAGGACGCCTGGCTGCGGTGGAGCGGCGTCGACCCGGCCGGCATCCTCGACCCGGAGGGCTACCTGGTGCGCATCACCACCCGGCTTGCGATCGACCAGCTGCGCAGTGCTCGCGCCCGGCGGGAGGCATACGTCGGTCCGTGGCTCCCCGAACCGATCCGCACCACGCCCGATGTGGCAGACCGGGTCGAACTCGCCGACTCCGTCTCGACCGCCGTCCTTCTCGTGCTGGAAGCCCTGACCCCGATCGAGCGCGCTGTCTTCGTGCTGCGGGAGGCGTTCGGCTACTCCTATGCCGAGATCGCGGAATTCGTCGACCGGCAAGAGCCCGCCGTCCGGCAGATCGCGCATCGCGCGCGGAACGCCGTTGCTGCTCGCCGGCGGCGATATGACACGGATATCGAGACGCGCCGGGTCGCGACGGAGCGGTTCCTCGCGGCCTGCGTCGGCGGAGATCTTGAGGCGCTCATGGCCGTGCTGGCACCCGGCGTCACGATGATCAGCGACGGCGGCGGACGAACCTACGCGCCGCGCAAGCCGATCATCGGACGCGAGGCCGTCGCCCGCGCGATCCTCAAGCTCACGCGGCAGGCACCCGAGGGAACCCGACCGTTCATCGCGCCGCTGAACGGCGGTCCGGGAATCGTGCTCACGGCATCCGGCCCGGTGCTCGCAGCGACGCTGCACCTGCGGGACGGAGTGATCGAGATGCTGCACGTCGTGAGCAACCCCGCGAAGCTGACGCACGTGCGCCACGGAAATCCGATCCGAGTGTCACGTATCGCTCTGCTGTCTCGTCCGTGAGGTGAAGCATCCTCAACGAACGGAGCAATACGTGTTCATCCTCGGACTCGCCATCACCCTTCTCACCGCGGCTCTCAACGGCGCCATCGCCGTCTTGAACCTCATCGGACACGACTATCCGAAGTCCCAAGCCGATCAGATGCGCATCCCGCACTCGCTCCTCCCCGTTTTCGGCACCATGCTCGGCGCCGGGAGTCTCGGGCTGGTGGTGGGACTCGCGGTGCCCTCCCTCGGCATCGCGGCGGCCGCAGGCTTCGTGATCTACTATCTCGTCGCGCTGGGCGCCCACTTTCGGGTGCGTGATTTCCGCCTGATTCCCTGGGCGACGATGTTCGCGCTCGCCTGCGCGGCGCTCGCCGTCGCCACGTTTCGGGCTGTCGGCGCATGATCCTCTCGATGCGCCGGCACCCTCCTGCTTCTTCGAAGACCTCTCCACGACCCAGTGGCAGGATGGGGATCTCAGAGCGAATCGAGGAATGATGAGCGCACTCCTGCAGATCCTGACCACGCACGTCGCAGACGGCACCATGCCCGGAGCCGTCGCTGCGACCGGCTCCCCCGACGGAGAGGTCGAGATCATCAGCGTGGGCGACATGTCACGCGATGCCATCGTGCGCATCCAATCGATGACCAAGCCCGTGACCGCGGTCGCGACGTTGCGTCTCGTGCAGTCCGGTCGCCTGAACCTGGATGACCCGGTGGAGACGTGGCTGCCAGAGTTGGCCGACCGGCAGGTACTGCGCTCTCCCGAGGCAGCTCTCGATGACACCGTGCCGATGAGCACGCCGATCACGGTGCGCCACCTTCTGACGAACACATCGGGTTACGGCATGACGACGGCCCCCAGCCCCCTGCGTGAAGCCATGATCGCGAATCGCACCGAGGCTGGACAGGAACCGGTCGAGTTGGGAGCGCAGGAGTGGCTCGATGCCCTCGCCGACCTGCCGCTCGCGTTCCAGCCGGGCACCGCCTGGCGCTATCACCATTCGTTCGGAATCCTCGGCATCCTCCTGTCGCGCGTGGTCGAAGGGTCGCTCGAGCAGCACCTGACCGACGACCTCTTCCGTCCGCTCGGCATGGTGGACTCGGGCTACACCGTCCCGCTCGAGAAGGCGCACCGGCTACCCACCGCGTACCGCCACGACGAGACGGCCGGACTGACGCAGACCGAACCGGCGGCCGGCGGGTTCTATGTCGCGCCGGCCCCGTTCGACCTCAGTCATGCCGAACTGGTGTCCACGGCTTCCGACTACGCGGCGTTCGCCCGCATGCTCGCCGGCGGCGGACAGCACCAGGGGAAAGCCTTCCTGGAGCCCGCTCTCCTGGAGCAGTTGCACACCGACCAGGTCCCCGCGGGGGCCAAGGCGGACGACAGCTTCTTCCCCGGGTTCTGGAACGGCACCGGATGGGGATTCGGGGTCGCGGTGCGCACCGCGGGAGAGCACGCCGGACGGTACGGGTGGTCAGGCGGCCAGGGTACGGATTTCTTCGTCGACCCCGACGGCTCTTTTCAGATCGTGCTGACCCAGGTCGAGATGGGCGAGCGGATCATGGGGCTGTTCAGCGACACGCAGTGACGACACCTCACCTGAACACCGTTCAGTACACTGGGCTGGGTCATTCCGAGCCGCCCCAGAGAGAAGCCGATCACGCCTGTTTCGTCATCCGTGCACCGCGTCGCGACCGTCGATCCTGACCGCGTCGCGATCGTCGGCGACGGCGCGCACCTGACCTACGCCGAACTGGCGCAGGATGCGCGCGGGATCGCGGCATTCATCGACGGTTGCGTGCGCGCCCTGCCGGTGTCGACAGACCTGCCCGTGGTCGGGATCTGTGTGCGCTCGGCGTTCGTGACGGCACGGCTGGTGGTGGGTCTCGAGGCCGGGTCGACGATTCTCACCGTCGTTGATCCTCAGTGGCCCCAGGCACTGCAGATCCAGATGATCCGGAACACGAGAACGCAGATCCTGCTCACCGATGTGCCCGGTCTGCCTGACGCTCTGCGGGCCGCGGGCTGGGGCGGAACCATCATCCCCGCCTCCGATCTCGATCACCTTGCATCCGCCGGCAGCACGCCCGGCGAGGGCGCGTCGATGATGGATTCGGCGAAAGATGACGATGCCCCGTTCCTGATGCTGTTCTCCTCGGGAACGACCGGCACTCCGAAGGCGTTTCTGAAGACCCGGGCGCAATACCTCGCGAACGTCGCGGTATCCCGCGAGTTCCTCGGCGCGCACCCCGGAGTGGCGACGTTCGCACCCGGACCCCTGTCGTACAGCCTCACCCTGTACGCCCTGTTCGAGGGGCTCGCCACCGGTGGGCGCGTGCATGTGGCAGACCGGCTCGATGAGTTGTGGTTGACCGGTCGCGCCCGCGAGGAGAACGTCACACGGCTGGTGACCGTGCCCTCGGCGCTGCATGCTCTCGCCGATGCCGCTCACCGTTCCCCGGCGCGTTTCGAAGGACTCCGCCTGATCATCACCGGCGGCGCGGCGCTCTCCTCGGCGACGCGCGCCCGGGGCACCAATGAGATGCCTCAGGCTCGCCTGGTCAGCTATTACGGGGCGGGCGAACTCGGATTCATCGGCGACAGCCGCGACGGCGACGGCACCCGCATCCAGTTGTATCCGCGCGTCGAGGCTCTCGTTCGCGACGATGCCGGGCACGCACTCGAGCCGGGCGAGCTCGGAACACTCTGGGTCCGATCAGGGTCCTGCACCACCCAGTACCTGCCGCACACCACGGATGCGGAGTTGTCGGATGCCGAGGGCTGGGCGACCGTCCATGACCAAGGTTCCCTTGACGGCCGCATGTTCGTGTTCGCGGGGCGGCGGGGCGAGGTCGTCGCGACCGGAGGGCACAAGGTCGCTCTGGCCGAGGTGGAGCGCGCCTTCGACGGGATGCCGGGGGTCGGCGTGGTCTGCGCGATCGCGCTCCCCCATCCAAGCCTGGGCTCCGTCGTCGGCCTCGTCCTCGAGGGCGACGATCTGCCGTCGAAGCGAGTCCTCCGGGAGTGGGCGGCCTCGCAGCTGCCGTCAGCGTCAGTGCCTCGACGCTGGCACGCCGTTCCGAGCCTTCCCCGCACCGGCGGAGGCAAGGTCCGCCGAGGAGCGACTGTGCAGCTCGTCCTCTCCGGAACCGGAGCGACGCGCCTGTGATCGCGTCACACCGCGAGGTGGTCGTCACCGGTGTCGGCGCCGTCACCGCCAGTGGAACGACGGCGGCCGCACTCTGGAACTCGGTTGTCGAAGGGCGCAGTGGAATGAGCGTCCTCCCCGACAGCCTGACCACGGGGATGGCGGTCAGCGTCGGCGGCGTCATCGCAGGGTTCCCGGAGCCGCCGGATCTGCCCGCCTCCCTCGCGCGTCACCTCAGCCCCGTGCAGCGGTGGGCGATCACGGCCGCCGATGAGGCGCTGACGGATGCCGGCTGGGATCGGTCCCGTGGCGCATCACCCTGGGAGCCGTATCGCGTCTCCATCATCGTTGCGACCGGATCCGGGCCGGTCGATGCGATGCTGCGGGCCGGATCCGCCTTCGAGGCCGGCGGACCGCGAAAAGTCCCGCCAGGCCTGGTCGTCTTCGGAACAGCCGACGCTGCGGCCGGAATCCTGAGTCAGCGATACGGGTTCCGCGGCGCGACGCACGCTGTCACCGCGGCCTGTGCCAGCGGGGCAGTCGGAATCGGCGAAGGGTTGCGGCGCATCCGGCACGGTTATGCGGACGCCGTGCTCGTCGTCGGCATGGAGGACTGCCTGAACTCCGTGCACCTCGCCGCGAACACCAACCTCCGCGCACTGGCCACCGGGTACGCCGACGACCCGTCATCCGCATCGCGCCCGTTCGATCGGTCCCGTTCCGGATTCGTGATGGCGCAGGGCGTGGGAGCCGTCCTTCTCGAAGCCGCCGACACCGCAGTCCGCCGGGGCGCCGTGCCGCAGGCCACCGTCGCCGGATTCGGTGAGACGACGGACGCCCACCACCCCACCGCCCCGCATCCCGATGGGCAGGGGGCGGCCGCGGCGATCCGTGCCTGCCTCGCCGACGCGCACACCTCCGCCGCGCAGGTCGATCACGTGAACACGCACGGAACGGGGACTCCCCTCGGAGATCGCGCCGAGATCGCGGCGCTCGCCCACGCACTCGGCGAGCGCGCGCACCGCGTTCCGCTCACGGCCACGAAATCGTCGACCGGTCACCTGCTCGGAGCCTCCGGAGTCATCGAAGCCATCCTCGCGGTGCTGACCCTCCGCGATCAGACGCTCCCGCCGACGCTCAACCTCACCGATCCCGAGTTCGACGATTGGGTCTTCGTCCGCGACCGCCCTCAGGCGGTCGCGGTCGAGACGGTGCTCTCGAACTCCTTCGGATTCAGCGGGCACAACGCGGCGCTGCTGTTCACCAGCCGGTGACCCGCGAGCCTCACTCGACCAAGACGTTCGTCGGGTCGCCGCGCAGCCGCGCTGCCGCCTCGACGACGGCTCCGACGGCACC
Source organism: Microbacterium sp. LWO13-1.2 (assembly GCF_038397725.1). Classification (NCBI taxonomy): domain Bacteria; kingdom Bacillati; phylum Actinomycetota; class Actinomycetes; order Micrococcales; family Microbacteriaceae; genus Microbacterium; species Microbacterium sp. LWO13-1.2. The sequence continues at coordinate 244,265 of NZ_CP151634.1, forward strand.
GGCCAATGAGCGGATGTCGCGGAAACCGCGCTCAGCGAGCAGAGACCCTGCTCGCGCGGCACGCACTCCAGAGGCGCACACGGTGACGATGCGGGTCGATGGAGCGAGCTCGTGGAGTTGCGGAGCGGTCGCGATGGAGCCGAGCGGAATCCGCAATGCGACCGGCAGCGCCCCCGTTGTCTCTGCGGCCTCACGCACGTCGATGACGACGAGCGCTTCTCCTCTGGCGAGCTCGCGAGCGAGAACCGACGGCATCACGATCGGGACGACCGGCCTCGTCGACGCGGATGCCGCGGCATCCGTCCTGCACTCGGCCCTCTCAGCGGTTGCGTCCGGCGCCGTCCGATCCGGATCCGGCGACAGGGTGAACGTGCGCCAGGTCGTATCCAGAGCATCGAACTGCAGCAGCCGTCCGAGCAGGGTGCGGCCGGTCCCGGTGATGAGCTTGACCGCCTCCGCCGCCATCACCGCCCCGATGGCGTGGCAGACCATCCCGAGCACGCCGCCGGTCGCGCAGGTGGCCGCGTCGCTCGGGGTGTCCGGATGCAGGTCTCGGTATCCCGGGCCGTACGGAGGCCAGAACACACTGACCTGACCGGAGTATCCGAGCACGGCACCCCACACGACCGGCACGCCGAGACGTTCGGCGACATCGGCGACGAGGTAACGCGTGGCGAAGTTGTCGGAGCCGTCGATGACGAGGTCGTAGCCGGCGAGGATCGTCTCGGCGTTCGCGACGGTGAGGCGCTCGCGGTGCTCACGCACGGCGACCCCGGGATTGATCTCCTGCAGCGCGTCGCTCGCCGACGAGGTCTTCAACCGGCCCAGATCCGCCATCCCGTGCAGCAACTGCCGATGCAGGTTGCTGATCTCGACGGTGTCATCGTCGATGACGCCGACGACGCCCACACCTGCCGCGGCGAGCGCAGCGAGCACCGGAGTGCCGAGCCCGCCGGCCCCGACGACGAGCACCCGGGCCGCCGCGAGTCGGCGTTGCCCTATTTCGCCGATGCCCGGCAGAGCGAGCTGGCGCGCAAAGCGGGCACGGGCGTCCGCATCGAGGGGGCCGGCGGGGTCGACCAGCGGGTGGGGCGGCCCGTGATGCGTGCGGTTCACAGGTCGGGCCGTCCCGCCATCGACGAGGATGCCAGGGCATGCTCGCGGCGTGGAATCCGGCCGGACCGCGCCGCGAGGCGCCCGGCGATGACGGCGTGCTGGAATGCCTGGGCCATCCCGACCGGGTCGATCGCGCGGGTGACGGCGCTGGCGAGCAGCACCGCATCGCAGCCGAGTTCCATCGCCAGCGCCGCATCCGAGGCGGTGCCGACGCCGGCGTCGAGCACGACAGGTACCGATGCCCGGGAGACGATCAATTCGATGTTGTGCGGGTTGAGGATGCCGAGTCCAGTGCCGATCGGGGCCCCGAGCGGCATCACCGCTGCCGCCCCCAGATGCTCCAGTCGCAGCGCGAGAGCCGGGTCGTCGTTCGTATAGGCGAGCACGGTGAAGCCGCGCTGCACGAGCTGTTCCGTCGCATCCACGAGCTCCACGGCATCCGGCAGCAAGGTGTCTTCGTCGGCGATGACCTCGAGCTTCACCCAGTCCGTCTCGAACGCCTCGCGCGCGAGCTCGGCCACGAGAACCGCTTCGCGGGCAGTGAAGCAGCCAGCGGTGTTGGGGAGCAGGCGGATGCCGCGCTCGGCGATCATCGAGTAGAGCGTGCCCGCCTCCGGCGAGTAGCGACGCACCGCGACGGTGGTGAGCTCGGTGCCAGACGCGGTGAGTGCGGCTCCGAGATCGGCAAGGCTCTCTGCCCCGCCCGTGCCCATGATCAGCCGTGAGGTGAAGCGGACTCCGGCGACCTCGAACGGGTCCTCCCGCTCAGCCACCCTGCACCGCCGTGAGCACTTCGATCTCGTCGCCGGTGCTCAGGACCGTCGTGGTCCAGCTGCCTCGCCTCATGATGGCCGCGTTGACCGCGACGGCGAGGCCCAGCGATTCGCCGTCGACTGCCCGGCCGTCGGCTCCGATGGCACGGCCGGTGAGGTCGGTGACGACGTCGGCGACAGTGGCGTCTGGTGCGATGCGGGCGGGAGCGCCGTTCAGGCGAACGTCGATCATGAGACCTCCAGGGGTATGGGGGATGCGGTGAAGCGGTCGGGTCGGAAAGGGGCGATGCCGGTCGGGGCGACGCCCGAGATGAGCGAGGCCACGGCCTCGGCCGCGATGGGCGCGAGCATGACGCCATGGCGCCCGAAGCCGGTGGCGATGATCAGCCCCGATGCCGCGCGTCCGAGCAGGGGCGCGTTGTCCGGAGTCGTCGGCCGGGCCCGCGCCGTGACCTCGAGCAACTCGAGTTCGGCCACGGCAGGCACCACCGCAGCGGCGTCGCGCAGCAGTTCGTAGACGCCTCCCGCCGACGCTGCCGGCCCGCCGTGTTCGCGTTGCGTGGCACCGAGCACGACGGTGCCGTCAATACGCGGCAGGAGGTACACCGACGCACCGTGCACGCGAGCGCGAACGGTGCAGTCGAGCAGCGGGCGCAGCCGATCGGGAACGCCCAGGCGCAGGATGTCGCCGTACACCGGGCGCAGCGTCGGCACGAACGGCATCCCGTCGAGGCGGCCGGCGGCGAGGCCGTTCGCGACGACGACCTCTCGCGCCGTGATCACGGCGTCGTCGAGGCGCACTCCGATCGCGGGCGACATCGGATCATTCGGGTCTTCGTGCAGGATGCCGCGCACCACGGTGCGCACGATGCGATCTCCGAGGGCGGCGAGCAGAGCGGTGGCGAGGGCGCGGGGGTCGATGCGATGCTCGCGCACGCGACGGACCGCGGTCGTCCGCGGACCGAGGAGGGGTTCGAGGCGTCGCGCTTCACGCAGCGTCAGCGGCTCGATCGCTCCCGGCTGGAGGGCGGAGAGATCGTCGATGCGGCGGCGATCCGCGTCGTCGACGGCGAGGAGCAGAGTCGATACGGCCTCGAAGCCGCACCGGCCACCACCGGGGATCGTCGCGAGGAAGGCGGGATACCGCGCCGCCGATTCTTGAGCGATGACATGCAGCGACTGCTCTGTGGGGCGGTGCTCGCTGATCGGTGTGATCATGCCGGCCGCGGCATACGTCGCGCCCGACGCCGGTTCCGGATCGATCAGACGCACATCGCGGCCTGTCCGCGCGAGCTCCCACGCGATCGAGAGCCCGACGACTCCCCCGCCGATCACGACGGTATCGCAGCGCACCGATACACTCGCCGCATGCTGCTCTCCTCCGCCCGGCTCTACCTGTGCACTGATGCCCGCCGCGATCGAGGGGACTTCGCCGAGTTCGTCGACGCGGCCTACTCCGGCGGCGTCGACATCGTGCAGTTGCGCGACAAGGCGCTCGAAGCCGCCGAGGAACTCGAGTACCTCGGCATCCTGCGCGAGGTCGCCGAGCGGCACGGTCGACTGTGGGCCGTCAACGATCGGGCTGATATCGCGGCCGTCTCCGGCGCGCCCGTCCTGCACCTCGGCCAGGGCGACCTGCCCCGCCCGGCTGCGCGCCGCATTCTCGGCGGCGACGTCGCACTGGGCCTGTCGACCCACGACGCCGACCAGCTCGCCGCCGCCCGCGCCGAGCCCGGACTCGACTACTTCTGCGTCGGACCCGTGTGGGCGACGCCCACGAAGCCCGGCCGCGCCGCCGTCGGCCTCGAACTCGTACGCGCGGCCGCCGATGCCGACCTGGCCGGTGTCGCGCGGCCGTGGTTCGCGATCGGAGGGATCGACCTCGGCACGGTCGACGAAGTGGTCGCCGCCGGCGCGAGCCGGATCGTCGTCGTACGCGCGATCACCGAGGCCGGCGACCCCGCCGATGCCGCGCGGAAACTGCGCGCGCGGCTGCCCGAGATGTGACATCCGCTCAGCCGCGGAGAGTCGGCTCTGGCAGTTTCTCGCCCGCCGGATCCCGCAACGCGGGCGCCGGCAGATAGACGGTTCCCCCGGCTTCGCGGAAGGCCTCTGCCTGCTGCTGCATCCCGGCGATCGCCGTCTGTTCGGCGACGCCACCGAAACGGTCGCGGATGTCCTGCGAGATGCGCATCGAGCAGAACTTCGGCCCGCACATCGAGCAGAAGTGAGCCGTCTTCGCGGGTTCCGCCGGCAGGGTCTCGTCGTGGAACGCCTCGGCGGTATCCGGGTCGAGTGACAGAGCGAACTGGTCGCGCCAGCGGAACTCGAACCGCGCCTTCGACAGGGCGTCGTCGCGGTCTCGGGCGCCGGGGTGGCCCTTGGCGATGTCGGCGGCGTGAGCGGCGATCTTGTAGGTGATCACACCGGTCTTCACATCGTCCTTGTTCGGCAGCCCGAGGTGCTCCTTCGGGGTCACGTAGCAGAGCATCGCCGTGCCATAGCGGGCGATCTCGGTGGCGCCGATCGCCGAGGTGATGTGGTCGTAACCGGGCGCGATGTCGGTCACGAGCGGGCCGAGCGTGTAGAACGGGGCGCCGTGGCAGAGCGCCTGCTGCCGCTCGACGTTCTCGCGCACCAGGTCGAACGGGATGTGGCCGGGACCCTCGACCATCACCTGCACGTCGTACTGCCATGCCCGCGCCGTGAGCTCGGCGAGGGTGTCCAGCTCGGCGAATTGAGCGGCATCGTTGGCGTCTGCGGTGGAGCCCGGCCGCAGGCCGTCGCCGAGCGAGAAGGCGACGTCGTACCGCGCGAAGATCTCGCACAGTTCGTCGAAGTGCGTGTACAGGAAGTTCTCCTGATGGTGCGCGAGGCACCAGTCGGCCATGATCGACCCGCCGCGTGACACGATGCCGGTCACCCGATTCGCGGTGAGCGGCACGTAGCGCAGCAGCACGCCGGCGTGGATCGTCATGTAGTCGACGCCCTGCTCGCACTGCTCGATCACGGTGTCGCGGAAGATCTCCCAGGTCAGGCTGCGCGACTGGCCGTCGACCTTCTCGAGAGCCTGGTAGATCGGTACGGTGCCGATCGGCACCGGCGAGTTGCGCAGGATCCATTCGCGGGTGGTGTGGATGTCGTCGCCCGTCGACAGGTCCATGACCGTGTCGGCCCCCCATTTGGTCGCCCACCGCAGCTTGTCGACCTCCTCGGCGATCGAGCTCGTCACCGCGGAGTTGCCGATGTTCGCGTTGATCTTGACCAGGAACGCCCGTCCGATGATCATCGGCTCAGACTCGGGGTGGTTCACGTTCACCGGGATGATCGCCCTTCCCGCGGCGACCTCGGAACGGACGAGTTCGACGTCGCACGCCTCACGCACCGCGACGAAACGCATCTCGGGCGTGATCACGCCCTGGCGCGCGTAGTGCATCTGGGTGACGGTGCGGCCATCGAGACCGCGGCGCGGCGGGCGGCTCGCGCCTCGCCACTCGGCGGAGGCTGCACCACGTCGAGTCGCACTGCGACCGTCGTCGTGGAGGTTGCGGGCACGACCCGAGTATTCCTCGGTGTCGCCGCGCGCGGCGATCCAGCCGTCGCGCATCGGCGGAAGGCCCGCCTCCGGCTCGCACGGCGGCCCTTCGGTGCGGTACACATCGAACGGTTCGTTCGCCGAGGCATCCGGCGAATCGGCGAGCGAGATGCGGGTGACGGGCACCGAAATGCCGTGTTCTTCGTCGTGATGGTGCGCGAGAACGCGCACCTTTTCAAAGGTGCTCACAGGCTCCTACTTCCTACGCCGGCATTACCCGGACAGGTTCTACGGTCGCAGGCAGCTTCAGCCAGATCTCAGCCCGTGCTCGGGCACCCGTGTGGACGGGATGATGCTAGCACGCGGGCGACGACGAAGTCGGCGCCGACCGCCCGCTTAGAGTTGGCACGTGACCTCCTCCTCCGGCGACTTCGAACTGGCGATGGACGAGATCCGCGTGGTCGCCGGATTCGCCGCCGAAGCAGCGGCACGGATCCTCCCGATCTTCGAACGGGTTCACCCGGATGATGCCCGCCCTCGTGCGGCAGTCGATGCCGCACGGGCCTTCGCCGCCGGGGCGCCCCGCACGATGCTGCAACGCACGACGGCGTTCGCCGCTCACCGTGCGGCGAAGGAATCGACCGATGAGCGCGCGAAGCTCGCCGCCCAGGCCGCCGGTGACGCAGCGGCAGCGGCGTACCTGCATCCGATCGCCAAGGCGCACCAGGTCGCTCACATCCTTCGGGCCACCGCGATCGAGGCGTACCTCGCCGAGCTGGACGGCGCGGACGATGAGGAGGCCGGCGCTCTCGCTGTCCGGCGCTGCGCAGAATCCGCGAGCCCCGGTCTGATCGACGTCCTTCGCCGATACCCTCCGGCGCCACCGGGGACGAACCGCGTCGCGCAGATCATGAGCATGCTCGACACCGCACTGCGAAACGCCGGTAGGTAATCGGCAGAGCGCTCAGCGCAGAGTTCGCACCGCTCCGGTGTCGGTGGGCATCGTCATATCGTCGTACGCGGCGCGGGCGACCTCGACTTCCTCGATGTGCGATTCGGCCCACCGCCCGAGTGCTGCCAGCGGTTCTTGAAGGGTGCGCCCGAGTGGAGTGAGGGCATAGTCGACGCGCGGAGGCATCTGATCGAACGCCGTTCGGGAGACGATCCCGTCGCGCTGGAGTTCTCGCAGAGTGTCAGCGAGGACTTTTCCGCTGATACCCCCGACTGCTTCGCGGATCTCCCCGAACCGCAGGGCCCCACCGCTGAGGGCGACAACGATCATCGCCGTCCACTTGTTGGCGATCCGCGCAAGCGATGTCCGCGAGGGACACGTCGCGAGCATCACGTTCCACTCCGGTCTTTCCATGATCACGCCCTTAGTTACGTTGAGGTAACAAGTTACCAAATGTAATCATAGATCAGATCACCTCGATAGAAGGAGAAATGCAATGAGCGAGAACCCCCCTGCTGCTGTGGCGGATGCCTACTTCAGTGCGCTCGGCAACGGCGACGTGCCCGCCGCGATGAGCCTCATCAGGCCGGACGTCGTCTGGCACCAGCCCGGAGCAAACCGGTTCTCCGGAGATCACGCCGGTATCGACAGTGTCGGTGCCATGATCGGCGGCATGATGGAGGTCAGCGAAGGCACCTTCCAACTCTCGGTGTCCGGGCCCGCCATGGTCAACGGCGAGTTGGTCGCCGTTCCGGTTCGCTTCACCGGCCAGCGCAGCGACGCGTCGATGGACATGAGCGGCGTCGATCTGCTCACCGTTCGCGACGGCAAGATCGTCGAGGTCCACCTGTTCTCAGAGGACGGTGCGGCCGAGGACACATTCTGGGGACGCGCCTGAGGCGCGCGCTCGGGATGCGGTGGGTTCAGGCGCGAGCCGTCTGAACCCTGCCTGCCGCCCCGGTCGAGAGCACGCAGTGTCAGTGGCCGTCACCGGTGGTTCGTGCACGCATCCGCCCTGTCTGGTGCGCCCAGATGGCGATCTCGACGCGATTGCGGGCGCCGAGCTTGGTCATCAGGCTCGCCACGTGCGTCTTCACCGTGCTGAGGGTGATGAACAGCTCAGTCGAGATCTCGCCGTTGCTCAGGCCGCCAGCGACCTTCGCGAGCACCTGTTCCTCGCGCTCGGTGAGCTGCTCGATCGGCTGCGGCGGCGGCGCAGCCGGCCCCGCTCCGGCGAAGGCCTCGAGCAGCCGCACCGTGACATTGGGGGCGATCAGGGCATCCCCGCTCGCGGCAGCGCGGATCGCCTGGGCGAGCAACTCGGAACCGGCGTCCTTGAGCAGAAAGCCCTTGGCGCCCGCCCGCAGTGCCGCGAAGACGTACTCGTCGAGGTCGAAGGTCGTGACGATGACGACCGCCATCGGGTCGTCCACGCCCGGGCCGGCGAGCACGCGGGTCGCCTCGATGCCGTCGAGGTCGGGCATCCGGATGTCGAACAGGCAGACGTCCGGTCGCAGGCTGCGGGCGAGGGCGACCGCTTCGTTGCCGTCGACTGCCTGACCGACGACCTCGATGTCCGGTTGCGCGTCGAGGATCATGCTCAGCCCTGTGCGCACGAGCTCCTGGTCGTCGGCAATGAGCACGCGAATGGTCATGGTGCCCATCCAACACGAGGAAGCACCGCGGTGACGACCCATCCGCCGCCGGACGCAGGTCCCACCTGGCAGGTCCCGCCGAGCAGGGCGGCGCGCTCCGTCATACCGATGATGCCGAATCCCGGCGTCGGCGACGCGGCGACGTCTCCGTCGTTCGTCACGCTCAACCGCACCCCGCCCTCGTCTGCCTCCACGAGCACGTCGACACGGGTGACCTGACGCCCGTGTCGGAGGGCGTTGGTCACGGACTCCTGCGCCAGACGGAAGACCGCGGCAGCCACCGGCGGCGGGATGCTGCCGTCGTCGCCTTCCACCTTCACGGTGACGTCCGCGCCGCCCGGCCTTGTGCCGGCGAGCTGCTCGATGTCGTCCAGCCGCGGGCTCGGCGCGAGTTCCGCCGTCTCGCCCTGCCGCAGCACTCGCACCATCGACCTCAGTTCGCTGAGGGTCTTGGCCGCCTCCGCCTCGATCACGCCGAGCGCATCCTGCGCTGCGCGCGGGTCTCGCGCCGCCACCGCAAGACCCGCCTGGGCACGGATCGCGATGGCGGAGACGTGGTGGGCGACCGTGTCGTGCAGGTCACGGGCGAGGTGCTCACGCTCCCGCATCCGGATGCTGTCGAGGAGGCGCCTGCGGGATCCTGCGCGGTAGCGAAATGCGGTGCCGAGCAGCGCCATCGTCAGCAGCAGCGCGAACCCGCCGACGAGCTCGTTGAGCCCTCCCCCTCGGACGAACGTGAGCCCGAGGCTCACGAGGAGAATGCCCGATCCGATCATGAGGTCGCGACCGGATCCCCAGCGGTACAACGCGTACACGATCACCATGACGAAGAGGTTCGTGTAGAGGACGGGGTCGGGCAGGAGCAGGTCGATCGGCACCATCACCACGACGAGCATCAGAAGCGGCTTGGTGCGGCGCCACAGCACGGTCGGCAGCACGGCGAGCAACACGATCACCATGAGGACCGGCTGCGACAGGTCGGTTCTGAACATGCCCTCGATCACCGCCAGCACGGCGACAAGAGCCACGAGAGCCCAATCCCGCCAGACCCGGCGCGGCGGAGGGGGCGCCGCGCTCGGCGCACTCCACGCGGAACGCAAGAGGCCGGTCACCAGGTCAGGATACAAGCGCACCACGGCCCGACACCCCGCGCATGCGTCGGCCGGACCGTCGGCGGCGTCGTCGGATGAGCAACTCCGCAACGACGCTGTTGATCACGAAGCCCGCAGCGACGAACCAGGCCTCACCGTATACGTCGACGTCACCGAGGGGGATCGTCCACAGCACCAGCACGAGGGCTTGGGTACTGCCAGAGAGAGCGAGCGCATAGGCGCGCGTCATCCATGCTCCGTGCGCAGCGAAGTCGCGCCGCGTGATCGCGATCACGGCCCGCACGAGAAACACCATCATCGCTCCGGCGAAGACAAGACGAACCATGGCGAGTGCGAGCTCGTCCGTCGGCCCGCCGAAGAAGACCGCGAGCCACGCGGCCGACAGTGCCCCGATGAATCCCGCAGGGATCAAGACACGGCCGGCGGTGCGGTGCCACCCACGCCGAGTTCGCAGTGCCGGAGAGAACTGGAATGCGCCGAGGACGCAGTACACGGTCATCGCCACGATGTGCGCGACGATCGGCACCGACGAGAGCACTGTGTCTACGGGCTCGGTGCCCACCTCCTCCAAGCGAAGCACTCCGCCAATCACGGGGAGGACGCTGAGCAGCAGGAGACCGGTGATGGCCAGCCATCCGCTCCTCGGCCGCCGCTTCTGCTCGGCAAGGGGGCGGGTGGTCTTCATCTGTTGCGACATGTCTCGATGCTCGCCTGATCGAGCGCCCTGGACATCGGCCTTCCGCACGGACTCAGAGCCGTACTTTCGGCCGACCGGATCCGGGCCGTCCGGCCGATGACGCGCTTCCCCGAGACGGCGAGCATCGAGTCATGACAACCAACACGACCATGACCGCGGCCGTCTACCGCCGCTTCGGCGCCCCCGAGGAGGTTCACCTCGAGCAACGCCCGACCCCCTCGCCGAAGACGGGCGAAGTGCTCCTCCGAGTGCACGCGAGCACGGTGAGCGTCGCCGATCACCGAGCCCGCGCTCGGGACATCCCGTCGGGCCTCGGGATGCTCGCCGCCATCGGGCTCGGCATGTTCCGGCCCAGTCGGCCGATCCTCGGCATGGATGCCGCGGGCATCATTGCGGCGGTCGGCGCTGGCGTCACCGCCTTCGCCCCCGGCGACCGGGTCATCGCCTCGATGGACGCAGCGTTCGGTGGTCACGCCGAGTACGTGTGCCTGCCCGCCGACGGCGCGATCACCCGGGCGCCCGCCACCATGAGCCTCGATGAGGCGGTGACGCTGGTGTTCGGCGGCATCACCGCGCAGGGCTTCTTCAACCAGGTCGCGATCGGGCCGGGCACCTCGGTGCTCGTCAACGGCGCATCCGGCGCGGTCGGCACCGCCGCGATCCAGCTGGCGAAGCAGCTCGGCGCCGATGTCACCGCCGTCACGAGCGGCGGCAACGCTGCACTGGTCACCTCCCTCGGCGCCGACCGGGTCATCGACTACACCCGCCAGGACTTCACCGCGGGAGGCGGCACGTATGACGTGATCGTCGACTGCGTCGGCAACGCCCCCTTCAGCCGGGTAGAGGCATCCATCAACCCCGGTGGGGCGCTCCTGCTCGTCATCAGCGACCTGTGGTCGATGCTGCGCAGCCGCGGGCAGACCCGACGCTCGGGAAAGCTCGTCACCTGGAACGTCGGCAAGCCCGGCGCTGACGAGCTCGCGCACCTCGTCAGCCTCGCGGACTCCGGCCGCTACCAGGCCGTCATCGACCGGTCCTTCGATCTGGCCGACATCGTCGATGCGCACCGCTACGTCGACACCGGCCGTAAGCGGGGCAACGTCGTGCTGCGCGTCACGCACGCCGAAACGGACACCGTCGTTCCCTCACCCCGACAAAGGAGTATCTGATGAGAACTCGTCAATCCACCGCCACGGCACTGGAAGAGCAGCAGGTACCGGTCAAGGCCAAGCTCGCCGCCGCGTGGGCGAGCTTCATGTTCCTGTACATCTATATGGACATTCTCGCCTTCTACAAACCCGGCGTCGTCGATGACATCCTCATCGGCGTGGTCTGGGAGTTCGACATCACGCAGACCTGGGCGATCACCGCGCTGATCCTCCTGGCGATCCCGATCTTCATGGTCGCGCTGTCCATGTTGCTGCCGGCCAGGGCCAACCGCATCGCGAACCTCGTCGTGGCTTCGATTCAGGTCCCCTTCGCGGCCTTCAACGCGGTCGGCGAGCTGGGCGGGTCGTGGATGTACTTCTACTTCCTCGGCGTCGCACTGGAATTGTTCATTCTCGCCCTCATCCTGCGATACGCCTGGACCTGGCCGCGCACCGCACCCATGACCGGCCGTGGCGACCAGCCCAGGCCATGAGATCCGGCTTTCAAAGTAACGCTGGCGAGGATGCCGACGCGGTCATCACGGCATCGGAGTTTCGCCGTTGGCAACGGCCTCGATCCAGTCGGTGACAGCGTCGGCGAGTGTGGAGTCCGACGGATCGTCGCTGATGCTCCACCACAAGGGCGAACCGATCACCGCACCCGCCGCTACGACTCGCGATCGGAGGGGCTCACGAACCTCGTCCCCGTTGTTTGCGATCAGATACTGCTGGTCCTCGGTCGCAAGCCGAAGCCACCACGATGCGATGTCCATCCCAGGGAGGCTAGCGAGCGACGCGACGCGCGGCAATAGTGCAGGCGCCCTCCCGCGCATGGGTTCCGTGAGGTCACTGTCGCACGGGTCGGAGGGCGTCGTAAGACAGGGTCATGACTCTTACCGAGATTCTCCCCACGCTGCGTCGCAGCATTCCTGTCCCCATCGCCGCCCACTGCTGGCCAGTGCACACGGAACCGACGACCACAGACGTCGTCGTCGGCGGGATCTCACTGATGCGGCTACTGGAGATCAGCGACTCGCCTGCCATTCTCACCGGCGACCTTCCCCGACCGAGATCGCAAGGCACCCGCGACGTAGGCTCCGGAACGGACGTCAGTGTGTTGGTTTTCCGCATAACCCTCCGGGTCGACACGCAAGAGAGCAAGCGGATTGCCCTCACCGACTGCACATTCGACGCGATCGACGCCCGCTGGGAGGAATGCCGCCTGATCGGTCGCGCGTCCACGTCACGAAACGTGGAGATCGAGCTGATCCCCGGAGAGGATGGTGGATCCAGCTGGCCGCATCCAACCGTGAGCGTGCCGGAGGACCTCCGGGAGGGCGACATCCTCACCGTGCCTTGCGCTGGTGCTATCACGCTGCACGATGTACGCCCCAAGACGGCCCGCCTCACGCCCGCCCTGGCGTCACCGACGGCGAGGACCAAGTGACCATGATGCACACCCTCATCCACACGACCTCGCTTCTTCGAAACGATCGTCAACGCGAGTCTCGCGATCTCTGGCCCCAGAACACCACGATCAGCGAACACGACGTCGTCGTGGGCGGACGCTCACTGATCGACCTCGCCAGAGAACGACGAACGCCCTGCGTTCTCATCGCTCCTGCGGCTGCGTCCGGGATCGGTGACAGCGGTGGCGCGTACCGAACCCTGGTGGTCGCGACCGTCACCGCGCGTCGGGAGAGACGGCGCTGGCATCGCGAGGTAGATCTTGATGTCGATTGCGACCTGCGCCCGATCATTCCCCGTGTCATGCACGCTGAGCTCTTGAACAGTCCGCGCGGTCGTGATCTTCAGCCCATGCTCATCCACTCATCCGACGAAGAGAGCCCGATGCGAGTGCGCCTCCCGGAGCAGACCTCCCCCGGCGACCTCGTCGTCTTCGCATGTGCGGGCACACTCGCGCTGAGCCAGATCACACCGCACCGCGCCGCGCCCAGGGTGTCCGAAGACGACGAAGATCTCGATCAAGGGCCGGGCCGTTGCATGAAGCACTGACCTCACTCGCCGACGCTCCAGCATCTACGTGATGCTCCGGCGCTTCGTGAGACGGGCATCCTCCCCAAAATCTCCGTGACCAAACCGTTGCATTCGTTACCGCGCCGTTATACAGTGATCGCACGGTGAATGTTTGCTGTGGCACTCACCGCATGTGATTGCAGGACACTCTTGGTGCAAGGGACAAGGGCCGGTCGGGAGCCTCTCCGACCGGCCCTTTACTGTTCCCAGTACGCTGTGAGAATGACCGACCGCAAGCTCGCCATCGAGGCGTGGGAGAGCCTTTTCCGGGCGCAGCACGAGCTGTTCGGCGAGATGATCGCCGACTTCGACAACGCCGCCCTCACGCAGGCCGAGTACGACGTGCTGCTCACCGTGACTCGGTGCTCCGACATGACCGCGCGCCTGCGGGACGTCAACGCCAACATGCTGATCAGCCAGCCCAGCGTCTCTCGCCTCGTCGACCGGATGGTCGCGCGCGGCCTCGTCGCGAAATGCCCCGACCCGCAAGACGGCCGCGGAGCGGTGATCCGCGCGACGGATGCCGGCGCCAAGGCATTCCGCTCACTCGCCACCGTGCACGGCCGCACCATCGCCGAGCGGATGTCGCACCTCGACGACGACGAGCTGCGCACTCTGCGCGACCTCGCCGAGAAGCTGCGCCAGGGCTGAGCATCCGCCGTCGAGCGCGCACCGAGACGGCGCTTTCCCACGATCTGGCATAGTTCCTCGTAAGGCTCCGCGTCAGCGGAGTGGACACGGAGGAAGTCATGCAGTTCACCGACGCCGTCGGCACCCTTTTCTTCATAGGCATCGGCATCGTCGCCGCGATCGTCATCGCGCTGGTCGTTCTGCTGCTCGCACGCAGCTGGATCAAGGTCGCCCGCGCCGATGAAGCCCTCGTCATCTCGGGCCGCAAGCAGAAGGTGCAGCGCGCGATCATCTCGGCCGACGGCTCGAGTCACTCCGAGATGGAGGAGTCGCCCGTCACGGTCATCGTGAACGGCAAATCGCTGGTCAACCCGATCACGCAGCGCCACGAGATCATCTCGCTGCGCTCGCGCCAGGTCTCCCTCAACGCCGAAGCCCAGTCGCTCGACAGCGTCACCCTGAACGTCGACGGCGTCGCGATCGTGAAGATCGGATCCGACCCCCTCTACGTGCGCCGGGCCGCCGAGCGCTTCGCGTCGCAGGACAGCGCGATCGAACAGTTCACCACTGAGCAGCTCGAAGGAGCGCTCCGAGGAATCGTCGCCACCCTCTCGGTCGTCGAGCTGATGCGCGAGCGCAAGAAGTTCTCCGACCAGATCGCGGCCGAGGTCTCCCAGGAGCTCGCCGAGCAGGGCCTCATCCTCGACTCGTTCCAGATCAAGGGCATCACCGACGCGGTCGGCTACATCCAGTCGCTCGGCGCCCCCGAGATCCAGGCGAAGCGTCAGTCGGCGGAGATCTCGCAGACCAACGCCGACCGCGCGATCAACCAGAAGAACATCGCCAACAAGGAAGCCAACCTGATCGAGCAGACCGCGCTCGACACGAACACGGCGAACTCCGACTCGGGCATCGGCCGGGCACGCGCCGAAGCCGAGCAGGCCGAGCACCTGGCCCGCGCGCAGGCCGAGCAGGCCGTCCTCCAGCAGCAGGCGGAGAACAAGCAGGCGCAGCTGGATGCCGACATCAAGCGCGTCGCCGACGCTCAGCGCTATGAGGCGGAGACCCGCGCGCAGGCCGAACTGTACACACGCGAGCGCGCAGCCGAAGCGGCCGCGATCGAGCAGGTCAAGCAGGCCGAGGCCCGCACCCGGATCGCCGAGCAGCAGGCACAGGCCGACCGTGCCAAGGCCGACGGTGAGGCGGCGGCCACTCAGGCGAAGGCAGCAGGTGAGGCGCACGCGCTGCGGGCTCTCGCCGAGGCCGAGTCCGACGCGCGCCGCCTGCGCGCCAACGCCGAGGCTGACGCCATCCGCGCCGAGGGCGACGCGAAGGCCGCTGCGCTCGAGGCTGAGGCGAAGGCCATCGCGTCGAACCAGGACGCCTTCCTGTCTCAGCAGGTGCTCCAAGTGCTGCCGTCGATCATGGCCGAGTTCGCCAAGGGGTACGCGGCGATCGGGAACGTCTCGATCATCGGATCGTCCGGCGAGGACGGCGCCTCGAGCGTCATCGGCGCCGACAGCGCGAAGGCGCTGCGTTCGGTGTTCGACAGCGTGCACTCGGCGACCGGTCTCGACCTCGCCGGAATCATCCAGGGCCAGGCGGTCGGCCGCGGCTTCGGTACCGGAGTGGCAGAGGCGACGGCTACGGCGAGCGCACCGTCGACGCCCCGCACGCCGGCCCCGACCACGCCCCCGCCTCCCGCCCCGCCCGCTACCGCCGCGGAGTAGTCGACACCAGAGAAGAGCGGATGCCGCGGCCGATTCGGTCGCGGCATCCGCTCTTCTGCGTCCGCGGCGCGCCGGTGCCGGCGACCGCCTGTTCATAACTCAGGAAGATCGGCACCGGCCGGCACCGCGGCCACCGGAATCACGCGACTCGCACCGCCGAAACCGCCCGGAGTCCGACAGATCGCCTGAATTATGAACGGCCCGTCGAAGGCACCGCCGCCCGGCGACTCCGCCGGGCCGCCTCGGATGCCGCGAATCACGCATGCGGGAGACTGGACGAATGATCTCCGGGGCGTTCGACCTGACGACGATCGGCGAGGGGCTCGCCTTCGCCGCCGCCGTCGACGACCTGCGCGCCGCCCTGGACCAGAGCTCATCGGCCGTCGTCAGCGCACCGCCCGGCACCGGGAAGACCACGCTCGTGCCGCCGCTGCTCGCCTCCCGCTCCCCCGGCCGGGTGATCGTCACGCAGCCGCGCCGGGTCGCCGCCCGAGCGGCCGCACGTCGGCTCGCGCAGCTCGACGGATCCCCGCTCGGTACCAGGGTCGGATTCACCGTCCGGGGCGAGCGCCAGGTGGACGCGTCGACGCGGATCGAATTCGTCACCGCGGGTGTACTGCTGCGGCGGATGCTCGATGACCCGGGTCTCGAGGGCATCGACGCGGTCATCATCGACGAGGTCCACGAGCGCGCACTCGAGACCGATCTGCTGATCGGACTGCTCGGCGAGGCCCGACAGTTGCGCGACGACCTCGTGCTCGTCGCGATGTCGGCCACGATCGACGCCGACCGAATCGCGGCCGTGATCGGAACCGGCGACTCTCCCGCCCCGGTCGTCTCCCACGCCGTCCCCGCGCACCCGCTCACCGAGCGCTGGGCCCCGAGCGCGACACCTCGCCTTGACGAGCGCGGCGTCACCTGGAGCTTCCTCGACCATGTCGCGCATACCGCGGCATCCGCCGGGCGCGAGCTGGTCCGCGACCTCCCCGCGGCTGACGTCCTGGTGTTCGCCCCGGGCGCCCGGGAGGTGTCCGAGATCGCCCGCCGCATCCGTCAGCACGCCCCCGATTTCGATGTCCGCGAGCTGCACGGGCAGATCCCGGCGGCCGAGCAGGATGCCGTGATCCGGGGCCGCGGCAAGGATCAGCCGCCGCGCATCATCGTCACCACCTCTCTGGCGGAGTCGTCTCTCACAGTCCCCGGCGTCCGCCTCGTGGTCGACAGCTGCCTCTCCCGGCATCCGCAGCGCGATGCTGCGCGCGGCATGAGCGGCCTGGTCACGATGGGCTCTCCGCGCTCGTCCGCTATCCAGCGCGCCGGACGCGCCACCCGTCAGGGCCCGGGCACGGTGATCCGCTGCCTCGATGAGCGCACCTACGCTGCGGCTCCGGCCAGACCCGCCCCCGAGATCGCGACAACCGACCTCACTGATGCCGCCCTGCTGCTGGCATGCTGGGGCGCACCCGGCGGAGCCGGCTTGCGGATGATCGACCCGCTGCCCCTCGACAGCCTGCGCGAGGCGCACGCCGTGCTGCGCGGGCTCGGCGCCATCGACGCCGATGGGCGCGCGACGCCGGAGGGCCGCGAACTCGCCCGCATCCCCGCTGACCCTCGCCTCGCCCGTGCGCTGCGCGACGGCAGCGCCCTCGTCGGGGCGCGGCTCGCGGCCGAGGTCGTCGCGCTGCTCAGCGGCGACATCCGGGTCACGGAGGCAGATGTCGCCGGCGCGATCGTGGCTCTCCGCGGCCGGCGCGGACCGGATGCGCAGCGCTGGGCGCGCGAGGTCGATCGACTCCTGCACTACACCTCGTCCGACGCCGCTGCTCCGCGCCGCGCGAGCGTCGACGACGCCGGGCTCGTCATCGCCCTCGCCTTCCCGGAGCGGATCGCCCAGCGGGTGCAACGTTCGGCGGACGGTGCGACGTTCCTCCTGGCATCCGGAACCCGCGCCGCCGTGCGCGCCCCGCTGGCGGATGCCGAGTGGCTCGCCGTGGCCGATGTCGCCAGGGCTTCCGGGCGTCTGGCCGCCGGTTCCGGAGCGGTGATCCGCGCCGCCGCCATCATCTCGGAGCGCCAGATGGAACTGGCCGCCGGCCATCTGACCACCGACCGGGTGGAGGCGGGTTTCGTCGATGGTCGCGTCGTCGCCCGACGCGAGCGCCGCGTCGGCGCCATCGTGCGCTCATCGGTTCCGGTGCGCGTAACGGCCGAGGAAGGGCATGACGCGGTGCGCCGGGCGATCCAGGACCGTGGCCTCGACGTGTTCACCTGGTCGGATGCCGCCGACGATCTGCGCCGTCGGCTCGGCCTTCTGCATCGCGAACTGGGGGCGCCCTGGCCGGACGTCTCCGACGACGCCCTGCTCGACGGGCTCGACGCCTGGCTCGGCCCCGAGGTCGATTCGCTCGCGACGGGCACTCGAGCCGAGCGCATCGATCTGGCATCGCCGCTGCGCCGGATACTGCCGTGGCCCGCGGCATCCGATCTCGACGCGCTCGCACCCGAGCGTCTCGAGGTGCCGAGCGGCTCGCGGATCCGGATCGCCTATCCGCCGCTCGATGACCCGACGGCGCGTCCGGTGGTCGCGGTCAAACTGCAGGAGTGCTTCGGCTGGGCCGAGACGCCGCGCCTGGCCGGCGGTCGTGTGCCCGTACTCTTCCACCTGCTCTCACCCGCCGGCCGGCCGCTGGCCGTCACCGGAGACCTCGCCTCGTTCTGGTCGGGGCCCTACACGCAGGTGCGTGCCGAGATGCGCGGCCGCTACCCCAAGCATCCGTGGCCGGAGGATCCCTGGCAGGCTCCGCCCACCCGGCACACGACCCGACGCTTGCGGGGCTGACCCGCCGCGCCCGCTGCGACGTGCACCTGCTACCTCGTACGACGCCGCAGGGTCAGCGAGGCGAGTACGAGGGCACCGACGGCGAAGGCCACCACCACGAGCAATGGGCCCGCGACATCCCATCCCGATTCCCCGGCGGCGACGGCTCCCACCGCGTCGATCGCGTAGCTCAGCGGAAGCCAGTCCGAGATCGCATACAGGACATCGGGCATCCGGTCGCGCGGCATGAAGAGTCCGCCGAGGATGATCTGCGGGAACACCAGCAACGGCATGAACTGCACCGCCTGGAACTCGGTCTGCGCGAATGCGCTGGCCAGCAGCCCGAGCGCGGTGCCGAGCAGCGCGTCGACGACCGCGACGAGGCCGAGCTGCCAGAGCGGGCCGTCGACGTCGAGGCCGCAGACGCCGACCGCGAACGACACCGTGATCGTGGCCTGCAGCAGCGCCATCAGGCCGAACGCGAGCGCATAACCGAGAATGAAGTCCGCCTTGCCGAGCGGCGTCGTCATCAGCCGCTCGAGGGTGCCCGACTTACGCTCGCGAAGGGTCGTGATCGACGTGATCAAGAACATCACGATGAACGGGAAGAGCGCCAGGATCGCACCGCCGACCTGGTCGAAGACCCCCTCCTGGTCGCTGAAGAGCCAGGCGAAGAGTCCGACCAGAAGGCTCGGAGCGATGAGCATCAGCGCGATCGACCGGGGATCATGCCGCAGCTGGGTCAGCACGCGGCCGGCTGTGGCGAAGATCCGATTGCCGTTCACGACCCGACCCCGTCTCGATGGGCACGGCGCGAGGACGGGTGCTCCCGCTGATCCCGCTCGATCAGTGCGAGGAACGCGGCGTCCGGGTCCTCCTCGCCGGTGTCGGCAAGCAGGGATCGCGGCGTCGTATCGGCGATGATGCGCCCTTCGCGCATGAGCAGCAGACGATCGCAGCGCAGCGCCTCGTCCATCACGTGACTGGAGACGATCAGGGTCACGCCGCGGTCGGTGAGCTGCCGGAAGAGCGTCCACAACTCGGCTCGCAGCACCGGGTCGAGCCCGACGGTCGGCTCGTCGAGGACGATGAGCTCCGGCACGCCGATGAGCGCCATCGCCAGTGAGACGCGGGTGAGCTGCCCGCCGCTGAGGGAGTCGACCATCTGATCGGCCTGTGCGCGGAGACCGACCTCGTCGATGACCCGGTCGATGTCGCCCTTCGGCGATTTCAGCAGCGCAGCGACGTAGCGCAGGTTCTGCCGCACGCTGAGGTCGCCGTATACCGCGGCACCCTGTGTGCCATAGGCGACCCGGCGTCGCAGTTGCCGCGATCCGCCCGGCTCACCCAGCACGGTGACATCGCCGCCCTCGATGCGCTGGACGCCGACGATCGAACGCATCAGGGTGGTCTTGCCGCATCCGGACGGGCCGAGGAGACCGGTGATCTCGCCGCGCGGGATCGTCAGGTCGATGCCGTCGAAAACGCGCGTCTTCCCTCGCCGCACCCGAAGCTGCGCGATCTCTCCCGCCGGTTTATTCATCATGCGATGAATTATGCGCCTGCGGGACAGCGGTGGCGACCCCTTCGCCGCGGCGCGCTCTTGTCGCTCATGCCCGCCAGCCGACTTCGCTTACACGGGATCGCGAGAGTGACGTCTAGTCGAGCAGATGGCGCAGGTAGCGCTCCGGGGAATCGAGAAAGGAGCGCCAGTGGTTCACGATCTCGAGGTCGCCCCACTCGGCGGGTCGCACACCCCAGTCGCCGACCTCGAGGATCCGTGCGCCGGGAAGCGCGGCGAGCACCGGGGAGTGCGTCGCGCAGACGACCTGCCCGCCTTCGTCGGCGATGCGCCGGAGCACCGCGATGAGCGCCAGGGTCGACTGGAAGGACAGCGCCGCCTCCGGCTCATCGAGGCAGTAGAAGCCCGGCTCAGCGAAGCGGCTGTCCAGGAGAGCGAGGAAGGACTCGCCGTGGCTCATCTCATGGAAAGGCACATCGGGAGCCCGAGTCGACGGGTTCTCCTCGAGATATGTGTAGAACGAATGCATGGTCTCGGCACGCAGGAAGAATCCCCACCGGCTGGCGCCGACGCCGCGCTGCAGACGAAGCCAGTCGGAAAGCGGTGACTCCGTCGGCCGTGTGCGGTGCTGCGCCTGACGGGAACCGCCCTCGGGTGAGAGTCCATAGGCGATCGCGATGCCCTCGACGAGGGTGGACTTGCCGCTGCCGTTCTCGCCGACGAGGAACGTGACGCCGGGATCGAGATCGATGCCTTCTCGCAGCAGTTGAGCGACGGCGGGGATGCTCGTCGGCCACTGCGCACCGGGTGCCGGGGCATCATCAGATGGGCGAACGGACACCACCGGCTGCTGGCGACGCCGACGGCTGCTCGGCTCCCAGAACGCATCCATACGTGTCCTTCCGCGGACAAAATCGACATGTGCACGAACATCGCGCAGTGGATGTCGCCTCGTACGCAGAATGCCGCTCCGCGCACAAGTGCGATCCTGCCTCAGGCCACGGACACCGCGCTCAGCACTCGATGACGTTGACTGCGAGGCCGCCCTCGCTGGTCTCCTTGTACTTCGTCGACATGTCCAGCCCGGTCTGCCGCATCGTCTCGACGACGGCATCCAGCGATACGTAGTGCGAGCCGTCCCCGCGCAGCGCGAGCCGCGCCGCCGTCACCGCGGTCGATGCGGCGATCGCGTTCCGCTCGATGCACGGGATCTGCACGAGCCCGCCGATCGGGTCGCAGGTGAGCCCGAGGTGGTGCTCCATCGCGATCTCGGCGGCGTTCTCGATCTGGCGGTTCGTGCCGCCCATCACCGCGGTCAGGCCACCGGCGGCCATCGCGCATGCGGATCCCACTTCGGCCTGGCATCCGCCCTCCGCTCCCGAGATCGAGGCATTCGCCTTGAACAAGGACCCGAGCGCGGTCGCGGTGAGCAGGAAACGACGGATGCCACGGCGACGGTTCGCCTCGGCGACGAGGTCGTCATCGGCGCTGGACGCCGCCGTCTCCAGGGCTCGCGTCCCATCGAAGCCGAGCAACGCGCTGCCGACGAGTTCGCCGTAGGGCGTCACCGCGTTTCCCGCGCCGAGGCCCGAGTCGGCCAGGAAGCGCCACCAGTACATCGCCACGGCGGGAAGGATGCCGGCCGCGCCGTTCGTGGGGGCAGTGACGACTCGGCCGCCGGCCGCGTTCTCCTCGTTCACGGCGAGCGCGAATGCACCCAGCCATTCGCCGGGGAGTTCACGGTGTCCGCCGGACTCGGCCTCCTCGAGCTGCGCGCGGATCGTGCCGGCGCGGCGCTTCACTCTGAGCATGCCCGGCAGAGTCCCGTCGGCGCGCAGACCCGCGTCGACGCACGACGCCATCGCATCCCAGATCGCATCGAGTCCGGCAGCGACCTCTTCTTCTGTGCGCAGTGCGGTCTCGTTCAGCCTGGCGACCTCGGCGATCGAGAGGCCGTGTTCGTCGCAGAGGGCGAGCAGCGACGCGGCATCCGCGTAGGAGTACGGGAACGCGCTCGTGGCGAGCTTCGCCTCTTCGCCGTCACGGCGGATGAAGCCGCCGCCGATCGAGTAATAGGTCTCCTCGGCCACCACGTCGTTCTCGGCATCCCAGGCAGTGATCGT
The DNA here is from genome assembly GCF_038397725.1 of Microbacterium sp. LWO13-1.2. NCBI lineage: Bacteria > Bacillati > Actinomycetota > Actinomycetes > Micrococcales > Microbacteriaceae > Microbacterium > Microbacterium sp. LWO13-1.2. The sequence continues at coordinate 266,113 of NZ_CP151634.1, forward strand.
CATCGCGTTCGGATGGCCGGGAAGCCGCGTGCGAGGGGCGAAGACGATGTCGTCTTTCGTGAAGGGGACGTCATGGACGCCGTCGAGGCGGAGCAGCGCGCCGGGGCGCAGGTCGGTCCAGGCCGCCCGCACGTCCGCAGGGTCGCAGGATTCCGGGGCGAGGCCGCGGAGACCGGCCACGACGGCATCCGGGGTTCCGTGTCCGATCCCGGTCGCGCCGAGCGAGCCGAACAGCGTGCATCCCACGCGAGCGACGCGGGTGAGCACCTCCATCGCGCTCAGGCGTCGAGTGAAGTCGAGGGCGGCCCGCATCGGTCCGACCGTATGGGAGCTCGAGGGCCCCACTCCGATGGAGAACAGGTCGAAGGCCGAGACGTACGCAGTCACTTCATAAGGCTACGCCCCTCAGGGCGGCATCGCCCGGCCGAGCGCCGACTGCCCGCTACGCTGTGGGCGTGAGTGACGACACCGGCATCCTTCTGTTCCTCGGCATCGGCACGGTCATCCTGATCGGGATCGTCGTGTTCGGCCTTCTGAGTTCACGGCGGAAGAAGAACGCGCAGACGCGCTCGTGGACCGTGCGGACCGAGTGGATCGGCGACCAGCCGTACCTCGCGAGCACTGATCTGACACAAGACGACAAACGTCAGGAGGAGCTGTTCCGCCTGACGTACACGATCGGTGGAGTGCTGCCGATGACGCTTCCCGATGAGAACGGCGACCCGGTCGAGCGCGACCTGCGAGTCTCGCGGATCGGCCGGAGCCTGCGCGGCGGATGGCCTCAGGCGCAGCTGGGGCTCACCGCGTATTTCGCCGAGTGGGAGAACAGCGAGTTCCCGGCGACCTTCCCGGTCAAGGCGTCGGACAAGGTCGTGTCGATCACGATGGATGCCGACGGCGTCGCCGCGCGGGATGCCGCCGGCGCAGTCGTGTGGTCTTCGCCGTGGAGCTCTCTCCTCTTCTCGAATGGGCCGGATATCGTCCTGTCCGACGGCGCCGCCCACACGCTCCGGATCGAGACTCCCGAGGAGCATCCCGAGCTCGAGGAGATCCTGATCAAATACGGCACCCTGAAGCAGATGCACTTCTGAGCGACGGCCGTCGCGGCCATCCGTCAACCCCCTTGGCCGGGGCGAGCCCTCGACGCATGCTGTCGTCACCAGGCCGCAAGACCAAGGAGCGATCATGACGAACAGTGCAGCCCCGCAGGAGCAGAGCGATCCGGCGGAGGGGCCGACATCAGCCCCCGCCGCAGAGCCAGCACCCGCACCGCAGACGGAGGAGCGGACAACCGCCCCGGCCGCGGCAGACCCATCATCCACTCCGACTGCGGACGAACCGTCGGATGCGCCAGCAGTCGACGAGGCCACGACCGCCGAGTCCGCGACCGACACATCGCCAGCGACGGAGCCGACGACGGACGAGTCGACGGCGGAACCGGCGACGGACGAGTCGGTAACCGAAGCGCCAGCTGCAGGCGAGTCGACGACGGAACCGGCGACGGACGAGTCGGCAACCGAAGCACCAACGGAGCCGGCGACGAACGCCACTTCCACGACCGAAGAGCCGACCACCGAGCAGTTGCAGGAGCCGAGCACCGAGAAGGAACCCAGCGAAGAGCCGAAGGCTCCGGCGAAGAAGGAGCGTCCCGAGCCTGACCACGAAGCGGTGGGAATCGGCGTGGTCGGACGACCGCAATTCGATCCGGACGACATCACCCCGGGGTGACCCCGCTGAGCACCCCGGGTCGCTGAGCGTGCCGCAGCGCGCGGTCAGACGCGGGTGCGGGTGAGTGTGTCGAGGGTGGCGCGTGGGGTGCGCCATCGCTGTGCGGGGTCCCACCAGCCGGGTCCGCGGATCTGTGGGATGCCGCCGATCATGCGGATCTCCCATCCGGATCTGTCGAGGGTGCGGTGGTGGTGCCAGCACAGCGGCACCCCGTTGTCGGTGTGGGTCGGTCCGCCGCGGGCGTGTTCGGTCACGTGGTGGATCTCGCACCAGGATGCCGGGACGTGGCAGCCCGGGATGAGGCATTCTTTGTCGCGGAGCACGATCGCCCGACGTTGGTGGACGGTGAAGACCCGGTCGGTGACGCTGATCCCGACGATGCGGCCCTCGTCGAACAAGACGCGTTGGATCGTACCCGTGCAGGCGGTGTGGGAGGCGACGGATGCCGAGACCGGGGCGTCAACGCCGGGGATCGTCGCCCAACCGGCCGCGAATCCCGCTCCGGCGCCGGTGTCGCTGTTGACGCCGCTGTCGGTGTTGGTGCCGCTGTCCGGCACAGGGAGCGCGTCTGCGGCTGATCCGACTGCGAACTTCGCACCGTCGCCCGTGGCGAAGGTGGCAGCGTCGACGTGCACCACGAGAGTCGGCGCCGCCCCACCCAGGCTGGGCATCTCGTCGTGGCGGGCCGCGATGCCCAAGGCCGCGGCGAGGGCGTCGTGCTGCTTCTGCGCGCGGGTGCGCGGATCGATCACGTTCCTCGGGTCCGAGTTGAACGGATCCAGACCGTCACTAGCCCCGTCGATCTCGTCGGAGGGGCGGAACATCACACCCAAGTCGGCCGGGCCTGCTGTCTTCGGGTTCAGTTGCGCGTCGAAGATCAACTGCATCTGCGCGTAGACCTCGGGCAGCATGTTCCCCCAGACCGGGTAGGTCCCGTTGCGGAGCCTCCCGACCGTGAAGGACCGGTTCTGCGATGCCTCCGCCTCCGACGGCGCGGACCCATCCGGATCCAGATACAGGGCGATCAGCTGCGCGAACTGCTTCAGATCCTCCGGCGTCGCCGGAGGCGCCACATCAGCGGGCACAGTATCGGCATCTGCCCGCTCGCCGAAGTCGGCATCGGCGGCGGCACCGGCGAGGACGTACCCGCGGGCCTGGCCGGCGAGTTCGACATCCGCCCGCAACCGATCAGCCGTCCCGATCCGGACCCCCGCCCGTTCGATCGGACCGGTCGCCGCCAGCAGCCCGGCGATCCCGATCGTCCCGCCGAGCATCGCGCCGCGCAGTGCGGGCCACCGGGACGGCAATCGTGCACCTGAGGTGAGTTCCACATCACGGTGCACCATGTCCGCGGCCTTCACCACCCGGGCAGCCCCCGGTGCGTCGACCCGCAGCACCCGCTGCAGCAGTTCGTTCATGTTCCGGCATCCGAAGCCGTCCGGGAAACCCGGTTCTGCACCTGCCGTCGTCTCCACCACGACCGCCTCGATGCGGCGGAACGCCTCCCCGGCGACGCGAAGAACATGCATCCGGTCGGCATCCGACAGTGCCCCGAGAGCATCCGCACTCAGCACCTGATCGAGGTCGTCGACGACCTGATCGAGGAGAGGTATGGGGTTGTTCATACCTCCATTCAACAGGGGGCCACCGACATTCAGACCCGAAAAGAAGCAGATCAGAGAAACTTTTTCGATTTCCTTGGAGTCGAGCACCACCGGTCAGGTAGTCGGTCCCACTCCGCCGCCGCGAGGGGTCGAGGGCGGCCAGCATCGGTCCGACCCGACGATCGGAATGTCGCGCGACGACGCATCCGTCACATTCTGCGCGCCCCATCCGTCTTCTCTATGAAGAGGTTCACCGGACGGCGCACAACCGACGAACAGGAGAAACCCATGATCATCACCGAAGCCCCCATCGACGCAGATGCGATCGTCACCCACAAGGCGCGGATGCCGCATCCGGCTTTCGTGCTTGAAGGAGGAATCGACGCGATCAGCAGCATCAACCGCGCCGCGCAGTCATCCGGCGTCCCGGAGTCACTGCTGCATCTCGTCGCGCTGCGGGCGAGCCAGATCAACGGTTGCAGCTGGTGCGTCGTCGACCACGCCCGTCAGGTGCTCGAGGACGGTGCTTCCCATGAGCGCGTCCATGCCGTCGCCGCTTGGCGGGACGCGCCGTATTTCAGCGCCAAGGAGCGCGCCGTGCTCGAGTTCACCGAGGTCCTCACCCGCCTCGCCGATCACCACGACCCGATCTCGGATGAGCTCTGGGAGGAGATGACGAGCCATTTCGATCGCAGGCAGATCTCCGGGCTGCTCTTCGAGATCGGCGCGATCAATGTGTGGAATCGCATCAATGCGGCGATCCGGCAGCCGGCCGGCGCCCACTGACCGGTAGCTTGCGAGCGGAGAGGTGCACATGCAGACGACCGACCTCGGCGAGACGTTCGAGACCCACCGGCGATATCTGACCGCCGTCGCCTATCGGATGCTCGGCTCGCACGCCGACGCCGAGGACGCCGTGCAGGAGGCGTGGCTCCGCGTCGCCCGCGCCACCCCCGAGGTCGACGATCTGCGTGCCTGGCTCACGCGGGTCGTCAGCCGGATCTGCCTCGACCAGCTGCGCTCCCGCTCGCGGCGGCAGGAGAACCCGCTCGATCTGCTTCCGGAGGCGGAGCGGAGCCCCGACGAGTCCGACCCGGTCGTGCGCGCCGAGAGCGCCGACCGGGTCGGTTACGCCCTCATGCTGGTGCTCGAGCAGCTGACACCCGATGAGCGCCTCGCCTATGTGCTGCATGACGTGTTCGGCTTGTCGTTCGACGAGGTCGCGCCGATCGTGGACCGGACGACGCCCGCCGCCCGCAAGCTGGCCAGCCGGGCGCGCGACCGCGTGCGCGGGGCTGCCCCCGGCGACCCTCAGCAGGCGGCGACCCGCGAACAACGGCGGGCGGTCGTGGATGCGTTCCTCGCGGCCGCGCGGACCGGAGACTTCGCCGGGCTGCTGGCGGTGCTGCACCCGGATGTGGAGTTCCGCGTCGATCAGGGCGCTGACGGCATCCGTATCGTCCGCGGTGCAGAGAGCGTCGCCTCGAGCGCCGCCGCCTACCACCGCTACGCGGCGGGCTTCGACTTCGAGATCGTCGAACTCGCCACCGGTTTCGCTGTGGTCGCGATCTCCGACGGCGTCCCGGAATCCCTCCTCCTGTTCACCTCGGAGGGAGATCGCATCGTGGCCATGGAGACCCGCCTGATCCGCTGACGCAGAGCCGGCTGACGAGGACAGGGGCTACTCCACGAGCTTGCCCACCGTGTCGACGTCGCGCATGAGCTCGGCGATCTCGTCGGGGATCGGCGGGATCGACTCGCGCGTCACACCCGTGCGCGGCGACCAGACGAGGTTCACCTGCAGCGCCGGATCGGTCTCGGGATAGTCGCTGCGGTTGTGGCATCCGCGGGTCTCCCGCCGCTCGAGGGCCGCCTCCATCGTGGCCCGGGCGGCGAGCGCCGACGCCTTCAGATCGAACGCATGCGCGAGATCCTGGAACCCGGCGATGTCCGGGTGGATTCCGATGTCGGCCATCCGCGCTTCGATCGCGTCGAGCTCGGCGAGCCCCGCGAGCAGCCCCTCCTCGGATCGCACCACGCCTGCATGCAACGTCATGGTGTTGCGGATCGCGCGCTGCAAGGCACGGACGTTCTCCCTCCCATCCGCAGCGAGCAGGTCATCGACCTCTGCACGGGCAGCCGCCACGGCGACAGCAGATCGCCGCTGCGCATCCAATCCAGCAGCATGCGCCATCGCTGCCTGCCCCACCAGACGGCCGTAGACGAGCAACTCGATGAGCGAGTTGCCGCCGAGGCGATTCGCACCGTGCAGGCCGCTCGAGGCCTCCCCGATCGCATACAGGCCCTCGACGTCGGTCCGGTGGTCTTCCGGGCGCACCCAGACGCCGCCCATCGAGTAGTGGGCGGTCGGCGCGATCTCGATCGGGTCCGTGGTGATGTCGAGCATCTGCAGCTCGAGCATCGTCTGGTAGACGCGCGGCAGTCGCGACATGATCGTCTCGCGCGGGAGGTGCGACACGTCGAGCCAGACGCCGCCGTTCTCGGTACCGCGCCCCTCGGCGATCTCGGTGTAGGCGGCGAGCGCGACGCGGTCCCGGGTCGACAGCTCCATCCGCTCCGGATCGTACTTCTCCATGAACCGCTCGCCGAGTGCGTTGCGCAGGATGCCGCCTTCACCGCGCGCCGCCTCGGAGATCAGGGTTCCCGCTGCGTTCTCGGGCTCGATGATCCCGGACGGATGGAACTGCACGAGCTCAGGGTCGCGCAGCCGCGCCCCGGCCTCGACAGCGAGGCGGAAGGAGTCGCCGGTGTTCTCGTCACGACGAGAAGACGTGCGCCGCCAGATGCGGTTGTGGCCGCCGGCGGCCAGGATGACGGCATCCGCGTGGATCAGGTAGCGAGTGCCGTCGCTCTGATCGAAGCCGTACGCGCCGAACACGACGTTGTCGCGGACGAGCAGACGTGTGATGTAGACGTGGTCGAGGATCGGCACGTGCAGCTGCTCGGCCCGGCGCACCAGGGAACGCTGGATCTCGAGGCCGGTGTAGTCCCCGGCGAACGCGGTGCGCCGGAAGGTGTGCGCGCCGAAGAAGCGCTGCGAGATGCGTCCGTCGTCTTCGCGGGCGAAGTCCATGCCGTAGCGCTCGAGGTCGCGGATGCCGCGTTCCGCGCCCTTCGCGACGATCTCGACCGTGTGCGGATTGGCGAGGAGGTAGCTCTCCTTGATCGTGTCGGCGGCGTGCTGCTGCCAGCTGTCCTCGGCATCCATGGTGCCGAGCGCGGCATTGATGCCACCGGCAGCGAGTGCAGTGTGCGCATCCTGCCGCGGCCGCTTGCCGACCGCCAGAACGTCGACGCCCCGCTCAGCTACTTCGATCGCCGCGCGCAGGCCCGAACCCCCTGTTCCGATGACGAGGACGGAGGTGGAGATCTGTCGTTCACGTGTGCTCATATCCTCCACGCTAGGAACCCTGTGGTGATAACTCCAATGCATTGTTCGGCTTGATTCGATAGCTGTAGACTATTCTCATGAATCTGGAGCAGCTCCGCGGGTTCGTCCGCGTCGCCCAGCTCGGGCACTTCACCCGGGCCGCCGAGGACCTCCATCTGGCCCAGCCTTCGCTGAGCCGGCAGATCTCGACGCTCGAACAGGAGCTCGGGGCCGCGCTCTTCCACCGCGCACGCGGACATATCTCGCTCACTCCCGCCGGCGAAGCGCTGATGCCCCGCGCGCAGCGGATGCTCGCCGAGGCCGATGCCATCAAAGAGGAGATGAGCGACCTCGCCGGACTCCGACGAGGAAAAGTGCGTCTCGGCGCCACTCCTACCCTTTGCATCAGCCTCGTGCCCGAGGCGGTCGGGGCCTTCCACGAGATGCACCCCGGCATCGAGCTGCATCTCTCCGAGGCCGGCTCCCGACTGCTCATCGAGCAACTCGCCGTCGGCGCGGTCGACATGGCGCTCATCACCGCCTCCGATGACCCGCCTGTCGCCGGCGTCAGCCTCACGAGAATGCCGCTGCTGTCCGAAGAGCTCGTCGTCGTGTCGTCCGCCGCCCGACCCCCGATCTCGGCGCAGGCGACGATCGCCTTGGAGCAGCTCGCCGAGCTCCCGCTGATCGCCTTCGACGAGAGCTACGACCTGCGTGCGACGACGGATGCCGCATTCCGCGCCGTCGGTCTCGCACCGACGCCGGTGCTGGAGGGCGCCGAGATGGACGCGGTGCTGCGGTTCGTCGAGCGCGGCCTGGGAGTCGCGGTCGTGCCGGCGATGGTGCTGCTCGATCGACCGGAACTGCGTTCGGTGCGGCTGGCGCATCCACTGATGACGCGGACGATCATCCTCGCCCATCGCACCGACGTGACGCCGACCGCCGCCGGTGCCGCCATGCGGCGGGTCATCGTCTCGACGGCCGCCGAGGTCGCACAACGCGACCCGGCCATCACGAGCCTGCTCGGCTAGCCCGGAAAAGCAGAATTCCCCGCCACTTCCGTGACGGGGAATTTCTGATGATGTGCGCCCGAAGGGACTCGAACCCCTAACCTTCTGATCCGTAGTCAGATGCTCTATCCATTGAGCTACGGGCGCTCCTGCCCGCTCAGCGGGCCGACGATAAGCCTACAACAGTCGCGTCGCGATTGCGAAACGAGGGCTCAGTCGTGCTCTGCGGCCGCCTTCTGTTTCTTCTTCACCTTGCGGCGGGCACGCTGCTGCGAGGACAGCGCCTGCAGATCGACGAGCCGGAGCGCCTGCATCCGTGCCTCGCGCATGGTGTCGTAGTCGGGATCCTGATCAGGGCGCATCCCCTCGACGCGCAGGCGCCGATCGAGGTTGTGCCGCACGTCGGCCCAGGCTCCCTCCCGCGCTTCCTCCACGATGACGCTGAGCGCCTCCGCGTCCTCCATCGTCTCGCGCAGCTTGGTGGCGACGCCGTGGGACTGCTTCGCCCGACGCTTGAGGTTGCGGACGTCGCGGTCGCGGTAGTCGTGCGTGCCCGAAGGGTCGGAGTGGCGACCGCGGGCGCGCTTGCGCAGTTCCGCGAGCGTCTTCTCGGCCTGCTCCGCTTCCTCCGCCATCGCGCGCAGCGCCTCACGGGCGTCGGCGATGTACTTGCCGGTGTCGAAGACGCCGCCCTGGGCGATCGTGTCGACGAGGATGTGGTTCTTCACGACGAGGCGCGCAGCTGAGGTCGCGATCGCGACACCCTCAGCGATGGCATCCGATGTTCGTCCCACCGCAACCTCCTCTCCTCGAGCGTACCGGTATCACTTGCGCAGAACGTCGGCCAGAATGGATCCGATCGGGGTCTCGCCGCCTACACCGCCGCGCGAGACGCATCCTCGAGATCGCCCCCAGAGGAGGATGGATGCAGCCGCTCACGTTCACCGGCAGCACAACGGTCATCACCGGAGCCGCGAACGGCATGGGCGCCGCTGTCGCCCGCCTGCTCGCCGCCCAGGGCGCCCACCTCGCGCTGCTCGACCACGATGCCGACGCGCTGGCCGCCGTGGCCGAGGACCTGGCGAATACGACCGTGACGACGCATGTCGTCGACCTGCGCGATGACGACGCGGTCTTCGCGGCGGCCGCCGAGATCGCCGCTGCGCACGGGCAGGTGAACGCCCTGATCACCTGCGCAGGCTCGTCGATGCTCGGCTCTCTCGACCAGCTCACGATGGAGGAGATGCGCTGGCTGGTCGATGTGAACCTGTGGGGAACGGTCTCGATCACGAAGGCACTCCTCCCCGTGCTGCGCGCGGCGCCGGCGGCTCACATCACGCATCTCGCCAGCGTCTACGCCCTCGCCGCCCCCGCGGGTCGCATCCCCTATGCGCTGAGCAAGTTCGCCGTCCGCGGCTTCTCGGAGTCGCTGCGCCATGAGCTCGAAGACACCTCGGTCACGGTCGGGGCCGTCTACCCCGCCGGAGTGCGAACGGGGATCATCCTGCACGGCCGCTATGCGGCGGCGATCGATCCGGCCGTCGCAGCCCGGGCCGCCGCAGCGCAGGCGCAGATGTATCACACCGACCCCGCGGATGCCGCGGCCCGCATCGTGCGCGCCACGCAGCGGCGCCGTGCGCGAACGATGATCGGTCGTGAGGCGCGTCTCATCGATCTGCTCGTGCGCGCCAGCCCGACCGGATACTGGGCGGCGATGCGGCGACCGCTCCGTGCGGCGATCGACACGACGACCCCCGCCTCCTGAACCCGTTCGCGGTCGCGTTCAGTCCGACGAAGCGGCGCGCGCCAGGAGAACCCGTTCGGCGGTCGCCCGCCCGGCGGCGAGGTGCCGCGGCACGAGGACGCGCAGGGCATCCACGTCGCGCGCGATCAGCGCATCGAAGATGATGCGGTGCTCGGCAGCCATCGCGACGAGATCGTCGTGCTGCCCGAAGAGCCACTGCAGGCGCGTGATGAACACGCGGATGAGTTCATCGAGCATCTCGTTGCCGGCCAGCTCGGACACGATCTCGTGAAACCGTCCGGCGGCGATTCGCGCTGCTTCCGTATCGCCCGCGCGTGCGGCGCTCTCTTCCCGTTCGAGTGCGGCGCGCAACCGTTCGATTCCGGCGTCATCGTGCCGCTCGGCGGCGAAGACGAAGATCAACGTCTCGACAGACTCTCGAACTTCGCTGAGGTCGTACAGGTCGCGCACGGTGAACTCGCGCACGACCGCCCAACTGCGCGGTCGCGCCACGACGACTCCCTCGCCGACCAGAGCGCGAATCGCCTCTCGCACCGGCAGACGTGACACGTGGAGTTCGGCCGCGATATCCCGCTCGATGAGCTTGGTTCCGGGCAGACGCCGGCCCAGCACGATGTCGTCGCGCAGAATCCGCGTCACCCGCGCAGATTCCAGTTCCCCGACTGCCCCCAGCCCTGTCATGTCTGAATTCTCGCACTGTTCGGAGTTTCGCGTTCGCGTGTGTCTCCCCGCGCGTGCACGTCGAAAGGGACGGGATGCCACAGCACCCCGTCCCCTTCATGCGGCTGGAACGATCGTCAGGGCAGACGGTTCGCGAGAGCCAGGTTCGCGGTCAGCTCCTCGGCGTTCTGCCTGACCACGTACGCGGGACGATCGCGCTCCACGCGCCACGATTCGCTCAGCGGGCCGACGTTCACGGTGTCGAAGCCGATCTCGTCGTAGAACCGCTCGACGAACTCGGCCGCGTCGTCATGGTCGCTCGAGGTCGCGAGCGCGCGCCGGTTCGGCGACCCGGCCGGGGCGCCGGCCGTCGCGATCTCCGAGGCCAAGATGTGGTTGAACGCCTTCGCCACCTTGGAGGTCGGCAGGTGCTGCTGGAGGAGCTCCGAGGTGGTGGTCTCCCCCTTGTCGAGAGCCTCGATGCGGCCGTCGCGCTCGAAGTAGTAGTTGTTCGTGTCGAGCACGATCTTTCCGGCGAGCGGCTCGACCGGGACCTGGTCGATCGCGTGCAGCGGCACGGTCACGACGACGACATCTCCCGCCGTTCCCGCCTCTGCGGCCGTGGCAGCTCGCGCCTTCGGGCCGAGTTCCGCGACGAGGTCGCCGAGGGTTTCGGGACCGCGGGAGTTCGCGATCACGACGTCGTAGCCGGAGGAGACGGCCGCGCGTGCGACCTGGGCTCCGATGTGTCCTGCACCGATGATTCCGAGAGTTGTCATGTCCGGGCCAACGCCCTCCGCACTGCGGTATTCCCGTCGGTGACGCCGGAAGTCACGAAGGCCGATTCACAGCTCCAGAAGGAGATGTTCTTCCAGCCGACGGTAGCCGAGCTGTTCGTAGAGCGAGACAGCACCGACGTTGAACCCGAACACGTGCAGTCCGATGGAGCCGGCACCGAGACGCTCGGCTTCTCGTTCGGCGGCGTGCATGAGCTCGCGGCCGTACCCCTTCCGCCGCTGATCGGCGGCCACCTCGATATCGAGGATGAAGGCATGCGGATGACCACCCCGTCGGCGCATGCCGATCCAGAGGATGCCCACCTCGACGCCGTCGACCGTCGCGGTGAACAACTCCTGACCCGGTGTCTCCAATCCCTGCGGCAGCTCCTGCAGGAACTGCCGGTGGGACTCCTCCACCGCCTCCTCCATCGTGTATCTGCCCGCATCGACGAGGTCCTGCGCGAAGGCCGCCTCGGATTCGATCTCGTAGCGGGGGTAGCGCTCCGGGGTCATCGGCGCCACCTCCACGTGGGCCGCGATCTGCCGACCCGGTAGCGGCTCGAGCAGCATCTGGATGGACGAGACCTGGAAGCCACGGCCGTCGGCGAACCGATGCCCCGCAGCATCCTGGGGGAACAGCCCCATGCTGACCCTGCGGACGTCATGCTCACGGCCCGTGTCCAGCACCGCGGCGAACACGGCGTCGCACTGCGCATCGCTGGGTTCGGTGCTGAACGCGAGATCGACGATGAACATCGTGGTGCTGTTCAGGCCGAGCCACACCGTGCCGATCTCGCCGTCTGCATCATCGACGATGCGCAGAATGCGCGACGTGGCCGTGGCCGTGCCGTCGGGAATCAGGTCGCTGAAGTAGGCGTCGGCCTGGTCGACGGCATCCTGTCCCAGGCGCAAACCCGAGTCCTGCCGCAGCCGGATGAGCCGCGTCCTGGTGACTTCCCGCCACTCGTCGTAGCGGTCGGCATTCAGAGGAAGCAGCTTCAGAGGCATTCGTCCATCATCCTCTGTTGCCGCCGCGACCCGTCAAGCCAGCTTGTGCAGTGCGTCCTCCGCAGCGACCCAGGCCAGCATCGCGCACTTCACGCGCGCGACGTATTTCGATACCCCGCCGAGGGCCGCGGCATCTCCGAGCAGCTCCTCGTCTGGTTCGATCTTCCCGCGTGAGCGCATCGCCTCGCGGAACGCGGCGATCCGGACCTCCACCTCGTCGACGGTGAGCCCCTCGACGAGTTCGGCGAACAGCGAAGCGGATGCCTGCGAGATCGCGCATCCGTGGCCTTCCCACGCGACCGCTTCGATCGTGCCGTCGGCGGCGCGGTGCAGCTGAAGGGTGACCTCGTCGCCACAGGTGGGATTCACCTGATGCGACTGCGCCGCGACCTCATCACGCAGCCCGAAACCGTGCGGGGTCCGGGAATGGTCGAGGATGAGCTCCTGGTACAGGTTCTGCAGGTCGCTCATGCGCCCCTCCGGAAGAAGTCGATCGCCGCGGCGACGCCCTCGATGACGGCATCCACCTCGGCCTCAGTCGTGTAGAGGTAGGTGCTCGCCCTCGTGGACGAGGTGACGCCGAGCCGCCGATGCAGCGGCTGGGCGCAGTGATGCCCGACGCGCACGGCGATGCCGCGATCATCGAGGAACTGACCGACGTCGTGGGAGTGGATGCCGGCGACGTCGAAGCTCGCGAGTCCCACCCGCGGCAGGTCGATGCCCGCGCCGAGCACGCGGACACCGTCGATCGCGCTCAGCCCGTCGACGAGCTGCCTGCCGAATGCCGCCTCGTGCGCAGCGATCCGCGGCATCCCGACCGCCGTCAGATAGTCGACGGCCGCAGCGAGCGCGATGGCCTGCGAAACCCGCTGCGTGCCCGCTTCGAAGCGCTGCGGCGGCGGCAGGTACTCGGCGGTCGTCGTCGTGACCGTGGTGATCATCGAGCCCCCGGTGAGGAAGGGCGGCATCGCCTCGAGGAGTTCGCGCCGCCCGTACAGGGCCCCGATCCCGGTGGGTCCGAGCATCTTGTGGCCGGAGAGCACAGCGAAGTCGACGTCGAGCTCTTTCACGTCGAGCGGGAGGTGCGGGGCCGATTGGCAGGCGTCGAGGAGCACGAGCGCGCCGACCTCTCGCGCACGGGCGACGATCTGCGGGACCGGGTTGATCACGCCGAGCACGTTGGAGACGTGCGTGACGGCGACGATCCTGGTGCGCTCGTTGATGATGGAGGCCGCGTCGTCGAGCCGCAGCGCGCCGTCGTCGTCGACCGGAATGACCCGCAGTGTCGCGCCGGTTCGGGCGGCGAGCTCCTGCCACGGGATCAGGTTCGCGTGGTGCTCCATCTCGGTGGTGACGATCTCGTCGCCCTCGCGCAGCCGGAGCCGGTCGGCCTCGGCACCGCCGCGTCCGATGGAGGCGTTGGAGAGCGAGTAGGCGACGAGGTTGATCGCCTCGGTGGCGTTGGATGTCCAGACGATCTCGTCATCATCGGCGCCGACGAAACGGGCGAGGGTGCTGCGGGCATCTTCGAACAGCTCCGTCGCCTCGGCGGCGAGCGTGTGGGCGCCGCGGTGCACAGCCGAGTTCATCGTGGACGCGAACTCGCGCTCGGCATCCAGGACGGCGAAAGGACGCTGCGACGTGGCCCCCGAATCGAGGTAGGCGAGCGGATGCCCGTTCACCTGCGTCTGCAGGATCGGGAAGTCCTCGCGGATGCGACGCACCTCCGCCTCGCTCAGCGGGGCAGCCAGGTCGACAACAGGGGAAGTGCTCATCCTTCAAGTTTCCCACCTGCCGCTGGGTGCGGGCCCGGTCGGAGTCGCGTCGGGGGCGAGATTGCGCGCATACGAGGTCGAAAACGCATCGGAAACGCGCCGTCGCCTCGGTGAGAGGTCAGAAACGCATCGCAAACGCGCGTTGAAGGAGCGTTTCTGACCACTCGCCGCCCGCGACCGCCAGCCGCAGCACGGCCACGCCGCTCCTCACCCCGACGCGATGACCCCGGCTACCGCGATCCGCTCCACGTGCACGGCTCCCCCGCGCCCCTCGATGGCGAGAGCCGTTCCCGACTGCGGGGCGATCAGATCGGTGAGCACGCGAGTGCCACCGTCGGCGAAGATCTCGATCGACGCGCGGTCCAGCCAGATGACGAGCTCAACCAGGCCTCCACCCGCGACAGGCATCACCTCGACGCTCGGAAAGCTCTCGGGCAGTCCTTCGGTGCCGGGGCGTCGATCGAGAGTGACCCGCAGGTCGCCGCGATCGTAGGCGAGGACGACACCGCCGTCGCCGGAAGGGTCGCATCGCAGATGGAGGGCGAACCCCGCCGCATCTCGGGTATCCACGCGCACGGTCATCCGCCCGGCTTCCGGCAGCCGCTCCATCAGCGTGACCCGCTCGTCGACGGACACCGCCTCGACCGCGCTCTCCCTCTCGAGGGGAGCGGACACGGGCTGCTGCCGCAGCCGGATCCGTCCCGCTCGACTGACGAGCGACAGCCGGCGCGGGAGCGTCATCATCCCGTGCCGAAGCAGTCCTTCACCGGCGGGCAGTTCCCGCGCATAGTCCCAATTCGACATCCACGCGATCAGGGTCCGTTCCTCGCGATCCAGACCGTCGAAAGTGACCCCGGCGTAGCAGTCGCGGCCGAAGTCCAGCCAGTCCGCCGGCTCATCCGTCGCCTCGGCATCCGCCGTGAAGGTCACGCCGTCGAAACTCCCGATGACGTACTGGGTGCCCGAGCCGCCCGCGACGCCGCCGGGGCTGAGGCTGATGATCAGCACCCAGCGCACCTCTGACGGGTCGCCGTCGACGGCGAGCGGGAACAGGTCCGGGCATTCCCAGACGCCGTCGACGGCCCGCTCCGGTCCGAAGCTCGACAGGAACGTCCAGCGTGTGAGGTCATCGGAGCGATACAGCAGCACCTGCCGGTCGACCGCCTCGACGGTGACCATCACCCAATAGCTGCCGGCCGGCCCGTCGTAGCGGAACACCTTCGGGTCGCGGAACTCCCCGGTGCCGCGATCGAGCACCGGGTTGCCCGCGTACTTCGTCCAGGTGAGTCCGTCGTCGATGCTGTAGGCGAGCGACTGCGCCTGCCGACTCGGGTTCCTCGATGCCTGGGTGTACAACGCGACCAGCGCCGGCGCGTCGGCCGAGCCGAGACCCGACGTGTTGCCGTGATCGATGACGACGGATCCGGAGAAGATCTCCCCGGCCTCATCGTCCCGAATGGCGACAGGATGGTGCTCCCAGCTGACCAGGTCGGTGCTGGATGCGTGCCCCCAGCTGATGTGATCATGCATCGCGCCATCCGGGTTGCACTGGTAGTAGAGGTGGTACTTGCCCCGGTGGAACACCAGCCCGTTCGGGTCGTTCATCCAGTTCCGCTCCGGAGTGAAATGCAAGAGGGGTCGGGGCGTATGGGCGTCGGTCACTACGGCATCCTTCAGGTGATCGGGTCGGGTCGAGGGTCGGAGGCGAGTCAGGGCCGCGGGCTACTTGCCGGCACCCGCGGTGAGGCCTTCGCGCAGCGGCTTCTGTCCGAAGATGAACACGAGCAGCGCCGGGATCATCGAGATGACCACACCGGCGAGCACTGTGGCCACGCTTCCGGTGCCGAGGTTGCCCTGCAGCGTCACGAGGCCGAGCGGCAGGGTGAAGTTCTGCTCGCTGATCGTCATGATCAACGGCCTGAAGAACTCATTCCAGTGGTAGTTGAAGGCGAGGATGCCGACGATGGCCAGCCCCGGTGCGGCGAGCGGCAGGTAGACACCGAAGAACACGCGCCAGGGTCCGGCGCCATCGATCTCGGCCGCCTCGGCGAGCTCGGGCGGCAGGCTCAGGAAGTACTGTCGCATCAGGAACGTGCCGAACGCCGTCGGCAGTGCCGGAACGATCAGCGCGAGCAGGGTGTCGGCGAGTCCCATGCCTCTGACGAGCATGAACACCGGCACGATCGTGACCTGCATCGGCACCATCATCGTGGCGAGGATCAGCATGAACAGGATCTTCTTGCTGCGGAACTCGAACCGCGCGAAGACGTAGCCGGCCATCGCCGCGCTGAGCATCTGCCCGACCACGATCAGCAGCGTCACCAGGGCGCTGTTCCAGGTGTACAACCAGACCGGGATGCGCGCGAAGACGTCGGCGAACGCGCCGCCGCCGAACTCGATGGCGCCGGTGTCGATGTTCTGCGGCGACATCGCCGTGATGAGCGTCCACACGACCGGAGCCAGGGTGAGGAACGCGGCGACGATGAGCAGCGTGTACTTGCCGAGCGAACCCAGTCCGCGCAGCGGAGAGGTCCTCTGGACCGCTTCGATAGTCATGTCAGTTCCTCACCCGTAGAAGACGAAACGCTTGCTGAGCTGGAACTGCACGGCGGTCACCAGCATGATCAGGATGGTCAGCACGATGCCGATCGCCGAGGCGAGGCCGAACTCGAGCTGCTGGAAGGCGGATTCGTAGATGACCATCACCGCGGTGCGGGTCTCATCTCCTGGTCCGCCTCGGGTGAGGACGTAGGGCTGGTCGAAGATCTGCAGGGCGCCGATGATCGCCATCACGCTCGCGACGAGCATCGTCGGGCTGATCAGGGGGATCGTGATCTGGCGGAACTGCCGCCACCCGGTCGCACCGTCGATCGAGGACGCCTCGTAGACCTCCTTCGGGATGGCGGCGACACCGCCGATGAACAGAAGGAACGTGAACCCGAAGTTCTGCCAGACGTACACCAGCAGCACCACGACCTTCGCTCCGAAGCCCGTGGTGAGCCAGCCGATCTTGGCGACGCCGAACCACCCGAGCACCTGATTCACCAGCCCGAACTCCTGATTGAACAGGTAGGCCATCACCAGGGAGACGGATGCCGCGGACAGGATCAGCGGGAAGAAGAGCGCCGAACGGAAGAACGTGCGCAGCCAGTTCGGCATCTTCGATTGGACCAGAACCGCCAGCCCCAGCGCGACGGCGAGCTGCAGGGTCACCGCCACGATCACGAACCCGATCGTGTTCAGGAACGACACCCGCACGGTGGGATTCGCGGCGAGCTGGACGAAGTTGTCGACGCCGACGAATTCCGGAGCCGTGATGATGTCCCAGCGGAAGAACGCCAGAACGATCGACCCGATGATCGGGATGAACGTGAAGATGCCGAGCCCGATCACGGTCGGCGCCAGGAACACCCAGATGAGGAGGCGGTTGCCGCGCTTCTTCTCCGGAGCGGGCTTCGCGCCCTTGGGCACGACAGTGGCACGGGTGGAGAGCGTCGTGGTGGACATCATCGTCCCTTCAATGCGAGTTCGAGGTCACGCTGCATCGTCTCGAGCCCGCGGCGGACGCCGCCCTGACCGTTGGTGATGGTCGTGACGACGTTCTTGATCAGCGCGGATTCGACGGCTGCCTGCTGCGGAGGTGCGGGCATCGGCCCACTCTCGGGGAACTTGTCCAAGGTGTCGTAGAACACCTGCCAGTGCTTCGGCCCCATGCCTGCGCCGTACAGCTCGTCGTTGATCGAACGGCGAGGGATCGAGGAATCCGGGCGCGGGTGGGCGATGCGGAGACCCTCGTCGGAGATGCAGTACTTCAGCCACTCCCAGGCTTCGTCCTTGCGAGGCGAGGTCTCCATGATGGCGTAGCCGCCGGCCCCGAACTGGTGCCGCTGGCTGCGCATCTTCGGGAAGAAGCTCACGTCGTATTCGTCGTTGGCGACGCCGGCATCGTTCAGTCCCTGTACCCAGAACCCGCCAGCGGGGGTCATCCCGACCTTGCCGGTGGAGAACAGTGAGACGAGCTCGTTGCCGCCGCCCTGCGCCGGGTTGGCCGCGAGGCCTTCGCTGACCATCTGCTGCAGGACTTCGAAACTCTCGATCGTGCGCTCGTTGAGGGCGTCGGCGTTCTCCCACAGCGGTCCACCGCCGCGCGGCTTCTCGTTCGGATAGAACCTGTTCCAGAGCCAGTCCCCGCCGGGGGCCTTCTCCTCGGTGAGGAAGCTGGTGTCGTTCACGTACAGCCACGGCACCACTCCGCCCCAGAGGCGGTTGTTCCAGAAATAGGGCAGGAAGTTGCCGTCGGCCGACTTCTTCATCGCGCGGGACACCTGGAAGAAGTCGTCGACCGTCCAGTCGTCACGCGGGCGCTCCAGCCCCGCCCGTTCCAGCGCACCCGTGTTGTAGAACACATTCGGGGCGTTGAAGTTGTCGGGCAGCTGGAAGAGATTGCCCTTGTACATGAACGCCTCGACGAGTGCGGGATTCACGTCGTCGAAGTATTCCTTCAGCTCGTCGCCGTCGCGCTGCACGTATTCGTCGATCGGGTGCGCCATCCGTGAGGCGAACAGCTGCGTGCCCTCGGTGGCCACCGTGACGACATCCGGCGGCGTTCCCGCGGCGACCATGGTGAGGATCTTGGCGAAGTAATTGCTCCAGTCCTGCCCCTGGATCGCGACGATGCGCACGGCGATTCCCGGATGCTTCCGCTGAAACCCTTCGACGAGCGCCTGCCGGGCCGCGGCATCCTGCGCGGTGCCGAAGAGCGCCACGGTCAGAGCGTCATCGCCTCTGCCGGGGATGTCCCCACCGGTGAGGCGAGGCCATGAGACGGCGGTGCCGATGGCACCGAGTCCGAGCAGGGCGATCATCGCCCTGCGACTGAGTTCAACCACGTTGTCGTTCCCCGCTCGTGAGTTTCGGTCTGAGCCGTCGACGACGACGAACTCAGGTGCTGAATTGATTCAGCAAAAGGAAAGTAGCACCCGATCCCGCCCGATGGCAAGAGTTATGCTGAAATGGTTCAGCACTTGTCGGGGAGGCAGATGATGGAGAAGCCGGTCACGCGACGCGTCACACTCGCCGACGTCGCCCGACAGTCCGGCATGTCCAAGGCAGCCGTGAGCATGATCCTCAACGACAAGCCGGGCACCCGCCTTTCCGAGCAGGCGACCGAGCGCGTGCGCGCCGCAGCCGCAGAACTCGGCTATCGCCCCAATCCCGCCGCCCAGAGCCTACGGCTCGGAAAGACCAGGGCGATCGGATTCATCTCCGACCAGGTGACGATCACCCGCTATGCCTCCGGCATGATCAGCGGCGTCCTTGCCGCGGCCAAGGAGTACGGCCACACGGTACTGATCGCAGAAGCCGGCGAGGCCGGCCAATCCGGGATCGCCGACGCGTTCGAGTCGATGATCGACCGACGGGTCGACGGGGTACTGGTGGGTCTCCTGGGGGCGCGCCTGATCGATCTGCCCGAGACCACCGTGCCCGTGGTCGTCGTGAACGGAACGACAACGGCAGATCACCCCAGCATCCTCCCGGATGAGCACACGGCCGGGCTGACGGTGGTACGGCGGCTCACCAGCGCAGGCCACCGTCGCATCGGGCTGATCGGCGATGTGCCCCATGCGTTCGGCAACCCCCGTGAGAGCGTGACGATCGATCTGCGCTTCGCCGGAATGGAAGAGGCGTTCGCCGAGGCCGGGGTCATCCCGGTGCGGGTGGCCGTGCCGGATTGGATCCCCCAGGTCGGTTACGCGGAGACGCATCGGATGCTGGATGCTCATCCCGACCTCACCGCGATCCTCGCGTGCAACGACAACGTCGCCTTCGGCGTCTATCAGGCTCTGGCCGAACGTGGAACCCGCGTGCCGCACGACATCTCCGTGATCTCCTACGACGACGAAGAACTCGCCGGCTATCAGCGCCCAGGGCTCACCACCGCCCGGCTGCCGTACGAGGAGATGGCACGACGCGGAGTACGGATGCTCCTGGGCGACAGCGAGCCGGCGCACGAGCTGGTGCCGATGCCGCTCATCGAGCGGGAATCGGTCGGCGCGCCGGCGTGAGCGCCGGCGGCCACCGGGGAGGCGATCACGCCGCCCTTTCGGTCGACGGTCTCAGAGCTCGACGGCCTAGAGCTCGACGGGCGGAGCGGGCTCGGACTCCGCGACCTCCGGGTGGCGTGCGAGGTTCACGATCGCGGCGATGAGGCCGCCCCAGACCGTGACCATGGCGATGATCATCATGACGATCGCTGTCGTGGTCATGCGCGTGCTCCCTTCTCGGACGGTGCCAGTGCATCGATCGTGCCGGTCTCCGGGTCGGCCTCATAGCTCTCGTCGACCAGGAACTCGTCGTACTCAGGGTCATCCTTGGCGTGCGAACGGCCGCTCCACGGGAGGACCGACAGCACGAGCGCGAGAATCACCAGCGAGATGACCATCCCCCAGCCGAAGATCGCGAGGAACCATGCCGGATAGTCGCCGTACGGGGCCGAGGTCTTCGCGATGATCTCGCTGACGAGCAGGTAGCCGAGCACGATCGGACCGAGGACGCCGACGCAGATCTTCCAGATGCGGCCGACGCCGAAACTCGAGCGGCGGTTGAGGTGCTCCTGCAGAGCCGGCAGCTTGTGCAGCATCCAGGCCACCACGATGACCGCGACGAGCGCCACGGCCATGATGCCGAAGGCGTTGACGAAGGCGTCGGCGGTGTCGAGCACCGACAGCGCGGTCGTCGTCGAGAACAGCGCCATCGAGACGATCGCGAGCGGGATCGACACCACCATCGTGGTCCGGATGCGCCCCCAGCCGAGCTTGTCCTGGAGGGCGGCGACGATCACCTCGAGGATCGAGATGAGCGAGGTGACCCCGGCGAACACCAGTGCTCCGAAGAACAGCACCCCGATGATCGAGCCGCCGGCGGCGTTGGAGACGATCGTCGGGAAGGCGATGAACGCGAGGCCGATCCCGGACGACGCGACACCCGCGACCTCCGTCCCCTGCGCCTGAGCCATGAATCCGAGGGCGGCGAAGACGCCGATGCCGGCGAGGATCTCGAAGCCCGAGTTGGCGAACGCGACGACGAGACCGGAGCCGGTGAGGTCGGTCTTGCGCTTCAGGTACGACGAGTACGTCACCATGATCCCGAAGGCGACCGACAGCGAGAAGAAGATGTGGCCGTACGCCGATGCCCACACGGCCGGGTCGGCGAGAGCCTCCCAGTTCGGCGTGAAGAAGGCGTTGAGGCCGTCCATCGCCCCGGGGAGGAACAGCGACTGCACGACGAGGATCGCGAACATCACCGTGAGCAACGGCATCAGGATCATGTTCGCCCTGCCGATGCCGCGCTTGACACCCAGCGCCATGATCCCGATGACGACCAGCCAAACGATGATCAGCGGCACCCCGACCTGCGGCACGAATTCAGTGGAGACGCCGACTGCGGCGACATCCGCCGACTTCAGGAAGTCGACGAAGAAGAAGTCGTTCTCGTTGCCCGGCCCCCAGGTGAGCTGCGCCGAGAACCAGGTGTACATCGCCGCCCACGCGATGATGACGGCGTAGTACACCGAGATGACCACGCAGATCAGCACCTGCCACCACCCCAGCGGCTCCGCAGCGCGGTGGATGCGCCGGAACGCGAGCGGCGCCGACCCGCGGAAGCGGTGGCCGATCGCGTAGTCGAAGAACAGCAACGGGATGCCGGCAGTCAGCAACGCGCACAGGTACGGGATGAGGAACGCGCCACCGCCGCCTTCGTAGGCGACGTACGGGAAGCGCCAGATGTTCCCGAGGCCGACCGCCGAGCCGATGGCCGAGAGGATGAACACGTTCCGGGAGCCGAAGGCCTCGCGCTTGGGTGCCTGCGTTGTTGCGTTCGCCATGACCGCGACCCTACCGGAGTGCGTGCCCGCCGTCCGCGAGGCGAGCGGGAGGGTCCGTCCGCGGTACACCCGTCGGCTCGAATTCACACCTGCAGGCCGAAAAACGCGGTTTCCGCCTGCAGGTGTGCTTTCGGACCGACAAAGTGTCCCGACGGACGGCTCACCTGTCCGCCGTGACGCTCCGGAACCCCCGCAGGCGCAGGCTGTTGCCGACGACGAACACGCTGGAGAACGCCATCGCAGCGCCGGCGAGCATCGGGTTGAGCATGCCGAGCGCGGCGATCGGGATCGCGGCCACGTTGTAGGCGAAGGCCCAGAACAGGTTGGTCTTGATCGTGGAGAGGGTGCGGCGCGACAGGCGGATCGCGTCGACCGCACTGCGCAAGTCGCCTCGGACGAGGGTGATGTCGGATGCCTCGATCGCGACGTCGGTGCCCGTGCCCATGGCCAGCCCGAGGTCGGCCTGCGCGAGGGCGGCAGCGTCGTTCACACCGTCGCCGATCATCGCCACGACCTTGCCCTCCTGCTGCAACCGGGTGATGACGTCGACCTTGTCCTGGGGCAGAACTTCGGCGTGCACCTGCTCGATCCCGACTTCGGCGGCGATCCGGCGGGCCACCGCCTCGTTGTCACCGGTGAGCAGAACCGGGGTGAGGCCGAGCTCCTTGAGCTGGGAGATCGCCTCGGCGCTGGTCGGCTTCACCGTGTCGGCGACCACCAGGATGCCGCGGGCCCTGCCGTCCCAGCCAATCGCGACGACCGTCTTGCCGTCGCCCTCGGCATCCGCTTTCGCACTCGCGACCTCGGGGCTCAGGTGCAGCGCCCAGTCGGCGAGCAGGGTGTCGCGGCCGACGACGACCGCCACACCGTCGACGACGCCCTGCACGCCCTTGCCCTCGATGTTCGCGAAGTCCTCGGGAACGGGCAGCGTGCCGACCTCCTGCGTCGCGCCCTTCGCGATGGCCTGTGCGATCGGGTGCTCGGATGCGTCCTCGAGCGCGCCGGCGAAACGGAGCAGCTCGGCACGATCAACACCGGACTCGGTGACGACGTCGACGAGGGTCATCCGTCCGCTGGTGACGGTGCCGGTCTTGTCGAGCACCACGGTGTCGACCCGGCGGGTCGATTCCAGAACTTCCGGGCCCTTGATCAGGATGCCCATCTGCGCGCCGCGGCCGGTGCCGACGAGCAGCGCCGTCGGCGTAGCCAGTCCCAGGGCGCAGGGGCAGGCGATCACGAGGACGGCTACGGCCGCCGTGAACGCCGCGGTGACGGGGAACCCGGCCCCCAGCCACGCCCCGAGGGCAGCCACGGCGATGGCGATGACGATCGGCACGAACACCCCGGAGACGCGATCGGCCAATCGTTGCACCTCGGCCTTGCCGGTCTGCGCCTCCTCGACGAGCCGGGCCATCTGCGCCAGCTGCGTGTCGGAGCCGACCCGGGTGGCCCGCACCACCAGACGACCGCCGGCGTTGACGGTGGCGCCGGTGACGGCATCCCCCTCGCCGACCTCGACGGGCACGGATTCGCCGGTGAGCATCGAGGCGTCGATCGCCGATGTGCCGGAGACGACGACCCCGTCGGTCGCGATCTTCTCCCCCGGTCGCACGATGAATTCGTCACCAGCAGCGAGCTCCGCGGTGGGGATCTTCACCTCGACGCCGCCGCGCAGCACCGAGACCTCCTTGGCACCCAGTTCGAGCAGAGCCCGAAGCGCCGCCCCCGCCTGCTTCTTCGACCGCTTCTCGAAGTAGCGGCCCGCGAGGATGAACATCGTCACCCCCGCGCCGACCTCGAGGTAGATGTTGGCTGCGCCGTCCGATGGAGCAATCGTGAACTCGAAGGGATGCGTCATCCCCGGCGTGCCTGCGGTGCCGAAGAAGAGCGCGTACAGCGACCAGAGGAACGCCGCGGATGTGCCCATCGAGATGAGCGTGTCCATCGTCGCCGTGCCGTGCCGGAGGTTCATCCAGGCGGCACGGTGGAACGGCCATGCCGCCCAGATGATGACGGGAGCGGCGAGCGCGAGCGATGCCCACTGCCAGTAGGTGAACTGCAGCGCGGGAATCATCGCCATCGCGATCACCGGCACGGTCAGCACGATCGAGCCGATCAGCCGGTGCCGCAGAGACGTCAGCTCGGGGTCCTCGGAGTCGCCGGCATCCCTACCCGCGGCGACCGCGGGCTTCGGGAGGTGCGCGGTGTAGCCGGTCTTCTCGACCTCCGCGATCAGCAGTGCGGGATCGTACCCCTCGGGGATGGTGACCTTCGCCTTCTCGGTCGCGTAGTTCACGCTCGCCTCGACGCCGTCGAGCTTGTTCAGCTTCTTCTCGATCCGCATCGCGCAGGAGGCGCAGGTCATGCCGCCGATCTCCAGTTCGATGCCCGGTCCTCGCACAGGCACTGCCGATGTGCTCATCGTCGTTCCCTCTCTTCTCGCACCTTGATCCGGAGGATCAGTGCGAATCGTCGTGCGTGTCGGGTTGTTCTCCGTGAGGCGCCTGTGTCGCTTCGACGACGAACTCCGCACTGTGCAGTATGCCGTCGACCTGGAAGTCGAGGTACAGCAGGTATCGTCCCGCGGTCGGCGCTTCGGCCATGAACCCGATCTCGGGCCCGGATGTCTCTCCTGCCTCGGGGTCGTCTCCCTCGGCGTGCACGTGCAGGTAGGCCAGGTCGCCCTCGCGGAGGGCGACGAGGTGCCCGAAAGCGCCGAGATACGGCTGCAGGGACGTCACCGGTTCGCCGTCGCGGGTCACCGTGATCGTGAGTTCGCCGGACGCTCCGGCCGCGAGGTCACCCTCGAGCGAGACCGTGTAGCCGTCGACGTCGTCGACTTTCGACAGCGCCGGCTGCGTCGGGGCGAAGGATCCGGCGACCTGCACAGTGCGCGTCAGGGTGAGCCCGACCGCCTCCTTGCCGCTCGGAGTGAAGTCCGCGTAGACGCGGTAGCTTCCAGCATCCGCCCACGTCCAGGGGAGCGACCAGATGCCGGTGCTCGTGTCGAGTTCCGGGTGCACGTGGCGGAACAGCATCCCGTCGGAACGCACCACGATCAGGTGGAGCTCCTTGTCGTGAGCGGTGGCGTACGACGTCACGGGTTCCCCCGCTTCGTCGAGGATGCGGAAGCTCAGCTCCCCGCTCTCTCCGACGGCGCCCGGCGCCTCGACGGGCGACAACGTGAACCCACCGGCGCTCAGGGACAGACCCTTCAGCGCGTCGGCCGTCGTGTGTTCCGACGCACCGTGCGCCGCGGTTCCTGCCTCTTCTGTGTGACCGTTCATCTCATCCTTCTTCACCCATGTCGCAGCGATGTCGCCGGGGACGACCGCGCCCGCGACGGCGAAGGCCGCACCGAATGCGACCACCAATCCTGCCCCGTAGAGCGCGAGTCGTCCGCCGGCGTTCATCAGACGCGCACTGCCGAATAGCCGGCCTCGCCGACCGCAGCCAGAACCTGGGCGTCGTCGAGGTCGTCCGCGCCGGTGACGACGAGCTGGCCCGTCTTCGCGCTCACCTGGATGCTCTCGACGCCGGAGATCTGCTCGACCTCTTCGCGCACCGACATCTCGCAGTGTCCGCACGTCATGCCGGTCACCTGGTACTCAGTCGTGGTCATGATGTTCCTCTCCGTCTGGGACGCTTTCGGTCCGATACTGAAGTCAACCCTATACCCCCTAGGGGTATTCCCGAGCGCGTCGGACCAAATGAATGTCGACGTTCCGCGTAATGATCCGACTCGAACTCCGTCTTCTGTACGAGGGGTCATGTCGCCCCTCGTCGCGCTCTGGGAATAGCGCATCCGCCACTGGGGAATTCGGGTAATCACATGGAAATGAACATTCAGCGTCCGGCAACGAAGCCGCACCACACGCAGGGCGAAGGAGTCTCGCGTCGGTCCGTCGCCAAGGGCCTCGCCTGGTCGGCACCGGCCATTGCGTTGGCGGTTGCAACACCGCTCGCAGCCGCTTCGACCAACGGGCCGGGCTGCGGCTGCCTCACCACCGGCTCGCTGGGCGCGTTCACCGCGCAGTCGCTCACCGTGCTCAACCTCGGCACCGTGACAGGCAGCATCGTCTTCAACCTCAACAGCGGTGGTTGCGATGTCGGCTTCTTCAAGCCCGGATACACGGTCATCGGAGTAGGCGGGAGCATCTCCTTCAGCGATGGCACCAGTCACAACTACACCGTCGGCGGAACGACCGGTGTCGGCACGATCGGACAGATCAGCGCCTTCACCTCCACCTTCTCGGTGCTGGGCAACGTGAACATGCCCAACGACATCTTCCCGCCCTACGGCCCGAAGATCCCGACCAGACTCTGCATGACCTTCACGGCGATCTTCATCCCGCTCCTCCCGATCCCGCAGGTCGAGTGCACGTACAGCCTCTGCTTCGACATCACTAACCCGTCGAGCCTCGGCGCTGTGGTTGCCGGCACGGGAACCGTGAACTGGACCGACCTCACGCCGAGCAACCCCGTGCTCACGGCTTTGTAAACCGACGGGGATGCATACTCATGGAACTGTCGTGAGCGCCCGCCCGGCCTCCTTGGCCTCGCAGGTCCGCAGGCGTCGTCGGCGCCGACGCATGGAGCGCTACTACCGCTCGATCAGCCCGGCGATGGAGCGCATGAAGACGATCGGCACCACCGTCCTGGTCGTCGGCGGCGTCGGCTTCCTCGTCTGGGTGTTCGCCTTCTATCGGTGAGGACTCAGCTTCTGTCGGTGAGCGCACGGCGACTGAGCGCCGCGGCGTGCGGCGGCGTCTGGCCCGCCCGCACGCCGCGGCTCGAGATCAGGCCTTGCACCGCGGAGGACATCGACACGATGTGGGGGTGGCGCCGGCTTCCGGAGGTGAGCCAGTGGCTGAGCGCGGCTCCGGATACGCTCGGCGCCTTTCGCGCGTACTTTCGGGCGCCCGACCGGCTCGCGTCGACGTTCATCATCGATCTGCACGCTGAGCGCGAGGATGAGCCCCGCACACCGATCGGTGACGTCACGGTGCGCTGCATCGACGGCGGGGCCGACGAAGAGGTGGCCGGCGATGCGCGGGGCGTCGAAGCGGAGCTCGGCTGGGCACTCGACCCCGCCCACGAAGGAAACGGATATGCCACCGAGGCGGTCCGCGCGGTGATCGACACCTGCTTCGGGTCACTTGGTATGAGACGAGTCCACGCCGGATGCTTCGCCGACGACGAGCGTTCATGGCGCCTGATGGAACACCTCGGGATGCGACGTGAGGGGGTCAGTCGCAAGAGCACCCTCCATCACTCAGGCACCTGGCTCGACTGGATGAGCTACGGCCTCCTCGCCGAGGAGTGGCCCGTGATCGAGCTGGTGCGGGGATCGATTCCGGCTGACGTCGAGAGATGCGTCAGCCTGTGGACCGAGGTCGCCTCCGCTCGCGAAGGATCCGCCGAGATGCGCGGAACGGACGACCGGCTCAGGGAGCTCTTCGACGGACCGGTCGCGCGGTTCACCGCGGCGGGAGAGCCGCTGGCCGGGTTCGTGCTCGTGGTTCCCAAAGCAGGAGACGACGGCACGCTCGTCCTCGAGAGACTGGCGGTGCGGCCGACGGCCGCGGGCCGGGGAATCGATCGCGCGCTTCTCACCGACGTGATCTCGTGGTCGGAATCGAACGAGTTCGAGGCGATCGAACTGGCTGTGGGCGCCGGTGACGGAACGACCCCCCTGTACGAGGCAGCTGGCTTCCGCCCAGTCGTGGGGCCGATCCCTCGCGCCCTCAGCGACGATGCGCTGGCCACCTTCCGCCTCCCCCTCCCGGCGAGCGCGCGTAAACATGGGGATTAACTTCCGAGGCCGCCGTTCAAGACCGACGGCCCGGAGCATCACGCCCCGGGCCGTCGTCCTCACCGGTCAGTGACCGGACCTGTTCGTCAGAGCGCTCCGGCTCGGACGTGGTTGATCACCCAGGCGCCGACCGGCTTGAGGGTGGAACCGGTCCACGGGCCGTTCGTGTCGCAGGTGCCGACCTTGAACGCGGCGCCGCTGAGCGGGTCATCCGAGAAGTTCCACTTCACCCAGCTGATGTCCTTCTCCTCCATGAGGTCGAGGTACCGCTCGGCCATGGGGAGATCGAGCGCTCCGCCGCCGGTGTACTCCTCGGCGCCCCACTCCGTCACGAAGGTGGGCAGCACGTCAGAGGTGTTGTCGAGTGCCGTGAGGTACTCGTCGCGGTGCGAGGTCGCGTAGAAGTGGAACACGTACATGATGTTCGTCGCGTTCACCGGGTTGGCGATGATCGGCGCAGGTCCGTGGTCACCGGACACCCCGAAGGATGACCAGTCGGGCGTGCCGACGAGGATCACGGCGTCAGGGTCGATCGCGCGGATCACCGGGATGATCTTCTCGGCGTAGCTCTTGATCGTGCTCCACTGCACGCCGCTCGGCTCGTTGGCGATCTCGTAGAGAACGGTGCCCTTGCTGCCGTGGCGCGTGGCGATCGCCTTGAAGAACTTCTTGGCGTTCTCGAGGTTGACGTTGGGGTCACCCTTCTCGAGGATGTGCCAGTCGGCGATCGAGTACATGCCGCGGTCGTGGGTCTCCTGGATCAGATCACCCGCGAGGTTCGTGAAGTGCGTCGGGTTGCTGACGTAGCCGTCGTCTTCCACATACGTGGACAGGCGCACCACATCGGCGCTCCAGTCGTCGGCCAGGGCGTCGAACGCGGAGTCGGTCATGCAGTCGCTGTGCCACTGCAGCCCGTGCGTGCTCATGCCGCGCAGCTGCACGGGGACGCCGTCTTCGCTGCAGAGCTTGAGGCCGCAGACCTCCAGAGTGCCAGCCTTCTCGACCGGGGTTCCCGTGGTGGGACCGCCCGAACCATCGCCGGGAGTGCCGTAGACCTTGAGCTCCCACAGGGAGTAGCCCCACGCCGTGCCGCGGACGGTGTTGTAGATGCGCAGGTAGCGCCCCGTTCCCGAGCCGGTCCAGCTGTCGGTGCCGCCGTTGCCTGCGGTCTCGGTCTTGAGAGTCGTCCAGGTGCTGCCGTCTGCCGACATCTGGATCTTGTAGCCCTTGGCGTAGGCCGCCTCCCAGTTGAGGTCGACCTTCGACACGGTGGCTCCGGCTCCGAGGTCGACGCTGATCCACTGCGCAGCCGAGCCCTCTTCGCTCGCCCAGCGCGTCGTGGAGCTGCCGTCGACGGCCTTGCCTGCGCCGAACGTCGAGTCCTCGATCGAGGATGCCGTGGCCGGGCGCCCCTGAGAGATCAGGGTGTCGGCAAGTGTGCCGACAGGGTCTGCGGCAGCCGCCGTGGGCATGATCATCGCTGCGGTCACGAGCACCGCGGCCAGCCCGGCGAGGCTGCTCCTCATCATGGCTTTCTTCATCGGTCATCCTTTCGTGGGATCACATCGTCGTATCCCCGTGGCGGTATGGCGCTGCATCCCGTTAGGAAATGTTGTTTATGAATGCCTTGCGGTTGAGAGTGTAGCCGTCACCGAGCGTCACGACCAGCCCCCTGCACCGACCGTCCGATGAGCGTCGCGACCGACGGGAGGGGGCCGCCGGCGTGACGGATGCTGTCGGGTGGCGCGCCCGCGAGTGAGGACGACAGCGGAACACGCCTCGACGCCCGCACGAAGTCGGGCCGCGCTTACAACCGAAATCGCGTGGTCACGCGGACTCTCCGAGCATCTGCGCGTAACCCTCCCGGAACGACGGGAAACGCAGCGACCCGAGGAAGTCCACCAGCAGCTGTCCGTCCAGCACGGTCCCGCCGCCGACCTCCGGTACGACTCGCGGTGGAGGCTCCACGCCCAGGCGATCCGCGATGAAGGTCACCACTTCACCCAGCAGGACCGGCTCTCGATCGACCGCATGGATGAGTGCCGGCGGGGTCTCCGCCCAGAGCATCGCGTGGAGCAGCCCGACGAGATCGTCCTCGTGGATGCGGTTCGTCCGTCGTGAGTAGTCGACGGGCGCATGCTCTCGGACACGACGGATCAGCGAGTCCCGCCCTGGCCCGTAGATTCCTGCCGGCCTGACGGTGACGGCGCAGAGCAGCTCAGCAGCCAGGACCTCTCCCTCCAGAAGCGACCGCGCGCGTGCCCCGGCCGGGGCCGCCGCATCCGACTCGGTGAGAGGAGCGGCACCCGCACACCCCTCGAGCACCCGTGTCGATGAGACGAACACGACGCACGAAGGGAGTGACGGCAGGGCGTCCGCAAGGTTGGTCAGCGCGGCCGAATAGATGTCCGCCTCAGCTCGCGCCTCGGCATCCGGCGGCAGAGTGATCACAACCGAATCGCACGCAGGGAGAGCACGCCTCCGGGCAACGCGAAGGTCGTCGGTGATCACCGAGAACCCGGCAGGAAGCTCCGCGCTTGAGCGGCGCATCGCGAACACCTCGACGCCGTCAGCGATGAGCCGCTCGCCAAGCTTGATCCCCAGCTTTCCGCAGCCCACGAGCAGGGTCCTCCCGGGGAACCTTCGTCCCCGGCCCCACTCCTGCGGCGGCGTGTTCATATGCGCTCCATGGTTGCGGCGCCGGCGTGAGCTCGCGGGCGGGCGTTCACGCTCACCGGAGATGCGCCCGAACAGGATGCGGCGCTCGATTCCTCGACCCGGGACTCCGACGAGCGGGCGACTGTTCCGATGCTCTGATCAGGATTTTTTCTGCGGAGACGAGGGGATTTGAACCCCTGGACCCCGTAAGAGGTCTCCACCTTAGCAGGGCCGCACGGAGCCCATCGCAGGCGAAATCACGCACTCCTCACATGCCCGCCGCACTCCACGCACGACATCATCCGCCACATCGGTTCGCGCTGAGTCCGCACGATTCAGTCCACTGCGGGCGACCTCTCCGATCACCAGGAGAGGACTGCGAGCCCAGCAGCCACAAGAACGTGGAGCGCCCGGGACCTACGATGTGAGTGTGGCAACGTCTTCCAAGGAATCCTCATCACGCGGATCTCACCCCTCACCCCTAGGAGCAGGGCGGATGCGAGAGTGACCGATGTCGCGGCGATCTATGACGATCTCGTTCGGTTCGAGACGATCCTGTGGGGCGCGGTAGACGCCAGATTGCGGCGCGACTGCGACCTGAGGCTGACCTGGTTCGAGATCATGCAACTCCTCCATCGAAACCCCGGCGCACGAACGCAGGATATCGCCGACGAGTTCTCGATCACAGTGGGAGGAGTGAGCAAAGTCATAGACCGCATGGTCGATGCCGATTACTGCCGACGGTCACCGAACCCCGCTGACGGTCGTTCGGCCCTGATCTCACTGACGGCGGAGGGCATCCGGAAACTGGAGATCGCGCATCCGGTGTTCGAAGAAGAACTCGAGAAGCGATTTCGATCCGTACTCGGCCCCGCCGAACTCGCCCGGCTCGCCATCGCACTGAAGCTGCTGCGCGTCAGCGCTCAACACCGCGACGAAGTAGGCAACGAGTAGGGCCTGCGCGACAAAGCCCTGCCTCGGGTCCAGTTTCGAAACGGGACCCGAGGCAGGGCTCGAGGTCACGCCGGTGACGGCATCGAGTAGACGCCGAAGTGGTGTCCGTCGGCGTCACGCAGGCGCGCAAAACTCACACCGGCGGCGTCCACAACGGGCTCCATCGTGACGGTACCGCCAAGACTCCGAGCCTTCTCGATGGTCGAAGGAACATCCTCGACCAAGACGTAGAAGACGGCGTACTCATCGGAGGAGTCCGCGTGTTCGAAGATCCCCCCCGTCGGGCCAGGCGCTCCGGGAGTGACTGCGGCGTGGTAGTTGACACCCTCGAGATCGGTGTTCAAGCGGAACTGCCATCCGAAGAGTTCACCGAAGAACTTCTTCACGTCATCTGGCTTGCCACTGCCGATCTCGAACCACGATACGGATCCGATAGCGGGAGCATTCATGTTTCCTCTTCTCGTTTGGAGCTGATCGTCTGACCACCATACGGGATTTAGTTGACAAGGAATATAACTAGGCTATTTCGACCGGGTAGACTGGGCGGATGAGGCGACGGAAATGGTGAATCAGGAAAGCTCGAAGTTGACGGATGCCGGTGCCGTACGGGTGCGAGGCGCTCGCGTGCACAACCTGAAGAACATCGATGTGGATATTCCGCTGGGCAAGCTCGTGGCCCTGGCCGGAGTATCCGGCTCGGGTAAGTCCTCGCTCGCCATGGGTGTGCTGTACGCAGAAGGATCCCGCCGGTACATCGAGGCGCTTTCCACCTACACCCGCCGTCGCATGACGCACGCGACGAGAGCGACTGTCGACTCGGTCAGTCATATTCCCGCCGCTCTCGCGTTGCGACAGCGACCAGGGATACCCGGAGTGCGCTCCACCTTCGGCACGTCGACGGAGCTCCTGAGCGTCTTGCGAGTGATGTTCTCACGGCTCGGCTCGCACCTGTGCCCCAATGGACATCGCCTGGCGCCCACCATCGACGTCGCCGCCAATCTCGACCTGGTGTGCCCAGTCTGCGGGGCGACGTTCTACCCTCCCGGAGCAGAAGTGCTCGCGTTCAACTCCGACGGCGCCTGTCCGACGTGCTCTGGCACCGGGATTGTCCGAAGAATCGATGACGCAACGCTCATTCCCGATCGGTCGAAGAGCATCGAGCAGGGAGCCGTCGCACCGTGGGGGATGTTCGGGCTATCGGTCATGCCGCAGGTCGTGGCGGAGTTCGGCGTCAGGACAGATGTTCCCTATGCCGAACTGACCGCCGCTGAGCATCAGATCGTTCTGAATGGCCCCGCGGAGAAGAAGCACATCGCGGTGCCGTCGAAGAACGGCAAGCTCTTCGAGATGAACTTCACGTACCGGAACGCGCGACTTGCCGTCCAGGAGGCGTTGGACAAGGCAACGGGTGAAAGAGGCCTCGACCGTGTGCGTAGGTTCATCACCTCGGGGACGTGCGAGACCTGTCACGGCTCGAGGTTGAGCGCTCAGGCGTTGGGCAGCGAGGTCGCGGGGATCAATCTGGCCGAGGCTTCGGCGAAGACTCTCGACGAGGCGGTCGTCTGGGTGGCGGGCGTTGCCGAAGACCTCCCGGCGGAGATGCTGTCGATGGCACGGATGATAATCACGCAGTTCACCGACATGGCTCAGCGGCTGCTCGAGCTGGGACTCGGCTACCTGGCGCTCGATCGCGCCAGCTCCACCTTGTCCACCGGCGAGCGGCAGCGGGTTCAGTTGGCTCGCGCGGTCCGCAACGAGACCACCGGCGTCCTTTATGTGCTCGACGAGCCGTCGATCGGCTTGCATCCGGCGAACGTCGAGGGCCTCGTCGGCGTCATGCGGGATCTGCTGGCCAGCGGCAACTCGATTGTTCTCGTCGACCACGACGTCCAGGTTCTGAGAGAAGCCGACTGGCTGGTCGAGATCGGACCCGGGTCCGGTTCCGAGGGTGGTCGCGTCCTGACACAAGGGACGGTGGCGGAGGTCTCGGCAGACGCCTCCTCACTGATCGGCGGGTTCCTCGACGGGCGTGAAGAGACCGTGATCAGAGACCGACCGTCGGCGGCAGATGTCTTCGCCAGCGGAGCGCTGCACATCCAAACGGATCCGATCCACACCGTGCACAGCCTCGATGTGCAGATCCCGGTGGCACGCATCACCGCAGTCACCGGCATGTCGGGATCAGGCAAGACGACTCTCGTACTCGACAGCATCGTCCCTGCCCTTCGGACGCGGGAAAGTGGTGCGGAGATGCCTGTGCACGTGCGGTCGTTCGACCCGGCCGGGATCCGCCGCGCCGACGTGGTGGATGCCACCCCCATCGGGGTCAATGTCCGCTCCACGGTCGCCACCTACAGCGGAGTGCTCGACGAGCTCCGCCGGGCGTACGCGACTACTCACGGCGCCCGTGAACAGGGTCTGAACGCCAGCGATTTCTCCTACAACACCGGGTCACTGAAGTGCCCACGATGCGAAGGCACCGGCCAGGTCGTCCTCGACGTGCAGTTCCTGCCCGATGTCGAGATCCCCTGCCCCGACTGTGACGGAAGTAGATACGCGCCTCTCGCGCACACGATCACCCGACTTGGAGCAAACGGCGTCGAAGTAAGCCTTCCCGACCTTCTCGGCATGACAGTCAAGCAAGCCCTCGTGTACATCAGCGATCTTCCGAAGGCGAAGAAGAAGCTGCAGACACTCGCGGATCTCGGACTGAGCTACCTCACCCTTGGTGAGGACACTCCCGCTCTGTCCGGGGGCGAGGCGCAGCGGTTGAAACTCGCGACCGAGCTCAGCAGAGATCAATCCGACGCGCTCTTCGTCTTCGATGAGCCGTCCGTGGGGCTTCACCCCATCGACACCCGCGTACTCATCGGAGTACTGGAAAGGCTCCGCGCGCGGGGGGCGACGATCGTGGTCATCGAACACGATCTCGACGTCATCGCCAACTCGGACTTCGTCGTGGATCTTGGCCCGGGAGGCGGCACCGCGGGCGGCAGAATCGTTGCGAGCGGCACCGTTGATGAAGTCGCATCACGCCCTGATAGCGTGACCGGTCGATACCTGCGCGAGTCTCTCAGCAGGTGATGGAGGCAGCTTGCTTCGCATCGACCATCATCACCTCGTGACCGGTGCAGACATCGCCGACATCGACAGCGCGGGGCCTCTACCGCCCGGTAGAGGCCCCGCCTCTCCTCATCGGCAGGCTGCCGCAGCGTAGGCCACGGGGACTGAGACACTCACCCTTTCACTTGAGGTGGCCGCGAAGTCCACAACGCCGGCCGGGATGGATCCGAGTCGCGTGTTGAAGGGAACCGCCACCGTCTTCCCTGACGGGATCGCGAGGAGCGACTTCGTGCCGTACACCGTCGAGATCGTGACCGAGACGGGGTCGCTGGAGTCGTTGCGAACCGATGCGTAGAGATGCACCTTCCCTGCTACGCATCGAGTGGCAACCGACGGCGTGATCTCTATCGCCTCGGCTGCGTCGATCGTCACGGTGGCGTTCCCGACCGCGCCGGAGCGCTCGTCGCGCGCCGTCACGGCGTAATCGCCGGCGTCGAGCCGCGGGATTGTCATCGTCGCCTCGCTGTCCGCATCGACCTTCGTGCCGGCCCGGAACACCACGCTGCCATCCACCACCCGCGTCGCCGTGACGACCATGAAGGCATCCCGCGACGTCGGGTTGGTCAGCGTCGCAGTCGCAGCACCGTCCCCTGCGCCCTCATTCGCTGGCGCCGTGGCGGCCACGCTGAGGCCGGGAGCGACGATGTCCGCACCGAACAGGAGGTCTCGAAATCCTGCAGTCGACACCGGGCCCTGGAGCCCGCCATTCGCAACATGCCCCACACCCGCATCCAGTGCCGCCTGCGGTTTCGAGGTGAAGAACCCGGCACGCGAACCGAGCGGCTGGAACGTCGCTCCGCCGTCGACGGAGTACGACGCGACGAGCGTCGTACCGTTCTCTCGGGTCAACCGCAGTGTCACGGGGGTCGTGATCGTCTGTACGACGTTCCATGGTGTGGTCGCGGCGACCTCGATCGGATACCAGTTCGATCCGGAGTTCTCCACGGTGAATCGGATGCCACGCGTTGGGGTCAGGACGAGTGCGGCAAACCCGCTGGACGCGCCCGTACCGTTGGATGCACCGCTGCTGCCCGCCGTCGATATCGAGAGATCGTCGCGGATGACGATGCCTGTCTTCGTGAAGTCACTCACTCGCTCCTGGCCGGTCACCGTGACCTGAACGAAGTCATTCGCCCCGAGCACATCGCTTCGATAGACGGAGCTGTACGAATCGGTCTTCGTCGAGTTCTCCCCGCTGATGTCGTTGCTTCGCTGCCGTATGATCGCGATCTGGTCCCCATCCACACCGAGCGACTGCGAGGTGGCGCCGCCTGGCTGGCCGGACTTCCACGGCTCGGGAAGTTCGGAGAACGTGCCGTCGGCGATCACCATCTCCGTCGCGACCTCCGGAGATCCATCATCGCCGACGACGGTGATGAGGTAGGAACCGGCCTTGAGTCGCATTGCACGGGTGGAAGCTGTGGCACCGGAGTCCACGGTGAGCTCGGTGCTGTGCACCGTCGTGCCGGCGGCGTCGGTCACCGTCACATCGTAGGCAGCGGGATGCTCCGCCTCGTTCCGGACGTCGATCACACCCGCACCGGTCGCCAAGGAGGGTACCGTCGCCTCGCGTTCGCTGACGACGACGGCGGGAGCCGCCGGTGCGACATCTCGGACGATGATGCGGATCTCCTGAGTCGCCACGCCGCCGGCACCGCGCGCCTCGACGGTAGCAGAGAACACCCCGGCCTCCGTTGGCGTGCCTTCGATCTTTCCATCCTCGGCGAGGTTCAGCCCGGCAGGAAGGGAACCATCGACGACGGAGAAGCTCGAGGTGCGTGTGGCCGTGAGCGTGAACGTGTACTGGTCACCCACGACCGCGTCGTTCGGCCGACCCGACGTGATGACGGGCGCTGTGGATTCGTTCGTGAACGTCAGGTCTGAGAACGTCGCGGTTGACGTCGTGAGCGCTGCCCTGGCGTGCACGGATGTGCGATCCGCGCTGGAATGCAGAACCCCCGCGTCGAGGGCCCCCGCATCAGCACCGACGAGCGCAACCATGCCCGAGATCTGTGTGAACGCCGTGCCGTCGGTGGAGTACCACCCGGTGAGGGCGTTCTCCTCGCGGACGATACGCAGCCAGATCGGACGAGCCGACACGCCTGCCTGCCCGACCTGGGTGTCGATCACACCGTCGCCGTTCTGGTCGAATCGGAAGGCGACCCACCCGGGTTCAGCGACGAGTGTCGCGTAGCCGGTCGACTTCTCTGCCACCGCAGCATCTGCGAGTCGGCTGAGATCGTTCCGCACGGCGAGGCCCGTACGGTAGAACGCCCCTTCAACGGCGTTGATCTTCACTGTCACCGAACCGTCCTCGCTGAGCCCGTCTGGCGCGTACACCGTGGAGTACTCGTCGCCGGCGTTCCCGATGTCCCGGCCCGAGGATTGCACGGCGATCGTGCGACCGTCCTGCACTGCCTGGGGCGACAGGTACGTCGAGAATCCGGCTGTGCTCAGCCCGGGTTCGACGGGCCCGCCGAGCACGACAGGAAGGGAACGCTTGACGCTCTGCGAAGAGCCCTGTTCGGTCATGGCCGCTGACACCGACACCGACCCGTCCGTGATGGCGGCGTTTCCGGTGATCCGCCAAACCGCCGTGCCCGTCTCCCCCGGGGCGAGCGTCGCGGGAGCCTGCGTCACCGGCTCGAGGCCGACCGCGGCGGAAGGTGTCGCGGTGAGCGCGATATCGGACAACGCGGTAGATCCGAGGTTCTCGATCGTCGCCGCCAGAAGCTGCGACCCGGATTCGTCGCGAGAGAGCGACAGGTCCAGCCCACGAGGCTCGCCCACTCGGTCGCCGTCGCGCCGATACTCGGGTCGGATGCCTGCCTGCGCGATCACGCGCTGCGCGTCGAGCGGGAACTCCGAGATCCCGATCTGACTCCGGGTCGTGATCCTGTTGTTCCACCGCCCGTCCCCGTTGGGGTCGCATGCACCCGAGTCATAGCACCACGGCCCCTGATTCAAGCCACCGCCGAGCACCCACGTCCCGTCGACGGTGTTGTCGCGCGTGGTGTTGGGCTGGCCGTTGGAGGGTGTCGCGGCACCGTCCGTGAACGCGTTGGCGAACGTCCACGTGCCCCCGGCGGTGAGCACATTGTTCTTCGCCGTCATGTACCGGGTGCCCTCGTCGAAGTAGAGCTTGTACCCGTCCGCGCCGATCACGTAGTTGCTGTCCCAGGAGCTCCCCGGAGTCGCACCGAGGTTGTAAAGGATCCCGCCGTCCGACCCCTGCTGTTTGAAGTCCCACATCACGTTGTGCGCGATGTGCACGTTGCGGTTGATCGTCGGATCGTCGTTCGCGTAGCGCTTCGAGAACAGGTACGCGCCGCGTCCCTGGTACGCAGGGTTTCCCCCCGCGTCGGGGATGCCCCATGCCCACCCGCTGTCGATCGCGTCGTACGGCCCCTTCGAGAGCTCGTTGTGCACGATCTCCGCACCGTCGAAGAAGGTGATGAGGATGCCGGAGACGTCGTAGTGATCTTTCCCGATGTCAC
This sequence comes from Microbacterium sp. LWO13-1.2, assembly GCF_038397725.1. Lineage (NCBI taxonomy): Bacteria > Bacillati > Actinomycetota > Actinomycetes > Micrococcales > Microbacteriaceae > Microbacterium > Microbacterium sp. LWO13-1.2. Next base: position 303,765 of record NZ_CP151634.1, read on the forward strand.
GGATCCGGTTGTCGCTGATCGTGATCCCCGCGTTCAGATTCCCCGCGAGCGTCGGGTGATGCGCTTCTTCCTCGATCCCGCCGGCGGAGATCGCCGTCGCTGCGAGATCATGGAACGAGTTGTCGATCACCGAGACGTTCTCGGTGCCGAGCCCGACGCCGCTGAGCGTGGCAGCGGAGTCGTTCCCCACGCCGAGCGCCGTCGCCCCGAGATGGGCGAAGGTGTTGCGTTCGAACGAGACGTTCACGGCAGCCGAAACCTGAACCGCTGCCGACGACTGCTCGAAAAAGCTGCGGAACGACTCGAATCCGATGCAGTCCGACGGATAGGTCGGCAGCGCGCAGTTCACCTTCTGCGCGCTCGGGTGTGCAGCGTTCCATGTAGCGAGCTGCGAGGAGTTGAGCGGCAGATTCGGGTAGTCGCGCATGTTGATCAGTCTCGGGAGGTCGGCGACGTTCACAGCCGACCCGTCATCCGCATATCGGTGGACGCCGTCGTCTCCGAGACGGATGACTCGCACGGACGGAGCCTGCTCGACCCCGGTGAACACCCGCTGGTCCGATGTCGGCAGGTCGCCGGTCACCGGATCGACGAGGGCGTAGATGCGGCCCGTGATGAAAGTGCCGTTCTGCTGATTGGCGAAGCCCTCATCGGAACTCGGTCGCAGGGAGCTGACGTGCGCGAACGAGAGACCCTCGAAGTGAAGTTTGGCGACCTTGTCGTCGACGCCGTCGCCGCTCACACTCATCAGAGTCTCCATCGCGGGGGCGATGATCTCGAGCGTGTTGGGGTCGACTCCCGCCTTCGGCTTGTAGTGCAGCGATCCGGCGTTGATGTCGTGGAACCATTCGCCCGCGGTGTCGATCAGGGCGAAGGCGTTCTGGATGCGCAGGGTGCGGTGGTCGTTGTTCGGGAGGGGCTTGTCGATCGTGTCCCATCCCCACGTGTTGTTGTCCCAGGACGGCTGCCGCATTGTGGCGGATGTGCCTTCGATCGAGAGGAAAGGGGCGTATCGGTCCGTGAACGAGCCGCGACTGCGCAGTTCGACTCGTCGCTGGTCAACGGGGGACAGCGCCGCCAGCTTCGCCCAGATCGTTCCGATCTGCCCCGACAGGTACGCGGCGTCGATGGAGAACCCGGACCGCGACCAAGTGAACCGGTTCGCATCGACCTCCACGCTGGCGCGTGTCGCCTGCGCTCCTTCCACATACAGCTGGCGGAAGTCGAACTCGGAATCGATGGGTGCCTGCCAGATGCCGTCCCCATCGTCATCGTTCCATCCGACGACGGCCTTTCCGCCGGAGATCACCGGTTCGGCGTCCGCCGCTGCGCGCCACGTGACCGAGTGATCGCCCTGGCCTCCGTCCGCCGTCCGGAACACGAGCGGTTCGGCGATCTCGTACCTGCCGTCGCCGACGATCACGATCACATCAGAATCGTGGTTGACCGATCGGACGGCCTCCTGCGCACGTTCGACGGTCGCGAACGGCGCTGACGAAGACGTTCCTGCAGACGCGTTGTCACCGTCGACGGCGACATAGAAGGTCGCCGGTTCAGCCGCAGCTGCGGCGGCGGGAGTCGTCACGAGCATGGCACCCCCCAGTATCGCGACCATAGCTGGAGCTGCAAAGGATACGAATCCACCACGGGCCACGTTGACTCCTCATCGAGTTCTCACAGAATTCATCTTGAATCCGAAAAGTAAACATATGATGTAATACAACTGCTGTCAAACAGGTACCCCTAAAGAAGGAGACATCATGACCGGAACGACCCCCGCGGCTGTCGCGCAGACGTACTTCGATGCCCTCGGACGCGGCGACTTCCCCACGGTGATGGCGCAGTTCAGCGACGACATCGTGTGGCACCAGCCCGGCAACCACCGGTTCTCCGGTGATCACGTCGGCCTGGACGGCATCGGTGCCCTCCTCGGCGGCATGACGGAAGCGAGCCAGGGAAGCTTCTCCCTGACCGTCACGGGCCCCGCCATGGTGAACGGCGAGATGGTGGCCGTCCCCGTTCAGTTCTCCGGGAGCCGTGCAGACGCCTCGATGAACATGTCGGGCGTCGACCTGCTCACCGTGCGAGACGGAAAAATCGTCTCAGTCCACCTGTTCTCCGAAGACGCGTCCAGCGAGGACGCCTTCTGGGGAAGCAACTGACAGACGCATCCACGGTGAGGGCCTCGCAAGCGAAGGGGTCCTCACCGTTCTGCTGCCAGGGGGACGCTACGGCTTGCGAGAAGTGGGCGGTCTACGGCGCTCCCAGGATTCCATGATGTGATGCCGCATCGCCGCCTCGGCCGCAGCAGCATCTCCCTCGCGGATGCAATCGAGGATGTTCTTGTGCTCCTCGAGAGTCGCATCGAACGCGGCTTTCGTGGCATTCCTCGTGAAACGAGCACTCTCCCGCGCCCGGGAGTAGAGCGTCTTTGTGATGCCTTCGGCCAGAGGGATGTGCGAGAACGACATGACTGCCGTGTGGAAGGCCATGTCAGCGTCGGAGAATCCGTCGATGTCGTCGATCGTCTCCGACATGCGCTGGAAGGCATGGTCGAGCTGATCGACCTCCGACAGCGTGCGCCGTCCTGCCACCGCAGCGGCCATGGCACCCTCGAGTGCGCTGCGCACGATCGCGAGGTCATCCAGGACACCGAGCGAGGCGTCGTTCTCCAGCATGACCTGGAGCACGACAGGGTCGAGCAGATTCCACGAGTCGCGGTGTCGCACCGTGGTGCCGCTGCCCCGCACCACCGTGACGAGCCCCTTCTCCTCGATGCTCCTCATCGCCTCTCGGACGACGGTACGACTCACCCCGAAGTGCACGCTGAGGTCGGCCTCGATCGGAAGCATCGACTTCTCGGGCAACTCGCCTGTGACGATGGCAGTGACGATGTCGTGCACGACAACGACACCGAGCCGGCCGGCTCGACCGCGTGCGGTCCCACTGAACACGTCCTCGGGGAGCGGTCTGGTCGGGGAGTCAGTCATCGTGTGAAGTATAGGGGAACGCCCGCGCACTCACCGGGAGCCATCCTGCGCGGTCATCGCCAGACCGGCGCGTGCTGGTCGAACGTGCGGACCCGCTTCCTCCCGCCAGTTGCCCTGCGGATTCGCGTCGCGGATGAGGGTCTCGTCGATCTGGATACCTGCTCCGGCCTGATCGCCGAGGACGATGCCGCCGTCCGCATACTCCTGGTCGACCGTAACGCCGAAGGGCGCCCCCAGATCCTGCACTTCCGCTGAGAGATGATTGGGGGCGGCGGCCGCAGCGTGGGCGACCGCGGGGTTGCTCGTGAGTCCCACCGGACTTGTCGGCAGATCGCGGAAATGCGCGGCCGCGGCGACGCGCAGGAAATGCGTTATCCCCCACACCGCACCGGTCTGCACGATGTCCACGGCGCCCTGATCGAGCAGAGGCCGGAACTGTTCCAGCCCGGTGAGATTCTCCCCCGTCGCCACGCTCGTGCGAACCTGCGAGGAGAGACGTCCATGCCCCTCCGCATCCCACCGCCGCAGCGGCTCCTCGATCCAGGTCAGGTCGACGGCCACCTCGACTTCGGAGACGTACCGCACCGCCTGTTTGAGATGCCAGGACTCGTTCGCGTCGAGCATGAGGGCCGGCCGCCGTGTGTTGGCGCTCAACGCATCCCGGATGAGCAGCAGTCGCCGGATGTCAGCCTCAGCATCTCGTCCGCCCTTGAGCTTGCCGGCGGCGAAACCGCGATCCGCCATGGTCGCATAGAAAGCGACCAGCTCGTCATCCCCGAGCGCGATGTCAAGGCCGGAGGCGTAACCCGGCACGAATCGGTCCGCCGCGCCGAGAAGGCGCCAGAGCGGTTCACCGGCTGCCTTCGCCTTGAGATCCCAGAGCGCGGAATCAAGGATGCCGATTCCGCCGAACGTGGCACCCCCATGTCCCGCCTTGAACGAATGCGACAGAAGCGCATCGTACAGACTCACGACGGCGCGAGGATCTCGCCCCTCGATGGCGGGAAAGAGCTGTGCGACATCGTGGTCGGAACCGACGCCGACGCCTTCGATCCCGGCGTCCGTCTCAAGTATCACGACGGCGACCTCCGTGATGCCGGAAGCGATGAAACCATTGACGTCTCCGACAGGGCGCCCCCAATCTCTATGGGTGCGGATCGTGCGGTATCCGGTGATCTTCATTGTGTCTTCAAACCTGACTTCCGAGCAAAAAAACATACATCATATGTGGGAGTGGTCGACCAAGCGCCGCCATGCGACCGCGGGTACCGATGCCGAATACCGGCGGAACGCGCTACGCACATGATCGGGTGTGCGCATGCCGACGACGACGGACGCCACCCCCCGATCCCGCAGGGGAAACTGCACAGCCGCCTCCGGCAGCTCGCACCCCGCGTCCTCGCAGATCGCAGCGAGATCCTTCGCTGCACGAATGTTCTCCGGCGAGGCCTGCCGGTAATCGAAGCTGGCGTCATCGGAGACGATCCGGGTGCTGAGCAGGCCGGAGTTGTATACCGCGGCCGCGACGACGGCGACCTTCCGCTCCGCAGCGAGGGGCAGCAGTTCCGATTGCGCCGTGCGATCGAGGAGCGTGAGGCGCCCGGCCACCATGACCACGTCGATGTCGCATTCTCGGACGAATCGTGCCAGCATCGACGCCTGATTCATTCCGGCACCGATCGCGCCGACGACGCCTTGATCACGAAGCTCCATGAGGGCGGCGACCCCAGAAGTGGAAGCCTGCTCCCAGTGCGCGTCAGGATCGTGAAGGTAGGCGATGTCAAGGCGATCGAAACCCAGCCGGCCGAGGGTGTCCTCGACCGAGCGCATCACCCCGTCACGGGAGAAGTCCCATCTGCGTCGATGGGTCGCGGGCACGATGAACCCCTGAGCGTCATCGAGTACCCCGGCGGCCGCACGCTCGGGCGTGTCGATAAGGAGGCGGCCGACCTTCGACGACACGACGAAATCGTCTCGCGGGCGATCTGCCAAAGCATCACCGAGCCTTCTCTCGGAGAGTCCCAGACCGTAGTGCGGAGCCGTGTCGAAGTAACGGATCCCCTGCGACCAGGCCTCATCCACGGCCGCCCGCGCGTCCTCGTCCGTGACGCTCCGAGAGAGGTTCCCGAGTTGAGCCGCGCCGAATCCGAGCTCGGTCACCGATACGCGGCCGATCGTTCGTGTACGCATCGGTTCCATCTTTCAGTCCCGATGCCAGATCTCATCGAACTGCTCCCAGTTCGGCTCAGCGGATCCTTCCCGGAAAGGCCGCTGGCACGGCGCAGTCTCGGCCCACCACCTTTGCGTCACGGGGTCGGCAGCCATGGCACGCTGATCGGCGTCGTAGTCGTCCCCTACGTACTCGTAGTACGCCATCAGCACGCCGTCGAGTTCGAAGATCGTGAAGTTGCGGATACCGCACTCCGTGATGGTCTTCTCCACCTGAGGCCAGACGCTGCGATGCAGCCGGAGGTACTCATCCCGCTTCGAAGGCACAAGTCGTGCCGCCATGCCGAACCGTCGAACGTTCGCGACGGAGTCCGAGCCGCTCACTCTTTGGTACCTCCGGCCGTCATTCCGCTCACCAGGAACTTCTGGGAGAACAGGAAGATCACGAGCACCGGTGCAACGGAGACGATCGTGGCGAGCGCGAGCACCGGCAGGCTGATCGTCACCGACGCCGAACTCGTGGGATTGAACAGCGGCACGTTGGACAGCAACTCGACGAGTCCGACCTGGATCGGTGATTTTCGCCCTGGGGCAGCGACGAACGGGAGGAAGTAGTTGTTCCAGTTGCCGACGAGGTTGAAGAAGCCGACCAGTGCGATCACGGGGGTCGCCAGGGGCATGGCGATCTTCACGAACACCCGGAGTTCGCCGGCGCCGTCGATCCGCGCCGCATCGAGCAGGTCCCTCGAGACGCTGGTCGAGAAATAGATGTATGTGAGGTAGACACCGAAGGGGAAGAACGAGAACGGCAGGATGACGGCGAGAGGATTCCCGATGAGCCGGACAGCCGAGAGTTCGAGGAAGATCGGGAGCACCAGCGCCGTGTTGGGGATGAGCATGACCACGAGGGTGAGCATGAGCAATGCTCTGCGAAGGCGGAACTCGGTCAATGCGAGGGCATAGCCAGCAGGGATGCTGACCAGCAGCGTCACCACCAGTGCCGCACCACTGTAAAGAACCGAGTTGCCGAGCCACGTCCACACGATGCCGTTCTGGAACGCGACCAGTGCGTTCCAGCTGGCGATGAGGGTGTCGAACGTGCCCGCGCTGAAGGGCGCGTTGAGCAGCAGCTCCCCCGCGGTCTTCGTGGGCGCCAACAGCAGCCACACGATCGGCACCGCGAAGAAGAGGGCGAAGAAGAGCAGGATCGCCACGACCAAGGCCCGGCCGATCCAGCTTCCGGGACTCATCCCGGACGGTTCGGGGGATCTCCTCGAGTTCGCCCGTTCGTCGCTTCTTGCGGGAGCGAAGTCAGTCGCGCTCAAAGAGTCCTCCTCGGAAGACGAAGATCGCAGACAGCGCCGCCGCAACGAGAAGCAGAAGCAACGAGATCGCGGCGGAGCCGTTGAAGTCGCCCTGCCGGAACGCGTAGAGGTACGCCAGCTGGTTGATGGAGTAGTCGGGGGGCACGACGCCCTTTGACGCCTGGGAGAGCACGCGTGGTTCCACGAAGAGCTGAGTACCGGCCGCGAGCGACATCACCGCCATATAGGAGATCCACTTGCGAAGGAGCGGGATCTGGATGTGCCATGCGGTCTGGACAGGTCCGGCGCCATCGATGCGCGCTGCCTCCATGACGTCACCGGAGATGTTGTTGAGGGCTCCGTACATGATGACGATCCAGCCTCCGGCCCCGGTCCAGAACGCGACGACGGTGAAGATGAGCGGCAGGTTGTCGATCGACACCGTCTGAACGAATGTCTCGAGCCCGAATGCTCGCAGAATGAACGCAACCGGGCTCACCGAGGGGTCCAGCAGGAAGAGCCAAAGCATCACGCTCGACGCACCTGCGAGTGCCCCGGGGATGTAGTAGACGAATCGGAAACTGCTCGAGAGCCATCGACGTCCGAGGGAATGCACCACGAGTGCGAGAAGCACGACGAAGACGAGCAACGACACCAAGTAGATGACCAGATACAACGCGACATGACCGACCGCCGGCAGGAACCGGTAGTCACCGAACACCTGGGCGAAGTTCGCGAAACCGGCGAAGGCACCGTCGGCCGTGAACGCCAGGAAGATCGTGTAAAGCGTAGGCAGGATGCCGAAGGCGATCAGGAGGATCGTGTAACCGGAGACGAACACGTATCCGACGCTCGCCTGCGAGCGGTCGAGCCGCCGACGAGCGGGCCGTCGGGAGTTGGGGCCGGGCGCCCGCCGCATCCCCTCGAGGGGGAGCGCGGCGGGCGTCGTGGTGGGAATGGAGATGGGATTTCCTTTGCTCGGGCGAATGACGAGTCGCGGCGAACGACGGCTACTTGATCGAGTAGCCCTGCACCTGTGCTTCGTTCTCGTACTCGGCCTGCCATTCGGAAGTCAGTTCGCTGAGCGACTTTCCGGCGGCGAGACCGGGGATGACGATCGACGAGTACGCCGTCTCAGGACTGAAGGACGGGAAGCCCCAGCCGCTCCAGACGCTCTTCGCCGCCTGTGTGATGGCCGCAGAGAAGTCCCCGGCGAAGTATCCCGACGCGGACTGCTGATCGAGCCACGCCGCTGCCGTCGACGCGTATGCGGGAAGGCCGGTAGCGAGCTCGGCGGCTTTGTCGGAGTTGCTCACGTATTCGAGGAACGCAGCCACACCCTCGAGATTCTTCGAGTGGCTCGAGCCATACCAGACTCCGCCGCCGACGTTGCCGGTCACTTCATCCTCGCCCTCCCAGAAGAGAGGCGCCGCGGCGCCGATCGAGCCGGCTTCGGCGTTGAGGCTGTCGGGGTTCTGGAAGATCGCCCCGGCGTACCACGCCGGACCGGGAGTACCGAGCAGCTTGTCGCCGTACTTCGTGACGAAGTCTGCACCGAAGACGCTGTCCTGGACGAGAGTGCCGTTGTCGAGCATGTGGTCGATCAGGCCGGTCACCTTTTCGGCGTTCTCGTCGCTGAAATCGCTGGAGAAGGAATCGCCGTCGACCTGGAAGATCGGTGCCTCTCCGCTCCAGTAATAGGTGTAGGGCCCGGAGAACGAGTCGCCGACCGAGCCGAGGATGTAGCCAGGGTGCTCGGCGGCGACCTTGTCGCTCAGGTCGCGATAGTCCTCCCACGTGGTGGGTACTTCGTAGCCGAACTCCGACATGAGGGTCTCGTTGTACCAGTACACGACCGGTGCGAGATCATTGCGCACGCCGTAGACATTGCCGTCTCGCGTCATCGGATCGAGAGCGCCGTCCGTGAAACCGCCGAGGAACTCATCGGACATCAGCCCCTTGTTGAGGACGGCCGCGTAGGGCTGCACGCCGTTCTGCTCGACACCCGCCCACGCCGTGTCGTTCTGCTGAGTGGAGAACACCACGTCCGGCCAGCCCTCGCCGGACTGGTCGAACAACGCGACCTTCGTCTTGAACGAATCACTGCCGCCGGAGCTGCCGTCGTAGGTCTCGATGTTGATCTCGACCTCGGGGTTCTCCTCCTGGAATGCTTTCGCGATCGGTTCGCGGGCAGCATCGACCCAGACGGTGAGCGGAGCAGTCGCGTCCTGCTCGACCGCGGGGAACCCGTACTGGTCGTCTGTCTGCCCTGTGGGGCTTCCGCTGCAGGCTGCGAGCATTCCGACGGTGGCGATCGTCGTCGTGCCGAGCGCCAGCAATCGGGTGATCGCGCGCTGCGAGCGTCGCTGCTGTGTGTTCATAGCGGGTCCTTTTCGAGTCGGCTTCTTTGTCGTGAAAAGACCGCCTAAGGGCGGGCTGCAGTCATTACATCATATATCTGATCTAGACGATAGTCCGGCGCGCCTCCCGAGCGGTGAGGCACGCGCAAAGCAAGCCGGCACGCGAGAAGCACGCGAAGCGCCGGAGAGGCCAGCAGTCCACACAGGACACAGCCCTCTCGCGGCAGCCGGCACCACGCGCAGACGACGGGTCGCTGATCAGGAGCGGGCGTCGAACCGGCGGCGGTAGCCCGACGGCGTGCTCCCGAAAGCCGCGGCGAAGTTCTGCCGCAGCGTCACGGGGTTGCCAAAGCCGCACGATGCGGCGATCTGGTCGACCGAGAGATCGGTCACCTCCAGGAGACGACGCGCTTCGTCGAGGCGACGCGATCGCACCCAGGCGGCGGGCGTCGTTCCGGTCGAGTCGCGGAAGGCGCGGACGAAGGTCCGGCGACTCATGTGCGCCGCGCGCGCGAGGCGTTCTATGGAGAGGTCCTCCGCGAGATTTCGCAGAGCCCATGCGGACGCCGCTCCGATCGGGTCGTCGGCCGAGCGCTGCGCCACAGGCCGCTCGATGTACTGCGCCTGCCCACCCTCGCGATGAGGTGCCACGACGAGACTCCGCGCCACCTGGTTCGCTGCTTCCGCTCCCAGCCGCGTGCGCACGACGTGCAGGCACGCGTCGATCCCGGAGGCCGTACCCGCAGAGGTCATCACATCTCCGTTGTCCAGGTAGAGCACGCGGGAATCCACGGTGACACCCGGATGCCGGCTCGCCAGCCCCTCTGCGGCACGCCAGTGCGTCGCTGCGCTGCGCCCGTCGAGCAGTCCGAGGTCGGCGACCGCGATCGCGCCGAGGCAGAGCCCGGCGATGGCCGCTCCCCGGTCGTGAGCACGGAGAAGAGCGCGTCGGAACCCAGGGCGAAGCTCTCTGCCGTCGTCGACCCAGGAGGGCAGCACGATCAGATCGACGTCCTCCGTCGCGGAGAGACCTTCGACTCGCCCGAGCGTGTAGCCCTCAGCCGTGCGCACCGATCCGGCCCGGTCGGAGAAGAGAACCGTCTCCCAGTCGGCCAGCCCCTGCCTGGTGACTTCGTCGAAGACCATCTGCGGCACCGACAGATGAAACAGCGTCACGCCCTCAAAGGCATGGATCGCGATCTTCACGGGGTATCCCTCCGGACTGGCCTGGATCCATCGTACCCGCGCATGCGGGCCGTGGGCGGGGAAGGCACCGCCTCACCTTTGGCATGAGGAAGTCGGTGCAGCCTCGTGCGCGAGGTTGCACCGACTTTCCCCGATCAACGGTGCGATCGCACCTCGACCTCCCGAATGGGGGCCGGGGAGTTCCGGCTGCGAAGCGCACGGATCTGCCCGTTGATGATGACGCCGGCGATGCCGGTGATGTCACCGCGGTTGAGCGCCTTGATCGGGTGATCGGCGGGGCCACCGACGGGCTGCTGCACCAGCACCAGGTCAGCCGGACGGCCTTCCTCCAGCACGCCTTCCTCACGACGCAGCACGCGGGCGGCGTTGCTGGTGGCGTAGGCGATGACATCGGTCGCAGGCACGCCGCCGATCGACGAGAGTTCGGCGATCGTCTTGATGATCGCGAGCGGCATCACGCCGGTGCCCGACGGGGTGTCGGAGCCCAGGATGACCCGGTCCAGCGCGTCGTGCTCCGCAGCCATGCGCTGGATGTTCAGGCTGGCCGACAGGTTGCCCGCCTGCACGAGCTGCAGCGCAGCATCCGACTCCTTCACGAGCCGCTCGACATCGGCCTCCGGAAGGCTCGTCGTGCCGCCGTTGATATGACCGGCGATGTCCGGGCGCATCGCGATGAGGTCGTCCACGGTGATCGGCGCCACACCGGGAACCGACGACGCTCCGCCCGAGTGCGACATGACGACGAATCCGGCCGCCTGCGCCCAGCGCACATGCGGAACCGCGTCCTGGGGGACGTTGAAGCCGCCGAACCCGACCTTCATCAACCAGATTCCCTGCTCGGCGAGATCGGCGTAGTCCTCCTCCTCCATGTACGGTCCGGTCATCAGTGACCCGCCGTGGATGCGGACCCCACCAGGGCGATTATTGGTGAAGGAGCGGTTCGCAGCGACCGCCACCGCCTTCACGCCGAAGCGGTCCATCGGCCGCCCCGGGAAGTGCACCTCGCCGGCGGACATCATCGATGTGACTCCGCCGTGCATGTAGCTCTCGATGAAGCCGATCGTGTTCTGCTTCGGGTTGAAGTCTCCGATCGAGAAATGCGTGTGCGTATCGAAGAGGCCAGGCAATGCCACCGCACCCTTGGCGTCGATCACGACATCGGCCTCCACATCGGGCGCTCCCCCGATCGCAACGATCCGGTCACCTTCGATGAGAACGGTCTCCACCTCTCGGACAACCTCGCCCAGGCGCCCGGTGACGATACCGCGCAGGTTCTTGATGAGAAGCGTGCCGCTTCGGGGTCCGAAGAATTCCTCCGGGTAGGTCTCATCCCAAGTCATGCGAGTTCCACCAATCGTTGTCAGGGTCCGCGATCGCGGACCAAGGGGTTTGCTTTTCGGTTGGATGCAGTCGGTCAACCAGCGTCGACATGAAGGAGGGCAACGAGCTCGATCTCCACCGGGCTGTCCTTGGGCAGCGCCGCCACACCGATCGCCGACCGCGTGTGCACGCCCGCTTCCCCGAACACCTCCTTGAGGAGGAAGCTGGCGCCGTCGATCACCTTCGAATGCTCCGTGAAACCCGGATCGCTGGCCACAAAGCCGGTGACCTTGACGATGCGGTCGATGCGGCCCAGGTCGCCGAGCTCTCGCTGAAGGGCGGCGATCGCGTTCACTGCACACTGGGCTGCAAATTCGGTGGCGACGTCCGGCGATACGAGACCGGCGGTTTCACCGACCTTCCCCGTGGTGGCGATCACGCCGTCACGGAGGGGCAACTGCCCCGAGGTGAAGACCAGTGGGCCGGCTGCGAGCGCCGCGGTATAGGCCCCGATGGCCGCCGGTGGCATGTCGGGAAGCGAGTACCCCGCGGCCTGGAGACGATGGATGACGTCCTGGTGTCTGCGCGAGGTCATCGCTGCATCTCCACCGCTGTGAGTGCGGGAGTGTCGCGTGAGGACTCCCGGGCGACCATGACCGAGACGACCGTGATGATCAGCATGCCGGCGACGTAGATCGCGATCGGCACCCAGCTTGCGAATCGTCCGTAGAGGGCGACGGCGATGATGGGCGCGAGAGCCCCGCCCAGGATTCCCGACAACTGGAAGCCGAGGGACGCGCCGCTGTAACGGACGTTCGCCGGGAAGAGCTCGGTGGTGAACGCCGCCAGCGGCCCGTACATCGCGGCCCAGCACAGCATCCCGACGAAGTCCGCGAGCAGGATCAGAGCGAGGTTCTGCGTCTCGAGCAGCGGGAAGAAGGCGAACACCCACAGGAGTGCGCCAACTGCGCCGCCGATATACACCGGGCGACGCCCGAGTCTGTCGGACAGTGCCCCGAAGATGGGGATGAAGAGGATCATCGTCGCCGCGCTGACCAGGACCACGAGGGTGGCTGTCGTCTGCTCGATGCCCACCATCTGCGTGAGGTAGGTGACCACGAACAACACGAAGATGTAGAAGGCGACATCGGTGCCGATGCGTGAACCGGTGGCGATGAGCAGTTCGCGGCGCTGGGTTCGCAGCACTTCGAGGATCGGATGCTTGACTCGGTGCCCCTCGGCGGCGAGCTTCTCGAACTCGGGCGATTCCGTGACGTTGAGTCTGATCCAGAGCCCGATGGCGATCAGTACGGCGCTGAGGAGGAACGGCACTCGCCAGCCCCAGGCCAGGAACGCCTCGTCATCGGTCAGCCACAACATCAGCGTGAGCGCACCGTTCGCGAGGAGCAGTCCGAGTGGGACACCGATCTGAGGCCAGCTGGCCGCGAGGCCTCGACGCTTAGGGTCGCCGTGTTCCAGAGACATGAGGACCGCGCCGCCCCACTCACCGCCAAGACCGAAACCCTGAACGAAGCGGAGCACCGTCAGGGCGATCGGAGCGAGAATGCCGACTGTCCCGTAACCGGGGAGCAGACCGATGAGCATCGTCGATATCCCCATGATCATGAGCGTGATCACGAGGATGCGCTTGCGCCCGATCCGGTCTCCGAAATTCCCGAAGACGATCGCCCCGATGGGGCGGGCGACGAAACCGACCGCGAAGCTGCCGAAGGCGAGAAGCGTTCCAGTGAGCGGGTCGACCGTGGGGAAGAACACGGTATTGAAGACCAGAGCTGCGGCGGTGCCGTATAGGAAGAAGTCGTACCACTCGAGGGCGGTGCCGATGACACTGCCGCCTATGGCGCGTCGTCGCGTACTCCGGTCCTGCGACCGGGCCGTTGTCTGTGAAGCCATCTTTCCGTCTCCTTCGAAAAGCTCGGGCCTGCGTTCGCACAACTTGATCGCGGGGCTCCTGGTACCGCTCGGGTGATGCGGTTCTCTCATCATCACGACGAGTGACACAAATGCAAACCAGGTTTCACTTGTGCGAATCAAACACCTGCTTATACTTCAGCCATGCTCGACACACAGAAACTCGTGACTTTCGCAGCCGTGGTCCGCCTGGGAAGTTTCGCCGCAGCGGCGCGCGAACTCGGCTATACCCAGCCTGGCGTGAGTCAGCAGATGAAGTCGCTCGAGCGCGACCTCAAGACGACGCTGTTCTCCCGCGAAGGACGGGGGCTGAAGCTGAGCGAGCAGGGAGACGTGCTGGCTGAACGGGCCGAATCGCTTATCGCGGACCTTCATGCCACCGAGGAGCGGGTCGCTGCGGTCACGCGCCTCAAGGAGGCGCGAGTCCGCGTGTGCGCATTCCCGAGTGCCAATGCGACACTCATCCCGTCCGCGATCTCGCGGCTGCGAGCACGCCATCTCGGCATCGAGATCGAGCTGTTCGAGGCGGAACCTCCGGAATCGTTGGAGGGCCTGGAACGCGGCGAGTACGACGTCGTGGTCGCGTTCCGATACGACGATCAGCCGACTCCTGACATGGGAGAGAGCCTCGTCTCGATCAGTCTGATCGATGAGCCGATGGTTCTGATGCTTGCCGATGACCATCCGCTCGCCCGGCGCAAGCAGATCGAGTTGTCAGAACTCCGTGAGGAGCGTTGGGTGGCCGGATGCGTTCGCTGCCGCCAGGAGTTCGTCAGCGCCTGCGCGGATGCCGGCTTCTCCCCTCGCATCGACATCACGACCGACGACAATCTCGCTGTGCAGAGCTACGTGGTCGCCGGACTCGGGCTCGCGATGATGCCGAGGATGACGCAGTCGTTCGTGAAGCATCCCAAACTCCGCACTCGCCCCCTCCTGCCAGAGCGCCATCGCCACGTGACCGCGACCGTCCTTCGCTCACAGCGGGGTTCGACCGCAGTGGTGCGGGTACTCGAATCGCTCCGGGAAGCGGCCGAATCAATGGCACTGGCACCGAATACGTAAGCAAGAGTTTGACATCTCTCACTTTTCTGCGCTCGCAGTTAGTCTTGCGAAACATCACACTGTGAGGACACGCAGACGTCGAGTGCGCACGGCGCACCGAAGCGAGAAGTGAGGCCTCCATGTACAGCGAGTCACAGGTTCCCGATGCCAGTACAGGGATCCGGGGGCGTCGGTCCGACCGACGGTGGGTGACGCAGGCGCTCGAACTTCTGCAGGCGGAAGCGGGGCGCAGCGGGTGGACGCCGCTGATCCCCTTTCACGCGCCGGGAACCGGAGACATCGACATCTATCTGAAGGACGAGTCTCTGCACCCGACCGGCAGCCTCAAGCACCGACTTGCCCGGTCTCTTTTCACCCATGGTCTCTGCAACGGTGACATCGGCCCGCGGACCACGATCGTCGAAGCCTCGAGTGGGTCGACGGCGGTCAGCGAAGCGTATTTCGCACAGATCCTCGGTCTGGACTTCGTCGCTGTCATCCCTGCGGTTACCAGTCGCGAGAAGATCGCCCTGATCGAACGGCATGGCGGCCAGGTGCTTGTCGTCGAGGATCCGGCTGATGTGGTCCGCACAGCCCAGAGCGTGACTGTCCAGCGCGATGGGCATTTCATGGATCAATTCACGTTCGCGAGTCAAGCGACGAACTGGCGGGAGGGGAATATCGCCAGCGAGCTGTTCACCCAGTTGCTGCGCGAGAAGCATCCGGTGCCGGAGTGGATCGTGGTCGGCGCCGGAACCGGAGGTACGAGCACGTCCATCGCACGCTATGCCCGTTTCTCGGGCTTCGGGACCGGCATCGCTGTGGTCGATCCGGAAGGGTCTGCTTTCTACGAGGGCTGGCGGCGGAACGATAGCTCCTACGTCACGTCGACGCCGTCGAGGATCGAAGGCATCGGGCGCACCCGGGTTGAACGATCCTTCTTTCCGAACCTCATCGACGAGGTGCTGCCCATACCCGATGCGGCGTCGATCGCCACGATGCGCTGGGCATCCCGAATCATCGGAAGGCGCGTCGGAGCCTCCACCGGCACGAACATCTGGGGAACGCTGCAACTCGCGCAGCGCCTCTCCTCGAGCCGTCGCGCAGGCAGCATCGTCAGCCTGATCTGCGACACGGGCGAGCGCTACTCATCGACTTACTTCAACGATACATGGCTCGCAGAACAGAACATCGACATCACCCCCTTCGAACGTGCGCTCGAAGTCTTCACCTCCACCGGTGTACTCGAGGCGGCCTGAACCCCGACTGACCTGAGGAAGCCGCGCCTGACATCAATCGAAATGCCAACACTGCACCGAATGCATCGACGACGGCACGCGCACTAATGGCATTATCATGATCACATGAGATTCGATCACTGCGCACTGCAGGAATGCGGCGTCGCTCGATTCCTCAGTCTGCTCGATGGCCCTTGGGCGACTCTGATCGTGCGAGAACTCCTCAAGAAACCGCATCGATTCAACGAATTGCTCACCGCACTCCCGGGAATCAGCGCGCACACGCTCTCCAGCCGCCTCCGCAAATTCGAGGCTCACGAGCTCGTCACCCGCACCGCGTTCGCCGAGATCCCGCCCCGCGTCGTCTACGAACTGACGCCCGTAGGCATGCAGCTACGCCCGGTGCTCGACGCCATGAACGCCTGGGCCATGACGGTCCCGCCTCGGCTCTTCGGCCTTGAGGACCCCGGGACCGTCGACAGCCCCGTCATCGCCGACTGAGCGGTGCGCGGTGGCGGCGCACCGCGTCGTAGTTGCCGCATTTCGCCGAGCAATAGGCACGTCTGCCGTTTCGGCTGGTGTCCACGAACGCCACCGGGCATCTCTCCCGCCGACACACGCCCAACCGAGCGCCCTCGGACTCTACGACGAAGAGGGCGAGCCCACCCGCGGTCACCGCCCGAACACGCGCGATGACGTCCTGCGTCTCCGACGCGAAGTGCAGATGCGGTCGAAGTGCGTCGTGTGAGGTGAGATACGGAATCGTCGTGCCTGCCGCGAGGAGTCGATTGATCGTCGTGCAGCGCGCATCAACGGTCGTCGCATGGAATACGGGCACGATCTTCTCCGCCCACGCCCGGAGCCGCTCACCAGCGACCGCATCGAGTTCCGCCCGTCGGATCTCATGCGCCGCCAGCGTTGCCGCGGCGGCTCCCTCGTGCCACCCCTGACCGACGAGGGTCACGAGATCTGCGGCGAGCAGCGGGCCGGTCATGTTGTCATGGTTGAACTGCATTGACTCATTGCATCACAGTTGCAACATGGACGTCATCACCACGGGGATCGCCCCGATCATCCTGCTGCTCGGCGGCGGGCTGATTCTGCGCCGACGCATCCTGACAGATGCCGTCTTCTGGTCAGGTCTCTCGTGGATCAGCTACTGGGTCTTCACCCCCGCCCTCTTCATCACCTCCATCGGCGCTGCTGACCTCGGCGCTGTGTCGCCGGGGCCACTAGCCCTCAGCGTCAGCATCCCCACCCTGGCGGTCGCCGGAGTCTCTTTAGGTGCAGCACGATTCACCCGGGCGGCCGGGCCGCAACTCACATCACTGATGCAGGGGTCGATTCGCATCAACACCTATGTCGGGCTGGTCTTCGCGTCGGCGTTGCACGCACAGGAAGGCGTGGCGACGTTCGCTCTCGCCAGTGCCATCGTCGTGCCGCTTGTCAACGTGATCTGCGTCACGACGCTCTCCCTCCACGGCGAGCGGGGCGCCACGCCCCGGCGCTTCGCGCTGTGGAGAGACCTCGCGTCGAATCCGCTCATCCTCGCATGCGGGGTCGGATTGCTCCTCAACCTGAGCGGCATCACGATGCCGGTTCTCCTGCAGACGACCCTCGACATGATCGCCGCTCCCGCTCTGGTCGTCGGCACGCTCATCGCCGGTGCCGCCTTGCGATTCACGTTCCGCGTGCGCGACCTCCTTGATGTCGGGATCGCATCTCTCCTCAAATTGTGCGTACTCCCGCTCGCGGCGCTGTGGATCGCGCTCGCCTTCGGAATCACCGGCGCTTCCCTCACGAGTATCATCCTCATCACCGCGGTCCCCACGGCCCCGAGCGCCACCATCCTCGCGTCACGCATGGGTGGAGACACTCGGCTCATGGCGGCCATCACCGGCATCCAGACGGTGCTCGCCGTCGCCACGATCCCCCTCCTGCTGCTTCTCGCTGACACCGTCTCTGCATGAAAAGGTCACCCGGAGAGGTGGCGGTGGCTCAGCGCGAGTCGTAGCTCAGTCCGTGCCCGAACCGCAGGCGGGGATCAGCGGTGTCGAACGGAACATCGGGGCGCGACGCCTCAACCGCCGCCATGCTGGAAGGCAGATCGAAGGGCAGACGTCCGCGCGGCGCGTCGCGCCCGAACAGCACGTCGAGCACCGCTCGCGGGTGGGCGCCGTAGTTGGCCACGACCGCATGCGCCGCGACCAGGACCGGGGAGAGAATCGCCGGCCTGTCGAGGAAGACGTCCACGATCGTGGTCGTCTTCCGGCTCAGATCGGTGAGGTGAGACACGGTCTCATCGTCCATCTCCAGCGAGCCCGCGTGGAAGTAATTCTCGAATGCCGTCGACCTCTTTTCGTACGGCGCATGGATGCGCACGATGGCGAGGTCGGCCTGGAGCGGATCGACGACGACGGTGCCGTACTCGGCAGCGACATCTTCGGAAAACAATCGCTGCGATCTCCATTACTGCATTTGACTTAACTGATGCATGGTATGCAGTAATGGAGGAATGAAGATCATCATCCACGGCGCCACCGGCGCCCAAGGCGCCCCTGTCCTCGCCGCTCTGCACGCGCAGGGCCTCTCCCCGATCGCCGCCGTCCGCGACCCTTCGAAATACGCCGGAACTGGTCAGGCGATTGCGGTCGACCTGTCCTCCGTGGAATCCTTGGTGACCGCATACAGCGGTGCAGACGCGGTCTTCGTCCACTTGCCGGTCGGACCGGGTGATATCCAGCAGCGCCACGCCGAAGTGATCGTCGCGGCTGTCGCTCGCTCGCTCCCCGCTCGCGTGGTCGTATCGACGAGCGGCTACCCGTTCGGCGCGCCCGGCAGCGCGTCGCCGATGGATACCCTCGTCGAAGGACTCCGCACCGCAGGCGTGTCGCTCGCAGTCGTCGCCCCGAAGCTCTTCCTCGAGAACCTTCTGCTCCCGACGGTGTCGGCCGGCGTCGAGTCCGAAGGCGTTCTGCGGTATCCGATCCGCGAGGACTACGCGATCTCGTGGAGCTCGCATCTCGACATCGCCGACGTCGTGACTCGACTGATCCAGAGCCGCGACGTGACCGGCGTGGTCGAGGTCGGCGCACTCCCCGGCCTGCTCGGAAAGGATCTCGCCGCGGGATTCTCCGCACACCGGGGAAAGGGCGTCGTCTTCGAAGCCCAGACGCCCGACGAGTTCGCCGCGGTGATCGCCCCGCTTTTCGGTGAGGCTGGCGCCGCTCCCGTCGTCGACTCCTACCGCTGGCGGGCGACGCAGCCGGACGAGGTCATCAGCAACGAGAGCAGCAGTCAGTCGCGTCTCGAGATGGAGCCGCGATCGGTTGCCGACTGGCTGAAGGACATCGCCGCCTGACGTGACGACACAACGGGCCGGGCGTCGCAGCGGCACGCCCGGCCCTTTCGCGCCCGAGGCATCCGTCGCAGATGACCTCGGTGAAGACGGGCCGTCGAAAAGTCGCGGATGGCCTGAATCCATCGATTATGTGCATGCGTGCCAATGTTCTCCCGGGATCGATTCGACGAAGCTGGAAGCACCATCCGCTTTCACCTTTCAGGAGGACACATGTCATCCCCCCGCCGCGCCCTGATCGTCATCGACCCCCAGCAGGAGTACTTCACCGGCTTGCTGCCCATCCAGTTCCCGCCGCGCGATGAGTCGATCGGCCGCATCGCCGATGCCATCGATGCGGCCGAGCGGGCTGGCATCCCCGTGGTCATGGTGCAGCACACGGCCGGTGACGACGCACCCGTGTTCAACCCGACGACGCCGGAGTTCCGGCTCCACGCGTCTCTGGAGAAGCGCGACTCGACCATGTGGAAGCAGGTGGTCAAGAGTTACAGCTCGATCTTCCCGGAGACCGGAATGCAGGAGTGGCTCCGCGAGAACGACATCGACACGATCACACTTGCTGGCTACATGACGAACAACTGCATCCTCGCGACCGCCGCAGACGCCGAGGCGCGCGGCTTCACCGCCGAGGTGCTCGCAGACGCGACCGGTGCCATCGACATCACCAACGACGCGGGCTCGGTCGATGCAGAGACAGTGCACACCACGCTCCTTGCCCTGCTGAACTCCAACTGGGCGTGCGTCGCTCCGACCGCCACCTGGGTCGGCGCCCTTGCGGCGGGGACACCGCTCGTCAAGGGCAACCTGCCCGAGTCGGCCGCCACGGGCGCCGCTGCACACGCCTGATTCAGCCCATTCGGCCGGACGCCACAGGCATGTGGCGCCCGGCCTCTCTCATGGAGGTTCCTCATGCTTCGTCCGTCACCATTCGGACACGCCCCACTTGTCCTGTCCGTCCTCGACGGAGGCCTGACCGGCGAGGGGTCCTCGTCCAGCCGCGTTCTCGATGAGGTCATCACGGCGGCACGAACCGCGGATGCACACGGGTACGAACGCTTCTGGATGTCCGAGCACCACGCCATGCCTGGAGCGTCGATCGCTTCACCGCAGCTCATGGCCGCGCGCCTCATCAGCGAGACCCACCGCATCCGCCTGGGCGCCGGCGGCGTCATGTTGCCCAATCACGCACCCCTGGTGATCGCCGAGCAGTTCGGCATGCTGGAGGCTCTGGCACCGGGGCGCATCGACCTCGGCGTGGGGCGAGCCCCCGGGACCGACCACACCACGGCCGCGGCCCTACGACGCCATGCGTCCGCGAACGACGAGTTTCCCCAGCAGGTTCAGGAGTTGATCGCGCTCCTGAATGACGATTCCTCCGATGCGCCTGCCGGCGTGCATGCAGTCCCGGGCCCGTGGCAGGAGCAGCAGAACACCACTGGTGCACCGGTGCCCCCCCCCCCCCCCCCCCCCCCCCCCGAGCTGTGGATTCTCGGCTCCTCGTTGTACTCGGCGCAACTCGCCGCAGCGCTCGGGCGGCCGTACGCTTTCGCGTTGCAGTTCGGCAGCCCCGATGTCGTCAACGCCCTCCGCATCTACCGCCAACGCTTCCAGCCGTCCGACGCGCTGAGCGCACCGTACGCCATCGTCAGCGTCGGCGCGGTTGCGGAGATGGACCCGGCGAAGGCTCATCGAGAGTCGACGACCACCGCGATGGCGATGATGCGCATGTTCCAGCGCGAGACCTACGCATTGCCCTCTCCCGATGCCGTGCGGGACTACCCGTCATCGTCTGCGCAACGGCAGTTCATCGACGAGTGGACGGACCGCACCTTCCACGGAACAGCCGCAGAAGTCGCCGCTCAGCTGGAGGAGCTTCACTCGGCCACGGATGCGGACGAGTTGATGCTGGTCACAGGCAGTCATGCTGTGGGAACCCGGTCCACGACGCTCGAGTTGATCGCCGACCATTACGGCGCAGCCGACACACGGCGCGCCTGAGCGCCGTGTGCGATGGCCGCGCCGATTCGATCGCCGGCGCGACCATCGATCGCCCGCCGAACAGACGCGAGAAGAAGGCTCTTGCGGGTGCCTTCTCGTGTCCGGTGCAGCGCTGAGCCGTAGGCACGCGGTCCATGACATCTGCGACGTGCTGGCCGCATCCGGCCCAGGTCGTCTTGCCGCAGGTGTTGCATGCGACTGCTCTGCACATGGGAGAGCTCCTTTCTCTTGGTGCGGCGGTTCACGCGAGGCTGAGAAAGACCTTCTCGAGCTCTTCCACGGTCGGCCCCTCGGTGTCGTCGGAGCGACCGATGCACTCTTCCAGGGCAGAGGCGACGATGATGAAGCCGGCTCTGTTGAGTGCGTGCGTCACCGCGGCGAGCTGCGTCACGATGTCTCGGCAGGATGACTCGGCCTCCACTGCGGCGATCACCGCATCCAGCTGCCCCCGCGCGCGGCGGAGTCGGTTGACGACGCGCCGCTGCGCATCATGATCTGCGGTGTCCATCAGCATCCCTTTCTCTCTCTGGTACCTGATCCGTGGGCACCCTGCGGCCGGAAGACGTCCGCGTGCTTGCGCGAATCCACGAGGTGGCGCACTGGCCGGTCGCTGCCATCGCGGCCACGCACGCTGCGATCAGTCCGGCGACGACCGCCACCACCGGAGATGACGGGGCCATCGACGCCCCCAAAGCCGCGACGAAGACCGCGGCGGCGGCGTGGACGAGCCGTTCCGCCGTCGTCGCCCGGCATCGGACCCGCGCGCGATCAGACATCGTGGGGCGATGCTGGGGCGATCAGCACCTGATCCGCGCGGTCCGCGAGCACGGCGCGGAGCGTCGTCATCCCGCCGGAGAGCGATGCGGAATCGAACCCGGATTGATCGAGGATCCGGTGCGCGATCGCCGACCGCACACCGGACGCGCACATCACTCGCACCGGTCGTCCGGCTGCGGCCAGACGTACCTCCCCCACGCGCCCGCGCAGTTGGGTGTGGGGAATGTGAAGCGCGTCGGGGATCATGCCCTCCGCCACTTCCGCGTCGCTTCTCACGTCGAGTATCAGAGAGGTCTCGCGTACTCGTGCGAGGTCCTGAGCGGCCCAGAGCCGCAACGTGCCATCGAGGACGTTGGCGCCGAGCATTCCAGCGAGGTTCACCGGATCCTTGGCTTGACCGTAGGGCGGCGCGTAGGCGAGATCCAGATCGATCAGATCGGCGACCGCCATCCCTGCGCGTATGGCCGTCGCGAGGATATCGATCCGCTTGTCGACGCCGTCGCGGCCACACGCCTGCGCGCCGAGGATTCGTCCGTCTCCCTCCCTGAAGTGCACATTCAGATGGATCGGAGCGGCACCGGGAAAGTACCCGGCATGCTGATTCGGGTGCAGGCTGATCGTGCGGAAATCGATTCCCGACCGAGAGAGCGCCTCGCGGTTCGCGCCGGTGACAGCAACAGTCAACTCCCCGACCCGCACGACGGCCGTACCGAGAGGCTGCGGGATCGGCCGCGCCCGGTCAGGGCGGATGATGGCATCGGCTACCAGGCGTCCGGCACGATTGGCGGGTCCGGCCAGCAACACCGGCCGGCGGATCCCTGTCACGGGATCCTGGCTCAGCACCGCGTCTCCCACGGCCCACACCTTCGGCAGCGACGTGCGCCCGTGCTCGTCGACGATCATCGCCCCGCGCTCACAGGCCACCCCCGCCGCCTCGAAGACGGCCGTATCAGGTCGCACTCCGACAGAGAGCACG
This sequence comes from Microbacterium sp. LWO13-1.2, assembly GCF_038397725.1. Classification (NCBI taxonomy): domain Bacteria; kingdom Bacillati; phylum Actinomycetota; class Actinomycetes; order Micrococcales; family Microbacteriaceae; genus Microbacterium; species Microbacterium sp. LWO13-1.2. The sequence goes on from NZ_CP151634.1 coordinate 326,434, forward strand.
ATGAGGTCGGCGATCACTTCCGCGCCGTCAGACAGGGTGATGACGTCAGCGTCGTCCCCTGCGACGACGGCCTCGGCGGAGACACCTGTTCGCACATCCACACCCAGTCTGCGCAACTCGTCAGCGATCATCCAGCCGTACTCGGCGTCGACCGGAGGAAGCACATGGTCCGCGAACTCGACAAGAGTGGTCTCGACGCCCTGTAACGCCAAAGCTTCTGCTGCTTCGACGCCGATGAACCCGGCCCCGAGGACGACGGCGCGCCGAACGCCGGCTTCGACATGAGCGCGCAGGTGCACAGCATCCTCCACGCTGCGTAACGTCCGCACCCGCGGCGAGTCCAGCCCGGGAATGTCCGGGCGCGCCGCTCGCGCACCCGGCGCCAAGACCAGAGCGTCATACCCGATGCGCTCCTCGCCCGCCGCGGTGCGGACAACCACGAACTGCGCGCCGGCATCGACACCCACGACATCGTGCCCCGTGCGGACGTCGAGGTTCAACGACGCGCGCAGCAGCTCGGGTGTCTGGACCAGCAGGGAGGCCGCGTCTTCGATCTCGCCCCCCACGAAGTAGGGAAGCCCACAGTTCGCGAACGACACATGAGCGCCGCGCTCGAGTACCAGAATCTCCGCGGTCTCGTCGAGGCGCCGGGCTCGCGCCGCGCAGCTCATGCCGCCGGCGACCCCGCCGACGATGACGATCCTCATGCCGGCCCGTCAGAGTGCGCGGCGATCTGCGCTCGCACGTCGTCCATGTCGAGGCTCCGGACCGCGTCGACGACCTGTTGCAGGCCGGCGCTCGGCAGCGCGCCCGGCTGCGAGAATACGAGGATTCCGTCGCGGAACGCCATCAATGTGGGAATGGATGTGATCTGAAATCCGGAGGCGAGCTCGCGCTCCGCCTCGGTGTCGACCTTGCCGAACACCATGTCCGGATACTTCTCGGACGCGGCCTCGAAGATCGGTCCGAACATTCGACACGGACCGCACCACTCCGCCCAGAAGTCGAGCAGCACGATGCCACCGTCGTCCAGAGTCTGATCGAAGTTCGCCGCCGTGATCTCTCGAGTAGCCATGAATCGAGCATATACCCCTAGGGGTATGGGGTAGTTCAAAGGAGACATCGATGTCGAGGTGATTGGTCGGCTCGTCGAACATCTCGCGATCAACCACAGGAGGCCTCACACTCCTTCTCTCATACCGATCGAAATCTCACCGTGGATCCGTTCGCATGGGTACATGTGGACGACGCAACGACATCACAAGATCTCCGGATCGGATGTCTGTCGTATCCTGGCGGGCGTGTCGGGTTTTTCTACATCACGCTTTCGAGGAACGCGCGCGTGCGCTGGCGTTGCGGGTCGTCGATCAACTGAGACGGCGGGCCGGCTTCGACCACCACGCCTCCGTCCATGAAGACGACCTGATCGGCAACGCTTCGCGCGAAACCGATCTCGTGCGTGACCACGATCATCGTCATTCCGTCGCGCGCGAGTTCCTTCATCACGTCGAGCACGTCGCCGACGAGTTCAGGATCCAGCGCCGAGGTCGGCTCATCGAACAGCATGACCCTCGGATCCATGGCGAGCGCCCTCGCGATCGCGATCCGCTGCTGCTGTCCGCCGGAGAGTTGTGCCGGGTAATGATGCGCGAAGTCGGCGAGGCCGACGCGGGCGAGCAGCGTCATGGCGCGCTCCCGCGCCGCAGCCCGCGAGCGTCCGACCACTCCGACCGGTGCTTCGACGATGTTCTCGAGCGCGGTCATGTGCGGGAACAGATTGAATCTCTGAAACACCATGCCGATCCCTCGCCGTTGGCTGGCCGTCTGGGTCGGCGTCATCTCATGTATCTTGTTGCCCGTCTGCCGGTATCCGATCAGCTCCCCGTTCACGACGATACGTCCTCCGTCGATGGTCTCGAGGTGGTTCACGCATCGCAGAAGGGTCGACTTGCCGGACCCGGACGGCCCCAGAAGCACGGTCACGGTTCCCGCATGCACTTCGAGCGACACATCGCGAAGCACCTGATGCGTGCCGAAGCTCTTACGCACTCGGCGGATCTGCACGAGGGCAGCAGTAGTCGGCGACGTCAGATTCTCGATCGTGTTCATTCGGCAATCACCTTTGTCGTCTGCGTCGGGGGTGCCGGCTCCGCGCCCGGCTTGCTGCGGTCGAGCACGGACCGAAGCCGCTGGAGCGGCGTCGGCGGCAGGGCATGACTTGAGCCGCGTCCGTATCGCCGCTCCAGGTAGTACTGCGGAATGGACAGCACTGTCGTCATGAAGAGGTACCAGATGCTCGCGACGACCAGCATCTCGACCTGTTTGAGGTTCTGCGCGGAGATCGCGGTCGCTGCCGTGTACACCTCGGGCACGGCGATCACCATCAGCAGTGAGGTGCTCTTCATCATGGAGATGGTCTCGTTGCCCATCGGCGGGATGATCATGCGCATGGCCTGAGGCAGCAGCACGCGGCGGAATGTGTACACGGGCGACATGCCGAGCGAGTACGCAGCTTCCCGCTGCCCGTCGTCGACGGAGATCATGCCCGCTCGCACGATCTCCGACGAGTAGGCCGCCTGGTTCAGGGTGAGTGCGAGCGTTCCCGCCACGAACGCGTTGATGAGGTCGTTCGTGTCCACCTGCCAGAACACGATCTCCGTCAGCGGAATGCCCAGCGTGAGCTTCTGGTACAGCAGGCCGAGATAGCCCCAGAGCACGATCTGCACGATCTGCGGTGTGCCACGGAATATCCAGACGTAGAACCACGCCGCTCCCGAGAGGACGGGATTCTTCGACAATCGCATCGCCGCCAGGAGCACGGCGAGAAGAGTCGACACGACCATGGCGATGAGCGTGATCAACACGGTCAGGCCGACGCCCACCAGGATCCGCTTGTCGGCGACGAATCTTCCGATGGTGACGAGGTCGAGGTTCGGATTGGTCACGACGGAATAGAGGAAGAGGGCAAGGATGACCAGCAGAGCGACCGCACCCGACCAGCGCCACGGATGGCGGCGCGGCACTGCGTCGACATCGTCCGCATTGCTGAGACGCTGTGAGCCCTGCGGGGGTGCGATGACTGTCACAGGCCCGCTCCGCCTTGGTTCGTCTCAGCCGACTCCACGGCATAGGAACTCATGTGATTGCGCTCGAGGACCTCCTGGTAGCTGCCCTCGTCGATGAGCGCCTGCAGTGTCTTCTGGATCACTTCGACCAGTTGCGTGTTCTCCTTCAGAACACCGATGCCGCTGTACACCGGGTTGAAGCCGGCGGGGTTCTGCGGATCGCGCACCACTTCGTACGCCTCGCCGTCGTCGGTGGTGACGGCCACGTACTCGGCCACGAGTGCATCGGACGAGTACGCGTCGCTCTTACCTGCACGCAGCGCTGTGAGTGCGTCCGGATCGGTCGGCAACTCCATGACCTCGATCGGGTCTCCCGGGCATTCTGTGGCGCGCAGCAGTTCCCCTTGGACTGTGGCCTTCTGCACCGACACGGTTTTCCCGCACAGATCGGTCAGAGTCTTGATGTTCGTCGGGTTGCCGGCCCGCACGAGGATCGCGAACCCGCCGAGCGTGTAGTCGACGTAGGTGATCGTCTTCTCCCGCTCGGGTGTGTCATTCATACCGCTCATGATGATGTCGTGCTTCTTCGCCTGCAGCGAGGGGATCACGGAGTCGAAGGGCTGCTTCGAGATGACGACATCGATGCCGAGCTTCTGCGCGATGAGTCGGCCGAGTTCGGGGTCGAAGCCGACCTCCCGTCCGTTCTCATCGTAGGAAGCGAATGGCGGATAGGGGATGTCGATGGCGATCCCGATGTAACCCTTCTCTTTGATGTCTGCCGGCAGCAACTTGGTCAGCGACGGGTCCGCGGTGGTCGTGACCTCATCGCCCTGCGGAACATTCGGCTTTCCGGTTTCGTCGCCATCAGCGCCGTTCGTACACCCGGTGAGCGCGAGACTCATGATCGCGAGAGCGCCGATCAACGAGCGGGTGAGTTTCTTGGGCATGGATTCTTCCTTCTTCGTCGATGGGATCCAAAGGGCCTGGGCTCAGGCGAGTCACGCAGGTCGACGTTCTCGACGCGCCCGGTCGCCCTGATTTTCAGAGCGTAGGCGAGGCGCCCTTGCCGTACTTCGTACGTTTTTCACAACCGAGGCCCGTCGGTTGGGAGGATTTCACTACCGAGGTGACTCGTCGAATATTCCCAATGAACGCGCTTTCATTCATGTGATCGGACATCCTCATCGAGAGTTCAGATCTTCACACTGGTATGGACAACACCGTCGATCCGAGGAGCACTGATGCCTGCACGACCGCCAGCCGCACTCCGCGAACAGCTCCTCGATGCCGACACCATGGTCGCCGACATCCTGAAGCTGGTGAGATGCGAGTCACCTTCTGAGGACCATGCCGCGATCGCCCGCAGCGCCGACCTCGTCGACGAGGTCGGCGCGAGGTACCTGGGCAGGCGCGCGGAGCGCATCCTGATCGACGGTGTCACTCACCTCCGCTGGCGCTTCGGCGATTCATCGCGCGTCCTGGTGCTCGGACATCACGACACCGTGTGGCCGATCGGGTCACTCCTGAGCAATCCCGCGCAGGTCCGGGACGGCCGCCTCACCGGGCCCGGATGCTTCGATATGAAGGCGGGTATCGTCATGGCGTTGCACGCGCTCGCCGCACTGGCGTCAACGGAAGGGATCACCCTTCTCATCACCGGTGACGAGGAGCCGGGGTCGACCACTTCCCGTCCGCTCATAGAGGCGGAAGCGCGTAGACACTCCGCCGCGCTGATCCTGGAGGCATCCGGACCGGGAGGGGCACTGAAGACCGAGCGAAAGGGTGTTTCGCACTACGTGGTGAACGTTCTCGGGCGCGCGGCGCACGCCGGCCTCGAGCCGGAGCGCGGCGTCAACGCGACCGTCGAACTCGCCCACCAGGTGCTCGCCGTCGCGGAGCTGAACTCGCCCGAGCTGGGAACCACAGTGACCCCGACCCGCACCGAGGCAGGCAGCACCTCGAACACTGTTCCGGCCGCTGCCTCCTTCACGGTCGATGTCCGGACATCATCGCTCGCAGAGCAGCGGCGAGTGCACCGTGAACTGTCGGCTTTGACCCCTCGACTCGACGGCGCCATCATCGAGATCGTCGGTGGGCCTGCGCATCCGCCGCTGACCCGATCGAGCTCCGCGGCGTTGTTCGAGCGGATCAACCGGATAGCCGCCGACACGACGACCGGAACGTTGGCCGGCATCGCCGTCGGCGGCGCATCCGACGGCAACTTCACCGCGGGTGTCGGCACCCCGACTCTCGACGGCCTGGGCGCTGTCGGCGGAGGAGCGCACGCGGAGGACGAGCACGTCATCGTCGCGGAACTGGTTCCCCGCACCCTCTTGCTTGCGGCCTTGCTCGATGAACTGCGGTACGAGAAGGAGACGAGCTGGTGACGTCCGTCCATGACGGCGTCGCCGGAGCCGGCATCGGCCCACGCGATGACGCGACTCAGGCGGCGAGCCGTTCGGGGGTCGTGATCCGCGAACTGGAAGACATGGGGTCGCTCGCCGCTGTGCAACGGCTCTACGAGCTCGTCTGGCGCACCGGCCCAACCGGCACGCCGGTGACGGCTGATCTCTTGCGAGCTCTGGCGATCTCGGGCAGTCCCGTGTTCGGCGCCTATGACGGTGATGAACTGCTCGGGGCGTGTTTCGGCTTCTGCTCGCCGCCCGGCACCCACAACTTCCACAGTCACATCGCCGGGGTCCCGCGAAGCGCCCAGGGTCGCAGTATCGGGCTGGCACTCAAGCTGCACCAGCGCGCGTGGGCGCTTGAACAGCGAATGACGACGATGACGTGGACGTTCGACCCGGCGATCCGACGCAACGCCCACTTCAACCTGTCGAAGCTCGGTGCAGAGCCCGTCCAGTACTTCTCCGATCTCTACGGGGCGATGGACGACGACGTCAATCGCGATGACGCGAGTGACCGCCTGCTCGTTCGCTGGCAGTTGGACAGGCCTCTCCCTTCCCGGGATGTTGCGCCGCATGGCCGGCTTTCGCATGCGGAGCCGGTTCGCATCCGCGTGCCCGCCGACATCGAGTCGATGCGTCTCGAGGACCCCGCGCGCGCCGCCCGATGGCGCCTCGAATTGCGCCGCGAGCTGGGTGGACGCATGAAGGCCGGAGCCCGGGTTGTGGGATTCGACCGCGAGGGACACTATCTGGTCGAAGCCGCAGGATCTCATACAGATGCAGCTTCGCCACCCGGTCGCTGATCTTGACCCCTTCAGAACCCACAGAGCAGGAGATCGCATGAAACTCACCGGGATCGAGACCCGCATCGTCGAGATGCCACTCGTGACGCCCTTCCGCACCTCATTCGGCACCGAAACCGTCCGGCAGGTGCTGGTCGTGCGTGCCGTCACTGAGGATGCCGAGGGCTGGGGCGAGTGCGGAGCGAGCGAGTCTCCGCTGTACTCCTCCGAATACACGGGCGGTGCGGCCGACGTGCTCGAAGATTTCTTCATCCCCGAGATCCGGACCGCTCAGAGACAGCTCGGAGACGACTTCGACGCGCACCGGATCGCGCCGGTGCTCGCCGGGTTCAAGGGGCATCGTCTGGCGAAATCGTCGTTGGAGACTGCGGTCCTGGATGCTCAACTGCGCGCGCAGGGCGTCTCGTTCGCTGCAGCGCTCGGCGCGGTGCGCGACTCCGTGCCGTGCGGAGTCTCGCTCGGAATCACCGATACCATCGATCAACTGTTGGACACCGTGGCTGCTTCGCTTGAGGCGGGATACCTGCGCATCAAGCTGAAGATCGAACCTGGATGGGACGTCGAGCCCGTGCGTGCGGTGCGGGAACGGTTCGGCGACATCGATCTGCAAGTCGACGCGAACGCGGCGTACCGCCGCAGTGACTTCCGTCTGCTCGCGCGGCTCGACGCGTTCGATCTGACGCTGTTCGAGCAGCCACTGCCCTCCGACGATCTGCTGGGACACGCAGCCCTCGCCCGCGTCATCTCGACGCCCATCTGTCTCGACGAATCGATAACATCCTCCCGGGCGGCTGCCGCCGCCATCGAGCTCGGCGCCTGCAGCATCGTGAACATCAAACCCGGCCGTGTGGGCGGCTATCTCGAGGCGCGACGGATACACGATCTGTGTGCCGCCCACGATGTGCCGGTCTGGTGCGGGGGCATGTTGGAAACCGGGATCGGTCGTGCTGCGAACGTGGCCCTCGCCGCGCTTCCCGGGTTCACCCTGCCCGGCGACACATCCGCTTCGGAGCGCTACTTCGCAACGGACCTCACCGAGCCGTTCCGGCTGGAGAATGGAAGGATCTCGGTACCGAAGGGACCAGGACTCGGCGTGACACCGCTTCCTGAGGTTCTGGAGCGCTTCACTGTGCACCGCGAGTGGAATTCCATGTCCGGCTGACGAGTCCTGCTAGCCTGCTGGCGCCGCCCATACTCCAAGGAGGAGTGATGACAGAGGAACCTTCGCTCCGTCCGGGGACGACGATCGGTCGCATCCTGGCCGAGTTCGGCCCGGCTCATCTTCAGGCCGTCTGCGGCCCGCTCGATCTCACCCGTCGGGTCGAGTCCATCCTCATCCAAGACCCGGAGGACGAGCTCGAAGCTCGAGAGAACGCGCTGGTTCTCGGGATCGGTCTTCGCACCGGCGCCGCCATGCAGACGATCATCGACGGCCTGGCCGCGCACGGTTCCACCGGTCTCGTCGTGCGCGGCCCGTTCGAGGCGACCCCCGCGGTCCGCACCCAGGCGGAGAAGGCAGGAGTCGACGTGCTCTCGCTCTCGCCGGGAGCGTCGTGGGGGCATCTCGCCGCGATGCTGAGAACACTGATGACGCCGCGGGACGTCGACGGCTCGCGCGGAGAGACTTTCGGTGGAATCATCGCAGGCGATCTGTTCGCGGTCGCGAATTCGGTCGCGGCGCTCCTCAAGGCTTCCGTGACCATCGAGGATCGCCATTCGAGACTTCTGGCGTTCTCCAGTGTGCGAGAAGGCGCGGACGCCTCGCGTGTCCAGACGATCCTGGGCCGTCAGGTGCCCGCCCAGTACACCCGCTATCTCGAAGAGGCCGGCGTGTTCCAGGCCATCTATCGCGCCAGCGGATCCGTGACCGTGGCTCCGCTGCCCGAGGAGGCCGGCGCACCTCCGGAGGAGGGAGGCCGAGTGGCCATCGCCGTCCGCGCGGGTGATGAGATCCTCGGTACGATCTGGGTCGCTTCCGAACGTCTGAGCGTCGAGCAGGAGCAGATCCTGCTCGAATCCTCCCGCCTCGCAGCCATGCATCTCGTTTGGCAGCGCACCGACGCTGATGTCGAACGTCGGAGGAGCGCCGAGATCGTGGCATCCGTGCTCCGCGGTGCGTCTGGGAGCGAGGAGGCAGCCCGCAGGCTGGGACTGCGCGACGAGTCGTCGGTCGTTCTCGCGTTGACACTCAGCGTTCCCGGGAGCGGTCACCTCACCTATGCCGATATCGCGACCGAACGCCGCAAGCTCGCCGATGCGTTCGCCACCCATTTGTCGTTCGCGCACCCGAGGGCGGCGTCCGGCCTCATCGAGGACGTGACGTACGGGATCGTGCCGGTTGCGGCGGCCGACTCCGGCTCGATTGCTGTCCGGCTCGCCGAGGACTTCCTCGATCGCGTCCACTCACCGCTTCAGGCTCTCATCGGCATCGGACGCGTCACCTCGGGGCTTGGTGATCTACCGCGCTCACGCTCCCAGGCGGACCGAGCGTTGAAGGTGCTCGAGTCGTCGACACTTGATCGCCGAGTTGCTCGCTTCGACGACGTGTACGCCGAGGCGCTCCTGCTCGAACTGCCCGCAGATGCGACCGAACTCCCTTCAGGTCCGATCGCCCGGCTGGCCGCGTACGACCGCGAGCATCAAAGCTCGCTCGTCGACACCCTCCGCGCCTGGCTCGATGCGTTCGGCGACATCGCCCAGGCGGCCGCTGCGACGTTCGTGCACGGGAACACCTTCCGGTACCGTCTACGACGCGTCACCGAGGTCGGCGGGATCGACCTCGACGATCCTCGGGAGCGGTTCTCAGCGATGCTTCAGATGCAGATCATCGCGCTCGCCGGCGGACAGGCGCCCTCGGAACACGTTCACAACCTCACCGGAAACCAGGGCTAGAGCAACCGACTGGCCATCCGGTTGCGCAGTCGCGGCGGGCCGGTCACCGATCTGGAGCATCCGGCCCGGGTGGCAGCACCCAGTTTTCGTGACCTCCATGAGCCTCGGCCGAGGCAGGAGAGTCGCGAGGACTTCTCCTCGGACTGGCTACCCCTTCACCTGTCCAGGGGCATTCGACAGGACAGAATTGCGGGATGGAGTGGGGAGTCCGGGCGAGGGACGTGTTACGTGAGGTTCTTCTCGGTGTCGTTTGCTGGGAGTGTGGTTTCGAGGTGGGGTGGGCGGTCGCCGCGGGTCTTGATCAGGCTGGCTGTGGTGGCGACGACGATGGTCAGTGCGATGAAGAGGAGGGAGAACCAGATGGGGATCTCGGGGGCCCACTTGATGGCGTCGCCTTTGTTGATGAAGGGCAGTTCGTTCACGTGCATGGCGTGCAGGACGAGCTTGACGCCGATGAAGGCGAGGATCACGGCCAGTCCCTGTGCGAGGTAGACGAGTCGCTCGAGCAGCCCGCCGATGAGGAAGTACAGCTGGCGCAGGCCCATGAGTGCGAACGCGTTGGCGGTGAACACGATGTAGGCCTGTTCGGTCAGCCCGTAGATCGCGGGTATCGAATCGACCGCGAAGATCAGATCGACGAACCCGATGGTGATGATCACCAGGAGCATGGGCGTCACGAAACGCCGACCGTCCTTCACGCCCGTCAGTCGGTCACGATCGTAGGTGTCGCTGACGGGAAGATGGCGGCGGACGAATCTCATGATCCTGCCGTCGGCGGGGTTGGAGTCGCTGTGCGCGAACGCCTGCCGGTACGCGAGAAACAAGAGCAGTGCGCCGAAGAGGTAGAACACCCAGGAGAAGTTCTCGATCAGTGCGGCGCCGACGGCGATGAAGATGCCACGCAGGATCAGGGCGATGATGATGCCGATCATCAGCACCTTCTGCTGGTAGATCTTCGGGACCGCGAATCCGGTCATGACGATGAGGAAGACGAAGAGGTTGTCGATCGACAGGGCCTTCTCGGTCAGGTAGCCGGCGAAGTACTCGCCCCCATAGGTCCATCCCGACACCATGCCGACGGCGACGCCGAAGATCAGGGCGAGACCGATATAGAACGCGGACCAACGCGCCGATTCACCGATCGTCGGTTCGTGGGGTTTGCGGACGTGCGCGAAGAATTCGTAGACGAAGAAGGCGATCGTAACCGCGATCGTGACGCCCCATACGAGCGGGCTGATGTGCAAAAGAGGCTCCAAACCTGGCGCGAACGTCCACGTCCAAGGTCTTCTCCATCTCCTGACCGGAGACCGGTGGCCCGGAATGCGCCCTGCATCCGTAGTGACGAGCCGACCGTGTCGGAGTACTCCCCTTGAGGTTCAAGGCTAAGCGACCCAGTCCGAGCATCCCTGAGAACTCGCCGAATCCGAACCGCCTGCCATTTGCGACGACTGTCGTCCCGCTCATACGGACGTAGGGACGGCCCGCGCTTCATCGATATCGCCGTACCGGCTTCGGTGCTCTGCGATCAGCTCGCAGATGCGTCATTGAAGCCGTGCATCCTCTTGATCGGTGCGGCAGCGGCTGAGCAGAAGAAGGACAGCACCGAGAGGGCTGCCGCGGGATCGGCCGTCGCCGTCGCCACGCCGCCGGCGAAGACGGTTTCGATTGCGCAGTCCGGCGGCAGCACTCCGAGAATCCGGATACCGTCCTGCCCGATCATCTCGCTGAGCTGCTGGAAGCCGATGTCGACCTCGCCGTCAGCGACGAGGCGGGCAACCGGTGTCCCCGACCGTGCCTGGACAAGACGATCGCGCATCTCAGCGGCCATGTTCCAGTTCTCGATCTGACGCAGCAGCGCAGCGCCGCTCGGACCTGTGGAATAGCCAACGCTGCCGGCGTCGCGCAATGCGGCTCGGACGCCCACCGCATCATCGAAGGCGGGCGTTGAGGGAGGAGTCGCGTCGAAGCTCCCCCTCGAGCGAATCGCGATCGCGGTGTGAGACGACGCGAGCGGCGTCACGGAGGACGGCACGACGTGCCCATGCTGGGCCAGATCCTGCAGAGCATCGGATGCCAGAATGACCAGGTCCACCCGCTCTCCCAGCGCCACCCGGCGCGCCGCATCCACACCACCCACTGACTCGATCTCGACCAGGGGAAGACCGATCGCGGCCGAAGCCGCGGACAGCTCGGCGAGAAGCACCCTGGTCGCCATCGAGGATATGGCTCTCATCGGAGGCTCTCGAACGACTCCGCATCGACCTCGGCGCTCTGGACCGGGTTGTACCGCGGACCGGAGACCGATGCCGCGTCGACCAGCTCGCCCGCTCGCCGCAGCAGCCCGGCATCGACGGCGAGATCCGCCGCGGCCAGATTCTCGCGTACGTGGGCGGAACTCGTGGTCCCGGGGATGGGCAAGACGTGTGAGCCTCGGGAGAGCAGCCAGCTCAGGGCGAGTTGAGCCGGGGTGCATCCTGCCTCCACCGCCAGCCTGCGCCAGGCCGGCAGCAACGCGGCGTTGGTGCTCCAGTGCTCCGACTGGAATCTCGGCATCGCCCGACGGATGTCTTTCGCGGCGAAGTACGTCGGGTCTCCGATCGAATCGCTGAGGAACCCCCGAGCGAGTGGCGCGAAAGCCACGAGCGTGACGCCGAGGATCGCCGTGGCCTGCAACATGCCGAGCTCCGGGTTGCGGCTCCACAGCGAGTACTCGTTCTGCACGGCGGCGATCGGTGCAACCGCCTGCGCTTCTCGCAGACGCACCACCGAGACCTCGGACAGCCCGATCGCCCCGATCTTGCCGGCATCCACTGCCTCCGAGAGCGCGCCGACGCTGTCGCCGATGGGTATCGTCTTGTCCCAGCGGTGGAGGTAATAGAGGTCGATGTGGTCCGTTCCGAGGCGCGCCAGCGAAGCGTCGACCTGTGCGCGCAGCGAGTCCGGACGGCCGTCGATCTTCTTGAAGCCATCGACCATGGCCATGCCGCCTTTGCTGGCGAGAACGATCTCGTCGCGGCGTCCACGGATCGCACGGCCGACCAGCTCCTCGTTCCGGCCTCCGCCATAGAGCATGGCAGTGTCGAGCATCTGCGCACCATCGTCGAGAGCCGTGCGCAGCATCTTCAGGGCCACCTCGTCAGAGGGCGGTAGGCCGTACGCGTGACTCAGCGACATGCAGCCGAGTCCGACGCGCGGCAGCTTCACGAGAGTTGCTCCTCCAGCAGACCGAGCACGCGATAGCAGTCGATGACCTGGCGGAGCGATGAGTTGGGCTCGCGACCCTCGCGGATCGCGGCGATGAACTCGCGGTCCTGCAGCTCGATGCCGTTCATGCTGACGGCAACGTGCGAGACATCGATCTGCTCCTCCTTGCCGGTGAACAGGTCGTCGTAGCGCGCGATGTATGTTGCGGTGTCGCCGATGTAGCGGAAGAACGTGCCGAACGGACCTTCGTTGTTGAAGGAGAGCGAGAGCGTGCAGATGGCTCCGCTTTCGCTCTTCAGCTGGATCGACATGTCCATGGCGATGCCGAGTTCGGGATGGATCGGTCCTTGAATGGCGTTCGCCTGCACGATCCTGCCTGCTTGATACGCGAACAGGTCGACGGTGTGCGCGGCGTGATGCCAGAGCAGATGGTCGGTCCAGGAACGCGGCTCGCCTTTCGCGTTCGTGTTGCTCCGCCGGAAGAAGTACGTCTGGACGTCCATCTGCTGCACGGTGAACTCGCCTGCCGCGATGCGCTCGTGCACGAGTTGATGCGATGGGTTGAACCGCCGGGTGTGGCCGACCATGGCCACGCGGTTCGATGCCTCGGCGGCCGCGAGCGTGACTTCGGCATCCGCCAGCGAATCCGCCAGCGGGATCTCGACCTGCACGTGCTTGCCCGCGGCGAGCACCGCCTGCGCCTGCGCCGCGTGCAGACCGGTCGGCGTCGCGAGAATCACGGCATCGACGTCCTCGCGCTCGAGGACGGCGTCGAGGCCGACGACGACGGCCGGGACGCCGTACTTCCCGGCGACCTCGCGCGTCGGCCCCGACCGGGTTCCGCTGACCACCGTCACCTGGGCATCCGGGATGTTGGCCAGTGCGTCCAGGTGCTTCATTCCGAAGGCGCCGGCGGCGCCGACCACTGCTACTCGGACTTTGTCGTTCGTCATCGTTCTCTCCTCGGGGATCACGTCAGGCGGACGGGTTGGTCAGGACGAGATGCCCGACGGCGGTGTTCGACGCCGGCACGTGGTAGAACCGGTGGTTCGTCTCGGGCGTTCCGCCGCCGAACTGGTCGTCCATGGCGCCGCGGGCGATGAGCCAGTCGACGAGTTCGATGCCCTCGGACCCGGCCTCGTCGACGTACTCCATGTGATCCCACTCGGTCAGCCCCAGCGGGTCCTCGATGAGATGGTCGAGGAAGGCGTTGTCCCATTCCTCGTTGATCAGACCGGCTCGCGGACCTTGCAGCTGGTGGCTCATGCCACCGGTGCCCCAGATCTGGACGTTGAGTTGCTCGCCGTCCCATTTGTCGAGGGCGCGCCGGAGGGCACGTCCGAGCTCGTAGCAGCGGCGGCCGGACGGCACCGGGTACTGCACCACGTTCACGGCCAGCGGGATGACACGCACGGGCCACTCCTCGACATCGCCGTAGACGAGCGACAGGGGCACGGTGAGGCCGTGGTCGACGACCATCTCGTTGACGAGGGTGAGGTCGAAGTCGTCCTGGATCACGGACTGGGCGATGTGAGCGGCGAGCTCGGGGTACCCCTTGACGTCGGGGACCGGCCGCGGGCCGTAGCCCTCGTCGGCGATCGGGTAGTGCGCACCGGTGCCGAGCACGAACGTCGGGATGATCGAGGCGTCGAACGCGGTGGCGTGGTCGTTGTAGACGAGGATGACCACATCCGGCTTGTTCTCCTTCGCCCAGCTGCGCGTCCATTCGTAGCCGTCGAACACTTTCTTCCAGTACGGTTCCTCGGTCTTGCCCAGATCCATCGCTGCGCCGATCGCGGGCACATGGGACGTGAACAGGGCGGAGGTGTACCTCGCCGGGGGGTTCGGTCGCATCGTGTCGGCTTTCTCGCCCTGCGCGGGCGGTGCCCAGCCGTCGAGGTCCTTGAGGCGGTTCCCCTCGGGGCGGCGCCCTCCGCCGACCATCATGTCGCGGTACGCGGCCTCGCTCATCCCGGTCATCGAGCCGGCCATCTGTTGGAAGCTCAGCCCGTGGGTCGCGCCGATCTTGCTGAGGAAGTAGATGTTGCCCCCCTCTTCGATGCAGGTGTTCAGATCGAAGTCGAGCACGGCCTGTCGCTGGCGGGGGTTGAGCGGCCACTCGTCGAGATAGGCCTCGCGGTCCGCGAGATAGCGCTCGCGGTTCTCGGGCTTCATCAGCGACATCGAGAACTGGTTGAGGTGGTAGCCCTTGCGCGCCTGTTCGGCGTCGTAGATTGTCGTGCCGGGAACGTCCTTGTAAGGCTTGTCGAGTGCCATGTCATGCTCCTTCTTGCCAATAGAGGCGGCGCGGATTGTCCACGAGCAGCTTCTGCTGCAGGTCCGGCGTCGTCGCGATCTGCGGGATGTAGTCGACCAGCAGCCCGTCGTCGGGCATGTGGTCCTTGAGGTTGGGGTGGGGCCAGTCCGTTCCCCACAGCACGCGGTCGGGGAACTCCTCGACCACGCGGCGGGCGAAGGGCACGACATCGGTATAGGCATGCTGCTCGCCGTCGATCGCGCGCGGACCGGTCGCGCTGAGGCGCTCGGGGCACGAGACCTTTGTCCACACGTTGGGGTTCTCACGCATGAACCGCAGGAAGAGCTCGAACTCCGGGCCGTTCGGATCCCTCGTAACGTCGGGCCGGCCCATGTGGTCGACGACGACGTCGGTCTGGATGCGGGAGAAGAATTCGTAGAGGTCAGGGAGGTCGTCGGCCTCGAAGTAGATGACGACGTGCCATCCGAGTGGGGCGATCTTCGCGACGATCTCATGGAGGGATTCAGTCGGCACGGCGTCTACGAGCCGCTTGACGAAGTTGAACCGTACACCGCGCACGCCCGCGGCGTGCAGTTCGGCGAGCTGGGCGTCGGTGACATCGGGTCGCACGGTCGCGACACCGCGAGCGCGGCCTTCGCTGCGGCGGAGCGCGTCGACCAGGGCGCTGTTGTCCGCGCCATGACAGGTCGCCTGTACGATGACATTGCGATCGAAGCCGAGATGGTCGCGCAGGGCGAAGAGCTGATCCGCCGAGGCGTCGCAGGGCGTGTACTTGCGCTCCGGCGCGTAGGGGAACTCCGCGCCGGGTCCGAAGACGTGGCAGTGCGCGTCGACCGCGCCTGCGGGCAACCGGAAGGTCGGCGTCGTCGGGCCGTCGTACCAGTCGAGCCAGCCGTCTGTCTTGGTGAATCCGCCGGTGGTGTCGCCATGCGCCATGGTCAGTTCTCCACGTATTCCAGGCCCGCAGCGGCCAGCGGTTCGCGCATGCCGTAGAGGTCGAGGCCGAGCACGCCCTCACGGAACCTCTGCCGCTTCGATTCCTCGGCGTCCTCGCGCTTGCGGCTGGCATCCGCGACGGCGCCGACGAGATTGCGCGGCACGACGACGACTCCGTCGACGTCGGCGACGACGACGTCTCCCGGGTTGACGAGCGCGTTCGCGGCGACGACCGGCACGTTCACCGAGCCGAGCGTGGCCTTCACCGTCCCCTTGGAGTTGATGGCGCGGGAGAAGACCGGGAAGTCCATCCTCTCGAGGTCGGCGACGTCGCGGACGCCGCCGTCGATCACGAGCCCCTTGCAGCCGCGGGCGGTGAGCGAAGTGGCGAGCAGTTCTCCGAAGAAGCCGTCCTCGCTCTCCGTCGTGCAACCGGCGACGAGGACGTCGCCGGTCTGGACCTGCTCGGCCGCGACGTGGAACATCCAGTTGTCGCCGGGCTGCAGCAGCACCGTGACCGCCGGGCCGCACAGTCGCGCCCCGTTGTAGGCCGGACGGATGTACGGACGCATGAGGCCGACGCGTCCCATCGCCTCGTGGATCGTGGCGACGCCGAATTGCGAAAGGCGGGCCACGTCGTCGGGGTCGGGACGCTGGATGTTGGTGTGGACGATGCCGAGATCGTTCAGTCGCATGGTGTGATCCTCATTCAGAGCCCGCGGGCGGTCAGAGCGCGATCGAGACGCGGATAGATGCGGCGGGCGTTGCCCTCGAAGACCTGGCCCCGCGCGGCATCCGACAGATTGGGAGTGGCGTCGACGTAACGCTTCGTGTCGTCGAAGTGATGACCGGTGCGCGGGTCGATGTCACGGACCGCGCCGATCATCTCGCTCGCGAACAGGATGTTGTCGGTCGGGATGACGTCGGTCAACAGGTCGATGCCCGGCTGGTGATAGACGCACGTGTCGAAGAAGACGTTGCCCAGCAGGTGCTCCTCGAGGTCTGGCTTGCCGAGCGCCATGGCGAGGCCGCGGAACCGCCCCCAATGGTACGGCACGGCGCCGCCGCCGTGCGGGATGACGAGTTTGAGGTCGGGGAAGTCGGTGAACAGATCGCCCTTGAGCAGCTGCATGAACGCCGTGGTGTCGGCGCCCAGGTAGTGATCGCCGGTGGTGTGGAACACATCGGGGCGGCAGGTCGTGCTGACGTGCACCATCGCCGGGATCTCGTACTCGACGAGCTTCTCGTAGACCGGGTACCAGGAGCGATCGGTGAGCGCGGGGGCGGACCACCGGCCACCCGATGGGTCGGGGTTGAGGTTGACGGTCACCGCGCCGAGCTCCTCGACGGCTCTGATCAGTTCAGGGACGATCGTCCCTGGGTCGACCCCCGGCGATTGCGGCAGCATGGCACCGGGGAGGAATCGATCGGGGAACAGCCCGCTCACCCGCGCGACGAGGTCGTTGCAGATGCGGGCCCAGGTCTCGCTGACCGCGTGGTCTCCGATGTGGTGGGCCATGAAAGAGGCGCGAGGACTGAAGACAGTGATGTCGCTGCCGCGTTCGTCCATCAAGCGGAGCTGATTGGCTTCGATCGTCTCGCGGATGTCGTCGTCGCTGATGCGGAGGGCGGCTGGATCCGGTGCCCCGCCAGCACCCTCCGCGAAGGCGATCTGGAGGTCGCGCCAAGCGCCAAGCGGCGCGGGCGCCGTGGTGTAGTGGCCATGGATGTCGATGATCAACGCGTGTCGTCCTTGTCACTCGGATGCTGTCGGTCCCGACTCTAGGTCGCGCGCCGTATATAGTCCAATAGATACAAACGACATCACTCATAGATAGGGTCTATGTGTGCCGATCACGGATCTGAACCAATTGCGCACGTTCGTCGTGCTCTACGAGCTGCGGAGCGTGACCGCGGCGGCGGAACAGTTGCACGTGACGCAGCCGACCGTCAGCTACACCCTGCGGCGCCTGCGCGAGAAGTTCGGCGATGTGCTGTTCCGACGCGAAGGCAACGACATGGTGCCGACGGCGAGGGCCACGCAGCTGTTCGGCCCTCTGCACGAGGCCCTCGCGCAGATCGATCAGACTGTGAGCGACCCTGATGCCTTCGAGCCGGCCCGATTCACCGGCGAGCTCTCGCTCGGTCTCACCTCGATCGGTGAACAGACGTTTCTGCCCCCGATCATGGCCGCGCTCGCCCGCGCGGGATCGAGCCCGCATCTGCAGGTCGTGCGGTTGGATTCGGATCAGGTCGAGGACGGGCTGATCCGCGGCACGATCGACCTGGCGATGACCGTGTCGATGATCGGCAGCGCGCGGTTGTGGCGCACGCACGTGCGCGCGGTCGAGTATGTCGCGCTGACCTCCGGGCAGCACCCGCTCCCTGCGACCGGACCCGAGATGTTCGCAGATCGGCGCTTCGTGCGCGTCTCGGTCCGCGGCGGTCACGTGTTCCCGCTGCAGGCGCTGACAGAGCACGGGCTGATGCCACAGGTCGCACTGACCGTCGAGGAGTACGCCACCGTGCCGGCGGTACTCGAGGCCACCGACCTGGTCGTGCTGTTGCCGCGGCACGTCGCCGAGGTGTTCAGCGGGTGGTTCCCCGGCCTCCAGATCGCTGAACTTCCCTGGCCGGGCCAGAGCACGCCGGTCTCGCTGTACACCCGCCGCGAAGCCAGCCTGTCAGCTGCTCAGAGGTGGTTCCGAGCCGCCGTACTGAACGCCGTCGCCACCGGCGAGTAGGCTCCGGGGCCATCGGACTAACGCTTCTTGCGGTCCCAGCTCGCCTTCGCCGGGGTGAGCGGGCTCCGCACGTGAATCGACCAGTTCGAGTGCGGGTGCACCGACAGGATCGCTCGCTCGTACCAGTTGATCGCTTCCTCGGAAAGGTATGGGATGACCGCATTCCTATCGACGTCGTCCTCCGAGCGCGGCCGAAGCGCCTTCCACACGAGCTGCACCTCCGGGACCCCGGTCGGGACGCGGTCAATCTGTATGACCGCACGCTCCCAGGGCAGGCGCAATCGCGGATCTCGCTTGTACACCCAGGAGTCGCGCGTGCCGTCCTCGACATTGATCTGCAACACCCACGCGTCCTTTTCGTCATCTCGGATCAGCACCGGCTGCAGGTCAACATCCGTCGGCGCATCGACGAACGGCACCATCGCGCCGAGGGCGCCAGCGGGTTGAACCCATGCGCTGAGTGTCGAGGGGAGTTCAGCGACGACCTGCGCGAGATCTCCCGCGACGACACTCACGTCGATGTTGCTGCGCTCACGAATCGGTCGCCCCAGCCATCGGTCGAGTGCTACTCCTCCGGAAAGCCACCACCGAACCGAGAGCGATGCGAAGAGGTCGGCCACCGACGATGTGTCTAGTGGTACCCATCGAAGATCGGGGCTCGACGCATAGAGGGACATGGCTCGAGGCTACCGCTCTCCAATCACCAGCATGCAGGACGTCGCGGACCGGGTCGTGAGAAGGTGACTCCATGGCGAACTCTCGCTCGGGCGACTCCATGACCTCACGCATCGTGCGTGTCCTCGACTCCTTTACCGGAGAACGTACGGTGCAGACGGCGACGCAGATCGCTCGACGCACTGGCATGCCGCAGTCGAGCGCTCACCGGATCGTCAACGACCTGGTCGAGGCCGGCCTGCTCGAGCGCGACGACGAGAATCGCATTCGCCTCGGTATGCGACTGTGGGAGCTCGCCCTGCGCGGGTCGCGAGCACTACGCCTCCGCCAGGCCGCCCTGCCCCACATGGAAGCAGTGCAGGCGCAGATACGCCAGCACACCCAGCTCGCGGTACTCGAACATGACGAAGCCCTGTTTCTCGAACGCCTTTCGGATCCGGATTCGGGGGCGAACGTCACCCGAATCGCCGGGCGCCTCCCCGTGCACGCTTCCTCCGCCGGCTTGGTGCTGCTCGCGCACGCGGATCCGGCCGTCCGCGAGCGCGTGCTCGCGGCGCCTCTGCGCTCGCTCTCGCCGGAGACGATCACCGATGCGGAGGCCCTGCGCAAACTTCTCACCTCGATCCGCCGTCGCGGTCATGTCGTGGCCCCGGGCTCCATCGAGGTGATCTCGACCGGCGTTGCCATCCCCGTTCGGGATCACGAAGAAGTCGTCGCCGCCCTCTCGGTCGTGCTCCCCCGGGCCTCTCCGACCGAGCCAGCCGTTCTCGCACTCCTGGCCGCCGCCAAATCGATCGAAAGAGATCTTCAGAACTCCCATTGAATGGGAGAATACCGATCGATGCAGGTTCCCGCGTGCACACTGATGAACGACGCGCCCAGTGAAGCGCGGTTCATCGTCGAAGGAGACACCGTGAGCACTTTGGTTCGCACTCAGGTCGCGATCGTCGGAGCCGGTCCTGCCGGCCTGATCCTCTCGCATCTGCTCGCAGAGGCCGGCATCGAATCGGTTGTGATCGACCAACGCACGCGGACGGAGATCGAGTCGACCATTCGCGCAGGCATCCTCGAGCAGGGCACGGCGGACCTGTTGCGGACGATCGATCCGAACACGCGTGTGGACACGGTCGGCGACCGCCACGATGGCATCGAACTGCATTTCGGTGGGGAAGGCCATCGGATCGATTTCCCGGGCCTGGTCGGCCGAAGCGTCTGGCTCTATCCGCAGCACGAGGTCCTGAAGGACCTCCTCTCGCTCCGGCTTGCCGCCGGGCAAGACCTTCGATTCGGCGTCATCGCGACACGCGTCGAGGGTGTGGAGACGAACAAGCCCCGGGTTGTCGCCTCCACTGCTGACGGTGACGAGCTCGTGATCGAAGCGGACTTCGTCGTCGGCGCCGACGGCTCACGCAGTGTCGTGCGCCCCGCGATCGCGGGTGCATCATCCGGAGGCTACTTCCGCGAGTATCCCTTCGCGTGGTTCGGAATCCTCTGCGAGGCCCCGCCGAGCTCTGACGAGCTCATCTACAGCAGCTCGCCGCATGGCTTCGCCTTGATCAGCCAGCGCAGCACCAAGATCCAGCGGATGTACTTCCAGTGCGAGCCCGACGCCGACCCGAGCGCTCTGACGGAAGAAGAGATCTGGAGCACGCTGCAGGCGAGAGTTCCGGGGACGACTCTCCGCACCGGTCCTGTCGTGCAGCGAGACGTGTTGCGATTCCGCAGTTTCGTCGCGCGAAAGCTGCGACACGGACGCGCCGTTCTCGTCGGCGATGCGGCGCACACCGTTCCCCCCACTGGCGCGAAGGGGATGAATCTGGCCGTGGCTGACGTCGTCTTGCTCGGTCGCGCCCTGAAGGCCCTTCTACAGGAACGGGACACGCGACTGATCGACGCTTTCGCTGAGACCGCGCTGAACCGCATCTGGAAAGCGCAGCATTTCTCCTGGTGGATGACGAGCATGCTGCACGTCACAAGCGATGCGTCGGAGTTCGATCAGCGTCGGCAGATCGGTGAGCTGAAGTCAGTGGTCGAGTCGGAGGCAGGTCGGACCTTCTTGGCTGAGGCCTACACCGGATGGCCCATCGATGCCTGACCGTCACGCCGCTGACCCGTGGCCGGCATGACGCGATTCCAGGAGCGGGCTCGCGGATCTCAGCACTGACGTGCAGACTGACGACACGATGGAAAGGTCAAGACAATGAGAGCACTTCCAGCGATCGCCGTCACCGGATCTTCGGGGGCCGTCGGCGGATACGTCGCGGCCAACCTTGCGAGGCGCGGGATTCCCCAGCGTCTTCTTGTGCGGAATCCTGCCAGGGCACCACAGCTGCCGAACAGCTCCATACACCGGTTCAGCTATTCCCATCGAGAAGCCGCGATAGCCGGGATCGGAGAGGCTGCCGTGCTGTTCATGGTCTCCGCTTCCGAGAGCGCCGAAAGGCTCGATGAGCACCGCGCGTTCGTGGATGCAGCGGCGTCCGCGGGTGTGAAGCACGTCGTCTACACGTCGTTCGCAGCGGCGGCTGCGGATGCGACGTTCACGCTCGCCCGTGATCACCACATCACCGAGGAGTACATCAAGGAGTCCGGCATGGGCTGGACGTTCCTCCGCGATGGGTTCTACATCGACTTCATGGAAGCCCTGGTCGGCCAGGACGGCGTGATCCGTGGTCCGGCAGGTGATGGCAGGGCGGCTTTCGTCGCACGCGCAGACGTCTCGAGGGCGGCTGCCGCGGTCCTCGCCGAACCCGGGCGGCATGTTGGCCGAACATATGACCTCACGGGTCCGGCGGCGCTCACCCTGACCGAGGTCGCAGAGACTCTGTCTCGTATCCGAGGCGAAAAGGTGAGCTATCACCCCGAGACGATCGAGGAAGCCTACCGTTCCCGCGCCGCCTTCAACGCTCCTCAATGGCAGGTGGATGCCTGGGTGACGACTTACACCGCCATCGGGAGCGGTGTCATGTCCCGCGTGAGCCCAGACATCGAAAAGCTCACCGGCCTCGCCCCGATCAGTCTTGAGACATATCTGCGTGAGATGGAGTCAGAGCGGCCGTCCGAATGACCGGTAGCTCGTGGTGAAGACAGTCAGGATCAGTCATGGAACGAGTCAGAACGCCCAGCATCAGTGAGTGGCAGGAGCTGAGCTGCAACACATTCGTGCCCGTCCGGTGTCGCACCGATGACCCGAGTGAGTTCAGTGCCTCACTCCGCAGCGTCCGGTTGGACAAACGGATCGACCTGAGCGAGATCACCTCGAGCAGCCTCCGTGTGGAACGACGAGCAGACGAGGCACGGGCGTACAGAGGTGATGAGATCCTCTTCATGATCCAGTTGGAGTCTCGCAGCGCGGTTTCTCAGGCTGGCCGCACCGCCTATCTGATGCCCGGATCGGCCGTCCTCTACGACCCACGCACCCCCTACGTTCTCGACTTTGCCGACACTGCGCAGGCCCTTCTGGTCTTCAGTGTCAGCCGTCGCGCACTGGGGGTCGCCGATCACCGGATCGGTCACATGACCGCAAGACCGATCCATCGGTCGACTCCGGGCTTGAGCTCACTGGTCGGTCTTGCAAGAGGTGCCTTCAATGAAGAGAGTCCGCCGGGCGGGCTCGCTTCCACTTTCGAGCACCTCATCTTTCTCAGCGCGGGGTACGCAGAGGGCACGGCATACAGGAGCGAGATAGGTCGGATCCGCGAGGAAGCGATGAGGTTCATCAGGGCGAATCTCTCGGACGAGTCGCTCAGCGTCGCTCACGTCGCCGCCGCACTCCACGTGTCGCAACGCAGGCTGTACAGCGCTTTCGAGCACTTCCGGGAGTCGCCGGCGAAACGGATGCGCGAAGAACGGATCGGTCAAGCGCGAAGGCTCTTACGAGAGACATCAATGAGCGTGGCTGAGGTCGGCGCAGCTTGCGGCTACCGGGACCCATCCGTCTTCAGTCGCGCGTTTTCGCGTCATGAGGGGTGCCCGCCGCGCGCTTACCGCGTGCCGGTGTCGTGATCCACCGCCCGACGATCGAGGCAGAAAGAGTCAAGTAGTCGGCAGAGCATGCCAATTGGCCAGGGACCACGCCGGATACCGTCATGCACATTCCCTCCCGAAAGGAAGAATCATGACAATTCATCGTGTTGCTGCCGTGCAGGCTGAACCAGTGTGGCTCGAGGTCGAGGCATCCACGGAGAAGACGATAGCTCTGATCGAACAGGCCGCCGCCGGCGGAGCGGAGCTCGTGGCGTTCCCAGAGACGTGGATCCCCGGTTACCCGGTCTTCCTCTGGTCGTATCCGGTCCACGAGCAGTTCCCGTTCATCGCGCGATATCGCGCGAACTCGCCAACCGCCGACGGTGCGCATCTGTCTCGAATCCGCGACGCAGCGGCCCGCAACGACATCACGGTCGTCGTCGGATTCTCCGAGAAATCAGGAGGATCCCTCTACATGGCGCAGCAGATCATCGGCCCGGACGGAGAAGTCATCCAGCACCGCCGAAAGCTCAAGCCGACCCATGCCGAACGGACCCTCTTCGGCGAAAGCGACGGAAGCGGTCTCAAAGTCGTGGACAGCACGGTCGGCCGGCTCGGCGCGCTGAACTGTTTCGAGCACCTTCAGCCCTTGAGCAAGTTCGTCTACTACTCGCAGAACGAGCAAGTACACGTCGCCGGGTGGCCCTGCATCGGCATCCAGGGCGATGCACCAATGCTCGGCGCCGAGGCGCTCATCGCCATCTCGAAGACCTACGCCCTCGAAGGCAGTACGTTCGTGCTCATGGCGTCACAGATCATGTCCGACGAGGGCGCCATGCAGTTCCCCACTAAGGACGGGCAGCCCACCCAGATCTATACGGGCGGAGGCGGGATCGCCCGAATCATCGGACCGGACTCCTCGGATTGGGCAACCCCTCTCGACCCCACAGAAGAGGGCCTCATTTTCGCCGATATCGACCTCGCGGCCATCGAGTTGGCGAAGGCCTTCGTGGACCCAGCCGGACACTACGCACGACCCGACGTCACTCGCCTGCTCGTCGACCACTCTCCGCGCAACGCCGTCGCGTCGATGCGGGCGGAGCCAGAGCAACACCGGCACGCTCAGGGCGACGCGACGCACGACGCGCCCGCAGACGTCGAGGAATGAACTTCGGCGACAGAACCGCAACTTCGCTCCCACGGCTCTGTCGCCGCCGGTCGTGACATCTCACGGCCGGCGGCGACGGAGCCGTTGGTGGGACCAGGAACCCCCTGCTCTCAGAACGGGTAGCGGGCGATGTCGGCCTGCACTGTGATCCACTGCGTCTCGGTGAACGCCTCGATGTTCGCCTCGTGCCCCCCGAACCGGGCTCCCGTCCCGGACGCGCCGACCCCTCCGAAGGGCGCCACGGCCTCGTCGTCCACGGTCTGGTCGTTGATGTGGATGATCCCTGACGGGATGCGATCGCTCAACTCGAACGCCCGGTACGCGTCGTTCGACAGAATCCCCAGCGACAGGCCGTAGTCCGTTGCCGTGGCGATCTCGATCAGCTCGTCGATGCTCGAGAAGCGCGTCACCGGGGCGACCGGTCCGAAGATCTCCTCCGCGAAGGCACGATGATCCGGAGTCACATCGGCGAGCACCGTCGCATCGTAGAAGAGGTCGCGATGGCTGCCTCCGGCCGTCAGCGTTGCGCCCGCCTTGACCGTGTCGTGGACGATGGAGTCGATCTTCGACAGTTGATTCGCGTCGATGATGGGCCCGAGCGGTGCGCCGTCCAGGGGATTGCCGACCGGGATGTTCTTCGCCTTGGTGGACAGGCGTTCGACGTACTCGTCGTAGATCCGCTCGTGCACGAGGTGGCGTCCCGTCGTCATGCAGATCTGCCCCTGGTGCAGGAAGGACCCCCATGCGCCTGCAGAGGCCGCAGCCTCGACGTCGACGTCATCGAGGACGACGAGCGCGTTATTTCCGCCGAGTTCAAGATGTGCCCGCTTGAGAAGGCGTCCGGCCCGCTCACCGACCGCGCGCCCTGCCTGTGTCGAGCCCGTAAAGGAGATCACCCGAACGGAGGGCTCTTCGACGAGAGCACTGCCGACCTCAGCACCCCCGGGAAGCACATGGAAGAGGCCTTCCGGCAGCCCTGCGGCTTCCAGAACAGCCGCGAAGAAGAGTCCGCCGGCAACGCTCGTGCGCGGGTCCGGCTTCAGGATGACCGCGTTTCCCAGCGCCAACGCCGGCGCCACGGAGCGAGCGGTGAGGATGCCGGGAAAGTTGAAGGGCGAGATGACGCCGACGGTGCCCACCGGGCGACGCCGGGCCATGCTCAGTCGAGGGCGGTTGCTCTGGAGCAACTGTCCATACGGCATCTGAGCCGTGCCTGCGGCGAAGTAGAACTCCGAGGCGACGAGACCAGCTTCGAATGCGGCCTTCCCCGGTCCCGATCCTGCCTCGCGCATGAGCCAGTCCTGCATGACGGGCGAGTTCTCCGCGAAGAGATCACCAGCCCGCCTCATGATCGCCGCCCGGTCGTCCGCCGGAACGCGCTCCCAGGTGCGCTGAGCACGCTGAGCGGAGATCGCAGCGCTGGCGACATCCTCCGCTGAGGCGACACCGTAACGGGCGATCGTCTCCCCTGTGGCCGGCTCGCGGACGGGTGCGGATTGTGCGGATACCCGCCAGCCCTCGCTGAACAGCTTTCCATCCCAGTTGGACGGCTCGAAGAACGTCATCGTCTTCCTTTCCTCTTGTGGCTTATACGGTTTTCGGTCACTGGTGAAGTTCATCGTCGACCCCGACCTGGATCACGCCGGTCGACAGATCCACGATCCCGCCGCCGCGTGAGCGCATCACCCCGACGACGAGCCCGGCGGCGGCGGCGATGACCAGAAGCCACGGCAGCAAGGTGGCCGGCCCCTCGGTGATGCCAGTCAGCAGCGGGAAATTGATCACAGCGAGCACGATCGCTCCGACGAGTCCCAGTCCACCGAGAGCGGGGGCGATGAAGTTGGACCAGGCATTCGTCCGTGAACTGCGGTGACGAAGGAAGTAGCCGATGACAGCAGCCGCGCCGGCAGCCTGAAGCACGAGCACGCCCAGCGTCCCGACTCCGACCAACCACAGGTAGATGGTGAGGAACGGATCTGCCTGCGCGATCACGAAGCCCACGAGCACAAGAGCCGTGACGACTGAGAGGACGATGCTCGCCACACTGGGGCTGCGGAATCGCGGATGTGTGTTCCCTAGACGAATCGAGAGGAAACGGGCGCGACCCAATGAGAACAGGTAACGGCTCAAGGTGTTGTGGAAGGCCAGGAGCACTGCGATCAGGCTCGTCACGACGAGCACGCGCATGATGACCGTCGACCACTCCCCGACGAACTGCGTGTTCGCGGCGAAGACGAATCCCACGGGATCGGCGATCGCCGCAGCCTGCACCTCATCAGACCCGTAGGCGAGGCCCAGCGCCCACATCGTGACGGTGTAGACCACGCCGATCACGATGATGGACGCATACGTGGCGCGGGGAATGGTGACCTTCGGCTGCTTCGCCTCCTCGCCGTAGATGACGGTCGCTTCGAAACCGACGAAGCATGCGAAGGCGAAGAGGAGCCCCGCCCCCATGTCGGGTGTGAAGACGTTCTGCAACGCGAAGGCATCGAGGTTCACGCCGCTCGCCCCGCCCGCGGCGATGACGACGACATCGAACACGATCAAGATCAGGACTTCGAGAATCATCAGGACACCGAGGATGGATGCGGAGAGGCCGATGTCGAGGTAACCGAACACGCCGATGAGGATGACCCCCAAGAACGCGATGAGCTGCCATGGGATGTCCCACCCGAACAGCGTGGCGAGAAGATCGGCGGCGAACACGGCGAATTGCCCGAAGAGGCCGATCAGCATTCCGGCGTAAGCGAGTATCGCGACGCCGGCCATCAGATATCCGGCGTGACGTCCGAGGCCCTTCCCTGCGAAGGCGGCAAAGCCCCCGGCGCTCGTGGCGAAACGGCTCATCGCCGCGAACCCCACGCCGAAGAGAAGGAGAACGGCAGCAGCGATGACGTACATGGCGGGGCCGCCGACGCCGGAGAATGCGAAGACCACTGGGCCCGCGCC
The DNA here is from genome assembly GCF_038397725.1 of Microbacterium sp. LWO13-1.2. Lineage (NCBI taxonomy): Bacteria > Bacillati > Actinomycetota > Actinomycetes > Micrococcales > Microbacteriaceae > Microbacterium > Microbacterium sp. LWO13-1.2. The sequence goes on from NZ_CP151634.1 coordinate 353,525, forward strand.
GAGCACGGCGGCGAGAGGAGCCGCCGTGGCGACGACGAAGAAGACGATGGCGGGTACACCGAGCGATCCGCCGCGCAGACTGCCTGTCAAGGCAGCCTGCAGGTGTGGATCGACGCCTGGAGGGTTGGTCATCATTGGCTCTCCTCATCGGGATGGTCTGCACAGACCAGAAATGCGCATTCGGGTAGCGCGCTCTCCCATCGTCCGTTCAGCCAGGACATACGGCAACGACGCATTCACGATCGAGCGATCGGCGTACGAGATCGTCGCGCCTCGGGTTCGACCGCCGAGCGACGGCGCCAAGGCCGAAGGACGGGGCGAGGGGCGAGGCGCGGGGTGGGCGATCGTCTCAGAAGATCGAACGATCGCGAATCCCTCGTTGACCTCCGGCGCCGACGATCGGACGATGAAACAACGTGCGAGACGACCCGGCTTCCGATCCTGCTGCGGACCGTCCCATCCACCCCTGGAGATCAAATGTCTGAACTGTCCTTGGAATCGAGCCTCAAGAGGTTCTCGACGAGATTCGCCGTGTCCGCGGATCTCACGCGGGAAGGCAAAGAACTGATACCCGGCGGGTACAGCCGAAACTCGTTCAACTTCGGCCCGCACGCCGTGTTCGCAGAAAGCGGGTCGGGTGCGTACATCCAGACAGTGGACGGACACCGGCTCCTCGATCTCAACAACAACTACACCGTGAACGTGCTCGGGCACAGTCACCGGTCCGTCAACGACGCGCTCTTGGATGCGATCCCTGGAGGTTTCTCCTTCGGCAATCCGAGTTCGGCCGAGGCCGCCCTCGCCCGCATCCTGATCGACCGCATTCCCTCGGTGGAGAAGATTCAGTTCTCGTGTTCCGCGACGGAATCCTGCATGAGCGCGATCCGCGTGGCGCGCGCCTACACCGGGCGGACGAAGATCGCCAAGTTCGAAGGCGGTTACCACGGTTTCAGCGACCTGCTGCAGATCTCAGCACACCCGAACCCTGAATTGAGCGGTCCCGCCGATGCTCCGAACGCGTTGCCTGACAGCGGCGGAATTCCTGACGTCGACGTCCAGAACATCGTCGCACTCACGCAGAACGACCTCGCATCCTGCGAGCGTCTTCTGCGGGCGAACGCAGAGGACATCGCCTGTGTGATTCTCGAGTTGCAGAGCGGTGCGGGCGGACTCGTCGTTCTGGACCAGGAGTTCGTGGAGGGCCTGCGCGCACTCACGACTGAACTCGGCATGCTCCTGATCTTCGACGAGACGATCAGCCTCCGCGCCGACTACCACGGCCTTCAGGGTCTGTACGGCGTGGTCCCCGACCTCACAGTGATGGGAAAGATCATCGGAGGCGGCATGCCTCTCGGTGCCGTCGGCGGTTCTGCCGACGTGATGGAGGTGCTGGAGGATGGGCGCGTCTCGATCTCCGGCACCCATCATGGCCACCGTCTGGCGCTCATCGCGGGTGCAGCCTGCATGGAGGCCCTCGACCGTTCGGCGTTCGATCGACTCAACGGTATGGCGGCGCGGGTCATCAGCGAGATCAATGAATGGTCCGCATCACGCCACAGCCCTTTCACGATGTACGGCAGAGGCTTCTCGCACATGGCATACGGCTACATGCGAGAGGAGGGCCTCTCCATCCGCACCCACCGTGACTACTGGACGAATCTCGACGCCGAGAAGACGCAGATCATCTCGCTGGAACTCGCGAATCGCGGATTCTTCCCGGTGCATCGCGGCGAGGTGTCGCTGTCGCTTCCGATGACGGATGACGACATCACATCGTTCATCGAGACCCTCAAAGCCATCGTGGAGGAGCTCGAGGTGTGACCCCTCGGTGACGACTCCGCTCTCGTCCGCGGCTCGTATGTTCCGCCCAGGGGGATCACGCGATCGTGGCGGCGAATGAATGTGAGATCAATCGCCCGCGTCGTATCATCGGAGTGCCGGCGCAGCATGCGCCGACACTCCGCACGCGATCCTCCGGTTCTCGCGCGGACGGCGGTATGTGTTCGCGTGGAGGCAAAGGTGGAACTGCGACAGCTGAGGTACTTCGCACGCGTTGCGGATACGCTGCACTTCGGTCGCGCCGCCGACAAGGAGTTCGTCGCACAATCGGTGATCAGCGCTCAGATCGCCAATCTGGAGAAGGAACTCGGATTCCGCCTGTTCGACAGGAACAGTCACCGGGTGTCACTGACCCCTGCGGGCGAGGTCTTCCTCGTCGACGTCGAACACACGCTGACAGTACTCGGCCTCGCCGTCGATCAGGCGCGGGACGTCGCCGCGGGACGCACGAAGAAGCTCCGTGTCGGCGTGTTCGGCGAGGGCGCTGGACCGCTCACGCATCTGATCCTCTCCGCCTTTCGCGCCGCCGAGCCCGACGCCGACCTCCACTATGTCGAACTCACGATGACGAATCAGCTCAGCGCTCTCGCGGACGGTGAAGTGGACGTCGCATTGCTCCGCCTGCCGGTGTCAGATGAACGGTTCACCGTGGAGCCCCTGTTCGCCGAGCCGCGCGTGGCCGTGGTGCCGGCCGGCGACGAACTCGCGGCGGCAGATTCTCTCGTCGTGGGCGACCTTCTGGACCGCCCGTTCGCTGTGGCCGCCGCCGGGACACCCTCCGCATGGCGATCGTACTGGTCGTTCGATGCGCAACGCGGCGAACGAAGTCGAGTGGGCGGCGAAGTGCGCTCCATCCTTGAGAGCCTGGCGACTGTCGCCTACGGCAATGCCGTCGACACCTTCCCCTCGACCGCTGCAGTGCTCTTCCCGCATCCCGGGGTGTCCTACGTGCCGCTCCGGGATGCGGAACCATCCAGCCTGGCCCTCGTTTCTGACGCGCGTCCGTCCTCCGAGGATCTCATCAACCGTTTTCGTGAGGTCGCGGCCAACATCGTGGACCACTACCTGCACCTGGTCCCCGGCGCGGTGCGGCTCGGACCTGACGGATCAGCGGCATCCGAGGAGTGAGGATCAGTCGGCGAGGTCGCCGGTCCGGAGCCCGCGTCGACCGGAGTCGGCGCCTTGAGCGGACTGCGCCTCAGATACTCACGGGATCGGCACTGAGCTGCATCATGTGGTCGTAACGGTCGTAGTGTGCGCGCTTCTCGATGAACTTGCCGTCCCGGACGGTGAAGAGATTGAGCATGGTCATGTGCAGCCGTCGACCCGAGGGCGCGATGCCGTAGAACTCTTGCGTCTGCGGTCCCTCGAAATCGACGTACGCGGCCACCCTCTCACCCTCCGCGATCGTATCGACCTTCATCGTGAATCCTTCGAAACAGTCAAGGTGCTTCTTCTCCGCTTCGATGAATCCCCGTACGCCCGGGCGCGGAGAGTCCACTTGGCTGTAGAACACGAAGTCCTCATGACACATGGCGGCTGCAGTGTCGAAGTCACCTCGCTCGAGCGCCGCGTAGAAATCCACTACCATCTGCTTGTTCTGTTCCTTCGTCATGACGGTTCCTTCACTGTCGGGCGTTCGCTCGTTCGGATCGGACGGAGGCGATGATCAGACCGGCAACGTCACTGTGTGGCCCGGACTCGGGGCGACGATCCGCTGAGGCATGCCTTCGGCGGCGAAGAGCTCGACGAGCCCCTGCGCCGTCTGACTGAAATGTGCCCAGCCGTCGGCGTGGACCGGTACGACGATCGCAGCCGGCATGAGCTTGGCTGCCTCGACGGCCGCCTCATTGCTAAGAGTGAGGTACGCACCACCCAGCTCCTCGAACTTCGCCCCTCCTGCGAAGAGCACGGCGACGTCGATCGCGGGAAAGCGGCGAGCGATCTCGGCTACCACCTCGAGATCCGAGTTGTCACCGCTGACGTACACGGTGGGCACGCCTTCGGCCTGCAGCACGAACCCGGTGACCGGCCCGGCGTTCTGGCGCACCCCATCGGGGCCGTGGTGGGCGGGGACCCCCGTGATCGTGAGCTCACCCCCTTCGGGCAACTCGATCGCGGCCGACTTGTAGTGGTCAAGGCCGACGGCACCGCCGCCGAGACGACCCGAGCCGACATCCGTCGTGAATACGTTCTCGATGCCTTGCAGGAGGACGCGTCCGGACTCGTCGAGATTGTCGATGTGCTGGTCGTGAGACACCAGGGCGATATCGATCCTGCCTATCTCATCGACGGGGATAGCAGGTCCCTCCGTCTTCGTGATGCCCCGAGTACCCTCAGTGCCCGGGCCCGTGAAGGTCCGCGGCTCGTCGAATGTCGGGTCGATGATGATGCGAAGGCCAGCGAGCTCGAGAATCCCTGTGGGGCCGCCGACAAGCGTGAATGTGGTTGTCATTGTCCTAGACAATCGAGATCTCGGTCCGCCGCGCCAGTACAAGATCTGGACCACGCACCCGGTTTACCGATTTGCGTCGCGGTATCGTGTACCCGACCTCGAACGACGCGGCACGTCCGCGAATACCCTCGGAGGTGGCCATGTTGCACAGCGACGAGACTGAGGAAGCGGATTTCCCGGGACCATCCCTTGACTACTGTCCCGTCTCGATAGCGGCTCGCCTGGTCGGAAACAAGTGGACATTCCTAATCGTGCGAGAGCTGCTCGCGGGGAGCATCCGATTCAACGACATCCACCGCGGCGTGCCGTCGATCTCAAGAACCCTGCTCGCGTCACGGTTGCGGGATATGACCCGCGACGGGCTCGTCACGAGACTTGACGCGGACTCTCCTAACGGTGTCGGCTATCGACTCACACCCGCGGCTGTCGCTCTCGAACCCGTGATCATAGCCCTGGGAAACTGGGCCATCGATTGGCGACTCCCACAGACCGCGATCGCTGACATGGAGACCGTTAAAGAGGATCCTTCAGCTGCGCTGTGGCACATGTTCCGTTCGATCGACCTCACTGCGCTTCCTGAGGGAGGCCTCTCGATGGAGTTCAGATTCCCGGAATCCGAACCGTCGTGCGGTTGGATGGCATTCGACTCCCACAACCGCGGTTCTGTATGTCTCGGGCCTCCTCAGGTTCCCGCCGATCTCGTGGTGATTGCAAACCCTGGCGTTCTGTATCAACTCGCCTACGGCTACGTCTCCTGCGAGCATGCGCTGAGCACCGGTCAGATCTCTCTTGAAGGGGATGTCGCTCTCGAAAGGAGATTCCAGAATTTCTTCTCGTTCAGCCCTTTCGCCGAACGCATCTCGGAACGCGTGCGCGGATACCGTTGATTCGTGGCCGGGTCTTACGTCCGGCGCCACCCTCTTCCTCCCTCTAGTCGGAGATCGCGTACGCCGGAACAGCGGGATTCGAAAGGAGCGGTTCCAGTGCGGCGGCGAGTGCAAGAACATGTTGATCGCCGTGACGAAGACCTTGAATGGTGACCCCCACTGGGGTCTCGTCATCGCTTCTGGGTAGCGGAACCGTCACCATGGGCGTTCCCAGCATCGTTCCCGGGCCGGTATTTCGCGTATACAGTCCGAACAACGCTTCCTGATGACCGAGATGCTCGATGCTCGCACTGGCCCCGATCAATGGCGCCGAGGTCGGAGTGGTCGGGAAGATGAGGCCGTCCAGCCTTTTCGATGCGAAGAGGTGCTCTGTCAGCCTCCGTGCATCAACGGTGTCCCGCTGAGCCGAGGCATATTGGTCAGCGGATATAGGGCTGAGAAGCTGCTGGTTGAGAAGGGCCGCGACGTCTGGACTCGCCACCCGCGCAGCCAGCGTCGTGAAGGCCGCCTCAGGATCCCGCCCCAAGGCGTCGGCTGCTGCACGAGCCAGCTCTCGTCGCGACTCCCATCCCACGATGAGAGGCTCCGCTCTTCGAGTTCGATCCAGAATCGATGCCAATGACACCTCCACCAGTTCGACAACGGAGGAAAGCCGCTCCAGCGCGGCGGCGAAGGCCAGACCAGTATGGGAGGCCAAGTCTGCGATGAGCTCGCGAGGAACACCGAGGCGCACTCGTCCGCTATGGACACCGCGGACGCTTCCAGTGACCCACGAATCGGCACGGATCGCATCGTCTACCGATGTGGTGAAAACCCCAGGGGTGTCCCGCGTCCACGAAAGGCCCACAAGCCCGGCCGTCGGCCATCTTCCGGTGCTCGGACGGAACCCGACGACGCCGCAGTGACTGGCGGGAATCGAGATCGACCCGCCTGTGTCGGTTCCCAGAGCGAAAGACACCACTCCGCTGGCGACCGCCGCGGCGCTTCCCCCGGAAGATCCTCCCGCTGAGTACGCGTTGTTCGAAGGAAGCCGGACGGCTCCGTACACGGCATTGTCGGAGGTCACCCCGAGACCGAGCTCGTGCATGTTCGTCATCCCGAGAACGACGGCACCCGCCGAACGGAACGCGGCAACGACCGGTGCATCCGAGTCTTCCGGACGCACGTCGAGGATCCGGCATCCGGCGGAGCGTGAGAAGCCGCGGACTCCGATATTCGCCTTCACCGCCAACCCGAAGGAGCTCACGGGACCGGAGCGAGTCTGTACGTCGAGCGACTCTTGATCGGCGATCTCCGTCCACATTCCGGCGACGACATCATCCACGGGCGCGGGTCGGATCACGATGAAATCTCCTCGAGCGTGCGCCCGCGAGTCCGCGGAGCGAGCAGATTGATGATCCCGCCGACGACGAGGAACGAGACAAGACCCAGCAGGGTTCCGAGTAGCGGCAGTTGCGAGAGAACTCCGACGAGCAGGAACACACCGAGGCCCCCGCCGACGTGGCCGACGCTGTCGGCCAGCGCGTAAGCCGTGGTCCGGAAACGTGTGGGGAAGCTTTCTGCAGTGAGCGCATACTGCGCTGGGACCCACACGTTCTGACCGAAGAACATGATCACAGCACCGAGGAACATCATCCAGGTCTGGTCCCCCCCGGACGCGGTGACGAGCACGCCTACGAGAGTGATGAGGCTGCCGATGAGCATCCACCACTTGCGCTCGACTCGGTCGATGACAGACCGGGCGACGATTGCGGCCGCGATGAAACCGCTCAGTCCGACAGCAGACACGATTCCGGCCTCAGCTGGCGTGAATCCCTGGCGGACGAGTACTGAGGTAAAGGCGCCGGCGAAAGAATAGATCGTGATGTAGCCAAGCAGCCATGTCGCTCCGATGACGGCGAGCCGCCAGAGGTACCGCGGGGATGTGAGCAGCTCTCGGATCGCGCTCAGCGTGCTGATCGTCGGTTCGGGGGGCGCGATGGCGATGGCATCCTCTGGGAGCAAGGGGGAACGTCGGGTGGCGATCGCTTCCATGCGCCCGATGACTCGCGCAGCCTCGCCGTGGTCGCCCCGATCGATGAGCCAGCGCGGGGATTCCGGTAGCGCCAGTCGAAGGATCAGGGAGAATGCGGCGAGGATCGCCCCCACCGCATAGACCCAACGCCACCCTGTGGTGAAGCTGTCGGAGGCGATGGCGACGGGCAGACCTTGGGGCCAGGGGGTCATCGGGGTGGTGAGGTACAGACCGAGCCAGATCCCGAGCGCCGATCCGAGAGCTGCCATGAAGAAGAGCACGCTGGTATAGCGACCGCGCATCCGACGTGGGGAGATCTCGTTGACGTAGACGTTGATGATCGCGAGGTCGGCGCCGACGCCGATGCCTGTGATCATTCGTGAGAGAGCGAAATGAGTCTCATCGATGGAGAACGTGGAGTAGAGCGATCCGAGACCGGTGATGATCATCGCGATGATGAGGAGCCGGTGGCGTCCGAAGCGGTCGGACAGCGGTCCGAGCACGAGAGCGCCAACACCGTATCCGAGAAGGCTGAGGAAGATCGGCAGTCCGATGAACTGGTCGGCCGTAGCCGGCGTGCACCCTCCGATGATCTGAGCGCACGTCTGCACGAACGAGACGTTGATATTGAAGATGTCGTACTGGACGAACAACATGCCCAGTCCGATCGTGAGCACGGAAAGACTGCTCAACCCCCAGCGAGGGAAACGGTCGATGCGGTACAGCAACGCAACCTGAGGCTGCGTGGTGCGGGGTTCGACTCGGGACATGGAGACTCCTTTGTGCTCGCGATCTTTGTCGAGAGGAGTCTTACCGGTACCAGCAACCGCCACCATCGTCATTTATGACGATGCGTCACCACGTACGTCGCGAGTGCCGCCCGGTTCGGAGCACCCGTCTTTCCAAATGCATGAGTCAGGTGAGTCCTCAGAGTCGGCAGCGATATCCCGAGCGACTGACAGATCGCACGGTCACTCAGCCCCTCGGCCACCAGCCTCGCCACTTCATGTTCGCGCGATGTCAGAGGCATGAGCGTGAGAGGCGGGTCCTCCCAGAGCCGATGCACGACGTCCCCGACCGCCTGCAGCATGCGCACGTCATCGCGAGAAAAGCTCCCCCCGCTCTGGGATCTCCAGACGCGCAGATCCAGAGATCCCACCTCGGGCTTCTTCGGAAAATAGTTCAGGCCGTGGTGCATCCCCGAGCTGTACAGGAAGTCGTGCGCAAACTCGTCGTTGATCCGGGAAGTCAGCGTGATCGCCGACGCCTTTCCCATTCGAAGCATCCGCGGCGTAAGCGTGTCGATGTGCCGGTAGTGAGTGTCGTACGCGCGAAGCCTTTCTGCACCGAGATTCACGTCAACCGGATCCGCGTACGGTCCAGAAGAATCGAGTCGGTAGGAGACGAATGAGTCCGCTCGCAGCGCGCGAAGCAACAAACGGCCGAGCGCCTCACGCCGCTCCTCAAGTCGCTCGGCGGAAACGGCGACCTCCATAATTTCCCAAGCCACGTCCATCACGACCGCCTTTTGCCGGCTCTTGGTCCCCAGTCGAACCGATCCTACTGCTCGAGCTCGCGAGGAGATAGGACGTTTGTTCGCGCAAGCGCTCGAGCACCGACGGCGAGCAGGCAACCTCGCTTGGATTGTCCGGCTTCTTGATATGTGTTCGTACGCGCGACACCGTGGGACCAGGCCCGCGTACCTCGCATATGCCGTCGACCCTCGCCGGTGACCGGGGTCCTCCCCGCGTGCCGATTGACCATCGAAGGCCGAGACCTGTCCACGAAGTCCATCCGCGGCGATGCCGCACGTGGCGGCCAGGTCTTCGAGCGTTTTGCTGCGGAGATGTCGTGGAGAATCGGAGAGGTGACACTCGGGGGCGACCGACGGCGCCGTCGTCGCCGCATCCGACACCGTCACGCTGGAGGTCGCCACCGAAGCGTCCTCCGCCCCATCGGCGACGGCACCGGCCGGCGGCCACGGCTCGCCGCCGCCCACACGGGGAAGGCCCCGCCGCAGCATTCGCTCTGCCATGTCGACCGCTACTTCTTCCGCGACTCGAGCGCGGCGATGATCTGCGGGACGATCGTGAACAGATTGCCGACGATGCCGAAATCGGCCATCTCGAAGATCGGCGCCTCCGGGTCCTTGTTGATCGCGACGATCGTCTTCGACGTCGGCATCTCCGGCGCGATGCTTGATCGCGCCGGAGATGCCAAGTGCGACATACGGCCGCGGCGACACCGAGACGCCGGTCTGCCCGACCTGGTGCGACTGCGGGATGTACCCGGCATCGACGGCCGCGCGCGAAGCGCCGACCGCCGCGCAGAGAGCGTCGGCGAGCTCCTCGACGAGCACGATCTTCTTCTTCGACGCCAGCCCGCGGCCTCCGGATACGGCTCTGGTCGCGCCACGCAGCTCGGGGCGCCACGATGCGACCTCGACCGCTTCGACCGCCCGGCCGTCCCCGAGCGCCGCGTAGTCCCACTCCGCAATCAGAACTCCCCGATCGCGAGTCCGAGCCGAAGGTACAGATCCGTCACTGCCTCGTTGTTCACCCGGTACTTGACCCACACACCCTTGCGAGATCCCCCTGCCGAACTCGGTGGATCAGCAATCACCAGCCCCGCAGCCTCGAGCTCATTCAGACGCGGCTGAATCGTCGTTGGCCCGAGCGCCAAAGCGTCGCAGATCGGGCCGACCGTGACGTCGGGGTTGCTGCGGAGGAACCGAAGGATCGCTACCTTGACGAGGTTACCGAGGAGCGCGATCGGATCCTGGGCGTCTTCTGATCCCGCCGGCTGGGCTAGTCGTGGCATGTTCCGATTCTCTCGCACTGCCCGTCGACAGGTCTAGCAAACCATCCGATTTAGACCTGTACTTCGCGACCATACTGCTATACAGTATGGCCATGTCGGCGACACGCGCGATCCAGGCGTTGGGCTCCAAGCCCACCACCTGCGGCGCGTCGACTGCGGAAGAGGTGTCCCCAGAGATCCAGGCCAAGCGTCCCGGATTGAACGCCGCTCGAAAGCCCCGGGACATGGAATGCATGAGAACCGACTGCATCCGGGTTATCCACATTCTGGCCAAAAGTCGCTACACGCTGGTTCGCCTCGTACGTAGAATTCCCGCACGGCAACCGTCGCGCGAGCCGTACCGTCCGTGCACGGTCGCCATCCTGGAGGATCAGGGGGGTCGACGATAATGGCGAGCGCACAGTCAGGGAGGCGTGGGCTGACGTGGGCAGTCATTGGCGGCTTGGTCTTGGTCGCCGGCATCGTCGCGATCGTTATCGGCTCCATGCTCACTCAGAGTCCACCGACGCCGACCGATCCAACCGGCAAGCCGACAATGCAGCCCACTCCCCCGACGAGTCCGGATGGTGAGGAGTCCGTCGATCCCACCGTCATGGACCACGGCTGGCGACCGGAGCCGATCACGACGGACCCCGAGACATACATCCGCGCCGCGCTTGAAGCAGCATCCACATTCGACACGACGAAGGGCGAGCGTGAAGCGTGGCTCGACTACCTCGACACGTGGTTCACTCCCGACACCCGATTCAACTCCGAAGCTGATCAACTCACCGCCATGACCGACTCACAAGGATTAATGCGCCAGGGAGTGGTTCTCCCCCAGCAGGAGTGGGACTCGCTCGCGAATGAGGACGGTCGGGTGGTGGCCACCAGGAATTGCGAGTAGTGGACGCGCAGATCGTTCGGGGCGTCGTAGTTCTTCGATTCGGCGAAGAACATGTGACCGTCATAGTCACCGTATTTGAGCGTTCCTCCGAGGTCGAATGAGAACGTCTGCCCTCCGTGCGGCCACGCGAAAGTCAGCTTCTCCACGGCGGGTAGGTTCGGATTTACCCAGTGTGCGTTGACTCTTGTAGTTGACTCAAGCCAACGCTTCGCGCGCTTTGCGCCGTCCGCTCCCTTGGCTTGAGCCGACTCCCCCTTGATTACGGCCATGTCCCGTACATTAGCGAAGTCTCGTCGTTCGTCTACTCATGACGACGCGAACCGCCGTCTGCTGTGCGCGGCTTGCCCGCGCTCCGTACGTCCGTCATTAGCTCTTCTGCACCGGCAACCTCGCCGCCAGCCGCCGAGTCGCTTGGCTCTTCCAGAGAGCCATTGTGACCGAGGTACACAACACCTCGCACTGTAATCTGGCCTCCAGGAGGCACGATTGTCCCGGATCTCGGCATGGCGAGCAGACGACGTGGTCACGTATGACGTGATGCGGGAGTCTGCGACGACGCTGATTGCACTGTTGCTTCGAGCAGCCGGGCTCGACCCTCGAGCGGCCGATCGCATTACGCCCGAGATCGCAGATTGGCGGGACGACGTTCTCACCGTCGACGCGTACGACCGCGCCGCCGTCACAGCGTTGGTAGAGCGGATCAACACCCGCTCCCACGAACTCACTGGGGAGACGTCGTGAGCGACTGGGAGCTCAGCAACGAGAACCATCAGGAAGTTCTGCGGCGCGACATCCTGCCGCTCTACTTCCCGCCCGCAGTCTCAAGCGATGATCCGACGCTCGTCTTGCTGATCGGCCAGCCCGGAGCCGGTAGGTCTCGGTCAACGGGCCAACTGATCGCAGAACACGGGGCCGACGTCGCGGCGCTGAACGCGGACGACCTTGGGGCGTTCCATCCGCGCTTTCTCGAGCTCGCTGCCTCTCGCTCCCCTGAAGCATCCGCGGCCCTTTCTCGCGCCACCGCCGGATGGGTGCGCGACTGCGTCCGATTCGCCCGTGAGAACCATCGCTCGTTGCTCCTTGAGGGAGCGTTCCAAGACCCGTCGATCGCCCTAGCCACGGCGGCACGGTTCGCTGCAGAAGGATTCGCTACGCGCATCGTCGTCGTCGCCTCGCGACGCGCCGAGAGCTTGATGTGCGTTGTGTCGCGATACTTGCGCGAGGTGCATGCGGGTGCTCCTGCGCAGTACACAAGCCTGGCTGCGCATGATCGCGGATTCACCGCTACACGATCGCTCGTTCCCGCCATCGAAGAGTCAGCAGCCGTGGATCGCCTCACAGTGCTGGGACGCGGCGGTCGGGTGGCCTTCGACGCGCAACGCGCGGGAGCAACAGATGCATTCGCCGGCGCTGACGCGGCACTGGCGGCTGCGCAATCTGCCCGAATGAGCCGACTCGATGCGACGCAGTGGTTGAGTGAACTGCACCACGTCACCGACTTCGCGACCTCCAGACGTGATCTGTCGCGCGGCGTGACCGAGTCGCTCGTCGAGCTCCACGCCATTGCGCTGGATGAGCTGATCCCCGAACTGCACGTCCCCACGGGCGGGAAGTTCGCGATGGTGATGGCGCAGAAAGTATCCGCGCGCCTCGAACTGCTGCGTCGTTCGTTGCGGACGGAGGAGGCGGTGGATGCTGCGACGCCGATCTTGGTGCCGGGTGGCCCCGAGCATGGCGGGCTGTCGCGCTGAGGCCTGCGAGTCGAACTAGGGAAATCTAGTAAAGTCTAACCGAGTCTAATATTTCGCTAGACTCGACTAGATATCCCTAGGCTTCCCTCGATTTCGTCAGCAGGAGGCGTCAGATGGATCCCGTACGGAACCCCTACTCACCCGGAGCGGGTCGCAAACCGGCCGCGCTTGTCGGACGTGACGATGCGCTTCAGACGTGGGCCATCGCATTGAAGCGCGCCGAGCTCGGGCGCACCGATCAGCCATTCGTGCTCTACGGGTTGCGCGGTGTGGGGAAGACGGTGCTGCTTTCGGAGTTCCGGCGCAACGCGCTCAAGAAGGATTGGATCGTTGCGCAGATCGAGGCCGGGTCGGGTAAGCCGCTGCGCGAGCTGCTCGGTGAAGCGTTGTACGCGCCTCTCGCGGATCTTGCACGGCCTTCCTCCGGGAAGCGGCTCCTGAAGGCGCTCAAGACCGCGGTCAGCTTCAAGACCTCGTACGACACCACCGGGACGTGGACGTTCGGACTCGACCTCTCCGGGACGCCCGGCGGGGGTGCCGACACCGGCATTCTGGACACCGACCTGAAGAAGCTCATCCACGATCTTGCGGACGCAGCCGAGGAAGAAGGCGTCGGCCTGGCAATCCTCGTCGACGAGGCGCAAGACCTCGCCGTCGACGAGCTCGTCACACTCTGCACGATCGCCCACGCGGCCGCCCAAGACAACTGGCCTGCGCTGTTCGCATTTGCGGGCCTGCCCAGTCTGCCGCGAATCCTCGCCGAAGCGAAGTCGTACGCCGAACGCTTCCAGTACTCGCGGATCCACCAGATCGACCAGAGCGTCGTGGCCGAGGCCTTGACAATTCCCGCCGCGCACGAAGACGCATCCTGGGACGATGATGCCGTCGACGTCGTGGTCGCAGCATCCGGCCGCTACCCGTACTTCATCCAGCAATACGGACAGGAGACCTGGAACGCAGCACCCGGATCCACCATCACCGCGCGGGATGCCGAGATCGGCGTCCTCCAGGGAAACAACCAGCTCGACAGCGGATTCTTCCGGGTCCGCTGGGACAGGGCCACGCCTTCCGAGCAGCAGTATCTCAGGGCGATGGCCGCCGACGGCGACGACGGCAGTTCCTCCGGAGAGATCGCGACCCGGCTCGGCAAGAAACCGAAGAGCATCGGCCCCGTCCGTGCCGCGCTGATCAGCAAGGGCCTCGTTTTCGCCCCGGAGCACGGCGTCGTCGCCTTCACCGTCCCAGGGATGGCCGCCTTCATCGGACGACAGATCGAGCTGTAGATCGCATCCTGACCACTCTTGCGTCGGCTTCCTGGTAAGTGGCTACGGACGCGACCGGAGGGGTGCGCAGTGCCGGGACCGTGAAATAGCGGACCGAGCGCAGCGAGGGAGCATATGCCGCGAAAGCCCGGAACGGAGCACCCCGCAGGGAGCTACGATGAGCCACCAGGAAAGACGCCTGCCCGACATCGGCAACCGTCTCGCGCAGGACACATCGCCTCACTCCTCCGCGAGGTCGGCGAGCATCGCGATGAACTCACGGCGGTTCGCGGTAGGTTCGGTGACCATCACTCGGATCGCCGCTCCTAACTGATCTCGCTGCCCCGCTGGCAGGCCCGCAAGCGGCGCGAGACACCAGTCCTGGTCTTCGTCGAGCGTGTAGCCGGGCTCCTCTGCTTCCTTGTCGGGATAGTAGGTGAATGAGGAGACCGCGACCCGGTAGAGGGTCGCCTCGACGTCGGTTTGGTCGATTGCAGGCACGGCGTTCGTCGTGGTCATCGGTTCATTCCCATCGTCTGGTTCGGTTGCAGCATCGGGTGCGGTGCCGCAGGGTCGAGGTGGTGCGGATGTCGCGGAGGCTCGCGGTGCCGGAGTTGATCGTTGATCCGCTTGCCGATCGCGTCGAGGCGCACCTCTTCGATCTCTTTCGCGCTGCGCCTGGACTTCGGCGTCGGCTTCGGGCCCGGAGGTTTGCGGCCGAGTTCCTTCTCGAGCCGCTCCAGGACCTCCCGCTTGTCAGCAAGGATGCCTGCGGCGCGGATCCGCTTGCTCTGCCGCTTGAAGGCGGCCAAGAGCTCGGGCGGCGTTGGCGGCCCTTTGACCATGCGGTTGATCGCGCGCTTGCCCCACGTCTGAGCGAAGAACGCGCTCGCCGCCGCATCATTCGCGGCGACGTCATCCGCGGTACTGACGTGCAGCCGGCGCACCGGCAACCCCAACTCGCGGCGGCGCTTCTCACGGTCGCGCCACGCGGTTTGCTTGGCCATTTCCTTCTCCCGGTTCTCGGCGTACCTGGCACGGCGCCGGGCCTTGATCTCATCAGCGTTCTCGGCGTAGTACTTGGCCCGCCGTTCGAGCTCACGGAGCGGATTGGCGCGGTACTTCGCTCTGTTCTTGGCGTTCTCTCGCTCCTTGTGCCCTTCCCTCCAGCGCTTCGCCCTCCCCCGCCGCAACTCCTTGTACCGCTCCGGGTCGCGGGCACGCTGTGCGACCCGGTACTGACGCTGCTTCTCGAGAAGCTCCTCGCGGTGCTCCGCGTAGTAGTCACGCGCGTAGGCGCGGCGGCTTTCGACTCGAGCCTGCTTCTTGAAGTAGAGCTGGTGGTAGGTGTGCGCGATCTTCACCCGCACGTCCTCGGTCTCGTGTTCGATGCGTTCGAGGGCGTCATCATCGTCGGACATGGCTTGCCTTCCTCGTCAGGCCCGCCGAGGAGACCTGTAGCTGTTCACTCGCGATTCTCCTGGCGTGGACGGCGAGAGCGTCGATGAGGTCGGGGCGGAATCCCGACCAGTGATGCTCCGGTTCGTCGTCGACGATCACGACGGGCGCTTCGGAGTAACCGAGCTCGTCGGTGAGGAAATCCCGGATCGCCTTGTCGGCATCACGTGTGATGTCGATCACCGTGTGTCCGATGCCGACCGCGTCCAAGCGTTTGCAGGTCAGCGTGCAGCGGATACATGCGGGACCTGTCGAGTACACAGTCACGGTGGTCATCGCCACCCCCTCACCGAGGCGACGGAATGCGTCAGCGCTTCGATCGGCAGCCTGAGTGGTAGCGCACCTTGCTCCCAAGCGTCGCGGGCCCTCTTGCGCCGCCGTTGAGTGGCGCTCCACCCAGAGCTAGAGCCAGCAACAGTATGCCGCGGGGGGCCGGATGGGCCGGGCGCCAGATCCTCTGATCCGTTCTTCTGGTTCGAGATGGCGACAATCCGCATGAGCATGACCTCCAATAAATGCGGAACTCAAAAAGCACTTGACATCAGTACACTCCTAAGTCGTATAGTCAGTCAAGAGCAATCTGCGGAACGCATGTGCGATAAGGCAAAATAAGGGGGTGAAGGTCGACGTGAAGACACTTGACGGCAGGAAGATGGCTGCGACGGATGCCACTGAGGTCGTTGGGTCCGCACTGCGCATCGCGCCAGGTTTCGTAGCAACCGCCATTGATGAAGCGGCTGGCGTCGAGACCACCATTGAGGCGCACTACCTCGAGGATCGAAACCGCTACGTCATCACGACGATCCTCAATCGGGCAGTGGCATCGGACTTCAGCGAGGATCGATTGAAGCATGCGGCACCGCAATCGATCCTCCAGGTCGCGATCCCCCACTGCATCGCCCTACTGCTCGACGACAGCCCCGGTGCGAAGTGGACCACAGTCTCGGACCTCACGACAGTCGACGGTCGCATTCTGCCGCCGTGGATGGCTCAGGCAGTCGTGAAGAGAGGCATGAAGGATGAGCGCTGGGAGGTGATCGAGATCCTGTACGGCACGGCCGCACTCGCGGATCTCCCGCCCGTCAAGCTGATCTCCCTGGAACTCGATGTTCCGGAGCGGACTGCTTCGGACTGGATCCAGAAGGCTCGCGCGGCGGGCTGGCTGGTCGGCATGACGTCAAACGTCGGCCGACCGGCGAATGCCTAACCTCCTCCACACACCCGCACCGACCAATTGCGGATTGGTGAGCGTTCCCGTGCCCGCGCCGGCGAACGCCCTGCTCACCTGACTCGAGAAGCGAGAGGAGATCATCATGCCCCAGCACCACCGCGGCACCAAGACCGTTGCATCATCAAGGGCCGCCACCACCGCGAAGGGCAACACTTCGCGCGATGGAGACCGCCTGGAGTGCCTCTTCTACTCCGAATCCGAAGCCGCGGCACGGCTCGGACTTCATCGAACGACTCTGCGGGCTCTTGCACTGGCTGGCCACGCACCGATTGAACCAATCGTCTTGACCGAGCACCGCCGGGTCTACCGCCGCGTTGACATCCTTCGACTGGCAGGGATCGAACCATGAGCATCGAAACCCGCCGCACCAAATCGGGTGTCCCGCGCTATCAGGTGCGGATCAAGCAACACGGCCGCATCGTTGCCATGGAGACCTTTCGCCGCAAGTCCGATGCGGAGGCCTGGGAGCGCGATCAGTACCGAGCAATCCAGTTCGGTGAGTTCATGCCACCGGCGCAGAGCTCAAAGTCATTCGCCGAGGTTGTTGAAGACTTCTTGGCATCTCGTCTGGGCCAAGTGGCCCCGCACACCTGGCGTACGGATCGGGACAACCTCGCCAACACCCCGAAGGGATGGGCGGGGCTCCCGATCAGCGCGATCTCCGAGGGAGACATCCTCACCCACCTGACCAACGAGTTGAAGACGAAAGCGTACTCGACCGTGTCGCGCGCCCGTACCACGCTCAGTGCGCTGTTCCAGTACACGGTTCGCGAACGCATGCGCCTACGAAACCCGGTCCGCGGTGTACCCATGCCTGCCGGCGAGCAGAGCGACGATCGCGACGACGAGGTCAATCCGCCGACGGACGATGAGCTCGCCGAGACGCTCGCGCTGCAGCGCAATCTGAATCTGCGCATGGCCGACGTCACCGAGTTCATCAGCCTCACCGGCCTCCGATGGTCGGAGCTCCGCGCCAGCCGCATCCGCGGACTGCAGGAGGTGCCGTTCCCGGGCATCCGAATCTCGCGTGCACAGTCGGACGGATACCAGGAGAAAGGCACGAAAACGAAGAACACCCGCACAGTGCCGCTCACGGCACGCGCACTTGAGATTGCGCGTGGACACGCCGGCGAGCGTAAGCCCGGCGAGTACTTGTTCGTCTCGAAGACCGGCAAGCAACTCCGAGGGAATCTCTTCCGCCGATACGTCAAATGGAGCGAGACCTCGTTCGGCCACACGATCCACGACCTCAGGCATTACGCAGCCTCGAGCTGGCTACGCGCTGGGATCCCGGTGCACCAGGTTGCGAAGTGGCTAGGGCACAAGAACGCGGCGACTCTGTTGAGAATCTACGCTCACGTGCTGGGCGAAAGGCAGGAGATCGCCGCACTCCAGCATCTGGATGGTCTTCAGACGGTTCGCGCTGAGTACGCATCGCACGTTGAGGATCCGAATTTAAGAGCTGCGCTGAGCGAGATCCAGCTAGACAAGAGCATGCTCTGATCAGGACTTTTTATGGCGGAGACGAGGGGATTTGAACCCCTGGACCCCGTGAGGGGTCTCCACCTTAGCAGGGTGGTGCACTAGGCCGGACTATGCGACGTCTCCAGGCATCCGACCCGAAAGCACGGATGCACGTAGTAATCATAACTGCTCCCGCGGGCGGGCACGAACCGGCGCCCTCCCGCGGCTGGCCGCTACTCGCGGACGTTGCCGTTCGAGCAGGTCTGCTGGGCCGCGGAGTTGCCCTTGATGGAGTCCGGCAGCGCCACAACGGGCTGCGACGGATCCGGCGTCGCGGCCGGATCTGTCTCGCCAGGAGGCGGGTCCGTCACGACGACGCCGTCCCTGTCGGTGTTCACGTGGGTGATCTGCAACTGCGAATTGGCGTTGATCGCGTCCCACATGGCCGCCGCGGCTTCCTCGTCCGGGATGACCTTGTTGGGGTCGTCGTAGTCCGTGACGTTCGGGTATTGCAGGAAGACGATGTCCTGGAACGGCACGTTCTTCACCGCGAGCGCGATCTGCACGATCTTCATCGGATCGGCGAGCGATTGACTCGGCTCGAGGTTCTTCACGCCGGTGGTCGCGAGCTTGAGCATCACCGGGATGTTGCCGAGCGTCTCGCCGCTGATCATCTTGCGCGCCAGGCTCGTCATGTACTGCTGCTGGTTGCCGATGCGACCGAGGTCGCTGCCGTCGCCGACGCCGTGGCGGGTGCGGAGGAACTGCAGCGCCTCGATCCCCTGGATCGTGTGGTTTCCGGCCGCCATGTCGAGGCCGGTGTGATCGTCCTGGATGGGGTTGGCGAGGCACACGTCGACGCCGCCGATCGCGTTCGTGATCTCGATCACGCCACCGAACGTGACGGATGCCGCGAACTGGATCTCCTGGCCCGTGAGCGCGGAGATCGTCTTCACGACGCAGTTGAGGCCACCGTCGGTGTACGCCGTGTTCAGGGGCTGCTTGCTCATCCCGGAGCGGACGTCGCCGTCGGCATCCACGCACTCCGGGATCGGGATCATCAGGTCGCGCGGGAAGCTGACGGCCGTGATGCGGCGGGGTTCCTCGGAGACGTGGATCAGCAGGTTCACATCGTTGAGGGTGCCTTCCGAATCCGGACCCGAGCAACGCTCGCCGAAGTACTGCTTGTACGCCTCTTCACAGGTATCGACGCCGGTGAGGAGCAGGTTGAATCCACCCTTGTACGCACCGATGTCCGGCGGGAGCTCCTCCTGGCCCTCGAGCTCGACGGCGTTCGCCGTGACCGTGCTGGCGAGGTCGTAGAACACATACGCCGCGACGCCGATGCCGCTGACCAGCACCACCGCCATCGCGATGCCGATGAGCTTGAGCAGCTGAGAGGCCGTGCTGGGCGTACGCAACTGACCATGCCGCGCGATGGTGCGACGGCGTCGGGTGTTCTCGCTCAATCGGGGACCTTTCGGCTCTGCATGCGGTGCGTTGGGGGCTTACACCGTGCTCAATTCTGCGGAGGGTAAGGGATTCGAACCCTTGAGACATCTCTGCCCACTGGTTTTCAAGACCAGCTCCATCGGCCGCTCGGACAACCCTCCCGATAGATGCATCTACCGACAAGGCGTGAGTCTAGCCGAGTTCCATTCTCTCGCGCCGACCTGGGCGGGTCCTGGATGTGCATGTCTCAGCCGCTCGACTCCCGTACGACGAGTTGCGGCTGGAAGCGGACGGAGCGGTCATGATCACGCGGCTCTTCGGATGTCTCCTTGAGGAGCAGGTCCACCGCGGTCCATCCCAGCATGCGCGCCGGCTGGCTCACCGAGGTGAGCGGGACGACCGTGGCGGCAGCGAAGTCGATGTCGTCGTAGCCGACCAGCGCGATGTCCTCCGGGACGCGGATGCCGCCACCGAGAGCGAAGGCTTGAAGCAGTCCGACCGCGAGCAGGTCGTTGGCGGCGAACACGGCGTCCGGGCGGTCCGCCGGCACGCGCGCGACGATGTCCTCCCCCGCTGCGCGTCCGTTCAGCACGGTCAGCCCTCCGCGCTCGATCACCTCGAGCGTCGCCCCACCGACAGCATCCACGGCTGCGCGCGCGCCCTGAAGACGATGTGCGACCTGCGGGATCGACGTCGGCCCGGCGAGGAAGGCGATCCGCCGGCGCCCGCGGTCGAGCAGGTGCGCGACCGCGAGGCGCCCACCCTCGACATCGTCGACCGCGACCGACGCGAACTCCTGATCCGGGTCCTCACGGTCGACGAAGACCACGGGCACACCGGCCTCCTTCAGCGCGCGCAGTGCGGTCAGGTCGTCGGAGACGGGTGTGACCAGCAGACCGTTCACCCGCTGCTCGCGGAACAGCTCGAGATGAGCGGCCTGTCGCGTCGGGTTCTCGTCGCTGTTGCCGAGGAGGACGGTGAGTCCGGCTTCGGCCGCTCTGTCCTCGGCTCCGCGTGCCACCTCGGCGAAGAACGGGTTGCCGACATCGGGGACGACGAGGCCGATGCTGCGACTGCGGCCGGCCCGGAGCTGCCTGGCCGCATCGTTGCGGACGAACCCGAGCTCGCGGATGACCCGAAGCACCCGTTCCGCCGTGGCGGGCGCGACCCGATCGGGCTGGTTCAGCACGTTCGAGACGGTGCCGACCGATACGCCGGCGGTTGCCGCGACATCCTTGACGCTCACCGACATGGTCACCTCTGCCCTTCTCGCATCGCCGTCCAGTGTGACACGCGACTCAGCGTTTCCGTTCGCCGACCGCCACCACCGCGAACACGAGGCAGCCGACGCCCGGAACGATCAAGGGGAGCAACTGCCAGGTGACGACCGCGGTGAGCACGATCGCCGCGGCGAGGTACGCCGATCCCATGGCATCCGCTCCGATCCTGGCGGGCACGGCGCGAACCGCGGCGAGCCATCCGCTCGTCGGCGACCAGCCGGCGGCGGCCGTCAGGGTGGCGAGTGCGACGAAGAGCAGACCGAACACGCCGACCACACCGACCACTGGCCCGCCGGGCAGCACTCCCCCGCTCGCGAGCAGTACATCCCAGACCAGCAACGCGGTCGCCGCGACCGCGACCGCCCCGACGCCCAGTCCACCGAGGAGCGCCCCCTGCACGTCCCGCAGGAAGAGCCCGACGCCGGATGCCTCCGCCCGCAGGTGACGACGCAGATGACGGATGCCGGCGGCGAGCGCGGCCGGCATCGTCACGATCGGCAACGAGCACGCGACCACCAGGATACCGACCCACATGACCTCCGCGAACAGGGCGTATCGGTTCACCGCGCCCGGCCAGCGCAGCACGCTGCCGTCGATCTCCGGCCTGCGGGTCCGCGCCCGCGGCATGCGCCGTGTCATCAGCCCTTCAACCCCTGCGTCGCGACGCCCTCGACGAGGAAGCGTTGGAAGATCATGAAGAACGCCAGCACGGGCAGCAGCGCCAGCACGGAGACCGCGATGGTCGCACCGAGATCCGAGGTGGAGGTCTGGTCGTTGAAGATCCGCAGCGCGAGCGGCACCGGCTGCTTGCTCGGTGAATTGAGGTACAGCAGCGGCCCGAGGAAGTCGTTCCAGCTCCAGATGAACGCGAAGATCGACGACGTGATCAGCGCGGGCTTGATGAGGGGCAACGTGATCGAGAAGAACACCCGCGGGTGACCTGCCCCGTCGATCCGCGCCGCCTCATCGAGCTCGCGCGGCAGACCGCGGATGAACTGCACCATGAGGAAGACGAAGAATGCCTCTGTGGCCAAGAACTTCCCGATCAGCAGCGGCACGAAGGTGTCGACCAGCCCCAGATTCCGGAACAGCATGTACTGCGGAATGATCAGCACGTGGAACGGCAGCAGCAGCGTTCCGATCATCACCGTGAAGAAGACCGCCCGACCCCGGAAGTCGATCCGGGCGAAGGCATACGCGGCCATCGACGAAGAGATGACGACGCCGATCACCGATCCGACCGCGAGCAGCAGCGAGTTCAGGAAGAACTGCCACAGCGGCACGCCGCCCACGCCGCCGAGCACCGTGAGGTAGTTGTCGAAGGTCGGGTTCTGCGGCAGCAGCCCCTGGTTGGCTCCGAACTCGGAGTGCGGCTTGAAGGACGCCGCGAACATCCAGATGAGCGGGTAGAGCACGATCGCGGCGAGGGCGATCGCGATGATCCCCCAGATGATGGCGATGGTCCGCGACCGCGTGCGAGACCGGCCGACCGGAGCCGCGCGGGCGATCCGGTTCTTGTCGACCGTGAGCAGGGTTCTCGTCTCGCTCATCGCGAGTCACCTCCGTAGTGCACCCAGCTTCTCGAGGTGCGGAACATCAGGAACGCGATGATTCCGACGACGATCAGGAGCACCCAGGCCATCGCCGAGGCGTAACCGAGTTGCCCGTCGCGGAACGCACGCGTGTACAGGTAGACCGTGTAGTAGTTCGTCGCGCCGGCAGGTCCCCCGGTACCGGAGCCGATGATGTACGCCGACGCGAAGATCTGGAAGGCATTGATCATCTCCAGCAACAGGTTGAAGAAGATGACGGGGGACAGCATGGGCAGGGTGACGTTGAAGAATTTGCGCCAGGGGCCTGCGCCGTCGACGGATGCCGCTTCGTACAGCTCGGCCGGCACCCCTTTGAGACCGGCCAGGAAGATGACCATGGGGGCCCCGAACTGCCAGACCGCGAGCAGGATCATCATCGGCAGCACGAGCGCCGGGATGCCGACCCATCCGCCCATCTCGATACCGAACAGGCTCAGGGTGCCGTCGACGGGACCGTCCGTGGCGAACATCGCACGCCAGACGATCGCGATCGAGACGCTGGCGCCGATCAGCGACGGCGCGTAGAACGCCGACCGGAAGAAGCCGGAGCCGCGCGAGCGCGCGTTGAGCAGCATCGCGACGCCGAGAGCGGCGGCCAGTTTGATCGGTGTGCCGATGAGGACATACCCGAGCGTGATCTGGACGGAGCCCCAGAACTTCTGGTCCCCCATCATCCGCTCGAAGTTCGCAAGCCCCGTCCATTGGGGCGAACTGAAGATGTCGTACGTCGTGAACGCCAGATACAGCGAGAACAACATCGGCCCGGCCGTGAGACCGATGAAGCCGAGCAGCCACGGCGAGAGGAAGACGTAGCCGGCGACGGTATCCCGGCGGGAACCGCGCCGTCGGGATACCGCCCCTCGACCATCGGCCGAGGGGCGGCCACCGGAATCGGCGACGCGTGAAGCACTCGGCGCGATCGCCGATTCGGTGGACATCGCAGTGATCCTTTCGAGGTCAGCCCGCAAGGATGACTTCGGCCTCATCGAAGAACTGGGTCACCGCGTCGTCGACGCTGATCGCCCCCAGGCCGATCGACTTGCCGAGGTCCCAGAACGTCTGCTCGATCGAGCCGTATCCCTTCACCGGCACGGGCGGCGCGTCTCCGATGCGGTCGGCGACGGACTCGAGGTAGTCGGCGACCTGCTTGTCAGCGCCTTCGAGCTTCGCGCCGTCGAGCTTGCTCGAGGAAGCCGGGAATCCGAGTGTGGTGCCGAAGATCTCGCCGGACTCGGGCGAATTGACCAGGAAGTCGAGGAAGATCGCGGCGGCCTCCGGGTGCTCGGTGTTGGCCGAGACCGCGACCTGCAGTCCGGCCTGGCGGTAGAGGTCCTTGGCGTCGTCGTCGCTGGTCGGCGGTGCCACCATCGACAGCGCGGAGTCGCCCGTCTCGGCGAGATATCCGCCGAGGAAGTTCGACCAGCTCATCTCGCTCGCGGTCAGCTTGGCGCCGAGTCCCGAGGTCGGGGTGATTTCCTCGAGCCGGGACTGCGGAATGCCGACGCCGTCGCGCACCTGCGCGCCGGACTCCCAGAACTCGCGCAACTGGTCCTCGTCGAAGCCGAGGGCGCCGTCGTCAGTGAACAGATTTCCGCCGTCCTGACGGAGCAGGAGCTCGAGGTTCTGGATGCGCTGCGTGTAGTCGGTGCCGCCGTAGACGCTGCCGGCGGAGGCCTCGGTGACGCTCGCCATCCATTCGTCGTGGTCCTCGTACGAAGTGCCGCCTTCATACGGCTCGACCCCGACCTGGCTGAGCAGGTCGTCGTTCTGGAAGACCGCCCAGGCGCTGTAGCCGGTCGGCAGCGAGAACTGCTTGCCGTCGAGCTGCCCGGTGCCGAGTAGCGCTTCATCGAACGTCGAGGTGTCGACGAAGTCCTTGTACGTGCCGAGGTCGAGCAGCAGGCCCGACTCCCCGTACTGACGCAGATACGAGTCGGAGAACTGCCAGACATCGGGGAGACCGTTGCCAGCTGCCTCGGTCTGGCGCTTCTCCCAGTAGCTGGGGAAGTCGGTGAAGCTGCCCTCGATCGTGATGTTCGGGTACTCCTCGTTGAACGCCTCGATGAGTGCTTCGTAACGGCTGGCTCGGTCGTCGTTGCCCCACCAGGTGAAGGTGAGCGTGACCTTCTCGTCGGCGTCGTAGACCGGCTTCGCATCGGGTGCTGCGCCTCCGGCGCAGCCGGCGAGCGCGAGTGCCGCACCCGCGACGAGGGCGGTCGCCGCCGCGATTCGCTTCGTAATGAACATCGTTGTCCTCTCTTGGTGAACTTCTTCGTCGACCGGTGGGGCCGGGCGCCGCTGACCGGTCATTGCTGTGGTTTCGCGCTAACAGGAAAGCGCTTCCCGGCAATCTACTCGGGATTGAAACGTTTCGCAATAGCTCATTCTCATCATCATCGATCGTATGGTAAACGTTGTAATGAACACGCCCATCGTTCCGCCCTCCAGGCCGCCCGTCGATACATCTCCGTCGTTCGGGAAGCGCTTTCCCATATGCTGGAGGAGAATGTGATGCAGCATCCGCTCCCCGACCGAAGGATTCCCG
Organism: Microbacterium sp. LWO13-1.2; assembly: GCF_038397725.1. Taxonomy (NCBI): domain Bacteria; kingdom Bacillati; phylum Actinomycetota; class Actinomycetes; order Micrococcales; family Microbacteriaceae; genus Microbacterium; species Microbacterium sp. LWO13-1.2. Next base: position 378,461 of record NZ_CP151634.1, read on the forward strand.
CGATGGCCACAGACGTGCTGCTCGTCGGAGCCCACGGTTTCGGCGCTGACCACCTGCGCAACCTGGAACGTCTCGGTGATCGTGTGCGCGTGGTGGCGTTGGCGGATCCGAACGGTGGACCCGGCGAGGGCTACGGCTCCGACGCACCCGCCTTCGCCGGGCTCGCCGAGGCCTTCGACGCGGGCATCCGCCCCGACGTGGTGATCATCGCGACGCCGACCGGCACGCATTTCGCACTCGCCTCGCTCGCGCTCGAGCGTGGCTGCGATCTCTACCTCGAGAAACCGCCGCTCGCGACCATGGAGCAGTTCGAAGCACTGCTGGCCCTGCAGAAGCGCTCAGGTCGAGCGGTGCAGGTCGGGTTCCAGAGCTTCGGCTCGCACGCGTTCGACCGCCTCGCAGAACTGGGCGAACCGACATCGGTCGCAACCTGGGGCGCCTGGGCGAGGGATGCCGCCTACTGGTCGCGCTCTGCATGGGCGGGCAGACGCACCCTCGACGGCCACCCCGTCGTGGACGGCGTCGTGACGAACCCGCTCTCGCACGCCGTCGCCACCGCTCTGCGCATCGCCGGCGCCCGGCACCGTGACGACGTCGCGCGAGTCGAGCTCGAGCTCTACCGCGCGAACGACATCGAGGCCGACGACACCTCCAGCGTCCGGATCACGCTCACCGACGGGCGAATCGTCTCCGCGGCGCTGACCCTCGCCGCCCCCGAGCATTCCGACCCGCTCATCGAGGTGCGCACGCCCGAGGCCGACGTGATCTTCTCCTACACGACCGACCGGCTCATCCACCCGGACGGCAGCGAGGTCGACACCGGACGCACCGAGCTCTTCGAGGAGCTGCTCGATCATCGCGACCACGGCGCCCCCCTGCACGCTCCCCTGGTCGAGACCGGAGCGTTCATGGCCGTGATGGAGGCGGTGCGCACCGCGCCCGATCCCGCTCCGGTACCGGATGCTGCGATCACGCTCCTCACCGACCGACCGTCACCCCTCACGACCATCGACGGCATCGCGGAGTGGGTCGAGCGCACCGCGAGATCCGGCGCCCTGTTCAGCGAGCTGCATGCCCCCTTCGCTGCGGCGCCACTGGCCGGCCGCACGCACGAGCTCCGTGTCGGCGCGGCCGTCGTCGCCGTGCATGATGACGGATCGGCAGTCGCCCACACGTCGGGATCGCGGCCCTTCCTGCACCCCGTGCGCACGCCGTCCGGCGTCGTCGTCTCCGCCGCACACCCCGCCGATCACGATTGGCACCTCGGTGTCTCGATCGCGCTTCAGCATGTGAACGGCGTGAACTTCTGGGGTGGCCCCACCTACACACGCGACCTCGGATATCGCTGGCTGAGCGACCACGGCCGCATCCGGACGACGTCGTTCGCCCTCGACGATGACGGCTTCTCCTCGACCGCCGACTGGATCGCGCCCGGCGGCGACGTGCTGCTGAGCGAATCCACGCGGTGGCAGCTGCGAGAGTCATCCGATCCGCGTGCGTGGCTGTTCCGGACGACGACGACGCTGCGGGCGGAGAGCACTCCGGTCGAACTCGGCAGCCCAGCCAGCAACGGCCGTGTCGGCGGCGGCTACGGCGGCTTCGCCTGGCGGTTCCCTGCGGCATCCGACGTCGACGTGCGAACCGGACGAGCGGCAGGCGAAGACGCCGTGCACGGCACCGTCGCGCCGTGGCTGGCGTTCAGCGCGCGCTTCGCCGAGGGCGAGGCCACCGTCGCACTCGCCGGCGATGACGACCGCACGTGTGAGGACCCCTGGTTCGTGCGCGTCGACGCCTATCCCGGCGTGGGCTCGGCGCTCGCCTGGCAGGACGCGCTCCGACTCGACGTCGGCGCGAGCATCACCGTGTCGTTCCGCGGAGCCGTCGCTGACGGACGCCTCACGGATGACGAGATCGCCGGCCTGCTCGACGAGTGACCCGGCCGGTCCCACGACCGTTCTTGCACATCTCATCCGTCACCCTCTAGACTTGCATGAAACGATTCAATGATGATCCTCCGAAATGTGAGCCCATGACCCGCCACTGCTTCCGGCTCCAGGTCCGCCCTGAGCTCCTGGACGAGTACCTCGCCCGCCATTCCCCGGTGTGGCCAGAGATGCTCGCCGAGATCGCGGCCGCCGGTCGCCGCAACTACTCCCTCTTCCTGGGCGACAGCGGCACCCTCATCGGCTACTACGAGACCGACGACGACGCGGCAGCGCAGGCGTACCTCGCCGCCTCCGAGATCGCCTCCCGATGGGAGGCCGAGATGGGTCGCTTCTTCATCGGCCTCGACGGTCGTCCCGATCAGGCGGCTATCCCGCTGTCCGAGGTGTTCCATCTCGAAGACCAGCTCGTCGCAGCCGGCGAGCCCGATACATCCGACGAAGACGACGAAGGCAGCGCCCCATGAGCATCCTCTCCCCAGACACCCTGGCCGCCCTCGAGCAGCAGGCCATCGAGCTCCCCTCCTGGGCGTTCGGCAACTCCGGCACGCGCTTCAAGGTGTTCGGCACACCGGGCACACCACGCGACCCGTTCGAGAAGATCTCCGACGCCGCTCAGGTGCACAAGTACACGGCGCTCGCGCCGAGCGTGGCGCTGCACATCCCCTGGGACATGTGCGACTTCGCCGCTCTCCGCACGCACGCCGAGGACCTCGGCGTGGCCCTGGGCACCATCAACTCGAACACCTTCCAGGACGACGACTACAAGTACGGGGCCCTCACCCACGAGGATTCCGCGATCCGCCGGAAGGCGATCGACCACCACCTCGCCTGCATCGACGTCATGGATGCGACCGGGAGCCGTGACCTGAAGATCTGGCTCGCCGAGGGCTCGAACTACCCCGGCCAAGCCGACCTGCGCGGACGCCAGGACCGCCTGCAGGAATCGCTGCAGACGATCTACGCGCGCCTGGGAGATGACCAGCGCCTGGTGCTGGAGTACAAGTTCTTCGAGCCGGCTTTCTACCACACCGACGTTCCGGACTGGGGTACGTCGTACGCACAGGTCGCATCCCTCGGCGACAAGGCGATGGTCTGCCTCGACACCGGCCATCATGCACCGGGCACCAACATCGAATTCATCGTGATGCAGCTGCTGCGCCTCGGAAAGCTCGGCTCGTTCGACTTCAACTCGCGCTTCTACGCCGACGACGACCTGATCGTCGGCGCGGCCGACCCGTTCCAGCTGTTCCGCATCCTCTTCGAGGTCGTCAGGGGTGGCGGGCTGAACAACCCCGACGTGGCCTTCATGCTCGACCAGTGCCACAACGTCGAAGACAAGATCCCCGGCCAGATCCGCTCGGTGCTCAACGTGCAGGAGATGACGGCTCGCGCGCTGCTCGTCGATCGCGACGCTCTCACCCAGGCGCAGAAGTCCGGCGATGTGCTCGCCGCCAACGCCGTGTTCATGGATGCCTTCTACACCGACGTCCGTCCTGCCCTGGCCGAGTGGCGCGAGTCGCGCGGTCTCGCAGCGGACCCGATGAAGGCGTTCGCCGAGTCCGGCCATCTGGCACGGATCGCGGCCGACCGCGTCGGCGGCGTGCAGGCCGGCTGGGGCGCCTGAGTCGATGACCACTCGCTTCGAGGTCGCCGACCGGATTCTGAATGGACCGCACGGGCACCTCCGCGTGCGCGTCTACTCGCCCTCATCCCCCGGCACGCACGGCCTGGTCTGGGCGCACGGCGGCGGGTTCGCCGCCGGCGAGCTCGAGATGCCCGAGGCCGATTGGGTCAGCCGCGCGTTCGCGGAGCGCGGCATCACGGTCGTCAGCGTGGAGTACCGCTTGGCGCCGTTGCCCGCGGATGGCGGCGAATCGCCGGACGCCCGGGCACTCGGAGGCGCTCATTACCCCGTCGCGCACGAGGAGATGATCTTCGCATTCCAGTGGGCCACGGAATCAGGTCTGGCGACCGGGCCGTGGGCGATCGGCGGCGCGAGCGCAGGCGGCAACCTGGCCGCCGGTGCGGCACTTCGTCTCGCGCACGAGAGCGATGTCGTCCCCGCGCTGGCGGTGCTCGCCTACCCGACGCTGCAAGCCGTGCAGGATGCCCCGGATGCCGTGCTGCGCGCGCTGCTCGATGCGGATCCCGATGCCGACCGATTCGGCCCGGAGATCGTGCTCGGCATGTACGAGAACTACCTCGGCGGGGCGGTCGACGGCGCCGAGGTCTACGCCATCCCCGGCACCGCGACGACAGCGCAGCTCGCCGGTTTCCCCGCCACGATCATGATCAACGGCGAGGCCGACGAACTCCGGGTCTCCGGCGAAGCGTTCGCCCTGGCACTCGCAGAAGCGGGAGTCGAGATCGACGTGTCGACAGAGCCGGACACCACCCACGGGCACCTCAACCGTCCCGAGGAGGCCGCGGCCACGGCATCCATCGAGCGATTCGCCGAGCGCATCCACCGCGCGGACCTGTCACACCCGCCTCGACGCATGACGCGCTCGCACGTCGAGTCGACCCGAACTGCACCGACCCAAGAAGGCTGACATGACCAACCCCACCGCCGCCGCTCTCCTCACGCGCAGCAATCGCCTGGGCGCCGACCCCAAGAACACGAACTACGCCGGCGGCAACACCTCCGCCCAGGGCACCGAGATCGACCCGGTGACGGGGCAGCCGGTCGAACTGCTCTGGGTGAAGGGTTCCGGTGGCGACCTCGGCACGCTGACCGAGCCGGGCCTGGCCGTGCTGCGCCTCGATCGCATGCGCGCGCTCGTCGACGTCTACCCCGGCATCGACCGGGAAGACGAGATGGTCGCCGCCTTCGACTACTGCCTGCACGGCAAGGGAGGAGCCGCTCCCTCGATCGACACGGCCATGCACGGGCTCGTGGATGCCGCTCACGTCGACCACCTGCATCCCGACTCCGGCATCGCGATCGCGACGGCTGCAGACGGCGAGGAACTCACCGCGAAGATCTTCGGCGACGGCACAGGTGGACAGAAGGTCGTCTGGGTGCCCTGGCGGCGCCCCGGCTTCCAGCTCGGCCTCGACATCGCCGCCATCAAGGCGAAGAACCCGCAGGCAATCGGCTGCATCCTCGGCGGGCATGGCATCACCGCGTGGGGCGACACGTCCGAGGAGTCCGAGGCGAACTCCCTCTGGATCATCGACACCGCTGCCGCCTACATCGCCGAGCACGGCAAGGCCGACCCGTTCGGCGGCACCCGCGCCGGCTTCGAGGCCCTCCCCGATCCCGATCGCCGGGAACGCGCCGCTGCCCTCGCCGGCACGATCCGCGGCATCGCCTCGACCGACAGGCCGATGGTCGGGCACTTCACCGATGCCGATGTCGTGCTCGACTTCCTCGTGTCCGAGCGCGCCCCGGAACTCGCGGCTCTCGGCACGAGCTGCCCCGACCATTTCCTGCGCACCAAGGTGAAGCCGCTCATTCTCGACCTGCCGAGTTCGGCATCCGCCGAGGAACAGATCGCGCGCCTGCACGAGTTGCACGCCGAATACCGTGCCGACTATCAGGCCTACTACGACGCGCATGCGACAGCCGAGTCCCCCGCGATCCGCGGCGCAGACCCGCTCATCGTGCTCGTGCCGGGCGTCGGCATGTTCTCCTACGGAGCGAACAAGCAGACTGCTCGGGTCGCGGGAGAGTTCTACGTCAACGCGATCAACGTGATGCGCGGCGCCGAGGCGCTGTCGACATACTCCCCCATCTCCGATGCCGAGAAGTTCCGCATCGAGTACTGGGCGCTGGAAGAGGCGAAGCTGCAGCGGATGCCGAAGCCGAAGTCCCACCAGGGACGCATCGCGTTCGTCTCGGGAGCAGCCTCCGGCATCGGCAAAGCCATCGCCACCCGACTCGCGGCCGAGGGCGCCTGTGTCGTCATCGCCGACCTCGACCTCGAAAAGGCGCAGGCTGCGGCAGCGGAACTCGGGAGCACCGATGTCGCGATCGGCGTCGCCGCGAACGTCGCCGACGCCGCCGCCGTACAGGCCGCGCTCGACGAGGCGGTCCTCGCCTTCGGAGGCGTCGACCTCGTGGTCAACAACGCCGGGCTGTCACTCTCGAAGCCACTGCTGGAGACGACCGAGAAGGACTGGGACCTGCAGCACGATGTGATGGCGAAGGGCTCGTTCCTGGTGTCGAAGGCGGCAGCGAAGGTACTCATCGACCAGAAGCTCGGCGGCGACATCATCTACATCTCGTCGAAGAACTCCGTCTTCGCCGGCCCGAACAACGTCGCGTACTCCGCGACGAAGGCCGACCAGGCGCACCAGGTGCGGCTGCTCGCCGTCGAGCTCGGTGAGTTCGGCATCCGCGTCAACGGCATCAACCCCGATGGCGTGGTCCGCGGCTCCGGCATCTTCGCCTCGGGTTGGGGCGCGAACCGCGCCGCGACCTACGGCGTCGCGGAGGAGGACCTCGGCCAGTTCTACGCGAACCGCACGATCCTCAAGCGCGAGGTCGTACCGGAGAATGTGGCGGATGCCGTCTATGTGCTCACCGGCCCGGAGCTGAGCCGCACCACCGGCCTGCACATCCCCGTCGACTCCGGCGTCGCGGCCGCGTTCCTGCGATGACCCTTCGGCAGCGTTTCGTCTCGCTTCGCTCGCTCAACGACCGGGGATCGTCATCGGTCGTTGAGCCGGGCCCACGCCCCCGAGGCTCCGGGCAGCGCGAAGCGCTGGTCGGAGAGAGGTGGGGAGGAGCGCCAGCGACGGGACAAAACGCGTCGATCCGTCCGCACGACCGAGGGGCGGCCAGGCGATGACCGTGCGCGCGGTCGCAGCGGTGGACCTCGGCGCCACCAGCGGACGGGTCATGATCGGCCGGGTCGGGGAGGACCGACTGGAACTCGAACTCGTCTCGCGGTTCCCGAACGGTCCGGTGCAGCGCGACGATGGCTTGCACTGGGACTTCGATGCCCTGTATGAGAACATCCTCGACGGCCTCGCCGAGGCTGTCCGCCGTGAACCGGCGATCGAGAGCATCGGCGTCGACTCGTGGGCGGTCGACTACGGCCTGCTGCGCGACGGCGAACTGCTCGATCAGCCGTTCCACTACCGTGACGGGCGCACCGAAAGGGGTGTCCTAGACGTCCACGATGTCGCCCCCTTCGATGAGCTCTACGAGCGCAACGGCCTGCAGTTCCTGCCGTTCAACACGCTGTACCAGTACCGGGCCGACGAGCGTCTGCCCGATGCCGACACCGCGCTGCTCATCCCCGACCTCATCGCGTTCCTGCTCACCGGAGCCCGCGTCGCCGAACGGACGAACGCGTCGACGACGGGACTTCTCGGCATCCGCACCGGTGAGTGGGATCTCGAGCTCGCCGAGCGCCTCGGCATCCCGACCCGATTGCTCCCTGGCCTCGTCGACCCGGGAACGCTGCTCGGAACGCTCCGTCCTGACGTCGCCGGCCGCGTCGTCAAGACCCTGCCGGTCATCGCCGTGGGCTCGCACGACACGGCATCCGCCGTCGTCGCCACCCCTCTCTCGTCCCTGCGCTCCGCCTACATCTCCTGCGGCACCTGGGGACTCGTCGGCGTCGAGCTGGCAGAGCCAGTGCTGTCGGATGCCGCGCGCGACGCGAACTTCACCAATGAGCGCGGCGTCGACGGTCGCATCCGCTTCCTGCACAACGTCACCGGACTCTGGCTCCTCAGCGAGAGCGTGCGCGCCTGGGAAGCGGAGGACGGGTCGCCGATCGACCTGCCTGAGCTGCTGGCGGCGGCGGCGGAGGTCGCCGGAGACATTTCGCTGTTCGATGCGAACGACGCGACACTCAGCCTGCCAGGGGACATGCCGGCCCGGATCGCCACCCTGCTTCAGGCAGCCGGCGGACGGGTCCCGGCCACGCGAGCCGCGTTCGCGCGCAGCGTCGTCGAGAGCATCGCCGAGGCATTCGCGGACGCGATCCGCACCGCTGGCACGCTGTCAGGGCGCGAGATCGACGCCATCCATCTCGTCGGCGGCGGATCGCTGAATCGGCTGCTCTGCCAGGCGACGGCCGACCGCTCCGGTCTTCCCGTGCTGGCGGGTCCGGTCGAGGCGACCGCTCTGGGTAACATCCTCGTACAGGCACGCGCGCTGGGTGCCGTGCCGTCAGCGCTGGAGGACCTGCGTGCGCTCGTGGCGGCGACTCACCCACCCGCCCGATTCGACCCTCGAGGCTGATACGGCGGCCGCACCACGTTCAGTCCTTGCCGACGGAGTCCAGAACGATGTCCGCTTCCGAACCGTAGAACGAGTCGCCTACGAACGACGCGAGCGTGATCGTTCCACCGAGGTGATTTGAGTACACGTACGCCCCGCCGGAGTCGGTTCCCTGATAGTTCCACGCATAGACGGTGTCGCCCGCGTGGGCCGCTATCGGCGTCCCGCACGCGATCGCCAATGCGATCGCGCCAGCGGCCACTGCCCCTCGGACCTTGAAACCCATGACGTCATCCTCTCGACCCTGTTTCACCGGGGCGAGCCAACCTCGGCGGCATCATCGTCGTGTCGACGATCGTGCGCCTTCAGATTCGCACCCGACGAGACAGGCCGACATCCGTAGAATCACGGAAGTCCACTCGCATGCACGTCTCGCGCCGGGGCGGGTTCCTCAGGTCGTCGAGCCCCACTCGGGCTCGAACCAGAGCGCTAGTCGCCCGCGCCGACCTCGACGGCCGTCGGAAGCGTGTTCAACGCCGTCGCGAGCCCGCCATCGGCCACATCTCCGGTGATCTCCCCCGCGGCGTCCTTCACGACATCCGGAGCCTGCCCCATCGCCACCGCTCGGCCACCGACGCCGAGCGCCCAGCCGAACATGCCGATGTCGTTGCGGCCGTCACCGGCGACGAGCACCTGCTGGCCGTCGATACCGAGCCGCGCGCGCACGCGTTCCATGGCCGTACCCTTGTCGACGCCCTGCGGAGCGATGTCGAGCCAGGCCGTCCAGCCGATCGCGTAGGAGACCTCGTTGAGCCCGGCATCCGCGACGAGACGGTGGAAGTCCTCCTCGTCATGCCCGGGCGAGACCACGACGATGCGCGAGACCGGCGCCGCGCCGAGTTCTTCGAACAGCACCTGACGCCCACCGTCGAGGGTCCAGTCGTCGAGCTGCGCGGTGTACAGCCGCTGCCCCGATCCGAGTTCGACCATGTAGCGCGCATCCGGCAGACGCTCGCGCAGCAGCGAGAGCACCGTCGAGGGATCGAACGTCTCCACATGCCAGCGCTCCCACGCGTCGCCTGTGCGTCGCATGGTGACCGCGCCGTTCGAGCACACCACGTACTCCGGAGTCAGACCGAGCTCCTCGACGTAGCGCTGCGTGCCCATCCAGCTGCGACCGGTCGCGATCGTGACCACGTGGCCCAGGTCTCTGAGCCGCGCGACGGCTTCGGGCACGCCGGGACTCATCGTCTCGTCCTGCAGCAGGATGGTGCCGTCGACGTCGAGTCCGACGAGCCAGGGGGTCCCCGAGACTGGCGAAGCGTCGGTCACGCCTCCGGCTCCAGCACGGCGAGGCCGCCGAGATACGGCTGCAGCACCTCGGGCACGAGCACGGAGCCGTCGGCGCGCTGGTGCGTCTCCAGCAGCGCGACGATCCAGCGCGTGGTGGCGAGGGTGCCGTTCAGGGTCGCGACGTGCTGCGTCTTGGCGGACTTCCCGTCCTCCGCAGCCGGACGGTGCCGGATGTCGAGGCGACGAGCCTGGAACGTGGTGCAGTTCGAGGTCGACGTGAGTTCGCGGAACGCCCCCTGCGTGGGCACCCAGGCTTCGATGTCGTACTTGCGCGCGGCACTCGAGCCCAGATCTCCTGCGGCGACGTCGATCACCCGATACGCGAGCCCGAGAGCCGTCAGCATCTCTTCCTGCAGGGCGACGAGGCGCAGGTGCTCGGCCTCGGCATCCTCCGCCGTCGTGTAGACGAACATCTCCATCTTGTTGAACTGGTGCACGCGGATGATTCCGCGGGTGTCCTTGCCGTGCGAACCGGCCTCGCGGCGGTAGCAGGTCGACCAGCCGGCGTAGCGCAGCGCGCCCTTGGACAGGTCGACGATCTCGTCCTTGTGGTAGCCGGCGAGCGCGACCTCGCTGGTGCCGACGAGGTACAGGTCGTCGTCCTTGTCGAGGTGGTACACCTCGTCGGCGTGCTCGCCGAGGAAGCCGGTGCCCTGCATGATCTCCGGCCGCACGAGGGTGGGCGTGATCAGCGGCACGAAGCCGTTCTGCAGCGCCTTGTCGAGCGCCAGGTTCATCAGCGCGATCTCGAGGCGTGCGCCGATCCCGCGGAGGAAGTAGAACCGCGCACCCGAGACCTTCGCGCCGCGCTCCATGTCGATCGCGCCGAGGATCTCGCCGAGCTCGAGGTGGTCGCGCGGCTCGAAGTCGAACGCGGGAACCTCGCCGACCCGGCGCAGCTCGACGAAGTCTGCCTCGCCACCGGCCGGAACGCCGTCGATGACGACGTTCTCGATGCGCGCGAGGGCAGCGGATGCGGCGTCCGCCGCCTCATTCGCGACGACCTGCGCCTGCTTGACACGGTCTGCGAGGTCCTTGACCTGCGCGACGAGGGCGGCCTTCTCCTCCTTGGGTGCCTTCGCGACCTGCTTGCCGAACACGTTCTGCTCGGCCCGCAGCTCTTCGAACGTGGCGAGCGCGGCACGACGCGATCGATCGGCCTCGAGCGCTGCGTCGACGGTTCCCTGGTCGTTGCCACGCGCGGCCTGCGAGCGGCGGACGATCTCAGGCTGGTCGCGGAGAAGAGCGAGGTCGATCATCCCTCAAGTCTAGGGCGCGCGCGGGAACGACCCGGATGGCGGGATTAGAGTAGCGCCATGACGAAGCCCGCCGCAGCCCCGCGCCAGGCGGCACTCGTCTACAACCCGATCAAGGTCGACGAGAAGCGGCTGCGCGCCTTGCTGCGCGACCTTTCGAAGGACGCGGGGTGGGCCCACCCCGCGTTCTATCCGACGACGATCCAGGATGCCGGCCAGGGAGCAACCGCGCAGGCGCTCGCCCGCGGCATCGATGTGGTGCTCGTCGCCGGCGGCGACGGAACCGTGCGCGCCGTGGCGGAGGCGATCGCCGGCACCGGTGTGCCCCTGGCGATCCTGCCGAGCGGCACCGGCAACCTCCTCGCCCGCAACCTCGGCCTCCCGCTCAGCGACCCGGCCGAGATGATCCGGGCAGCACTCGGCGACTTCACGCACCCGATCGACATCTGCTGGGCAGCGCTCACGCGCACCGACGGCGAGACGTCGGAACACGCGTTCGTGGTGCTCGCCGGCATCGGACTGGATGCCGACATGATCGCGAACACGCGATCCGACCTGAAGAAGTCGGTCGGCTGGATCGCGTACGTCGACGGCGCTGCACGCTCCCTCGCCGGCGCGAAGCCGTTCCGTGCGATGTATCAGATCGACGACGGCCGACTGCACTCGACCAAGGTGCACAGCATCCTGTTCGCGAACTGCGGCACCCTCCCTGCGGGGATCGCGCTCATCCCCGATGCCTCGATCGCCGACGGCATCCTGGATATCGCCGTCATCCAGCCCACCGGCATGCTCGGCTGGCTCGGCGTCTGGCGCAAGATCTGGTGGGACAACTCCGTGCTCCGTCGCTTCCGTGCCGGCCGGCTCGTGCTGCAGCGGCGCGGCAGGGATGCATCCGTGCACTATCTGCGCGGGCTGAGCGCGGAGGTGGCCGGAAGCGGCCCCACACCGATCGAGTTGGATGGCGACGAGTTCGGACTGGCCGTCCGCATCCGCTGCCGCGTCGAGCCGAAGGCGCTGCTCCTGGCACTTCCCGCCGGGCACCCCGTCGACGCGCTCTGACCGCCCCGGGGTCAGTCGCCGAGGACGCTCACGGTGCCGTCGAGGTTCCCGCCGACGAGCGTCAGCGTGAAGCCGTCCTCCTCGACGGAATCGTCACCGAAACTGAGCAGGGTGCCCCGCGGCGCCATGTCCATCGTGCACATCTGCTCGTCATCGGTGGTGAACGTCACCGTGCCCGCATTGCCCGCACCCTCGACCGACTCGACGACCGGCGGGCAGCTCGACGAACCCCAGGTGAGCAGCACGAGACCGCCGTCACCGATCCAGCCGGCCGACGGCAGGTAGTCCGTCGAGGATCCGGGCACACCCGTGAATGCCGGATCACCGTCGAGATCCACGTCATCGACGAGGTCTCCGTACGTGACGTTCAGCGTCAGTTCCTTGGTCGGGTCGACCCCCTCCGGCAGCGCCCCGATGCTCGCACGCGGCGCCATGTCTCTCGTGCAGACTTCGTCGGCTTCGTTGTCCTTCACTGTGACCGTGACGTTCTGCCCGTCCGCCTCGACGGAGTCGACGACCGGCACACAGGTGGACGACCCCCACGTGACGACAGCGAACATGCGCCCGCCGTCCAGCAGGGTGCCCTCGATGTCGGCGTAGTCGTCGTCCGGCGCACTCGACGGCGGCGCCGAACCGGTGCTCGTCGGCGTCACGGCACCCGGCGTCGAGGTGCATCCGGCGATGAGGAGGGCAGTGGCGGCGACCGCGGACAACGCGGCGACAAGGCGCATGGGGGAGGTCATGGCCCCCAGGGTACCCGCCGTCACTGCAGAGCGGAGGTGAGTCGTGCGAGATTGTCGAGAACCGTGGAGCGCAGCGGCTGCTGCATCCACTCCTCCAGAGTCAACTCGCGGCTCAGCGCGCGGTACCGATCCTCGACGGCGCGCATACCGGCCACGAACTCCGCACCGCGCACGAGCATCGACACTTCGAGGTTCAGACCGAACGAGCGCATGTCCATGTTGCTGGATCCGATGACGGCGGTCTCGTCGTCGATGGTGAGGCTCTTGGTGTGCAGGATGTACGGCTGGCGGTACATCCAGATGCGCACGCCGGCTTTCAGCAGCGCCTCGTAGTAGCTGCGCTGGGCGTGATAGACGACCGCCTGGTCGCCTTCTTCCGAGACGAACAGCTCGACGGCCACGCCACGGTCGCATGCGGCCGAGACCGCGATCAGCAGCGCTTCGTCGGGTACGAAGTACGGGCTCACGATCATGATCTTGCGCTTGGCGGCGTAGAGGAGACCGAGGAAGAGGCGCAGATTGTTCTCGGTCTCGAATCCCGGCCCAGAGGGCACGACCTGGCAGTCCAGATCGCCGGTGCCGGTCTCGACCTTGGTGATGTCGAGGTCGCTGAGCACCTCTCCGGTCTCGCTGTACCAATCGGCGAGGAAGACAGCGTTCACGCTCGCGACGACAGGGCCGTCGACGCGCACCATCAGGTCGACCCAGTGCAGGCCGCGCTTGATGTTCTTCGGCAGGTTGTACGTCGAATCGGTGACGTTCTGCGACCCGAGGAACCCCACGCGTCCGTCGACCACGAGGAGCTTGCGGTGGTTGCGCAGATCGGGCCGCTGCATCCGCCCTTTGAGGGGCTGCACCGGGAGCATCAGATGCCACTCGGCACCCATCGCATCCAGGCGAGCGATGGTCTTCTTGTAGCGCGGCTTCCAGCGGTTCGCCCAGTGATCGAGCAGCACGCGCACCGAGACGCCTCTGGCCGCGACCTCTTCGAGCGCGCGGAAGAAGTTGTCGGTGGCGGCATCCGACTGCAGGATGTAGAACTCGACATGGACGTAGGTCTCAGCTCTGCGGATGGCGTCGGCCATCGCATCCAGAGACTCCTGGTACTCCGAGATCAGCCGGGCCCCGTTGTCGCCCGACAACGGCAGCGCCCCCATGTTCTGGTTCATCTGCACCAGGGCGTCGAACCACTCCGGCGCATTCGGCCGCAGCGTGCCGAAGTGCAGATTCTCACTGGTCTCTTTGATGTACTCGTTGATCTGGTCCTGCTTGCGACGGCGGGCACGGGGCAGTCGCGGATTTCCGATCAGCAGGAACAGGAACACCCCGACGAACGGGATGAAGAAGATCGCGAGCAGCCAGGCCATCGCGGACGTGGGCCGCCGATTGCGCGGGATGATGATGATCGCGGTGATGCGGATGGCGATATCGAGGACCAGTAGGAAGCCGACGACCCACCACGGCCAGGCCTCCGGAATCATCGCGTCCCCTCGACCTCTCCTCGCCACGACGGCGTTCGCCGCAGCGCCGCGCCATGGGCGAGGCTTCGCTTCACAGTAGCGGAAGCCTGCACGTCAGGGGCGGGGCGGCATGCCTCGCGCAGCGCGCTCCTCGGCCTCGATCTGCGCGTGCACCTTGCGTTCGGTGCGGTCGAAACGCAGGATGCCGCGGATCACGATGAAGAAGACGATGCTCACACCGAGGGTCGGCAGAAGGGACCATGCCGCTGCGAGCCAGAAATTCTCCATGCCTCCATGGTACGCGGACCGGCTGTGGCCTCGACTCCTCCTGCACAATCGCCGATCTCGGAGAATCCGTCCACATCGGACCGTTCGGCCCCCCACGGGGCGACCCGCACGAGCACACTCGCGTGATGACCACAGTTCTCCACGCATCCGGCTCCGCCGATTTCCTCGGCCTCGTCCCCGCCCTCGCCGGCTTCACGCCGCGCGAGAGCATCGTCCTGCTCCCCTTCCGCGGCAAGCGCGCCTACGGTGCGATGCGCCTCGATCTCCCCTCCGACGATGTCGACCTCGACGAGTACGTCGAGACGGCCATCGCGCTCATCTCGCGTGTGACGGGGACGGATGCTGTCGCGATCGTCGTCTACACCGATGAACCTGCGCTGCCGACGCGCGACGGACTCGTGCTCCCCGTGGCGGTGGCCGTCGACGGTCTCCTCGACAGTGCGGAGGATGTCGGTCTGCGCATCGTCGATGCGCTCTGCGTCACGCCGGACGGGTGGGCGAGCTACCTGGAGGAGGAGCCGAAGCTCGCTCCACTCGCCGACATCCCTGCCGCGCCGGTCGCTCCGGGCATCGGCGACGTCGCCGGCGATCAGCTCGCCGGCACAGCGCTGCCTCATATCGACCTCGCGGAGAAGGAGCGCGTGGGCACGGCCCTCCACGATCTCGAAGAGGTGCTCACGCATGACGCCACCGGCCGGCTGACCGGAGGCGAGAATCCGCAGGCGCTCGCCGCCGTCGTGCTTCTCGACGACATTCCGGCCTTCTTCGAGATGCTCCTCGACGAGCCCGAGAATCTGCCTCCGTTCGCGACTGCGGCGTTGCTGTGGTGCCTGGGTCGACCGATCTTCCGCGATGTGGCGCTGACCCAGTGGGCGACCGATGCCGCTCGCGGCATCCGCGTGCTCGACGCCCAGCTCGCCTATTCGCACAGCGGCAAGACGATCCCCGACGACCTCGGCGCCGTCTTCCTCGGGCGCGGCCCGAAGCCCGATCCCGACCGGCTGCGGCTGGCCCTCGCCATCGTCCGGGGCGCTGCCGCACGAGCACCGCGCGCTTCTCGACCCGGGCCTCTGACGGTCGCGGCGTGGCTGTCGTGGGCGCTCGGACGCTCCAGTCACGCCGCGCACTACATCGATCTGGT
Organism: Microbacterium sp. LWO13-1.2; assembly: GCF_038397725.1. Classification (NCBI taxonomy): domain Bacteria; kingdom Bacillati; phylum Actinomycetota; class Actinomycetes; order Micrococcales; family Microbacteriaceae; genus Microbacterium; species Microbacterium sp. LWO13-1.2. The sequence continues at coordinate 393,888 of NZ_CP151634.1, forward strand.
GCGCGAGATCGATCCCGAGTACGGGCTCGCCGCTCTCCTGGGCTCGATGATCAGCGCCGCGATGCTGCCCGAGTGGGCCTTCCAGCGGGGCTGAGGCGCTACTTGACGAGCGGGAACAGGATGGTCTCGCGGATGCCGAGCCCGGTGATCGCCATCAGCAGCCGGTCGATGCCCATGCCCATGCCGCCGGACGGCGGCATGCCGTGCTCGAGAGCGCGCAGGAACTCATCATCGACGGGCATCGCCTCGACGTCACCGCGCGCGGCGAGCTTCGCCTGCTCGACGAAGCGCTCGCGCTGGATGACCGGGTCGACGAGCTCGGAGTATCCGGTTGCGAGTTCGAAACCGCGGATGTACAGGTCCCACTTCTCGACGACGCCGGCGATCGAGCGATGTTCACGCACCAGCGGCGAGGTGTCGACCGGGAAGTCCATCACGAACGTCGGACGCACGAGGTCGCCCTTCACGAAGTGCTCCCAGAGCTCTTCGACGAGCTTCCCGTGCGTCGCCTGCGGCGGCAGGTCGACACCGGACGCTTCGGCGAACGCGATGAGGTCGGCGACATCGTCCTGCGGAGTGACGGTGCGACCGGATGCCGCGGAGAGCGACTCGTACATCGAGATGCGGTCCCACTCGCCACCGAGGTCGTACTCGGTGCCGTCGGCCCAGGTCACGGTCGTCGACCCGGTGACCGCGATGGCCGCCTGCTGCACGAGCTCCTGCGTGAGCCCCGCCATCTGGTTGTAGTCGCCGTAGGCCTGGTACGCCTCGAGCATCGCGAACTCGGGGCTGTGCGTGGAGTCGGCACCCTCGTTGCGGAAGTTGCGGTTGATCTCGTACACCCGCTCGATGCCGCCGACGACGGCGCGCTTGAGATAGAGCTCCGGCGCGATGCGCAGGTAGAGGTCGGTGTCGAACGCGTTCGAGTGCGTGATGAACGGACGAGCGGATGCTCCGCCGTGCTGCACCTGCAGCATCGGCGTCTCGACCTCGAGGTAGTCGTGGCTGCCGAACGTGGCGCGCAGGCTGGCGTTCACCGCGGCGCGGGCGCGAACGGTCGTGCGGGCCTGCTCGCGCACGATGAGGTCGAGATAGCGGCTGCGCACTCGCCCCTCGTCGCTGAGCTCGGAGTAGGCGTTCGGCAGCGGGAGGATCGCCTTCGACGCGATCGTCCAGGCATCGGCCATGATCGACAGCTCGCCGCGGCGGCTGGAGATGACCTCACCGTGCACGAACACGTGGTCACCCAGGTCGACGAGAGCCTTCCAGTCGGCGAGGGACTCCTCGCCGACGTTCGCGAGGGAGATCATCGCCTGGATGCGCGAGCCGTCACCGGCCTGCAGCGTCGCGAAGCAGAGCTTGCCCGTGTTGCGGCTGAAGACGATCCGCCCCGCCACGCCGACGATCAGCCCCGTCGCGGTGTCGGCCTCGATCTCGCCGTACTCCGCGCGCAGCGCCGGAATGGTGTGCGTCACCGGAACGGCGACGGGGAACGCACCGCCACCGGCATCCGACCGCTCTGCGATCAGGCGCTCGCGCTTCGCCAGGCGCACCGCCTTCTGCTCGAAGACGTCGTCTTCGAGGGTGTCGGCGGGGGTTGCAGCGGGCGCGGCAGACGCGTCAGTCATTCGGGGCTCCTTGGAAGTCGGTCCCAGTTTACCGGGGCGATTTCTGCCGACGATGGCGACAGCTGGGTAGCCTCGGAGAATGGCCGTCAACCGGATGCTCCCCGTTCTTACCGCGGTCGCCATAGCGGGCGCGGGACTGCTCGCCCCCGCCGCCGCCGCGGCATCCGCCGTCGACGCAGATCGGCAGGCATCGGCGGTCTCGGCCGACGTCGATGACTTCTCTTATGCGTCCTGGGATGCCCGATACGAGGTCAGCCTGGATGACGACGGCCGGTCGCACATGCTCGTCACCGAAACGCTCGTCGCCCGCTTCCCCGATTTCGACCAGAACCGGGGCATCGTCCGAGGGCTCCCGGTCACGTACGACAACGCGCATCTGGACACCCGTGTAATCTCCGTCACCGACGAGACCGGCGCGGCAGTACCGTTCGAGACCGAGGAGGACGACGGCCTCATCCTCGTCCTCACCGGAGACGACGACTACGTGCAGGGACTCAACACCTACGTCATCGAGTACGAGATGACCGACGTGATCCTGCACCGCGACGACGGCCAGGCCGATGAGTTCTACTGGGATCTTCTCCCTCTGGACAGCAGTCAGGCGATCGAGTCGTTCCACGCTGAGATCGTCTTCGATGCGGCGATGAGCGCGCAGCTCACCGGCTCGGCGCGGTGCTACACCGGCTACGCGGGTTCCACCGACGAGTGCGCGATCCAGGGGCCGTCCGCCGATGGCGACGCGGCCTCGTTCCGCGTCGAGTCCGGTGAGCGCGCCGCCGGTGATGGTGTGACCGTCGCGATCGGGTTCGAGCCGAACACGGCCACGCAACCCTCCGCCCGCACGCCCAACACGGTGACCGACACCGTGCCGGCGCTGGCTGCCCTCGGAGCGTTCGGGCTCTCCGCGGGCGGATGTGCGGCTGTAGCCGTGCTCAAACGCCGGCGCCGCACCGCCACCGGCGTCGTCATCGCGCAGTACGACGTGCCCGATTCGATGCCGCCGCTGCTCGCGGCCGCGATCGTGCCTGGTGCGAAGGATCCGATCCCCGCCGAGATCGTGCACCTCGCGGTTCGCGGCACTCTTCGCATAGAGGAAGCCGGCGACAGCGAAGGCGCCACCGGACAGCCCCGGTTGCGGAGAACGCCAGGAGGCCGGATCCCCGACCAGCTGGATGTCGAGGCACTCGATGCGCTGTTCCTCGGCGCGGATGCCGAGGGCGTCGTGAGCCTCCCCTTGACCGACGAGTCCTTCGCCGGGCGTATGAACGGCCTCCTGCAGAGCGGGAAGACGGCGGCCGCATCGCGGGGGCTCACCACGAAGACGCGCAGCCGCGGGGCGATGATCCTGCAGTGGTGCGCGATCGCCGTCGTCGCCGCCGGGCTCGGCCTGAGCCTGTGGGGGGCGATCTCCGGCCGGGTGACCGGCATCCCGGCTCTCGTCGCGATCTCCTTCGGCGGGTTCGCCGTCTTGATGTCGAGCCTGTTCACGTTCTCGAAGCACACGGTCCTCACGCCGGAGGGTGCTCTCGCCCATGAGTACCTGCTCGGCGTGCGCGAGTTCATCCGCGTGGCCGAAGCCGACCGGCTGCAGGTGCTGCAGTCGTACACCGGTGCCGAGCGTCGCCAGGACGGCAGCGTGAACGTCATCGAGCTCTACGAGCTTCTGCTGCCGTACGCGATGCTGTTCGGGCAGGAAGACCAATGGGGCGGTGTGCTTGAAGCCGCGTACGCGCAAGCGCAACGCGGACCGGGGTGGATCGGCGACCCGACTTCCCCGTATCTCCGTACTCATCTCGCGGCATTCGCCGTGTCGTCGCACGCCGCGGCCACGTATTCAGAGAGTTCCTCGAGTGCGGGCGGCTCGTCGGGCGGCGGGTTCTCCGGTGGAGGGGGCGGTGGCGGCTCGTCGGGAGGGCGTTGAGCGCGCCGCATCCGCTCTCACTGGTCTGGCCGCGCCTCTCGCCTGGCCTGGCCGCGCCTCTCGCCTCTTGCCCCGCGTCGCCTGATCTGACACCTCGGGTCGGAATGCGCGCCGAATACCGACCCGAGGTGTCAGATCAGCCTCGCGCCAGCACGTTCATCTGACACCTCGGGCCGCAATCCCGGTGGTGTAGCGACCCGAGGTGTCAGATGAAAGTGGCGCCGGAGTCAGGCAGAGTGTCGATGGGGCCGGATGCTTCGCGCAGCGCCCGTTCGACGGTGGATTGCACGAGCGCGGAGAGGTAGCTCCCGGGGTTGTCCACACCGATCTCTCGCAGCCGACTCGTCGACTGGCCGATGATCGAGCGGGAGAACTCGGTCGCGGTCTGGATCGCGTCGGCGTACGCCGTCCGATCCGTCTCTGCGATGACCACGGGTTCGCAGCCCATCTCGACGGCGAGCGCCTGACCGATCGGCAGGACGGCCGCAGGTGCCGTCACCGCGGCGAAACCCGCCTGCAACTGGCGCAGGTCGATCGACGTTCCAGTGAAAGTGATCGCCGGATGAACCGCCAGGGGAATCGCGCCGCGCTCGGCAGCGGGACGCAGCACCTCGATGCCGTAAGCGGGATCGGTGTGCAGCACGAGCTGGCCGATCTGCCATCCGCCGATCTCCGCGATGCCGGCGACGAGCGACGGGAGCTGGTCGTGGGGAACGGCGATCACGACGAGCTCGCTGCGGCGAACGATCTCCAGTGCGTCCAGTACGGGCACGTCTGGGAGCACGGCCGAGGCTCGATCGTCATCGGACCCCGTGGTGATCCCGATGATCGCGTGGCCTGCCCCGGCGAGCGCCGCGCCGATCACGGGACCGACCCGGCCCGCGCCGATGATGCCGACGCCGAGGCGCCCGTCACGAGGCATCGCTACTCCCCCGGCTGCGTCGCTGTGGGCGGTACCGGCGGCGCGGCTGGCGGAACCGGCGCGGCCGGAGGAGCGGGCGGCGGCGGCGCGGGCGCGAACGACGGAGGCGCGGAGATCGGAGCGGCCGAGATCGGAGGCGCGGGGGGCTGCGCCACCGGCGGCTGCCCGTACCCCGCAGGTGGTGCAGGCGGAGCAGGCGCGAATCCTGGCATCGGCGGAGCAACCGGAGCACCGGGGAAGGGCTGCCCGACGATCCCCGCCGAGGGCACCTGCTCGGGCGCCCACGACACCGCCGGCGCCTGTGGTGCGTACTCGCCCCAGCGGTGCGTGTGGTCCCGATGCGCCGCTTCCGCCGCAGCACGACCCACCCCGTCGAGCAGGGCGAGCGCGTCGTCGCGTTCCAGGCCGGAGAGGTACCCCTGGATGGGCCCGGGAACCGTGTGCACCTGTGCGCCGGAAACGCGCTGTGCGCGGTCGATCGGCCCCTGCGAGAGCGAGACGCCCTGCAGTCGCGCGAGCGGGAAGACGGCGAGCTTGCGCCACACGATGCCCCGGCGCAGCACGAGGCCGAACTCGGTGAGCACGTATCCGTGACGCTTCCACGACAGCGGGCGACGCCACCATGCTCTCGCCGGCATCGTGCGATAGGGATCGCCCTCCACCGGACCCAGGATGCCGTGCTCCCACACCAGTGGGATGTCGGAGACCGGAGCATCCGGCAGCATCAGCGCGAGCACGCGCTCGACATCGGCGCGCTTGCCGACCGGAAGCACGATGTTGAACTGCTGCGCGCTCCCGGATGACTGCTGCGCGACGCTCTTGCCGCTCATCCGGTTGATCTTGACCGTCCACCAGCCGAACGGGCGCCACAGCAGCGACTGCGAGACTTCGACCGCGAAGATGCGCCCGGGCGGGAGCGTCTCGGTCACCGTGGTCAGCAGGCCGTACGTGATCCGCACCCCGTCAGGGGTCGGAGCGATGGAGTATCGCAGCGACTTCGAGATCTGCGCCCAGGTGATACCGACGGCGGCGATGATCAGCGGGATGCCCATGCCCAGCCCGATGGCGAGCACGACGATCCCGGTCTCCCCGTCGTCTTCGGCGAGGGTCCCGACGACGGCACTGCCCATCGCGACCGCGAAGATCGCCCCGAAGAACAACAGCCAGAGCACGCCGGCGATCACCTGCGACCCGATCAGACGACCGGTGGGGATCTTGACGACGCTCTCGGGGGCGACATCGGCGAGGTCCACGCCCTCGATGAGGCCGGTCACGCCGGCATTCACCGAACCGACGAGCTGCGCCCGCGCCGTGCCGGGAACACTGGGAGCGCCAGGAACACTGCTTGCCGCGCCTTCGCCGCTCGCCGCATCCGCCGCCGCGTGGCGTGCCGCGCGCGCGCCCGAGGCGAGCCGCAGGATGTCTGCGCGCACGGACTCCGCCCGCGCCGTCGCCAGATACTCGAGCGGCACGTTCGCATCGGTGCCGGCACCGACGACCTCGAGCTTGGCGAGTCCGATGATGCGCGCAGGGAACGGACGCGTGAGGTTGACACCCTGCACGCGGTCGAGAGGTGCGCGGCGATGCGATCGGAAGATGATCCCCTTGCGCACCTCGACATGGTCGCCGGTGATGCGGAACTGCTGGAAGCGCCAGACGAGCCAGAACGCGCCGACGAGCACGACGACCAGGACCAGCACGCCCAGCAGCACGATCAGGATCAGGTTGTTCTCGAGAACCCAGTCGACGGGGTCTCCGCCGTTCTGCCCGTAATGCGCCTCTTCCGGCGCGAACAGGTTGACGACCCACGCGATGACGCGATCGCGCATGTTCGTGATCAGGATGCCGCCGATGATGAGGAGAGCAAGCCCACCCTTGAACAGCGGGGTGAGCGGATGCATCCGGTGCCACTCACCGTCCGCGAGCGACGTCGAGTCATCCGCCGGTGGCACGACAGGCGCGGCCGCGGGCGGCGGGAACTGCGGCTCGCTCACAGGCCGGTCCGGCGCGTCTCGGCGACCTGGATGAGGGTGTCGCGGAGAGCTTCCGCCGCGCCCTGCGTGAGACCCGGGATCTGCACTCCGGTCGTCGCCGCGGCGGTGACCATCTTCAGCTGACTCACTCCGAAGGCACGATCCAACGGGCCCTGCGTGATGTCGACCAGCTGCATCCGCCCGTACGGAACAGCGATCATGCGCTGCCAGAGGATGCCCTTGCGGAAGACGATGTCGTCGGCGCGGAGCATGTACCCGATCGCCTTCGCCTGCCGCGGCAGGATGATCAGGGTGATCAGCGTGACCAGGACGATCACGACCGCGGGGATCCACGCCCAGGTCTGCTCGAATCCCAGTGCCATGACGGATGCCGCGATCGCGACGACCACGATGAAGAGCACGTTCTGCACGATCTGCGACACCACGTAGCGCGGCGAGATCTGGTGCCAGGCGCCGTCGAGCTCGAGACGATTCTCGTTGCGGGCTGTGCGCAGCTGTCCGTAGGTGCCCTGGTCGAGGGCTGCGCGGTCAGTGCCCTCCGTAGGGTTCAGGGGCGTGGTCTCTGGGTTCTGAGTCATCAGGATCCTTCGGCAGGGTGCAGAACTGTTCGGCGATGAGGCCGGCGATCACGAGGGCGATCGCGCTCCCCATCAGCGCCAGCATGGCCACAGTCGACCCTACCGGGGGATCGATCGGACGGGTCAGCAGGAACACGAGGAGCCCCGCTCCGATTCCGGCCATGATCGCACCGAGCAGGCTGGACGCGCGAGCGAGCGTTGCCGCCCGCAAGGCGCGGAACGGGTCGATCCGTCCGGCGCCCCGCACGCTCCGGCGCACCGGCCACGCCACCCCGAGCGACGCGGCGGCGACGAGCAGCAGGAGGACCGGAAGCAGAAGCGACGGGGTGAACGTCGCGCGGCCCGTCGCGGTGAGGAGTTGATCGAGCAGGAAACCGGCTCCGACGCCGAGGAGCGCGAGCAGCGCCAGGAGACCTGCCGAGGTGCGTTTCATACCGCGTCCTGTGCGCGCAGCCTCGTCGCGAGGTCGGCCACCCGACCGTGCCCGACGAGCTCAGCCTCCGGGTCGAGCGTCAGCCACGGCTCGAGCACGAACAGCCGTTCGGCAGCGCGCGGATGCGGCAGCTGGAGGCGCTCGTCGACGGACGTGACATCGCCGTAGGCGATCAGGTCGAGGTCGAGGGTGCGATCGCCCCAGCGCTCGTGTCGCACCCTGCCGTTCTCGTCTTCGATGGCGTGCAGCATCCCGAGGAGGATCTCGGGGGCGAGCTGCGTGGTCACGAGTGCCACGGCATTCACGTACCCCGGAGCATCCGGATCAGGACCGTCGAGGCGCAGCGCGACGGTCTCGAAGAGCTCGGACAGCCGCACCTCGCTCACCAGCGGCAGACGCCCGATGCGCTCGGCGGCATGACGGATCGTCGCCTGCCGATCGCCGAGGTTGGCGCCGAAGGCGACGACCGCGACAGCATCCTCTCGTCCTGGGCGGACGGGGGGTGCCGGCGGCGGGTTGGTGAGGTTGCGGCTCATGCCGGCCACTCCGACGAGGAGGCGCCGTCCGACGTGCGACCGCGGTGCAGGGTCACCGCGACGTCGGCGAAGGTGAGCGGGATCGGGGCATGCGGCTTGTGCACGGTGACGGCGGCATGCTGCACCCGCGGGTCTTCGAGGACGACGTCGGCGATCCGCGCCGCGAGCGTCTCGATGAGGTTCACCGGCTCGCCGGCGACGACCGCTGCGACTTTCTCGGCGAGTTCGCCGTAGTGCACGGTGTCGGTGACGTCATCGGACTCGGCCGCTCGTGCCAGCGACATCGACAGGCGCAGATCGATGGTGAACTCCTGGCCGTCCTCGCGCTCGTGGTCGTAGACGCCGTGACGTCCGAACACGGTGAGGCCGGTGAGGACGATGTGGTCGAGCTCGAACATGAGGATTACCCTTCCCAGGCGTGAGCGATGGCGAGGGCGTCGCGGGTTGCGGCCACATCGTGCACGCGTACGGCCCACACGCCCGCGCGCAGGGCGAGGGCGCTCGTGACGGCGGTCGCGAGATCGCGACGCGCCTCGGAGACGGATGCCTCGGCATCCGCCTGCAGCGTCTCCGCCAGGAAACGCTTCCGGGAGGTGCCGATGAGCACCCGTGGGCCGAGGGCGACGATCTCGTCGAGGCCCCGCAGCACGTCCCAGTTCTGGGCGCCGGCCTTCGCGAAGCCGATGCCCGGGTCGACGATGAGACGCGAAGGGGCGATGCCGGCCGCAGCCGCCTCGCCGATGCGCTCCTGCAGCTCGCCGGCGACCTCACGTGCGACGCGGCGATAATCCGCGTGGGCGTGCATGTCTGCGGACGGACCCCGCCAGTGCCCGATCGCGAAGTCTGCCCCGGACTCGGCGACCACCGCGCGCATCTCCGGGTCGGCCAGACCGCCCGAGACGTCATTGACGATGCGCGCGCCCGCATGAACGGCTGCGGCCGCAGTGGCAGCGTTGAGCGTGTCGATGCTCACCGGCACACCCGACTCGGCGAGGCGTTCGATCACCGGGATGACGCGCTGCTGCTCGATGTCGGCACCGATGCGCTCGGCGCCGGGGCGGGTCGATTCGCCGCCGATGTCGAGGATGGTCGCTCCCTGTTCGCGCAGCAGCAGGCCGTGGGCGACCGCGTGCTCGACGTCGAGGTAGCGTCCGCCGTCGCTGAACGAATCCGGCGTGACATTGAGGATGCCCCAGATCGCCGTCACAACGCGGGTCCCGTACCGCTCGATGAGCGCCCGGATGGGCTGCCGATCAGCGTGATCAGTTCGGCGCGTGCGATCGGCTCGGTGTACACGCCGCGGGCTGCGATCGTGAGCGTGGATGCCTCGGGCTGACGGCCGCCGCGCATCGTGACGCACCCGTGGCTGGCATCGAGGACGACGAGCACGCCACGCGTGTCGAGGTGCTCGGCGATCGTGTCGGCGATCTGTTCGCCGAGACGCTCCTGCACCTGCGGTCGCGCGGCGAGCGTCTCCACGACGCGCACGAGCGCCCCCAGGCCGACCACCTGCTCGCCGGGAAGATAGGCGAGGTGAGCGTGACCGGCGAAGGGGAGCAGGTGATGCTCGCAGACGGAGCGGAAGCGGATGTCGCGCAGCAGTACGGCGCCGGACGGAAGCGTGTCCGGAGCCGGACCACGGGCCACGCTGATCGTGTGTGCGAGCGGTGCCGCCGCATCCTGACCGACACCGGCGAAGTACTCCGAGTACAGCTCAGCCATCCGTGCGGGCGTCTGCTTCAGACCGGGGCGATCCGGGTCCTCGCCGATCGCCTCGAGCAGCTCACGAGTGAGTCGCTCGACACGCGCCCTGTCGACGGCCACGGTCACGCCGTCGCTGGTCGGCTGTGACCCGTCGCGTTCGCTGATCCGGCCTGACTGCGCGTCGTCACGGCATCCGCTGGCGCCTCAACGGAGGCAGCCAGCGAGACATCGCGCTTGGGAACCTCGATCGGAGGCCGCTGCGAGACCGGGCGGTCTTCGCTGCTCAACCACAGCGGGCGCTCGGGGAGCTTCTGCACCTCGGTGAAGATCTCGGCGATCTGGTTGTGGTCGAGGGTCTCCTGCTCGAGCAGGGCCAGCGCGAGTCGGTCGAGGATGTCACGGTTCTGGCTGATCACCTGATAGGCCTCGTTGTGCGCCTGCTCGATGAGGGCGCGCACCTCGGCATCGACACGCTCGGCGACGCTCTCGGAGTACTCACGGCCGCGTCCGACGTCGCGGGCGACGAACATGTCGCCGCCTTCGTGTCCGAGCTTGACCGGGCCGACCTCGGTGGTCATGCCGTACTCGATGACCATCTTGCGGGCGATCGACGTCGCCTTCTCGATGTCGTTCGATGCACCGGTGGTCGGGTCGTGGAAGACGATCTCCTCGGCGACGCGGCCGCCCATGGCGTAGGCGAGCTGATCCTGCAGCTCGTTGCGGGTGACCGAGTACTTGTCGTCGAGCGGCAGCACCATCGTGTAGCCGAGGGCCTTGCCTCGAGGGAGGATCGTGATCTTCGTGACCGGATCGGTGTAGTTCATCGCCGCCGCCGCGAGCGCGTGTCCGCCCTCGTGGTACGCCGTGATGAGCTTCTCCTTGTCCTTCATCACGCGGGTGCGGCGTTGCGGGCCGCCGATCACGCGGTCGATGGCCTCGTCGAGCGCGCGGTTGTCGACGAGCTGCGCGTTGGAGCGAGCAGTCAGCAGAGCCGCCTCGTTGAGGACGTTGGCGAGGTCCGCACCGGTGAAGCCCGGCGTCTTGCGCGCGACGATCTCGAGGTCGACGCTCTTGGCCAGCGGCTTGCCCTTCGAGTGCACCTCGAGGATCTTCTGGCGGCCCTTGAGGTCAGGGGCGTCCACGCCGATCTGCCGGTCGAAACGGCCGGGGCGCAGCAGCGCAGGGTCGAGGATGTCGGGGCGGTTCGTCGCCGCGATCACGATGACGTTCGCGTTCGGGTCGAAACCGTCCATCTCGACGAGCATCTGGTTGAGGGTCTGCTCGCGCTCGTCGTTGCCGCCGCCCATGCCAGCACCGCGGTGACGGCCGACGGCGTCGATCTCATCGATGAAGATGATCGCGGGTGCCGCTTCCTTCGCCTGGTTGAACAGGTCGCGGACGCGGGATGCTCCCACACCGACGAACATCTCGACGAAGTCCGATCCGGAGATGGAGTAGAACGGCGCTCCGGCCTCACCGGCGACAGCGCGGGCGAGGAGGGTCTTACCGGTTCCGGGAGGGCCGTACAGCAGCACGCCCTTCGGGATACGCGCTCCGATGGCCTGGAACTTCGCGGGGTCCTGCAGGAACTCCTTGATCTCGTGGAGTTCCTCGATCGCCTCGTCAGCCCCGGCGACGTCGGCGAAGGTGACCGTCGGGGTCTCCTTGTTCACCAGTTTCGCCTTGGACTTGCCGAACTGCATGACCTTGCTGCCACCGCCCTGCATGGACGAGAGCAGCCACCAGAACAGCAGACCGAGCAGCACCAGCGGGAGCAGCAGCGAGAGGAAGCCGTCGAACCAGGTCGCACGCGGCACGGCGTCGTTGAAGCCGTCCTTGGGCTCGGCTTCGTTGATCGCGGTGACGACTTCGTCGGCCCGGGCAGTCACGTAGTAGAACTGCACGTTCTCGGCGCCCTCGAACGGTTTCGACAGGGTCATGTCGACGCGCTGATCGCCGTCGGTGTTCACCACCTCGGTGACGGAGCTGCCGGCGAGCAGCTTCAGGCCCTCCTGCGTGGAAATCTGCTTGGGGGCTCCGAGGTTCGAGATCAGCAGGAAGCCGCCGAACAGGAGCAGTCCGATCAGCGCCACGTAGATCAGCGGATTCCGGGTGATCTTCTTCACGTCCATGATCCGATCAGCGTATCGCGCCGCACTTTACGGTCGGCTGTGATTCGCCCACGGCGTACGCGCGCGCGGGCGCGAGCGTTAGGAGTAGACGTGCGGTGCGAGCACCGCGACATCGCGAAGATTGCGGTAGCGCTCGTTGTAGTCGAGGCCGTAGCCGACGACGAAGTCGGTGGGAATGTCGAAGCCGACGTAGCGGCAGTCGATCTCGACCTTCGCTGCCTCCGGCTTGCGCAGCAGTGCCAGCACCTCGATCGACTCGGCGCCGCGGGACTCGAAGTTCTCCAGCAGCCAGCTGAGGGTGAGGCCGGAATCGATGATGTCCTCGACGATCAGCACGTGCTTGCCGTTGATGTCGACGTCGAGGTCCTTGCGGATCTGCACGACGCCGCTGGACTTCGTGCTCGCGCCATAGCTGGAGACCGCCATCCAGTCCATCGGAGCGTGGAACGGCAGCGCACGAGCGAAGTCGGCCATCACCATGATCGCGCCCTTGAGCACGCCGATCAGGATCAGGTCCTTGCCCGCGTAGTCCGCGGCGACGCGGGCGGCGAGCTCCTCGAGCTTGGCGAGGATCTCCTCCTCTGTGACGAGGATTTGAGCAAGGTCATCCTGGATTTCCGCGGCGCGCATGGATCGATTTTAGGTGACGCGATCGGATGCTCGGGCACAGCTCTTGCGATCGAACACTGCCAACCCTCCTCAGCAGGCCGCATCCGCACTACTGTGAGCGGGAGAAGAGGGGCGGACGCCCACTGACGGAAGGATTCACCCATGGCTCTTGACGACATCCTCAAGCAGGTGCCGATCGACGACATCGCGAAGAAGCTGGGCGTCTCCCCCGACGTCGCCAAGCAGGCGGTCGAGCAGGGCGGCGCCGTGCTGCTCAGCGGTCTCGCGAAGAACGCCGAGACCTCAGAGGGGTCCGCAGCGATCGAGAACGCGCTCAAGAAGCACAAGGGTGCGAAGGGTGCGGCGACCGTCGACGACATCGATCAGGCCGACGGCGGCAAGATCGTCTCGCACATCCTCGGCGCGAAGGAGAAGGAGGTCACCGCAACTCTCACCGAGTCCAAGGAGACCGCCGGCATCGACTTCGGCAAGCTTCTGCCGATCCTCGCCCCGATCGTGATGGGCCTGATCGCGAACGCGACGAAGGGCAAGACCGGCACGACGGAGGCAGCGACGGAGCAGTCCGGCGGCGGGATCGGCGACCTCATCGGGGGCCTCCTCGGCGGCGGCAACGGTTCCGGTGGCAGCAGCGGCGGCGGCGGAATCGGCGACCTGCTCGGCGGTCTCCTGGGCGGCGGCTCCGGCGGCAACACGGGCGGCGGCGGAATCGGCGATCTCCTGGGCGGCCTCCTCGGCGGCAAGAAGTAGCAGCACCGAACGCATCGACGGGCTCAGGTGATCCCTGAGCCCGTCGAACTGTTTCCGGATGCCGGATGCCGGATGCTCAGCGCACCCGGCATCCGGTGGGTGTCACTGCCGGAGGTCCGCCGTATCGAGGACGAGCGGTTCCGACGTGTTGCCAGCGTAATCCGTCACGACGATGGAGATCTTCTCGGCATCGGGATACGGCCGCGTGATCAACAGCTCGCGGTTCGCGTCGGTGGCGCCGCGGGTCGCCGTGAACTGCTCCACGCCGTCGTACGCGACGGTCAGCGTGTGCCAGTCCCACGTACTCGGCGGTGTCAGCCGCCATCCGTCGGCATCCGACACGACGTCCGCCGGCAGATACGAAGCCGCGAGCGAATCGTGGGTGTTCCCGCGGTACGAGACCGGCATGACGCCTCGCGGCTTCCCGGCCGGGTTCAGCGGCACCACAGATACGTCGTAGCGGCGCCCCTCAGGATCGGCCACCGGAACGACAGCCGTTCGGGCATCCGCACCCACGCGCACCTCGATCTTCTCCGCACCGGCGACGTCCTGCGCAGTGAGCTCTACCAGATACCCGCCGACCCTCGCGGGCGAGGCGGGCGCCTGCCATGACACCTGCACGGAACCTGCCTCTGCCGCCTGCGTGCGGAAGCCACGAGCATCCGTGGTCTCCGCGACGCTGATCGCCGAGACGGACTTGTCCAGTCCGATGAGCTGGGTCGCCGGCTCGGATCGCACGCCGTCCTTGCCCACCGCGACGACCTCGATGGCGAGGTCGCCGTGTCCCGGCTCCATGTCGAGGTTCTGCACATGCAGCGTGCCGTCGTAGGTGCCGCCGAGCCAGACCCGCTCGCCGTCGCCGCGAGTGGCGTAGACCTCGTAGGAATCGACCTCGTCGAACGACTGCAGGTCCCACGACAGCACCGCCTCGCCCGATGCGTAGAGGGCATCGACGCTGAGCGCGCTCGGCGCAGCCGGTGCAGACTCGTCCGCGCCGACCTGGATGCCGCCGAGATTGACCTGCACTCCGTCCGACTGTCCTGCCAGCGTCAGACCGAGCGTGGCGATGCGCCGGCCGGACTGCTCGCCCAGGTCGACCGTTTCGGTCGCCCAGTCCGCCCCGCTGTGCGATAGCGGGTAGTTCACGACGGTGTCCGGCTGGTCGGCGTAGACCACAGCGAGCTGCGCGCCGACGCCTGCACCGGACGGCACCGCGTAGGTGACATCGACCTCGGTGGCGGATTCGACGGCGAGATCGGTCTTGAAGAGGCGCATCGTGGTGTCTTCGGCCAGGCCGCCGTAGATCGCCAGCGACGAACCGCCCCGGAACGCCCCGATCGGCGCGAACGGCGTCGCGGTCTCCACCCCCTGGGTGTCCTTACGAGCGAGGTCGGTGCCGTAGTCGAAATCGGCGTGCAGGTCGGATGCCGCACCCGATGCCGTCTCGAACCACCACTGCCACGACGGCAGCAGCGACTGGATGCTGATGTTCGTCCACTCCTGCGCAGAAGAGTGACGCCCGTCATCCCACCATCCGACGCCGTGCCCCGTGTTGAACCAGCTGGCGAACTCGGTACCGCCGGCGACCGATCGCTCGGGCGTGAAGTCGGCGACGCCGGTCCACGCGTCGGCATCGGCGACGCCGACATCCGGACGGGCGTAGCCGGCTTCGGCGCCTGTTCGGGTGACGTCTTCGCGAACGCCGGAGAAGAACATCCGCTCGCGTTCGGTGACCATCCACTGGTACGCGTCGGTCTGCATCAGCGGGAGCGGCTCGGTCTTCTGCAGATCCGCGCCGAGGTCGTCGTCGAGCGATCGCTGGTAGAAGTCGGACGGGGTGAAGAGCGCGACCGAGGTGCGCGGATTCTTCGTGCCCGGCTCGTAGATGCTCGGGAACTCGGTGGTCGTCGGGTGCCCGCCGCCGAGCTTGCCCTGGTTGGCCTCCACACCGAGGAAGAACTCGTCATAGAGTTCAGGCCCGTACGCGTCTCGGATGCGATCCCATTCGGTGGCATCCGGCGCCCACTCGGGCCACCCGTAGTTCACGAAGACCGAGTCATGGATCTGCCCGTGCTCCTCGTCCTTCAGCCAGGCGACCTTGTCGTCGTCGATCGAGCTGTTCACGTCGTAGTAGTTCGTGTACATGCCGTTCGCCGTGAGGTACGCCATGAACTTCTTGAACGTGGCATCGGGGTGCGGGCTGTGCTCCTCCTTGTTGAAGAAGTACCCGTCGTAGCCGAAGTATTCGGCCATCTCGATGAGCTTGTCCGCGACGGGGAAGGACCCGTCCTCGCGCTGATCGAGCAGCAGTTCGTCGACGCTGACGCCGGGGCGGAAGTACGGGTCGAAATAGATCGTCGCGATCGACAGAGCGCCGTTGCGATGCGCCGCGTTGGTGTACGCGGGGTTGGGGATGTTGACCGATCCGAATTCGAAGCCGCGGTTGCGCCAATCGGACGTCGCGGGGTCGTACAGCGCGGAGGGAGTGGCCCTGGTGGCGGCGCCGTGCCACGGGGCGAAGATGTCGGTGTACTGCCAGAAGTTGAGCGTGTGTTCGGAGAACTCGTCGTTGTACGGCGTGCTGCCGAAGAACGAGTTGCCGTAGTCGCCCTGCATCAGCAGCACCTGCGCGTCGCCGGTGAGGTCGGGATTGGCCTGGGTCGGGGCGAAAGGCTCGATCCGCGGCTGCAGCGGGATGCGGGCACGCAGCATCTCGGCGTCGGGGTCGGTCTCGGGAGACCAGTTCAGGATGTCGCGGACGCGATAGCCCGGGAATGACGGCTGCGCAGCGTCGACGGCGGCCTCTCCAGCGGGCGGATGCGAATCGGCAGCGTGGGCGGGCACGAGGCCGGCCACGACGAGGGCTGCACCGAGCGTCGTACCGACGAGCGCTCTGCGACGGTTTCGGTGGGGGCGCGTATGCGCGGGGACGGTGTTCAACGCAGATCTCCTCCGATGAGCGGAGCGACGGATGCTGGGGGCACCACTAAATCGCTTTAGTTGACGCGCCCGACATTACCGCGCCCGAACGCGGTCCACAAGATCCGCACCCGGAAGCGTTGCCGTCAGCGGGCGGTGAACACGATCCGTCCGCCGTGACGCTGCGCTGAGCATCCCGGCAGGTCGATCGGCCCCTGGCCGGACCAGTCCGTGACGAGGCGCGCGACCTCCAGCGTCTGCGTGCGCGTCAGGCTCACCCCGAACTCGCTGTCGACGACGAGGCGGATGATGCGGTTGCGCAGCGCGGCGGGGTTCGCGGCGAGCGCGGCGACGCTGACCGAGATGCCGGCCTCGGCGTGCTCGACGATGTCTTCGATGGTCTCGTGGATCATCTCGTCGAAGGCCTCGGCGTCTTCGCGCAGCTGCTCCGCCGTGCGCGCGAGGGCTTCGGCGATCCCGGGGCCGAGCTCGGCTTCCAGCACCGGCAGCACCTGCGCGCGCACGCGCACCCGGGCGAAACGTTCGTCGACGTTGTGCGGGTCATCCCAGAACTCGAGATCGGATGCCGCGCAGAAGGCCCGGGTCGTCTCACGTCGCACGCCCAGCAGCGGGCGCATCCAGCGGATGCCGTCCTCATCCTCGCGGACCGGAGCCATCCCCTGCAGGCTGGCTGCGCCCGAGCCTCGGGCGAGGCCCAGCAGTACCGTCTCGGCCTGGTCGTCGAGGGTATGCCCCAGCAGCACTGCGGCCGCGCGCACGTCGAGAGCCGCATCGCGAAGCACCCCGTAGCGCACCTCACGCGCGGCGTTCTCGGGACCGCCCTCGGTACCGACCTTCACCTTCACGATCAGCGGGTCGACGCCGAGGCGGGCGGCGGCCCGACCGGCTTGGGCTGCGACCGCATCCGACCCCGGCTGCAAGCCGTGATCCACTGTCAGTGACGCGACCCGCAGGCCCCGCTTCGGCGCCTCGAAACCGACAGCCGCGGCGAGCGCGAGCGAGTCGGCGCCTCCCGAGAGGGCGACGAGCACGGTGGCTCCGTCGGGCACGGCGGCGAGTGCGGTGCGCACCGCAAGGCGGATCTCGGCGATGGCCGGCGACAGGGAAGGCACAGCACAACGGTAGTACTACCGCGCGGCCCAGCCGCCGTCCATCGTGTAGCTGGCACCGGTCACCATCGCGGATTCGTCGCCGGCGAGCCACGCCACCAGCGCGGCCACCTCCTCCGGCTCGATGAGCCGCTTGATGGCGCTCTCGGTGAGCATGATCCTTGCCAGCACCTCCGTCTCGGGGATGCCGTGGACCCGTGCCTGGTCCGCGATCTGCTTCTCCACCAGCGGGGTCCTGACATAGCCGGGGTTGACGCAGTTGCTGGTCACGCCGTACTCGCCGCCTTCGAGCGCGGTGACCTTGGAGAGCCCCTCGAGACCGTGCTTGGCTGTGACGTAGGCCGATTTGAAGGGCGAAGCGCGCAGTCCGTGCACAGACGAGACGTTGATGATCCGGCCGAAGCCCCGCGCGTACATCCCAGGGAGCACCGCCCGGATCAGGAGGAACGGGACCTCGAGCATGAGCGACATGATCCGGCGGAAGTCCTGAGGGTCGAAATCCTGGATCGGGCTGATGTGCTGGATGCCAGCATTGTTCACGAGGATGTCCACCCCGGCCAGCGCGTCCGACAACCGCTGGTCGGTGAGAGCGGCGGGGTCCAGCAGGTCGACGGCCCAGCTCGATCCTCCGACCGCCGCCGCCAATGCCTCAGCACCGGCCCGGTCCTTGTCCGCGACGATGACGTGCGCACCCCGGGCCGCCAGCGCACGCACCGCGGCCGCGCCGATCCCGCTGGCGCCGCCGGTGACCAACGCCTGTCTTCCGGAGAGCGGCTCCGCTGCGGGGCTCAACTGCGCACCCGCGCCGTGTTCAGACCGTGCTTGCGGGCGTCGGCGTCGTCGATGTCGTGCAGGGAGATGCCCCTGGTCTCCTTCAGGGTGATCACCGCGACCGCTGTGACGGCACAGGCGGCCGCCACGTATACGGCCACCGGCAGCCAGGAACCGAAGTCCTGCAGCAATGCCGTCGCGATGATCGGCGCCAGCGAGCCGGCGACGATCGAGGTGACCTGGTAGCCGAGGGAGACACCGGAGTAGCGCATGCGGGTGGGGAACATCTCGGCCATGATGGCCGGTTGTCCGGCGTACATCAGGGCGTGGAAGCACAGGCCGATGGCGACAGCCGCCGTGATGATGAACGGGTTCAGGGTGTCGAACATCGGGAAGGCGAAGAACGCCCAGGATGCTCCGAGCACCACGCCGGCCAGGTAGACCGGTTTGCGGCCGAAGGCGTCGGAGAGCCGGCCGACCTGCGGAATCACGATGAAGTGGATGACGTGGGCCACCAGCAGCGCCAGCAGCAGCTGGCTCGTGTCGTACGCGTGCACGGTCTTCAGATACACGATGGTGAAGGACACGATGATGTAGTACAGGATGTTCTCGGCGAAGCGCAGGCCCATCGCTCCGAAGATGCCCCGCGGGTACTTCTTCACGACCTCCAGCACGCCGTAGCTGACGGCCTTCTCGGCTTCCGCCTGTGCGCGGGCCTCGAGGAAGATCGGCGCCTCGCTGACGTGGGTGCGGATGTAGTAGCCGATGATGACGACGATGGCCGACACCCAGAAGGCCACACGCCAGCCCCAGCTCAGGAACTGGTCCGAGGGAAGGATCCAGGACATGCCCAGCAGCACCAGCGTCGCCAGCAGGTTCCCCACCGGAACGGCGGCCTGCGGCCAGCTGGACCAGAAGCCACGTGACTTGTCCGGGCTGTGCTCGGCCACCAGCAGGACGGCCCCGCCCCACTCGCCGCCCACGGCGAACCCCTGCACGAAACGAAGGATCACCAGCAGCGCCGGCGCCCAGTAGCCGATCGAGGTGAAACCGGGCAGACAGCCCATCAGGAAGGTGGCGACGCCCACCAGGATGATGGTGACCTGCAGCGTGTGCTTGCGGCCGAGCTTGTCGCCGATCTGGCCGAACACGATGCCGCCGAGCGGGCGGGCCACGAAGCCCACCGCGTAGGTCAGGAATGCCGCGATGATGCCATCCAGCTCGGTACCGGCATTCGGGAAGAAGAACGTGCCGAACACCAGCGAGGCGGCGGTCGCGTACAGGAAGAACTCGTACCACTCCACCACCGTGCCCACCATCGAGGCGGCCACGATCTTCTTGAGTCCCGAGGTCTTCGTCTCGGGGACGATGGTCGTCTTATCGGCGCTCACGCTCACTCCTTCGTGTTGTGCCGACGTCCGCGTTGACCTCGGCGTGCGGCGCCCGGGCTCTCACGGGCAGGGCGGCCTCAGCAAGTATGGGCACGCGCGGCAGTGTGCATCAATGACCAGTCGAGCAGAGATCGTGTGCACAATTGCAGATATGAATATCCCGACTCGTGGCACCGTCGCCGCGAACCCCGACGACCTCCTGATCCTTCTCGCCGTGGCGCGCACCGGACGGTTCACCACCGCGGCCGAGAGCCTGGGTCTGAACCACACCACCGTGTCGCGCCGGATCGCCGCGCTGGAGATGTCGCTCGGCGGACGCACGCTGGCGCGCACCCCCGGCGGTTGGGAGCTGACCGACCTCGGCCGCCGCGCCGTTCGCGCCGCCGAAGACGTCGAGACCGCGGTCGCCACCATCCACGAGGGCGATGACGAGGCCGATCAGATCGCCGGCGTCGTGCGCATCTCCGCCACCGACGGGTTCAGCGCGTTCATCGTCGCACCGGCGGTGGCGCACCTGCGACGGAGGCACCCGAGGCTCAGCGTCGAGATCGTCAACGTCACCCGGCGCGCCCTGCAGCACCGCTCTGGGCTTGATCTGGAGGTCGTGGTCGGCGAGCCGCAGGTGCACAGAGCCGAGGCGATCCGGCTCGGCGATTACACGCTGGGGATGTACGCCTCGCGCGACTACCTCGACGAATTCGGCACTCCGGCCGGCATCGCGGATCTGAGCACGCACCCCCTGGTGTACTTCGTCGATTCCATGCTGCAGGTCGACGACCTCGACGCGCCGCGGCGACTGGTTCCCGGGATGCTGGATTCGCTCAGCTCGACGAATGTCTTCGTCCATGTCGAAGCCACCCGCGCCGGAGCAGGCATCGGCTTCCTGCCGTGCTTCATGGCGGGCCGACACCCTGATCTGGTGCGGCTGCTGCCCGAAGACTTCGCCGAACGCCTGCCCTACTGGATGGTGTTGCGACCCGACTCGCTGCGTCAACCCGCCGTCGCCGCGGTGGCAGACGCACTGCGTCGCCGCACGGCCGCCGTGCACGACGCGCTGCTGGGCCTCGCGCCTCTTGAGTACTGAAGGCGCCGTGCACTCCTCCGGGGTGGCGCGTTTCGCATCCGCCGTCATACTCTGAGCGCGTGACCGACGAGAGAACGCCCCATCCGCTCAAAGCCGAGCGGTTCAAGGCGTTCGTCGACGCGGTGGTCGCGATCGCGATGACGCTGCTCATCCTGCCGCTGCTGGAATCGGTGTCCGAAGCGGCGAACGAAGGACTCGGCACGGCGGAATTCCTCGCTGAGCACAGCGGGCAGCTGCTGAGCTTCGGATTGAGCTTCGTCCTCATCGCCGCGTTCTGGATGGAGCACCACCGCATGTACTCGCGCGTCGAGGGCATGACCGGTCCGCTGCTGTGGATCAACGCCGGCTGGATGCTGACGATCGTGTGGCTTCCGGTGCCGACGGCGATGCTCGGTCAGATGGAGGGCGACGCCCTGCAGACCGTGCTCTACATCGGCACGCTGATCCTGACCCAGGTCACGACGCTCGCGGCGAAGCTCTATCTGCTGCGGCATCCGGAGCTTCATGACTTCCCCGCCGGCGAGCTGCGTCACGGCGCACTCGGAGACGTCGCGGCGATCATCCTGTTCGCCATCGCCATGCCGATCGCCGCCTGGGTGCATCCGATCGGGTACTACGCCCTCCTGCTGATCGCACTGACCGGACCCGTCACCAGGATTCTGACGCGGCTGCCCAGGTAGGCTGGTCGGCGGCATCCAACCGTCTTTCTGAGGAGCACACGCATGGGCGCACACGACGCCGTCATCGAGATCCCGCGCGGCAGCCGCGTGAAGTACGAGGTCGACCACGAGACCGGACGAGTCCACCTCGACCGTGTGCTCTACACGACCTTCGGCTACCCCGCCGACTACGGCTACTTCGACAACACCCTCGGCGAGGACGGCGACCCGCTCGACGTGCTGGTGCTGCTCGACCACGCCATCTACCCGGGCGTCGTCGTCGAGGTCCGCCCCGTCGCCGTGCTGAAGATGAGCGACGAGGCCGGCGGAGACGACAAGCTCGTGGCCGTGCTGTCCAAGGATCCGCGCTGGGCGCACATCCAGGACATCGGCGACGTCGCCGAGTTCACCAAGAAGGAGATCGAGCACTTCTTCGAGCACTACAAGGACCTCGAGCCCAACAAGTGGGTCAAGGTCGACGCGTGGGGCGACGCCGCTGAGGCGCAGCGCATCCTCGACGAGGCGATCGTGCGGTTCGGCGAGCAGGGTCACTGACCCTTCGCGACAGAAGAAGACCCCCGGTCCGCTCAGCGGCCGGGGGTCTTTCTTTCGGAATTCTTCGGGCGGATGCTCAGAAGTAGACGCCGCGGTCGCCCATGAACCACTCGGGGTTGTTGGGGTAGCCGTCGATGTAGACCTCGAAGTGCAGGTGGCATCCGAAGGAACCACCGGTGTTGCCGGCGTACGCGATGACCTGCCCGGCCTCCACCCACTGCCCGTAGCCCACGGCGAACTCGTTGATGTGCGCGTACCCGGTGGCGATGCCGCCGCCGTGCTGGATCCGTATGTAGCGGCCGTAGCCGTCGTTCCAGAAGGCCGCATCGACCGTGCCGGAGTATGCCGCGTAGATGGGGGCGCCACAGCCGTTGGCCAGGTCGACACCTCGGTGGAAGCTCGACGAGCACCCGTTCGACCCGCACTGCGACTCACGGGGACCGTACCCGGAGGACTTCCCTCCGCCATGCGGGCGAACCCAGCCGCTGGAGGAAGGAGTGCCTCCGCCTCCGCCGCCTCCACCGTTTCCGCCGCCACCGCCGGCCGCAGCCTCCGCGGCCTCGCGCTCTCGACGCTGTCGTTCTTCCTCTTCACGCGCCGCGACACCGGCCTGGTAGCCGGCGACCGTGGTGGCCGTGGCATCCTTCAGCGCAGCGAGCTGCCCCTGCAGGGTGTTGAGGTTCGCGGCCTGCTCGTCGAGCGCGGCCTGAGCAGCCTGAGCCGCCTGCTGGGCCGCGACCATCTTCTGCTCGGCGATCTGTTGCAGGCGGTCACGCTCGGTGCGCGCGACGACGGCCTGGTCGCTGAGCGACTGCGCCGAGTTGCGTGCGGCAACAGCGTCGTCGTAGATGGACTGGTTGTACTGCAGCAGCTTGTCCATCGTGCCGAGGCGCGTGAGCAGTTCGTCGGCGTTCGCGGCAGAGCCGGCGAAGAAGAGTTCGAGCGACGTGTCGTCGCCGCCGTTGCGGTAGAGCTGAGCCGCGACCTGGCCGGCCTTGCGGGCGGAATCATCGGCGATGCCGGCCTGCTCGTCGGCCTTCGACTGCAGTTCTTCGGCATCGGTGACGGCCTGGAAGAACGCCTGCTGTGCGGCGTAGAACTCCTCGCCTGCGAGCTTCGCGGCTGCCTGGGCGTCCGCGACCTTCTGCGTCAGGGACTGGATCAGGCCTTCGATGCGGGTGATCTCGGCAGCCTTGGCTCCCTCGTTCTGCATGGCCGCCTGCACGTCGTCCCAGCTGGGGTACGACGCAGCGTTGGCGGCGGACACACCGGACGAGACGCCGAACGCGCTGAGCGCGACGACGCTGAGAGCACCGAGGCCAAGAACGCCGCGGCGGCTGATCGAGCCGCGGTTCCAGAACGCTTTGCGCTCCACGGATGTCGGCGCGCACCCGCATTCAGAGGATGCCGCAGCAGCAGCATCCAGCGTGGTCTTGTCGTTCACGCGGCCCCTTTCGCCGGATTCACACATGTCACACTAACAACAACAACCACATCCACACCAGGGCTGCATGTTAGAGAGTTGGCACGGTGACGGTTCCATCGTCCTCCGTTTCATGGCTCTCCGGGGGCAGGCTCGCCCTCGATTCGCGTTTTGCCTCGATCGTCGTTTATGCTTGAGCGTCGGCAAGGAGTGCTCCCCCGGGAAGCACAACGGCCCCATCGTTTAGCGGCCTAGGACGCCGCCCTTTCACGGCGGTAGCACGGGTTCGAATCCCGTTGGGGTCACTCATCCGATATAATTGAATACAAGTATGGCCCTGTAGCGCAGTTGGTTAGCGTGCCGCCCTGTCACGGCGGAGGTCGCGGGTTCAAGTCCCGTCAGGGTCGCTCCACGCGTTGAGCCTTCTTTCGAGGAGGCTCTTCGTCTAGGACGCGACAGGTTCGCCGGTCGCGCGGCTCTGTAGCTCAGTTGGTAGAGCGTTCGACTGAAAATCGAGAGGTCACGGGATCGACGCCCGTCGGAGCCACAGGGTGATCATTACAATCACCTTAGAAACCCTCGCCTAGCTTCTACATGGCGGGGGTTTTGCTTTTCCCTGGACCGGCCACAGAGAATCGAGTCACCCATGAGCGCTGACGCCCTTCTCTCCTCTCGCCGCATCGAGCTGACTCTCGTCAAGCCCTGGTTCGCGCTGTACGCCGGGGTCCGGCCGACCCTCGTCATCGAGGGGCGCGGTCAGCCGACGCAATGGGGCCTTGGCACCTGGCAGGTTCCGTCCGACCGAACAGTCACTCTGGGCGTGTTCCTCTTCAACCGCCTCTGGCGCTTCGGCGAGGCCGAATTCGCACTCGAACCCCATGACGCGCCGGCCCTCGTATATCGGGCGCCGGCCCTGCCCTTCTTGCGCGGGCGAATCCGCCTGCATTCCGATCACACCGCTGACAGCTGACGCAGCCGGTCTCAGGCTTCGCCGGTGTACCGTCTGGTCATGACGAGAACGACTTTCAAGCCCGGCGACGAGGTCTTCACAACCCGCTCTCGCGGGATCATCATCGACATCTGCGCCACGCCTTCTGGGCAGTTCATCTTCGGGGTCGAGGACGCCGACGGCGAAGTGATCTACTACACGCCCAAGGCGCTGCGGCACGTATAGGTTCACTCAGAGCAGGTCGAACATGCCGCCGAACGGGAAAGCATCGTCTCCGTCGTCGTCGGTATCGAACTGAACGGTCTCGACGGAGATCACCACTTGACTGCCCGCCGAGATGAGCACGCTCACGACACGATTGCCCATGACGGTGAAGTCGACGAATCTTCCGCCGGTACGAACGGCTTCCTCGATCAGCCCTTTGAGCTCGTCGACGTTCTGCCCCTGCGCGAGGAAGAAGCTGCCACCGTTGACGGCGACCTGGGTTCGCACCATCGTCTGCACCTCGTCCATCTGGCGAACGCTACCCCTGGAGGCTTGAGGAAGTAAGGGGGGTTGCATCTTTGACAGGCAAGTGTCAGACCCGATGAGACGGGAACGGCACGGAGGACTTACGGTTCTCTCATGGGCAGACTCAAGTACGACGGCACGTCGGATCCGATCCTCATCGAGGACGCGACGCTGGCACATCTCAAGATCATCATCGCCACGAAGCTTCGACGCCAGGAGAGCTTCATGATGACGTGGCGCCCGATCGGCCAAGGACCCGACGCTCGAGCGACCGTGTGGATCCACCCGGCTATCCCGCTGCAGTTCGGATTCGATGACGCCGAGGCCCCGCCCATCGATGCGCACCGCATCACCGAGATGATGGGTGCGCTCAATGCGACCGGAGAACTGGTCCTCGACCACTTCACCTCGCAGTGAAGCCGCCAGTCGCCCGGGCACGGAATAGGTCCGCAACGACTCCGGTTGCAGTCGAAGGCACAACGGCCACCGAGGTGAGGACCATATGAGAATTCTGCTGATCGGCGCAAGTGGACACGTCGGCGCCGCCGCGACACGCGCTCTCGAGGCCCGTCACACCGTCATCCCGGTCGGGCGCTCCACCTCACCGCGCGTGGACGTCACGGATGCCGCCTCGATCACGGCGCTGTTCGAAGCCGTCGGCGAGGTCGATGCCGTCGTCGTCGCCGCGGGGTCAGTCCCCTTCGAGCCGCTCGCGGAACTGGGACCCGACGACTACCGGAGCGCCTTCGAGGGCAAGGTCCTCTCCCAGATCGACGTCGTCCGGATCGGAACGCCCTACGTCGCCGACGGCGGTTCTTTCACGCTCACCACCGGCATCCTGGCACGCGAACCCATCGCCACCGGCGCTGCCGCCTCGATGGCGAACGGCGCCGTGGAATCGTTCGTGCTCGCCGCGGCGACGGAACTGCCCCGTGGCATCCGCGTCAACGCCGTCAGCCCCACGGTTCTCGAGGAATCCACCGGTTACCACGCTGCCTTCCCCGGATTCATCCCGGTCTCCTCCGTCGCCGTCGGCCAGGCGTTCACGAAGTCGGTCGACGGAGTGCAGACCGGTCAGGTCTTCCGACTCGACTGATCAGCCGAGCCGCGGCGCCGAAAGTGTGAGCGGCAGATTCCGCATGACGACGACGCTGTCGAACACCGCCGCACCAGGCGGCAACGCGTCGAAGAACGACGAGCGCAGGCTGCGCATTCTGGCCCCTTCCACGGACCACTCCTCGGATGCGAGCACCACCGGCTCCAGGGTCACACCGTCCTGCCGGCGCGACCACCCGATGCGTCCGGCGCGGTAGAACTCCGAGGCGTCGTCGACGGTATCGAAGAAGTCACTGCGCCATTCGCCTCCGACTTCGACGTCGGCAGCGAGGCTCTCCCCTTTCGCATCCATCGTCAGCGCATACCTGTCGCCGGACTCGTCGATCGTGAATCGCGCCTTTCGGTGCACACCGGGAAACAGGCGGCCCCCGAACAGCACGGGACTCCACGCGGAACTGTGCCGTTCGAAGATGTAGACACCGCGATGAGTCTCGCCGGCGTCGTCCCACTCGACGGCCATGCGGTGCGCGGCGTTCTCCGAGCGCAGGCCCCACCGTCCGCGAAGCCATGTCGGGCGGACGTCCTCGATTCCCAGTACGCAGACCCCGGCGAGCGCATATCCCTTGATGAGCTGCGGGCGGAACCGCGCGGGGAGGAGGCTGCGAGCCACTTCCGGGTCGAGTCGGTAACTGAGGAGGAGTCGCCGACGAAGGTGCGCCCGTACCTCTCGCAGAACAGTCATTCGATCGCCTCACCCTTCGCGGCATTCGCCGAACGTCTCTTGCGCACTTCGCGCACCACGACCTGTTCCGGGCACACGGTGGAGAGGAAGTCTCCGACCGTGAGGGCGAGGCGTCCGCTGACGAGCGAGTACAGGATGCGATTGGCGTCGCGCCGCTCGCTGATCAGTCCTGCACCTCGAAGAACGCGAAGGTGACGAGAGATGGTGGGCCCCGTCGCGTGGAACTGCGCGGCGATCTGGCCAGCGGCCAGCTCGCCGTCTTTCAAGTCCTGGAGGATCTGCCGTCGGGTCGGATGCGCCAGCGCCTCGAAGACTGTGGTCGCTTCGTCTTCCATATTTGCAATATAGCACTAGTGCGAAATAGCTTCGCCCTCCGCTTCCCGGAGCCGGACCTCGATCCAAGACTCCATCCCCGAATCACAGCACGCAAAGATAAGCTGAGTGCGCGGCGCATGTCTCTCCGGCTTCCGGAAGGGCATTGTGGCGGCGTTCCCCACGACATCCCCTTGGCCCCGCGAAATCGCTCCGCCCCTGCCGCATGATCCGGGCGGACCGAGTTCGGCGGATGCGCCACCCCAGAAAGGCCTGAGCACATGAGCGACTCCCCCGGCACCGGCGATCGCGGAGACGACTTCTTCGACCAGCTGGTTCAGAGCAACCCCCGTGAGCAGTCCGCGTTCACCGTGGGCTTCCGCGGATACGACAAGGGCGAGGTCGATACAGCGCTCTCGGGCCTGCGGCACCAGCTGCAGCAGGTCACCGCCGATCTGAACGACATCAACGAACGCCACACTTCGGAGCTCGAAGCCGTGCGCGCCGAGGAGAGCGCCGTTCGAGAAGCTCTCGAGTCGCAGATCGCCGCCGCCAAGGCCCAGGCTGCCGAGGCCGAGCAGCAGGTCAGCACGCTCACCTCCGAGCTCGTCGACGCTCCCCGCCCGGAAGGCAAGGAAGCGCCGTCGCGCCAGCAGTTCGAGGCGATCCTGCGGGTTGCCGAGGAGCAGGCCAACGTGCTCATCCAGAACGCGGCTGTGCAGGCCGACCGTCTGATGGCGGCCGCTCGTGAAGAAGTCGCCGCACAGCGCGCCGAGGCCGACGCCGACGCCACCCGGATCACCGCGCAGGCGCAGCGCGATGCCGACCAGGTGCGTCTGAAGATGGACACCGAGTACACCGCGCACGAGGCGCGGATCGAACGCGAAGCCGCGCACGCAGACGAGAAGGTCGCCCAGGCCGCTCAGGAAGCGACTGCGATCCGCACCGAGGCCGAGAAGGGTGCAGCCGCACTGCGCTCGCTGGTGACCCGCGAGACGACACAACTGCGGGCGGATGCCGAGCGCGAGGTCCGCGAGATGAACGCCCGCGTTCTCGAGTTCGAGGAGACGCTCACCCGCCGCCAGGACGACGCGCAGCAGGAGTTCCTGGTGCTGCACAACCAGGCGGTCGCGCACGCCGAGCGCATCACCACCGACGCGAACGAGCAGGTTGCCGCCTCCCTGGAGCACGCCCAGCGGATCTCCGGCAAGGCCGACGACTACGAGCGCCTGATGCGCGCGCAGGCCGCGACGATCGAGGCCGATACTCATGTGCGCGCCCGCGACACCCTCGACCGCGCTCGCGTGAAGTCGCAGAAGATCGTCGACACTGTCATGGAGCACGCCACGACCGTGCTGCGCGACGCCGAGGACCGGACCCGCCAGCTGCGCTGGCAGCAGCAGCAGTTGTCGAGCTTCATGTCCGAGGTGCGCGAGCTGATCCGCCCCGACGGCATCCTTGCCGCCGAGCCGACCACTGCCGACTCCGCGGCGGTGGCCGTCAGCACCAAGAGCACCAAGAACGCCAAGGGCACCAAGAACGCGATCGATTCCGAGTCGGAGCTGGTGACCGAGGCCGAAGTGGAAGACGCCGCAGACGCCGCGCCGGAGGCGCCCGTCGGCGACGAGTCTTTCCTCGGCGATGAGGCGCTCGACGACGAACTGATCGACGACGAGTCCATCGTCGCCAACAAGATCACCATCGAGGTCGTCGAGGCCGACGAGGAGCACGCAGGACGCTGATCACCGTCCTCTCGAACTGAGGCGCGAACGGATTTCCGTTCGCGCCTCAGTCGTTTCCGATGCTCGGGGTCCACCGATCGGTGGACCCCGGAATCCGCCTCCTCACCGCTACCGCGTCGCCGCGGCTCCAGCCACGCTGGAGTCATGACAGACAACGTGATCGAGGTGCGTGACCTCCGCAAGGAGTACGGGGGCTTCACGGCTGTCGACGGCATCAGCTTCGAGATCCACCGCGGTGAGACTTTCGCGCTCCTCGGACCGAACGGCGCGGGCAAGTCCACCACGATCGAGATCCTCGAGGGCTATCGGCATCGCACCTCCGGCGACGTGCGCGTGCTCGGTGTCGACCCGCAGCGCGGCGGGCTGGACTGGAAGGCTCGCCTCGGCATCGTTCTACAGTCCACCGGAGAAGCGGGCACCTTCACGGTCCGCGAGCTGCTGACCGAGTTCGCCGGTTACTTCCCTCACCCCCGTGACGTCGACGAGGTCATCGCCGCCGTCGGGCTCGACGAGAAGCAGCGCACACGGGCGGCGAAGCTCTCCGGCGGGCAGCAGCGTCGACTCGACGTCGCGCTCGGAATCATCGGCCGCCCCGAGCTCCTCTTCCTCGACGAGCCGACGACGGGGTTCGACCCCGCGGCGCGGCGCCAGTTCTGGGATCTCATCCGCTCGCTGAAACGGGAGGGCACCAGCATCCTCCTCACCACCCACTACCTCGATGAAGCAGCGCAACTCGGCGACCGCGCGGCCGTGATCACCGGCGGCACCATCACCGCGATCGGGCGCATCGACGAGATCGGCGGACCGGACGCGCGCACCCCCGTGGTGCGCTGGATCGATCCCGCAGGCACGGCCCACAGTGAGAAGACCGTCGCACCCGGCGCACTCGTGGCCGAGCTCTACCGCCGCGACGGCGAGCCGCGAGGTCTGGAGATCGTCCGGCCGACGTTGGAAGACGTCTACCTGGAGTTGATCCGAGCATCCGCTGTTCATGACCCCGCAGAAACCGTCCACCCGCTGCGCGCCACCCCTGAGGACACGCTGGCCCCCTTCGCTCCGGTCGCGATTCTTGAGGAGTTGTGAACATGACCATCACCGCCCCCACCGCCGCATCCCCGAACTTCGGCCTGCCACGTACGATTCGCCTCGGTGCCCGCCGCATCCGCTTCGAGCTGCGCCAATACTTCCGTGCCGGCGACCAGGTCTTCTTCACGTTCCTGTTCCCGACGGTGATGTACCTCATCTTCGCGACCATCTTCACCGGCGACATCGGCGAGGGGGCGGATGCCGTGAGCATGGCGACCTACTACCTTCCCGGCCTGATCGCCGGTGGCATCCTGCTCTCCGGGGTGCAGGGGCTGTCGATCGAGATCGCCGTCGAGAAGAGCGACGGCACCCTGAAGCGCCTCGGAGGCATGCCGCTCTCACCGGTCACGTACTTCATCGGCAAGATCGGCGAGGTGTTCGTCACCGCCATCCTGCAGATCGCACTGCTGATCGCCGTCGCGGTCGTCGTCTATCGCGTCGAACTGCCCACCGCCCCGGAAGCGTGGGCTCGGTTCGCCTGGGTGTTCGTGCTCGGCCTCCTCACCTGCACCCTGCTCGGCATCGCCCTCTCCTCAGTGCCCCGGTCCGGCAAGACGTCCTCGGCGGTGGTCATCCCGATCGTGCTCCTCCTGCAGTTCATCTCCGGTGTGTACATCGCGTTCACGATGCTGCCGGAATGGCTGCAGAATGTCGCAGGGGTGTTCCCCTTGAAGTGGATCGCGCAGGGCATGCGTGCGTCGCTGCTGCCGGATTCCTTCAAAGCGGGTGAGGCGGGCGGGCAGTGGGATCTCGGGATGATCGTGATCATGCTCGGCGTGTGGCTGGTGATCGGCCTGCTGCTCAGCCGGTTCACGTTCCGTTGGATCCGCCGCGACGGATGACGGATGCCGTGCATCGCCGGAGCGCACCGGCACCGGAGGGTGGAAGAGTAGTTCCCATGAGCAGCACCATCAGGAAGGAACGCCTGGGCTGGGACATCGCCACTGCCGCCCTCTTCGCGGTGATCACGCTGCTCGCTTTCGCCATGCTGCCTGCCCGCTTCCCCGGATCGCCGTGGCTGCTATTCACCGTCGCGTGCGGCATCGTCCTGGTCTATGCCCTCGGTGCCCGTCGCTTCGTCAGCATTCGCGAGTCTCCCCTGCCGACGCCGATGACCTCCATCGTGCTGCAGGCAGCCCTCGTCATCCTGCTCGCGCTCGGAGTCTCGCTCGAACCGAACATGCTCCTGTTGCAGACTCTGGTGCTGCCTCTGATCTGGATGACCTCGCGTTCAACGCTCCAGTCCGTCATCGTGACAGTGCTGAACGCGCTCATCCTCGGCACCGCATACTCGGTCTGGGGCGGTTTCGCCCCGGAACTGGTCATCGCCGGATTCCTGACTTCCGGGCTGTCCGGCGCATTCAGTCTCGCGCTGGGACTCTGGATCACGCGGATCGCGGAGTGGGGCTCCGAACGTCAGCGGCTGCTCGCCGAGCTCACCGCCGCGCAGACCCGTCTCGAGGCGGCGAGCCACGAGGCGGGCGCGACGGCCGAACGAACACGCTTGGCGAGAGACGTGCACGACACGATCGCCCAGAGCCTGACCAGCATCGTCATGCTCGCGGAGCGCGCCCGTCACGACGGCTCGGCTGACACGGTCCTGCTCATCGAGGAGGCGGCGCGCAACGCCCTGCGTGAGGCACGCGCTCTCGTCGTCGTCGAGTCGCCGGCGACAGACCCGTCCGGTTCCCTCGCGCAGGCGCTGCATCGGCTCGGTGAGCGCTTCGGCCGGGAGACCGGCGTGCCGGTATCCGTGAAAGCCTCCGCCGAGGTCGTGCCCCGCGATGTGCAGGTCGTGCTGCTGCGGTGCGCGCAGGAAGGACTCGCGAACGTCCGCAAGCATGCGGCGGCCCACGCGGCATCCCTGACCTTGGAGATCGGCGATGAGGCGGTGCTCACGGTGAGCGATGACGGCCGCGGCATCGGCGACACGCAGATCGACGACGGCCGCGGGTTCGGGCTGTCGGGCATGCGAGACCGCGTCGCTCTCGTCGGCGGCGCGTTGCAGGTGCAGGATGCCGAAGAGTCAGGGGCCACGCTCACGGTGCGCATCCCGCTGACGCGGCTGCCGCTGTCGGGCAGTTCGACTGATGCCGCGGCGAGGACAGCATGATCCGCGTCATCGTCGCAGACGACCATCCGATCGTGCGTTCCGGCATCGTCGGCCTCCTCGCTCTCGATGACGGCCTGGAGGTCGTCGGCGAGGCATCCGACGGTCTCGAAGCCGTCGAACTCGTCCGCACTCTGCGCCCCGACGTCGTTCTCATGGACCTGCGGATGCCGCGCCTCAGCGGCGCCGAGGCCACCGCACGGATCACCGAGGAGCTTCCCGGCGTGCGGGTGCTCGTCCTGACGACCTATGAAAGCGATGACGACATCCTCGGTGCGATCGAAGCCGGCGCCAGCGGCTACCTGCTGAAGGCCGCGCCGCAGGAGGAGATCGTCGCCGGCATCCGCTCCGTGGCGGAGGGCCACACCGTTCTGGCTCCCTCGATCGCCGCGACCCTGGTGACGCGGATGCGGACCGACAGGGTTGAGCGCCCTCAGTTGAGCCCCCGCGAACTCGATGTGCTGCGCCTGGTCGCGCTGGGGCGCAGCAATCCTGAGATCGCCAGGGAACTGTTCATCGGCGAGGCCACGGTGAAGACGCACCTGTTGCACGCATTCGAGAAGCTCGAGGTGTCGGACCGCACCCGTGCGGTCACCCTCGCTCTCGAGCTCGGGCTGCTGTAGCGCCTCCCCAACGCACGAATGGCCCGATCTCCGGAGAGATCGAGCCATTCAGCGATTCGAGGAGCGGACTACGCCCGGCGCATCTGTCCGGCTGCGGGGCAGTCGAACGGGTCGCTGCCCGCGGCGAGTCCCACGCGGTTCAGGTACTCGATGACGATCTTGTACGACTGGATGACAGTCGTCTCGGTGTACGGCACGTTGTTCGCGGCGCAGTAGTCACGGACGATCTCGCGCGCCTTCGACAGATGCGGGCGCGGCATGTTCGGGAAGAGGTGGTGTTCGACCTGGTAGTTCAGGCCGCCCATCAGCCAAGTGGTGGGCCATCCACCGGAGACATTCCGGGAGGTGCGCACCTGCTTGGAGAAGAAGTCGAGTCGGGCGCTCGGATCGATGATCGGCATGCCCTTGTGGTTCGGTGCGAACGCGGCGCCCATGTATACGCCGAAGACGGCGAACTGAACTCCCATGAAGGCGAACGCCATTCCGAGCGGGAGCATCATGAACACCGGAACGAGGATGAGCACGAAGCGTGCGGCGATGATGCTGAGCTCGATCCAGCGCCCCTTGACGTTCTTGGTCGTGAACAGGTATTTCAGGCCGAGGTAATGGAGGTTCAGCCCCTCGAGGGTGAGCAGCGGGAAGAAGAACCAGCCCTGCTTGCGGGTGATCAGCTTGATCAGGCCCTTGGCCTTCGCGGCATCCTCTTCGAGGAACGAGATCGTGTCGACTTCGATGTCGGGGTCCTTGCCGACCTGGTTCGGGTTGCCGTGGTGCTTGGTGTGCTTCGAGTCCCACCAGGAGTAGCTCATGCCGATGCTGGCGATCACGATGCGGGCGAGCTTGAAGTTCGCCGGCCCCGAGGTCAGGATCTGACGGTGCGCGGCCTCGTGTCCGAGGAATGCGATCTGCGTCAGGACGATGCCGAGTCCGGCGGCGATGAGCAGCTGGAACCAGCTGTCGCCGAGCAGGATGAAGCCGGTGATCAAACCGCCGAGGGCGACGGCGATACCGGAGGCTACGGCGATGTAGAACCAGGTCGCTCGGCGCAG
Source organism: Microbacterium sp. LWO13-1.2 (assembly GCF_038397725.1). NCBI lineage: Bacteria > Bacillati > Actinomycetota > Actinomycetes > Micrococcales > Microbacteriaceae > Microbacterium > Microbacterium sp. LWO13-1.2. The sequence goes on from NZ_CP151634.1 coordinate 427,224, forward strand.
AAGGCCGGTCTCACGGACAACTTGCGAGACCTGCTTGAAGGCCTGAGCCATCGGCGGGATCTCGGCTGACCCGGCGTACGTCTGGCGTACGGGGCCAAGGGTGTTCGAGGTCGATTCGACCTTGGTGATGGAGATGATGCTCTCCTGCCAGTTGGGAGCCCTGGAGCTGCAGGAGCCGAAGGCGGATGCCGAAGGCTTCACCTCAGGCTACGCCCCTGCGTATGCACCACCGGGCATACGCAGGTGTGATCCTTCTGATACTCAGGGCTGAGATCCTGGCGCCTCTTCGCCCACCGGCGGCCGCAGCACGAGGATCACCACGACGACCACCAGCACGATGGCCGTGAACACCACCGGAGTCGGCAGCAACGGGTCGAGCAGCACCAGCACCGCCGCGAGCGGGATCGCCGTGTTGACGACCCGATCCGCGTTCTCGCGGATCGCGATCCACCAGATGCCGAGCAGGAACACCGCGATCGGAACGGTGACCGTGAAGGATGCCTGGACCGCATCGAGTTTTGAGTGATGCGTCAGGCGATCGATCTCGACCTCGATACCGGCGGAGAATGCCGCTGCGGCCGCGAAAACGAAGAAGTGGGTATAGCCGTAGCGGATGGAGCTTGCCAGGGTGGTGATGGCGCGGTGGTGCGGCGGCCAGAAGTAGATCCACCACAGCGAGGCGGTGACGACGAGCGCGAGCACCGCGATGGAGATGAGCGGTCCGAGCGACTCGACCTCGTCGAGGGCTTCGATGATCGCGTTGGACGAGGCCAGCAGACTCTCGCCGAGGACGATCAGCGTGAACAGGCTGTAACGCTCAGTGATGTGGTGCGGATGCCACGGCGTCTGCCCCTGGCGTTCGGCGATGACCGGCACCGCGAGCTCGAAGACCACGAACAGGAGGAAGACCGCGATCTTCGCCTCGGCGGGGACGAACAGGAATGCGACCCAGCAGAGCTGAACGATCGTGATGCCTGCCGCATAGAACAGCGTCGCCCTGCGCGCGCTGCCTGCCGAACGAGAGGCGCGCAGCCACTGCACGATCATCGCGACGCGCATCACGATGTAGGCGATGACCGGCACGGTGAAGTCGCCATGGAACGCGGCCGGGATTCCCGCCGCGAGCACGAGAACCCCACCCATCTGCACAAAGGTGAGGATGCGGTAGAGCCAGTCGTCGGTCGAGAACGAGTTCGCGAACCAGGTGAAGTTCATCCACGCCCACCAGATGGCGAAGAACATGAACCCGTACGATACGAGCCCGTTCTCGACATGTCCCGCCGACAGCTCGTGGTGCAGCTGGGCCGAAGCCGTGCTCACCGCGACGACGAACACCAGGTCGAAGAAGAGCTCGAGCGGCGTCGCCGCGCGGTGTCCCTGATGGGGGTCGCGCGGGTGCATGCGGGTCAGCCGGAAGCGCGGGGCCGTTGCGATGTCAGTCACCGGGACAGAATAATGCCTGCCCATTCACACGGTGGCGTCTACAGCTCTCCCGGCCGCATCGCCTCGGCATCGATCGCGCGGATGATCCGCTGCGTCGCGGTGTCGACCGGCGGTTCAGCCGCGGCACCGGCCGGTCGACGGCCGCGGGGCGCGTAGACGACGAGGGAGTGGAACAGGAACCGCGCGAAGAACGCGACGATGAGGGATATCCCTGTGGCGACCACGCTCGAGATGTGCCAGGACTCGACCATCAGTGCCATCAACGGGATGCGCAGCGCTGCCTCGATGCCGTTGAACGTGACGGAGGTGGCGAACCGGATGCCGAGGCCTCGGGCGCCGGTGCGCATGTCGGCGAAGACGAACCGCTCCTGCAGGATGAAGTTGCCGATGATGGTCGTCCCGGCGCCGATGATCGCGGCCCAGATGTAGTCCATACCGGCCGTGGTGAGCAGCCACATGATGCCGAGGTTCACGATCGCCCCGACGAGACCGATCAGGGCGAACAGCGACATCTTTCCGAAGCGCAGGCGGGTGAGGTGGGCGACGAACGTCATCCCCTGACGCAGACTCGCCTTGGACGTTCCGTGCCGGCGCTCGCCGAACTCCATCGGGATCTCGGCGGTCCGCAGGTCGGAGCGGGCCAGGATCTCGAGCAGGATCTTGAAGCCCTGCGGACGCAGAGCGGGGAGATCGACGCGGCTGCGGTCGACGAGGAAGAACCCCGTCATCGGGTCGGTGCTCCGGGCCAGTCGCAGCGGGAACATCGCCTTCGTCAGCCAGGTCGCCGCCCGCGAAACCCCGAAGCGCAGCGCCGTGCCGAGTCCGCCGGAGTCCCCGCCGCCGACGTAGCGCGAGGCGCCGACGACATCGGCGTCGCCCTGCGCGTGTCGCGCCAGTAACTGAGGCAGCAGTTCCGGCGGATGCTGCAGGTCGCCGTCCATCACGATGCAGATGTCGGATGCCGCCGCGGCCAGCCCCACGGCGACCGCGCCGCCGAGCCCACCGGTGTTCTCCGCGCGATGGATGACGCGCACCGACAGGGGCGCGTCTGCGGCGACGCGCTCGACCTCGGCCGTGGTGCCATCGGCGCTGTCGTCGACGAAGAGGATCTCGGCATCCCACCCGCGCAACGCCGTCGCCGTGCGCTCGACGAGCTCGGCCACGTTGTCACGCTCGTTGAAGGTCGGCACGATGACCGTGACCGCTGTCTTCACGTGCACCCTTCCCGTCGGATGATATTCGGCTCCATCGTTCCATGTCTGGCCGCGCCGTGCTTTCTCTCAGCGCTTGCTCTGCTGAACGGCCCTACCCTTGATACATGACTTCTCCTGCTTCTGACACCATCACGATGTTCGGCGCCGAGTGGTGCGGCGACTGCCGCCGCACCAAGAAGCAGCTCGACGGACTGGGAATCGAGTACACGTACGTCGATCTCGCCGCTGACCCTGCTGCCGCAGACATCGCGAAGGACATCTCCGGTCGCATGAACATCCCGGTCGTCGTCTACCCGGACTCCTCGCACCACGTCGAGCCGTCGAACGCCGACGTCGAAGCGAAACTGCGCGAACTCGCGCTGATCTGAGGCCCGCGCCGCGACGTCGCCTGTGACATGCGCGCCGATACACTGGCGCGATGAGCTCAGACGCTCGACCGGAGCGCGCATCCGTCCGCCTCTCTCCCCGCACGATCGTGCTGTACGCGGTCGGCTCGCTGGGCACCGGAGGCTACGCCACCCTGCCGGGGCTGGTGCTGACGTACTTCCTCACCGACAACCTCGGTGTCGCCGCTCTCGCCGCGGGACTCATCGTGACCGCCGCGAAGATCTGGGACGTCATCATCGACCCCCTCATCGGCGCGGCATCCGATCGCCAGCTGGCGCGCACCGGCTCGCGCCGCGGATTCATGATGACCGGCGCGCTCACACTCCCGCTGTTCTTCGCGCTCACCTTCGCCGTCCCGCCGTCGTGGGGTCCGGCAGCCGGCGCGACCTGCGTGCTGCTGGCATTCCTCGCGACGGCGACGGCGTTCAGCCTCTTCCAGGTGCCGTACGTCGCGCTTCCCGCCGAACTGACCGGCAGCTACGACGAACGCAGCCGGCTGCTCGGCTGGCGCGTGGTCGTGCTCACCGCGGCGATCCTGATGTTCGGAGCGGGCGGCCCTGCCCTGCGCAGGGCGGGATCTGATCCGGTCGCGGGCTATCTCTTGATGGGTGTCGTCGCCGGCGTGGTCATCGGGGCGGGAATGTTCATCGCCGCACGCACCGCGGTCGCCGGCGCGAAGGGCGCTTCTCGTACTGCGGCTCCCCCGGCCGGAATCCGCGAGCAGTATCTCGCCGGGTTCCGCGCGCTGGGACGCAGCATCCCGTTCCGCGCGCTGCTCGGCACGTTCTTGCTGCAGGCGCTCGCCACCGGCACGATGCTCGCCGGCGCACAATACGTTGCGACCTGGGTGCTGCGATCCGAGGACGCCGTGACCTTCGTGTTCATCGCCCTGGTCGGGCCGGCGCTGCTCGCTGCGCCCGGATGGACGACCTTCGCCCGACGCCTCGGCAAAGAGCGGGCCTTCATGATCGCCAGCGTGCTGTTCACACTGGCCGCGGCATCCACCACCGCCGCCGTCTGGGCGCCCGGACCGTGGATCTATGCCTCGGTGGCGGTCGCGGGAGTCGCCTATGCGGGGCTGCAGGCCCTGCCGATGGCGATGCTCCCCGATGTGATCTCGCACGACGAACGCACGCACGGTGCAGGCCAGGCCGGCACGTTCACCGGCGTCTGGACGGCCGGCGAGACGGTCGGCTTCGCTCTCGGCGCGTCTGCGGTCTCGCTCACGCTGGCCGCGACCGGCTACGTCTCCACCGTCGCCGGGGCCTCGGTGGAGCAGCCGGATGCCGCGATCACGGGCATCGTGCTCAGCTTCAGCATCCTTCCCGCCGTGTTGATGGCGGCGAGCCTGCTGACGCTGCGGGGATACCGGCTGCGCCGCGCGGACATCGACGAGGCTCCCGCTCGCATCCGCGATCCGCACGCATAAGCTGGGACCCCGCCCGAAGGAGACGTCGATGACTTCTACGACCACGTCCGCCCCTGCTGACCTCGACGACGCGGAGCGCGCACGTCTCGACCAGGACGTGGCCGCGCTCCAGACCGGCACCCGCACCTGGTCGAGCCTCACGGTCGGCCAGCGGGCAACGCTGCTTCGAGCGGTACGCGCCGGTGTGGCGGCGACCGCCGAGGACTGGGCGACGACAGCGGCGGCATCCAAGGGCCTTGACGCGAAGCATCCGCTGCGCGGCGAGGAGTGGCTCAGTGGCCCGTACAGCGTGCTCGGCGCGCTCGACGCCTACATCGAGACCCTCTCCCGTCTCGCCCAGGGCGTCAACCCGCTCGACGGCGTGCGACTCGACCGGGCACCGGGCGGCCGTACGCGCGTGCACGCGTTCCCCCTCACCGGGATCGACAAGTTCCTGCTCTCGGGGTACACCGGAGAAGTCTGGCTGGAGCCCGGCATCACCCCGAACGCCGCACGCGCCGCGGCCGGCCTCGCCCAGCGCACACCCACCGAGTCCGGGGGCGTCGGCCTGGTGCTCGGCGCCGGCAATATCACCTCCATCCCGGTGCTCGACGTGCTCTACGAGCTGCTCGCCCACAACCGCACCGCCCTCCTCAAGGTCAACCCGACGCAGGACTCGCTCGTGCCGGTGTACAAGCGCGCGTTCGCCGCTCTCATCGAGCCGGGGTTCCTCCGGATCGTCCGAGGCGGGCCGGCGGTCGGGGCGCACCTGACCGGCCACCCTGACCTGATCCACGTGCACATCACGGGGTCCGCGGCGACGTTCGATGCGATCGTGTGGGGCCAGGGCGCGGCGGCCAAGCGGCGCCGGCGCGAGAACCGTCCGCAACTGAAGAAGCCGATCACGGCTGAGCTGGGCGGTGTCTCGCCGATCATCGTCGTGCCAGGCGAATGGACCGATGCCGACATCACGTTCCAGGCGGAGCACATTGCGACGATGCGTCTGCAGAACAGCGGACACAACTGCATCGCCGGCCAGGTCGTGATCCTCTCATCCGACTGGGCGCAGGCCGATGCCTTCCGTGCCGCTCTGCGCCGCGCCTACGCGAACGCCCCGGAGCGGCCGACCTGGTACCCCGGCTCACCATCGCGGATGCAGTCGGCAGCGGATGCCTACCCCGATGCCCTCGTGCTCGGCGACCGCGTGCTCGTGGAGATCGAGAACGGTCAGGATGCCGCGCCCCTCGAGCACACCGAGTACTTCGCTCCGGTGCTCGGCGTCGTCACCGTACCGGGTCACGGCCAGGACTTCCTCGATGCGGCCGTCGCGCACGCGAACAACGAGTTGCAGGGCACGCTCGGCGCGAACCTGCTGATCGACCCGGCGACCGAGAAGGCTCTCGGCTCCGGCTTCGAGCGGGCGATCACCGCCCTCCGCTACGGATCGATCGCGATCAACGGCTGGACGGCGTTCGGCTTCATCACCCCGACCCTCACCTGGGGCGCTTTCCCCGGCAGCACGATCGACGATGTGGGCAGCGGGATCGGCGTGGTGCACAACGCGCTGCTGCTGGACGGTGTCGAACGTTCGGTCGTCCGCGGACCGTTCCGGCCGTTCCCGCGGTCACTCCCCCTGTTGAACGGCGGCGGGCGCCTGAGCATCCTGCCGAAGCCGCCGTGGTTCGTATCGTCTCGCACCGGCGCCGTGGTGAGCGAGGGCCTGACCCGCTTCCGCGTGACCGGCAGCGTCCCCGGACTCGTACGAACCCTGCTCCAGGCGCTTCGCGCCTGACGGCACCCGTCAGCTCGGTCGTTGAGCGAGCGCCCTTCGTCTCGTCGCTTCGCTCCTCGCTCAGGAGCCTGTCGAAACGCGTCATCCAGCGTTCGAGGTCGGATCGATGCGTTTCGTCTCGGTCGCTGCGCTCCCTCGCTCAACGACCAGCGAGAACTGGGCCGCTCAGAGGGCGAGCAGATCCGTCGCGTCGCGCAGCGCCTGCTGGATCGCGGGCTCGGATGCCGAGTGCCCGGCCTCGACGATGACGAATTCCGCTTCCGGCCATGCACGATGCAGATCCCAGGCCGTCATCACCGGGGTGCAGACGTCGTACCGCCCCTGCACGATGATCGCCGGGATATGGCGGATCGCATCGATGCCGGCGAGCAGCTGACCCTCGCTCCACCATCCGCGGTTCACGAAGAAGTGGTTCTCGATGCGGGCGAACGCCACCGCGCGCTCCGGATTCGCCATCTCGGCGATGTGCTCCGGGTCCGGACGCATCGTCACGGTCGACGCCTCCCATGTGGTCCAGGCGACCGCCGCGGGAATGTGCACCGCAGGATCCGGATCGAAGAGGCGACGGTGGTACGCCTCGATCATCCGTGAGCGCTCGAGGATCGGGATCGGTGCGATGAAGTCCTCCCACAGATCGGGGAAGAGCGCGGCCGCGCCGCCCTCGTAGAACCATTCGAGCTCTTCACGGCGCAGCGTGAAGATGCCCCGGAGCACGAGGCCGGTGACGGCGTCCGGATGCGCCTGCGCGTAGGCCAGGGCGAGGCTGCTGCCCCAGGAGCCGCCGAACACCTGCCAGGCCTCGATCCCGAGGTTCTTGCGCAGCAGCTCCATGTCGGCGATCAGGTGCGCCGTGGTGACGAAGCGCAGGTCCGCGCCGGGCTCGGCGGCGTGCGGGGTGCTCTTGCCGCAACCGCGCTGATCGAAGAGCACGATCCGGTACTTCTCCGGGTCGAAGAAGCGGCGCTGCCAGGGCGAGGTGCCACTGCCCGGTCCGCCGTGCAGGAAGACCACGGGCTTGCCCTCGGGGTTGCCGCTGACCTCCCAATGGATGCGGTGCCCGTCACCGACGAGCAGTTGCCCCTCATCGTACGGCTCGATCGATGGATACAGTGTATCCAGGTTCATCATCATTGGTCCCCCGACCCGGTGAAAAGAAGTTCAACCTTCCACGCTAGCCGAGGGATGACGACCTCCTGGTATTACAGGTCGCCCTCGGCGACAGTGAAGGTGTCGCAGACGCCCAGGCCGTTCTGGTATCCGTTCGCGAACCAGTACTGGCGCTGATCGCTGGAGCCGTGCGTGAAGCTCTCCGGGTTCACGAAACCGGACTGCTCCTGGATGTGGTCGTCACCGACCGTGACCGCCGCATTGATGGCGTCGTTCAACTGCGCCTCGGTGGGCTCCAGCAGATACGGGTCGCCGTCGGCATCCTTCTGCTTGGTCATCTGCCCGATCCAGGCGCCCGCGTAGCAGTCGGCCTGCAACTCCATGCGCACACCGTTGCTGCCGGGACCGGTGCCGTTGTTCGGGTACTGCTCCATGTAGCCGGTGATGTTCTGGATGTGGTGACCCCACTCGTGCCCGACGATGTACAGCTGCGCGAGGTTGCCGGCGGATGCTCCGAACTGCTGCCGCATGAGATCGAAGAACGTCGGATCGAGGTACACACCTTCTTCGGGCGGGCAGTAGAACGGCCCGACGGCGTTGGATGCGGTACCGCACTGCGTCGGAGTCTGCCCGTCGACGACGGTGAGCTGCGGGGCTCGATAGCCCTCGATGTTCTCCGCCCAGAACTCGTCGAGTGCGACCTGCGCGCCTGCCATCCGGCAGTCGACATCCGCGTTGGCGTCAGCGCCGGTCTTGCAGTCCTCGATGACTGAACCGCCGGCAGGCTCCGTACCGCCGCCCGTCGCGCCGCCACCGAGAAGGCCGGTGAGATCCACACCGAGGAGCGGTCCGACCAGGAGAGCGATGATGCCGAGGACACCCACGCCACCGCCGGCGATCGCCGCGTTGCGTCCGCGGCGTCGCGTGGTGTTGCCCGAGATGTCGGCGTCGGGGTTGAAGGTCATGAATCGAGGGTACTCCCGTGCCGATCAGACGTAGGCTCGGAATCATGACGACGACCATCACCATCACCGGCGCGGGCGGGCAGATCGGTTACGCGCTGCTGTTTCGAATCGCGGCCGGCGACATGCTCGGATCGGACGAGAAGGTGCGGCTGCGGTTGCTGGAGATCCCCCAGGGGCTCGGCGCCGCGGAGGGTGCGGCGCTCGAACTGCAGGACGGTGCGTTCGGCCTGCTCGAGCACGTCGAGGTGACGGATGACCCGGCCGTCGGGTTCGACGGCTGCGATCTCGCGTTGCTCGTCGGCGCCCGGCCACGAGGCCCTGGCATGGAGCGTGCCGACCTGCTCGCTGCGAACGCCGGGATCTTCGGCCCGCAAGGCGAGGCGATCGCCGCCAACGCGGCATCCGGGGTGCGGGTGACGGTCGTCGGCAACCCGGCGAACACGAACGCGCTGATCGCGGCAGCATCCGCTGACGGAGTTCCGGCCGAGCGCTTCACCGCACTCACCCGCCTCGACGAGAACCGCGCCAAGGCGCAGCTTGCGCAGGCCCTCGGGGCTCGCGTCGGGAGCATCGGTCGGGTGCCGATCTGGGGCAACCATTCGGCGACGCAGTTCCCTGACGTGTCGCACGCGACCGTCGACGGGCGACCGGTCACCGAGGCTCTGGCCGCGATCGTCGGCGATGTACCGGCGTGGTTGGAGAGGACCTTCATCCCCCGGGTGGCGAAGCGCGGCGCCGAGATCATCGAGGTGCGCGGTTCGTCATCGGTGGCGTCGGCCGCGAGCGCGACGATCGACCACGTGCGGGACTGGGTGCACGGCACCGAGGACTGGACCAGCGCCGGTGTCGTCTCGCACGGCGAGTACGGAGTTCCGGAGGGGCTGATCTCCTCGTTCCCGGTACGTTCCGTTGCGGGCGAGTGGCAGGTCGTCGAGGGGCTGGAGCTGAGTGAGTGGGCACGCGCGCGGGTCGACGCCTCCGTGACCGAACTGGTCGAGGAGCGCGAGGCCGTACGGGCGCTCGGGATGCTCTGAATCGGTCGCCATCCGGCTACGCAGCAAGGCAGAATGGATGCTGGAGGTGCGCCGATGAGCGATTCAACTGAGCTGACGACCGGGAACGTGCATATTGACGACCCGCGGACCAGTCCGGTACACCTGCCCCATGCTGCGGCCGAGTGCCCGAAGTGCTTCACCGAGTTGCAGCAGAACCGCAATTTCTGGTCGGCGCGACCCGATGGTTCACGTCTGGTCGGGCTCGTCGTCGCCCGCGAGGGGATGCCATCGGTCGTGCAGCAGCGCGATGACCTCACCCGCTTCGGCGTGCCCATCGAGGGCTTCCGCCACCCGGCGCCCGACATCCTGGAGAGCTGGAGTGAGCGGCTGGGCCGGCTCATCGCGACCTTGAAGCCCGGTGACGTTCTCGTGGTCGCCAACCTCAACGCGCTCGGCCGGGACACCGATGAGGGCACGCGCGCCGTGGCCGAGCTGCGCCGCCGCGGCATCATGGTGAAGGTTCTCAGCCACGACTCCCGGCACCTGGCCGACGCCGGCGCCTGAGCCACAGCATCAGCTCGCCTTGGCTCCTCCGGCGAGCAACTGGTCGCGCAGCGATTCGGGCTTCTCGTCGCTGAAGTAGGCGACCGCGACGAACTCGTCGAACAGCGCGCACATCACGTTCTCCAGCTCACCCAACGGGGTGGAGAAACGCACCATCAGAATCCGCTTCGTGTCGGGCACGGGGATCCAGTAGTCAGCGATCAACCGCATGACTCCGTCCGACTCCGCACCTTCCTCGACCAGCTCGACACGGTGCGTACGCAGCGCGGGGACCCCAGGACCGCGCACCTCGACCATCGACGCGAACGCCGCAGGATCGATCTGCTTCAACCCCTCGGCCATGACCTTCAGCACCTTCTGCGGCGCAGTGCCGACCGCGGGACTCATCCGAAGATCGGCCGGCTCGAATACGAGCAGCGTCACCGGCAACGGGGTGCCCGGTGCGATCTCGGTCGAGAACATGATGGCGCGGACCTCGCCCTGCGCGCCCGCTGCCACCGCCTCGTGCAGCTGGTTGCGCACGGTAGCGCGCTCGACGGCACGATCGTCGGCAGGGCCGATCGCATCTCGTGCGATGCGTCTGATGGAGGAGTTCGTCGCCTCCTCGGCGGACAGATCCACCGAGAACCAGCGCCCCGGAAGGCGGAACCGCAGGCCGCGGCCGCTCACTCGGGTGCCGCCCACTCTCCGTAGCGGGCGTTCATATCGGTCAGGCTGACGCCGCCCGTGCCCGCCTCCGTGACGCCCAGGGGGTCGAGTTCCGCTGCGGCAGACCTGAGATCGACGACCTCGTGGCCCTGCGCCGTGTCGGCGCCGGCCGTGATTTTGATCGTGTTCGGCTCCCACGGCAGAGCACCCCAAATGGCTTCGACCACGGCATCCAGCTCGCTGGCGGTGAGCGGCTCGGCGGAGTCGACCTCGAGCCCGAGACTGATCCGATGGCCGAACCCGTTGGCCGAACGAGCGAGGTCTCGCACGCCCACGATCCTCGGCTCGGCCGCCGTCACGGCATCCGCCACGTCACCGTAGTCCACTGTCGTTCCTTCCGTCTGTTCCGTTCCGGGCGTCGCGATCGCGCAACCCGACAGTGCACCGCTCAGCAACGAACCCGCGAGCGTCACGGCGAGGAGACGGCGCGTCCCGATGTGTCGTCGCTTCATGTTCATTCATTCCAGTGGTAGTAGGAGGTGTCGGTATACCCATCTTCGTTGAAGAAGTTCCCCAGGTCGGGATGGTTCGCCTGCACCTCGGCGAGATGCTCCTGATAGGTCTGCGAGTACTTGTCGGCGTTGTGGGCACCGGCGTCCACGCCGAGGACCGGATTCGGATTCGGCGGGTCGACGTTGATGGTCGTCCAGTTCGGTCCGTGCTCGGTGCCGAGATCCCCGGCGACGATGTCGAGGTTCGGGACCGGGTCGCCGTTGTGCTGCACCGAGACCACGTCCACCGAATCCGGGATGGGCATGTGATCGATGGGCGCTCCCGAGACGACGACGGCCTGCCAGTTGTAGTCGGAGTTGTACGCCGCGAGATGCCCCGCCATGATGCCGCCCTGGCTGAAGCCGACGAGCATGACCGGGTCGTTCTCGCCGATGCCGGCCTGCTCCATGGCCTCGAGCACGGCCCGCTCGTACTGCGTCTGCAGGGCCGGCGTCAGCATCAAGGCCAGGTTGCTGTCGAGGTCGTTCACGGCCCCCTGGTCGCCGAAGCGCGACAGCCACTCCTGTGTGCTCGGCAGCGTGACGGTGTAGTACCAGCCGTCGGGCCCGAGCACCTTGGTGATCTTGACGACGGAGTCGGTCTCCCCGCCGAGCTCATCCACCTCCCCGGTGCCGTTGAGCACCGTGGCCAGGCTCGGATCCGCCGGAACGTCCTCCGGCAGCACATCGGCGTACGGGTCCGTCTCGCTCACCTTGGGCGTGTCCTTGAGCACGTCGGAGAGGATGCTGGCGATGAGGAACGCGGCGAGTACTCCTGCAATGATGGCCGCGATGATGAGCCCGATCGTGCCGAACAACATCCCCACCGCGATGATGAGGAGCAGTATCACCAGCACGCCCAGGATCGCGACGATCGTGTTCGCGATCCTCTTCAACAGATCGACGACGTCTTGCAGGAAGTCGCCGATCCATTCCCCGATCCCCTCGAGGAAGTCGCCGATGTCGGAGAAGAAGTCCCCGACCTTGTCCCAGAATCCTTCATTCGTCGAATCGATCGCCGCGTCGATCTTGCGGATCGCTGCCTCTGCGGCCTCATTCATGGCCTCTCGCGCCGCGTCGATCCGTCCGCTGGCGGATCCGACGGCCGCCTGGGCGTCATCAGCGGCCCGCTGAGCGCCAGGCACCTGCCCCGTCAGCGAGGGAGCTGCGTCGTCAGCGGCATCCACTCTGTCGTTGAGGTCTTCGAGCGCACTGTCGGCGCGGCTCTGCGCGAGAAGCGCATTGTCGAGGTCGTCCTGCGCTCGCTCTGCATCGGCGTGGGCCTCGGTGAGGGCGACGGCGTACTCGGTGATCGCGTCAGCGGTGCCTTTGTAGCGGGGCTGGATGCGATCCAGATCCGAGGCGATCTGCTCGTTCTGCTCGTGAAGAGCCTGAACGGCCTTGCCCTCGTCGTCGTCGACGATGCCACGCAGTTCGCGGATCACATCGAGGATCACTTCTGCCGAGGAGGCGAGGTCTGCGGCGCGCGATGTCAGTTCAGCGGGCCGCCCGGGAAGAACGCTCATGGACTATTTCTCCCCATCCTGTGCCATCTTGTCGTCGAGGTCACGGAACGTGTCGACGATCGCCTGCATGAAATCGGCCTGCGACCGCAGGTTGTCGCGCAGCTTCTCGCGCGCGATGTCCCATTTGCCACCGAAGTCGTCGATCTTGCCGCTGAGTCCACCGTGTCCGGTGAGCCCGCCGAGATCGTCTGCGAGAGCTTCGGCCTCATCGAAGGTCGTGGCGAGCCCCTTGGCCGTGTGTGCGGTGGACTGCAGCCGCGCGAGGTCCATCTTGACGTCGCTCATCGCTCTCCCCCGTCGTCGTGCCGGTCGCGCTGCGCGAGGCGCTCGGTCGTCGCCGTGCGCAACCACGCGCCCAGGGCGGCGTCGGCTGCTCGCACTTCGGCGCGCAGGTCCGCGGCATCCGCGGCGGATACGGGCACGCGAACCCGCAATCCCTGCAGTGCCGCCGCCAGAGACTCGTCCGACATCGTGCGCCCCCCTTGTTGCGTGAATACGCCTACCGCGCGAACCCCTCCGGCCCGATACCCACACCCTACGGAACCGCGGACGACGCTGTCGATGGGCACAACTGCCCATCACACTCGAACACGGATCCGACGCGTCGTCGAATCCACGTCAGAAGGCGCCGCCCGGGTACACGCTCTCCGGCAAGGTGAAGCACGCCGAACCCGAATCAATTCGGATCGTGTTTGAAACGCCCTGACCGAAGATGTAGTTCTCCGCTGTTTCCGGCGACATAAGCTGCACTTCATACTTGTCAGAGATGTTCAGGCGTGTCCTGATTTCGAAGCGATCATCATCTAGAAAATGTGCTTCCATCGCCTTCACGATCGACTCAATCTCCGTCCCCGGCGCCAGAGTGACTGTCGTCGCTCCGTTCCAGCTGTGCTGCGTCTCATTGCACGCGAACAGCGACCCCGTCGGGTTCTGCTCGACGCTAACGATGACCTCCGGCGGGATCAGCTCAGCCACCTCAAGCTCCACCTCTTGCGAAGTCCGCTTGGCCTCCTCCCAGGTAAAACCGCTGTCATCCACTGGCTCCTCCTTCGAGGGCATACAGCCAGTCAGCGACGTCACGAGCACCGCGACAAGCACTACCTTGGCCACGTGCGCCCGCCTCATTGATTGACCATTTCAAGCATGTCCCTCAAAGCCCGTTTGTTGTCGTCGCTGTTGCTTGCGATGAGGTTGTGGTTCTCCACAAGCACACTCCCGTAGTCCGGCGGCACGTAGATCGACGGATACTCACCGACCATCCCGACCGACACCTGGTCGAGCACGTCATCGTCAGGTCCTCGATAGTAGTCGTCGTGATCGAATGCGGGATGTTCGCGGGGATTGTTCCCGCCCCACACCAGGTCCATCGACTGCGCCTCCTGGAGAGCATCCTGGTACGACAGATCCACATACAGCGTGTCCGGGTCCGCTTCCCACTCCGGCAGCATCCCGGCACCCGACAGCGAGATCACCTTGTCATAGTCCACGCCCGCGACCTCAGCGCTTGTCACGTTGGCCAGGCCCCAACTGTGCCCGAACGCATCATGCTCCGCGCCAGCGAACTGCGGGTCCGTTCGCATCCCGAGCTCGAACCGCGCGAGCTGCTCCCCCGAACCTCGCGCGGTGTCCGGATCGTTCGCTTCGGTGATGCGAATGAAGTTGACGCCGCCCTTCTCGCTGTCCTCACCCGGAAAGGGGCCGTCCTTGTACACGAACGCGACGGTCCCCGGAACGTTGTCGAACATGAACTGTCCGATCTCCTGCACCTCGGCCCTGTAGAAGTCGTTGAGGTTCGTGAACGTCCCCGGCACGCCGAGCTGTCAAGGGCGATGGGGACTACTCCCCATCGTCCTCCGACTCCCCGTGCCACGACACGACAGAGGGGGCCGACCGTCATGGTCGACCCCCTCCAGAAGATGCCGTGGTTCAGCCGCCGGCGAGCTGCGTGTCCAGGTCCTGGATCGCACGCATCATGCCGAGCAGCGACTCGGACATGTCGTTGATGCCGTCCACCGCGGTCTTCAGACCCGTGGTCAGCTCGCCATAACCCTCACCGAACTTGCCCGAAGCGTGCTGCGTCTTGAAGTCCTCACCCAGCAGGGTGTCGACCTGACCCTTCAGGGTGTCCAACTGCCCCTGAATGTCATCACGAGCCTGCGACAGCGACGACGCCACCTGCTCCATCTCCGAATAAGATGCACCGAAATCAGCCATCGTCAACTCCCTCGACTCAAAATTCCTCGAACCCCTCCGGCCCGATACCTACACCCTACGAAACCTCGCACGACACTGTCGATGGGGACAACTCCCCATCCGACCCGTCTGCCTCTCTGGCGATGCGACGACACGACAGAGGGGGCCGACCTTCATGGTCGACCCCCTCCAGAAGATGCCGTGGTTCAGCCGCCGGCGAGCTGCGTGTCCAGGTCCTGGATCGCACGCATCATGCCGAGCAGCGACTCGGACATGTCGTTGATGCCGTCCACCGCGGTCTTCAGACCCGTGGTCAGCTCGCCATAACCCTCACCGAACTTGCCCGAAGCGTGCTGCGTCTTGAAGTCCTCACCCAGCAGGGTGTCGACCTGACCCTTCAGGGTGTCCAACTGCCCCTGAATGTCATCACGAGCCTGCGACAGCGACGACGCCACCTGCTCCATCTCCGAATAAGATGCACCGAAATCAGCCATCGTCAACTCCCTCGACTCAAAATTCCTCGAACCCCTCCGGCCCGATACCTACACCCTACGGAACAGAAGACGAACACGTCGATGGGGACAACTCCCCATCCTCCGAACCCGACGAGGTCAGGCCAGCTGCGCTGTCAACGCCGCGGCGACGATGCCGAACACCGCGGGGATCAGGCATCCGATCACGAAGGCCCTGCCGGACGGGGGTGCCGCGAACAGCGCCGCGCGCTCCTTGCTGCGTTCCTCCCAGCCCGTCCGCGTCGCATCGTCGACGGACGCCGAGCGCACCAGCACTGATCCGACGAGCACGGCGAGATCTTCGACCCAGCGCCAGAATGCGGTGTCGGTGAGCGCGAGCTCGCGGCGGGCGATGATGTACACGCGTCCACCGATCACCTCGATGTCGCAGCTCGACGCGAGCTGCAGCAGGGCGTCCCTGACGGGCGCCGTGAGCGCCTCGCGCACCGCGGCCTCGTCCTGCGGTTCGCAGGACACCGTGACGTGCTTGTCGAACTCGACGTCGATTGGCTGCTCGCGCTGAGTCGGCGGCGGGACCGCAGGCTGACCCCACACGTCACCCAGACGGGTGATCAGCGTCATGGGCGGCAGGCCCGAAGGAGCATCGAACGCGACGAAGCAGGCGGTGTGCTGCATCCGCGTGCGCGCCGACATCCTCTCGTACCCGTAGTTCGCGACCTGGAACCCTCCGACGGCGCCGGATGCGAGGCCGTCGCGGATGGCCCGGGCCCCTCCCCGGCGGAACAGCGAAGCCGGCAGGTCGGGATTCTCGCGGAATGCCTCGTACGAAAGGGAGTTCGACGCGGCGAAGCGGGCGAGCCGGTACCAGCGCTCCTCCTCGTCTCGTCTGGTCCTGAGTTCCGTCCTGATCTGCGAGACGGCCAGCGGGATGACCATGACTGCGGCGATGAGCCAGGTGTAGACGTTGGCTCCTGAGCCGCCGAAGATCATCTGCACGACGAGGGCGAAGAGAGAAGCCAGGAGGCCGAACCCGACCACCAGGACGATGAAGCGGACGACGATCCGGGCGACAAGAGCAGACCTGCCGTTCTCGCCGGCGATCTCGCGTACGCGCTTCTCCGCCTCGGAGTGCGCCGCAGCCGCATCGAGCGGTTCTCGGAGCGCCGTCGTGTCGAACGCGAGGGGCATCACGCCTGCCACTCGTCGCCCTTCTTCACGACAGCGGATACCAGCTCGGCGACGCGCTCCTCGCTGGGCAGCGGGGTGAAGCCATCCACCCTCATGCCGTTGAGGACACCCTCGGCCAGAGGCTCGACCACTGCCAGCAGATACGGCGGCACCGGGCCGAGCACGGCCCCGATGGTCATGCCGCTGCCGAAGAACAGCCACCGCCTGGTGCCGAAGTCCTCGCCGTTCTCGCGCTGCGCGAGGGTCGCGGAGAACCCCACCCCGAGGTGCTCGGTCTCGACGCGCAACGGTGCAGGCGGAAGGATGGCAGTCGGCGACCACAGGAACTCCGCCTGCTCCTGGCGGGAGAACTCGCTCTGCGCGACGACGATCGTCAGTGTGGCGAGTGCGGCGGCATCCGGGCCCACGAGCAGGAAGAGCCGAGCGTCCGGAGTGGCCCGCGTCGCAAGCGTCTCGAGAGCACGCTCGAGCCGCGCGTGCAGCTCTTCCGGGACCTCGACTGCCGCGGTGTACTCGGACCGCGCGCCGGCCGCCCATTCGGCGGGGCTCTGCGGCCCGTTCTCGCCGATCGAGATCGGGATGGCGTCGGCGCGCTCGTAATCGAAGAAGATGTCCATCATTCCTGCCAGGTGAACGTCGACACGTGAGCGTCGAACAGGGATATCCACAGCGCGATCACCGGGTCGTCCTCCGGGAGATCCGCCTCATGAGGAACGGTGACTGTCCACTGGACGGCTTCCGTGAGCTTGGAGCCGGGGATCGGGATGAGGTAGTTGATCATGAAGGACACGGCGCTCACATCGTCCATCGAAACCGGCCGCCGCTCTGTCCAGCGGACGATCCGGTGCCCCTCGCCGACGGCGACACCACCGTGATTGGTGATCATGCTCTCGACGACGCGACTCAGCGGCGCTTCCGGTGTGGCTGCCCGCTTGATGCCGATCATGCTCGCCGTGCCGAGCGCCCAGGTCGGCGAACTCTCGCCGGCGAACGCGTACGCGAAGCCGTTCTGCCCTCGCACAGAGGCGAGCGCGTCATGCACCTGCCGGGAGAGCTTGAGCGTGAGCGCCTCGCTCGCCTGCGCCGCCCTGAGCCGAGCGGTCGCGCGATCCGTCAGCTGCTTCTCGGTCTGCTCGCTCAGGTCGTACGCCTCCCACCCCGGAGGCAGCAGCATCCGATACGGGGGGACGACGGCGCCGCGGCGCCCGAGCAGCTCAGCACGAAGATCGCTCATGGAATCAGTCTGTCATCTCTCTCAACGCGCACACGGGCTCAGCCGACTCCCGCGGGCGCGGGGCTCAGCTGAACGGGTTCTGATCCGCGTCGAACGTGCCGGACCATGCGCCGCCCGCAGAGTCCTTGATTGCGCCGGCGATCGCGAACTGCGACGACCAGATGTTGCCGACCATCTCCAGGGTCTGCACCCCGGTCGCCGTGCCATCCGTCAGCCGTCCGAAGTCATCGATGGAGTGGCCGCCGAACAGGCGCGCACTGAAGTCCGCGAATCCCGTCACCGGGTTGGTCTTCGTCGCCCACGCGCTCCACCCGGCGCTCGGCGTCATGCGTCCGAAGAAGCCGAGCGCATTGTCTGCAGCGGCGAACGACTTCAGGCCGCGGGCGGCGGGGCCGATGAAGGGGATCACGCCGATCACGCCGAAGGCGACGTCGACCCAGCTGCCCTCACCCCGTATCGCTCTCGTGAGAGCGACCGCAAGGGTCAGAACCGCGACGATCCCGGCGAGGATCGCGATGAGGGGTCCGCCGACGATGATGGCGAGGACAGCGAGGATGATGCCCGCGACCGCGAGCACGTCGGACATGAACTGCAGGAAGCCACCGAAGTCGTCGTTCCACGAGTCTTCGATCTTGCCCGCCATGTCGTCGCGGATGCCCTTGGCGGCGTTCGAGAACGCCGTGTGCCAGGAGTCCCACTCCGTGTCGTAGTCCTTGGCCCTGTCGTCCCAGGCGCCCTTGGCGTTGGTCGCGAGCGTGTTCGCGGATCCTGCCGCGGTGTCTCTGGCCTTCTCGGCCTCCTCGCGGAGGGTCTCGTCATCGGCGTCTTCACCGGTCGGGTAGTCGGGGCGCTCGTTGCGTGCCGCGTCTGCGGCTTCCAGCTTGCGGTTGTACTCGTCCCAGAGATCGAAGAGGTCCTCGATGATCGTCGTCATCGTCTTCTGGGAGTCCTCGAGCTCCTGCCCGTAGGTCTTGATGTAGGGCGCCACCGCGCTGTACAGGTCGCCGCCCTTTTTGAGGTCTCCGTGGACCTTCTCCGACAGCTCCTTGAGCTTGTCGATGGCGTCGCCGCGCATGTCGGCGCCGTTCTCCACGAGCCGCTGCAGCAGGAGGGCGGAGTTCTTCATGTCGGTCGCGAGATCACTGATCTGCGTGCCGCGTTCCTTGATCTCGGCCGGGTCGCCGGTGACCACCTGGATGTGGTGGCCGCCCGGTGACGTCTGAGGCATCATCACGTGCATGGTCAGTTGCCTCCGCTGTTGTCGGACTTCTTCGCGGCCTCGACATCGAAGTCCTTGAAGCCCTTGATGACGCCTTCGAGATGCTCTGCGACCTTCTTGCAGTTATCCATCAGCGTCTTGCGCTTGTCGTCCCAGCGACCTTCGAAGTCGTCGGCGGCGTCCTGCAGGTCGTCCTCGCCGTATGGGCGCCCCACGGCCCGGGACAGGTCCTTGCGGCGGCTTCCCGCTGCCTCGAACTCGTCGATGATGTTCTTCAGCTCGGTCTGCAGTTCATCCAGATCGTCGTACTTGAGCTTGACCCCGTCGCCCACGCTCTTCTCCTCCGGTAGAAGTCAAGTGAAGGGGGCCGGTCTTGCAACCGACCCCCGGATAATTCTTGTGCCGTAACTCAGCCGCCGGCGAGCTGCGTGTCCAGGTCCTGGATCGCACGCATCATGCCCAGCAGCGACTCGGACATGTCGTTGATGCCATCCACCGCAGTCTTCAGACCCGTGGTCAGCTCGCCATAACCCTCACCGAACTTGCCCGAAGCGTGCTGCGTCTTGAAGTCCTCACCCAGCAGGGTGTCGACCTGACCCTTCAGGGTGTCCAACTGCCCCTGAATGTCATCACGAGCCTGCGACAGCGACGACGCCACCTGCTCCATCTCCGAATAAGATGCACCGAAATCAGCCATCGTCAACTCCCTCGACTCAAAATTCCTCGAACCCCTCCGGCCCGATACCTACACCCTACGAAACCTCGCACGACACTGTCGATGGGGACAACTCCCCATCCCGGATCAGACGAGTCGATCCCCGTCCACTAGGGGCAGCTGCACCGTGACCTGCCGGCCGGCCTGCACGAAGATGCCTCGGCCGTCCGGGAAGTCGGTGCGCTTGACCTTCGGGAACGGCACCTTGAACACGGCGTCGCCGTCGAACGCATCCGGCTTGATGATGATGCCCTTGCGACCGGCCTTGAAGTCGCCGATGAAGCCGAACCCGCTCGTGACCTGGGTCACATCCGCGTCGCCGATCAGCAGGTGGTCGCTGCGGTTGACCGCCTGGAACAGAGCCTTCATCTCGCGCTCCGCTGGTCCGTCAGCGAACTGCGGCACATCCTCGACGACGATGAGCATCCGCACCGGCAGCGTCTCGTCGGCGGCGATCTCGGCGATCTCCTTGGCGAGCTCCTTCGCATCCTCCGGCGTGACCGCGCTGCGGGTCCAGTCGGCGTAGCCCTTGAGTTGTGCGCGACGGCCGCCGAAGTGGAAGAGCTTGATCTCGGGGTCGAAACGACGCATCGATCCGATGATCGCCTTGAGCGCGTTCGTCTTGCCCGACAGCGGCGGACCGGCGACCACGAAGGTGCCGACGGGGTCGAACTCCCGAGGCGCGAGCGTGTCCTCGGCGACACCGAGAACCGGGAATTCGCCGATCCGATCCGGCAGGTCCCGCGCGGACAGCCGCGTCGGCAGCGCGCCGATCTCGGCCACCTCGCGGGCGCCGGCCGCGCGCAGGTCGGCGGCCAGCTTGTCCAGCAGCTTCGTCTGCTCAGCGACGTTCGGCGTGCCGCCGAGCGTGGCGATCTGCGTCTCCAGACCGTCGACGATCGCGCGGCCAGGGGCGGAGCGCTCGTCGAGGACGTCCTTCGGTGCGTTCAGCATCGCGTAGCTGGATTCGTCGGCCAGACGCAGCACCACACGTCGTGAGACGTTTGCGCTCACCGCGGTCGGAACCGAGCCGGACCGGTCGGCGCTCGCGACGACGTGCACTCCGAGCGGGCGCCCCTCGCCGAGGATCCGCATGAACGTCTGATAGAACGGCATCCGCGCCGTCGTCGACTCCCACTCGCTGCGGAACTGCGGGAAGCCGTCGATGAGCAGCAGGATGCGCGACTCGGCCTTGCCGGTGATCTCGCGATACTCCGTGAGGCTGGCCGCGTTCGCCGCGCTGAACCGCTTCCCGCGGTCATCGAGCACGCGAGCGAGGGAACGCAGGATGCGCTGGACGCGCTCGGCGTCATCACCGGCGATGATCGATCCGACGTGCGGCAGCACCTCGAGGCTCCGCAGCGACCCGGATCCGAAGTCGATTCCGTACACCTCGGCATTGGACGTTCCGGCGTGGAAGCCGGAGGCGATCGCCAGCGTGCGCAGCACGGTCGATTTTCCCGACCCGCTGGTGCCGTAGACGAGCAGCGAGCCGTCCTTGTCAGGGTGGAAGTAGGCGGGCTCCTGCAACTGACGCTGCGGAACGTCCATCTTGCCGAGAAGGATCTGGCTGTCACCGAGCACCGGCAGGTCGCGGATGTCGACCGCGCGCTCGAGGTCGTCGAGCCACGGCCTGCGAGGCGCCGGGATGCCGGCTGCCGCCGCAGCCTTCACCAGGCTGGCGACGATGCGCTTCTGGTCGTTCGGCCCGAGGTCCTCGTCGTGCGAGTCCGACTCCGGCGCCTGGTCGGCCTCCCAGGTCTGGATCGACCCGAAGCGGAGTTCGGCCACCTTGACCTCTGCCGCCTGCACCTCGTCGGTCGTCCATCCACCGGCATAAGCCGACTGGAACGACACGAGACGACCGGGGCCGGTCTTGGCGATACCTCGGCCGGGGATCGAGGGTGGGAAGCTGGCGGCTACCGGATCGTCGACGACGTCCTTCGAATCCGACTCGTCGGCCATGCGCAGCGCGACGCGCAGGTTGGTGTTCGCTCGCAGGTTGTCCTTGATGACGCCGGCGGGTCGCTGGGTCGCCATGATCAGGTGGATGCCGAGTGATCGGCCTCGCTGGGCGACGTCGACGACGCCGTCGACGAACTCGGGGACTTCGCCGGCGAGCGCGGCGAACTCGTCGATGACGAGAACGAGCGCGGGCGGCGTCTCCGGGTCGCGGCGCTTCTCGAGCTCGAGGAGATCCTTGGCCTTCTTGCGGTTAAACAGGTGTTCGCGATGGTGCAGCTCGGCTCGCAGGCTGGTCAGTGCTCGACGCACCAGGTGCGGGCTGAGGTCGGTGACGAGACCGACCGTGTGGGGCAGGTCGACGCAGTCGGCGAACGCCGAGCCGCCCTTGTAGTCGACGAAGAGGAAGGTGACGCGATCGGGGCTGTGCGCGGCGGCCATACCGAGCACCCAGGCCTGCAGGAACTCGCTCTTTCCGGCACCGGTCGTGCCGCCGACGAGGGCGTGCGGGCCCTGCGTCCGCAGGTCGAGGGTCATCGCGTCGGTCTGGGACTGTCCGATGATCGCGCGCAGGTTTCCGGCCTTCTTCAGACGGGACTGCGGGGCACCGGAGCGATCGAGGATCGTGTTGTTCTGCCGCCACCGGTCGATCACGGCATTCGGGTCCGCCGCGATGTCGGCGCCGACGAGGGAGAGGAACATGACCGAGTTGGGGATGTCCGAAGCATCCTCGATGACCGTGCTGGAATCCACCACGGGTGCGAGCCGCTTGGCGAACATGGTCATGTACGCGTGCGAGACGCCCTCGACCTGCGCGTCGCGATACGCGACGCCACTGCGGACCGTTCCGACGGTGGCGTGGTCGAGACCGCCGCTCACGTCGATGAATGTGCGGCAGGCGGCGGGCAGCGCCTCGACGACGGGCGCCACGAAGAGCCCGTAGACGCCGACATCGGCACCCCGCTCGAGGATCTGCGTGAGCCGGGCACGGTCGACGGGTGCGTCGTTCGTGACGATGACGACGATCGCCGCCTGGCCGGGGAACGTCGCGTCCTCTGCAGCGCGCTTGACGTCGGTGCCGTAGACCATCGGATCCCAGTCGTCGCCGTAGGGCGGGCGCTGCGACTTCGCCTCGCGGGCACGGCGCAGCACGATCTCCTCCAGCCCGCTGAGCAGGGCGGCCCCCGTGGATGCCGAGTCGGCCAGCGCCACATCCTTGAACGGGTTCCGCTCGCTGGAGGTGTGCGGCAGCCACTTGAGCCAGTCGAGCTCATTCGCCCAGCCCGGCTCGGTAAGGGCGACCGTGACGAGCTCATTGGGCGAGTGCATGCCGAAGAGCTGCACGGCGACGCCTCGCAGTGCGTCGCTCGCGAGAGACGTGGGTCCGGCGACACCGATCGATCCGACGCTCTGCAGCGACTCGAGGATCGGCACATCGGCGATCATCTTGTAGCGCTCTTCGAGGCGGTTCACGCGTTCGACGTACTCGGCGAGCGCCTCCGGCGTCTCGGTGCGCTTGATCTTGGTGCGCGATTCGCTCTCGCACACGCCCAGCCGCAGGGCGAGGAAGTTCCAATGCTCCGGTCGGCGCGTCCACAGCAGCGGCCCCAGGCGCATGGCCTCGTCGAAGACGACCGCGACGGCAGGCACCTCGTTCTGGCGCACCTCGCGTTCGCGGGGATGCGCGTGGTAGAGCTTCTCCTCGAGCCGCTCGATCTGCTCCTCGAAGGTCTCGACCTCCTTGCCCAGACGCTGACCGACGTTGGTCTTCTGGGAGATGAAGTTTCCGAACATCATCATCGGCGACGCCGCCGCCATGAGCAGTGAGAGCATGCGGCCGGTGACCGCCCACATCGTCACGGCGAGCAGGATCGGGGCAACGAGCATCGGCCACGGGAACAGTCGTGACGGCGCCTCGCGCGGGTATCGCGGCTCGTCGAGATCCTCGCCCTTGAATCGCTCCTCGACCCGCGGGCTGCGGTTGAACATGAGGGCGCCGCCGCGCTCCAGCACCGGGTCGCCGTCGGCCGAGCCGTCGAAATCGCTGACCATGTGCACGACGAACTCGCCGTCTCCGAGCACGAACTTCTGGCCGGGGATGACCCGCAGACGCTGCACGAGGCCGCCGTCGACGAGGATGCCGTTCGCGGAGTTCAGGTCGACGAGTTCGACGAAGGTCGCTGCGACTTCGATTCGCGCATGCCGCTTGGACACCAGCGGATCGGCGATGGTGACGTTGTTGGAGGCATCCCGACCGATCAGGAAGTGCCCGATGGGAAGGGGGAACTCCTGCCCTGCCGCCGGCCCGGAGACCACCGAGAGCAGCGCGGCCGGGCGCGCTCCGACGCTTCCCACCGCCGCCCGGTTCGGACCGACGTTGACGACCTCGGCGAGGAATCCCGACCCGATCGGCGCATCACCGATGAGGAGATCCGGCGTGAGCATCACCGGGCTGTCACTGGTCGGCGGCGAGACCGACAACGTCAGCACGTCGGCAGGGCCCGCTGGGATGCTGCGCAGCGGATCCGTGGCGGCGATCTGCCGCGCGACGTCGGCCACGGTCGCCGTGGAGTCGGCCATCACGACGATGTCCGTCAGGGGAGCCGCAGGGCGCCGCAGTGTCAGCTTGACTCTCATCGGTTGGCCTCCTGGCGCCGGGCGCCCATCTCACGAATCCTGCTCATACCCATTCCACCTGCAGCGTCCGGTCACCGAATCGCACGGTGTCGCCGCGCTGCACCTCTGCGGGGTGCCCCGCGACGAGAGCCGTCTCCGACCCGTTCCGCACGACGGCGCTTCCGTTCGTCGACGCGCGGTCGACGACGAACACACCGCGTCGCGCGGGGATCACGGCGATGTGGGTCTTCGACACGGAACGCGTGTCATCGTGGACCCGCACCAAGTGCGCCTCGCCCTCTCCGGCGGCGGCGCTGGGCGACCGGCCGAAGATGGTGGTGCCACGCACCTCGATGCGATCGCCGTTGTCCAGCACGAGCACGGCCCGTACGCCGGCGGCTGCCGGTTCGACATCGGATGCCGGAAGCTCTGGCGCTGCGGGCGAAGACGCGGCGACGACCGGTGCGGGCTGAGGGGCTGCGGCGACCGGAGCGGGTTGCGACACCGACGCTGGAACAGGCGCCGGTGTCGCAGGTGCCGCCGGAGCAGGAGCCGCCGCTGGCGGCGCGTACTGCGACGGCCCGGGTGCACCCGTCGCGAGCGAGGGGGGAACCGCGGACACCATCGAGTCCGCTGCCGGCACGTCGGTCTGCGCCGCCGGCGACGAGCTCCGGTGCGCTCCGATCACGCCGCCGGACAGGCGCGCGCTCGGGACGTATTCCGCCACGGCATCCCGTGCCATCGGAGTGGCCAACGAGGGAAGCGGGGCCTTCTCCTCGTGCTCCGGCGTGTTCACGCGCTTGCGCGCGATGCGCATCCGCTTCTGGTCGTAGGGGTTCAGCCCCTTGCGCACATCGACGAACCAGGTCGCGGCGGCGAGATCCAGCCACCCCCTGTTGCGGCGCTCGATGTCGAACAGCGGCGAAAGGACGACGACGAGCAGCGGACCGATGAGCGGGATGACCAGCGACACGTACGCGACCAGATAGCGCACGACAGCGCCCCGCCAGAATCGGGGGCGCTCGAGGGTTCTGACGTTCACCGAGCGGATCCCGCAGATCCCCTTGCCGAGGGTGACGCCCTTGCGTCCGTGCAGCACGAGCTGCACGATGATGTACACCGTCATCAGCCCTTGCGAGACTGCCAGGGCGACGATGATCCAGACGAGGTCGCCGCGAGCGAAGAACTTCTCGCCATCGAATCCGCCGGCGGCCACCTGCGTCAGCAACGGCACCAGGACGATGATCGCCGGGATCATGATCAGCCCGGCCACGAACCACTCCAGCAGTGCCGCCAGAACGCGGCGACCACGAGGAGCGGGCACCAGTCCGAGCGATGCCGCGTATGCGGGATCGGGCCGTCCGTGCGCGTCGAGTCCCTCGATCACGGGTGCGCGATCGTCGATCTCCCAGATCACTCCGACTCCCCTTCGCCTTCGGCGTCGGCGGGAAGGGGAACGTCGAGCAGCGCGAGGTCTTCTCGGCTGACCAGACGCGACGCGATCACGTGCTCGACGAGACGGGCACGGCGGTTCGTGGCGAAGGTGCGTTGACCGCCGCGCATGCCGGGCACACCGATGCGATCGAACTTGTCGCACACGTTGTCGAGCTTTCGGTTGAACCGGGTGACCGTCCAGCCGAGCCGTTCGGCCGCCTTCGCAGATGTGGGGATCTCGCTCATTCCGGTGCCGTCCCTGCGCAGCTGGGGTTCGGCGAGGGCAAGGATCAGCAGCCTCTGACTGAGGGTCAGCGGAACCGCACCGATCGTGGATGCTCCGCCGTCATCGTGCTCGCGCTTCGTCGTCCGGAAGGTCGGCTCTGCGGCATGCAGGGTGAGTTCGTACGTCGTCGGGCCCGCGCTGAACACGACGGTCGTCGTCTCGAATACCAGAGGCAGTCGCGCACCTGGCGCCAGCCAGGCCTGTACACCGCCCACCGAGTCGGTCACCGTCGCGGTGAGTCGCGTCCCGACGTTCGCCAGCCACCAGAGACCGTCGTCGTCGCTGATCTCCAGGAAATGCCGGTGCAGGAACAGATTCTCGTCGAGTTCGAGGTCTCCCTCTCGCCCGACGATGAATCGACCTCCGGCCTCGATCGGGAAGTACTCACCGGCGAACTCCACCGTCACGCCTGCTGTGCCGCTCATTCCACGCACCCCCGAACCGCTTCCGACGCCCGGCCGTCATCACGACGCAGCAGCACATCGATGCACACCTTGCCCGCGGCCGGCGGCACGAACTGCGCCTTCGGTTCGGGTGCCTGCTGCGGATCCACCACACCGGTTACGTCGACGACCGACCAGATGAAGCTGTCGCCCTCGCGCGGATCCGGATTCGTCCAGGTGAATGTCACCTGTTCCCCGTCGCGCGTGCCGGTGAGTTCGGCCACCTTCGGCACTGCATCCGACGTCACGTCCTGCGGGACGACGTCGTCGTCGGTGGCGATCGGTTCCGGCGTCAATCCGGAGACGAGGAAATTCAGTCCGATGATCGCACCGACGATGATCGCCACGCCGGCGATGCCGAGGGTGACCCACAGCCCGGTGCGGCTGCGGGCTGGAGCGTGCGCAGCAGCGCCCACCGGCCGGTCTGCCACCGGTGCCGGCGTCATCGTCGGCGCCGGAGCTGTCGCGGCGCCCTCGGGCGCCACGACCTTCGGCGCCCTCAGGATCGTGCGCTCGTCGGCGCTGGCTGCCGTCACGGGAGCAGGTGCCACCGGCATCCGGAGTTGGGTCTCGTCGATCGCCGAATCCGCCGGCGCCGGCGAGTCGAAGCGCGGCATGTCGGGCTGGACCACCGACGGGTTCTTCCGCTGCGTCGTGGCCGACGGGCGGGTGAACGCGGCGACGTCAGGGTCGATGCTGACGATCTCGCGCACACGTGTGAGCCCGTCGCCGTCATCCTCGAGCTCTTCCGGGGACGGATGATCGTCGACGATATCGATCGGCGTCACCGAGTGCGAGAGCTCGATCTGCACCTTCTGCAGGGCGCGGCCGAACGCGACCGCGCTGGGGAACCTGTCGTCCGGGTTCTTCGCCATCGAACGTTCCAGGAGCCGCTGCAGGCTCGCCGGCGAGTCCGGGCGGCCCAGCTGCGGCAGGGCGCCGCGCTCGATCCGCTCGATGAGATCGGCGCTCGAGTTGCGCTCGCCCGGACGCTCGAAGGGCGAACGGCCGGCCAACAGCGTGTAGAGCGTCGCCCCGAGAGCCCAGACGTCGGTACGCGGTCCACTCTGCGGCGGCTCGGCGAACGACTCGGGCGGCGACCACGGGATGGACATTCCGGATGCTTCACCGGTCGCGCCGGTCGTCGAGGCGATGCCGAAGTCGGTCAGCGCCGGCCGGTTGTACTCGGTGACGAGGATGTTCGCCGGCTTGATGTCGCGGTGCAGGACGCCCGCCCGGTGAGCGGTCTCGACGGCCCCGGACACCTGGATGCCGACGCGCAGCGCTTCGGCCACCGAGAACGGCTCCTTGCGGGCGCGGAGCTGGAGGTTCGGACGCGGGCAGTACTCCATCACCAGATACGGACGACCGTCTCCGGCGACGTCGGACTGGTAGATCGTGACGATCGCGGGGTGCGTGGACAGCATCGCCATCACGTTCGCCTCATCGGCGAACTCGCGTGCGGCACCGCTGGAGATCCGGTCGGCCAGCAGCACCTTCACTGCCACGCGCCTGCGGGGCATCTGCTGCTCGTACAGGAACACATCGGCGAAGCCACCGGTGCCGAGCGGCTCCAGATAGGTGAAGCCGGGCAGCTCAGGCGGCGGCGAAGGACGACGACTCATGGGAGATCCTCGAATGCGACGGTGACGCCGTCGCCAAGATCCACCACATCTCCGGAGAGGACGAGCGTCTGCTCGCCGGGGTGCAGACGCAGTGGATCAGCGCCGGGCCGGAGCAACGTGGATCCGTTCGTCGTGTGCAGATCGATCACGACAACCGTGTCGCCCTCTGGCCGGATCTCCAGATGGCTGCGGGAGATGTCCTGCTGCGGGCTCTCGACAGCGACGAGGTGCGGCATGTTCGCGCCGCTCGCACGCGTGGACCGAGGGCGCCGTCCGATGATCACGGTGCGGTCGAGCGCGATGACCTGGCCGGTGGACATCCGGATGCGACCACCCTGCGCCGCCGCGACCGGAATCACGGCTGTCGCCACCTCGTCGGCCACGGCCGGCGGCTGCTGACGGAGCGCCCGCAACTCGGCTGCAGAGATCGTGGCGCCGTCGTGGTCACCCGTCGCATCGACGGGGGGCGCCTTCGTACCGGGCTGATCGGAGACTGCGGACACGGAGTGCACCGTCTCGCCCCAGAGCTGGTCGAAGTCGTCGTCGGCGGACGGCGCGAGCGTCACCTCGGTCGGGAACAGCGTCACGCCGTCGATCACGGGCATGACGGGCTCGTCCGCCTCATCCGCGGAGACCACGTCGGACGCGTCATCCGCGGAGCTCTCGACCGACTCGACGTCACCCGACTCTCCGCCGTCCTCCGAGATCGGCGCAACGGGCAGCGCTTCGGTCGGCGCCGCGTCGATCGGAGTCTCCGCACCGGCGGGAACGTCCGAGAGCGCCGATTCGGCGACGGAGCCGGCACTCGCCAAGACGGAGGCGATGGGCCCCGGTGACTCGGCGGCATCGTCCACGGCCGCGACGAGCGGCTCCGCAGCCGACTCGACGGGCTCGGGTGGGCCAGCCTCGATGACGGGCCCGACGGAAGCGTCTCGCTCCGTCGGTTCTGACGCAGAGCCCGAGACACCCGGAACGGGGAAGGCGGCGAGAAGCGGAGCGGGCGCACCGGCCAGGGCAGCCGCGGAGACGCCCATCGAGGCGGAGACCACGACCGGGGTCGGACCCAACGCACTCGTGAGCTGCTCGGCGTCGTCCGGTTCGAGATCGGCGCTCACCGCAGCCGCGAGCACGAGCCCGCTGTTCACCGTGAGGACGGACCCGGAACCGGTCTCCTCCACGGTGATCTCCACCCTGGTCGCACCGGCAACGAAACGCTCGCTCCAGGTCGTGACCTCGGCACCCGAGAATTCCACGGCACCGGTCGCAGAGCTGACCCGTGCGACGACGCGTCCGCGCAGCGCGATCCTCAGGTCGGCACCTTCAGCCACCGCTGCCACGAACGGGGGAAGCGCCGTGAACGAACCACCGGCGTGCGATGTCAGCACGTCGACGACCGTCGCGAGTGTCTTCGTGCCCGGCAGCCGCTCCCACAGTCCCGCGAGGATCTCCCCGGGCACGTCGGGCGGCAATGCGACGAGTGCACCCGGAATCACCATCAGGTACCACTGTCCCGGTCGGTAGATCGTCTGCATCAGCGTGTCCCTCCTGCAGCTGTACGCGGCCGTGTGTCCATGTCGAAGTCATCGGCTTCAATCGGCGTCCCCGGCCGGGTCACCACCGAGACGGCATCCAGGATCACCACGGTGATGTTGTCCCGTCCGCCCGCCTGCACTGCCTCTTCGACCAGTACGTCGGCCGCTGTCTGCGGATCCGGGGTCGTCAGCAGGATGTCACGGATCCGCGCATCCGTCACCTCCGAGGTGAGTCCGTCGGAGCAGACCATGATCCGGTCCCCGAGTTCCGCCGGGAACAGCCAGTAGTCAGCATCTCCGGTGCTGCTCGCACCGATCGCCCTCGTGATGATGTTGCGGCGTCGATCCGTGGCGGCATCCTCGATGGTGAGCTCACCGGCCTCGATGAGTTCCTGCACCACGGAATGATCGACCGTGATCTGCTCCAGGTCGCCGTCGGCCAACCGATACGTGCGGGAATCGCCGATGTTCATCGCCAGCCAGTAGCCGACGCCGTCGACCGAGGCGATCACGACGCCGCTGAGCGTCGTGCCCGCGCGGCCGTTGCCCGACGTCGAGAGTTCTTCCACCGCATCCCTGGCTCGCGCCAACGCGCCGCGGACGTCGTCCAGCGCGAGGGCGGAGCGGCCGACGAAGAGCGAGAATTCGGCGATCACCGCGGCACTGGCGCGTTCGCCGGCCTCGTGTCCGCCCATTCCGTCGGCGACGAGGAAGACCGGGGCGCTGGCCAGGAGCGCGTCTTCGTTGAGCGCGCGCCGGAGGCCGGGATGCGTCGCGAACCCCGTCGACACGCTGACTGCGGAACTCACGCGTAACCACCGATCGTCACGATGCGGTCACCGATCTCGATGGCATCGCCGAGGCGTACCGGGACGCGTTGCCCTGCCGGGCACGCGATTCGCTGACCGTCGCGCACGATGGTCATGCCGTTGGTCGAGTGACGGTCGAGGACCCAGCCGCCCGACGTCTCCGCTGCGGCCTCGAAATGCGTCTTCGAGAGGGAAAGGGTCTCATCGCGCACCGAGACGAGAGTTGCGCCGTCTTCCGGTGCGGGATTGCGTCCGAAAACGGTGCGGCGCGAGACCGAGACGCGCGTGCCATCGTCCCACGTGAAGATCAGCCGATGCCCGGGAACGCTGATCCGCGTGTCTTCGAGTTCGGCATCGTCCACGGATTCCGCGGCAGGCGGGGCCGCCGGTGCGACCGGGGCCGCGGGAGCGGATGCGGGCGCGGGGGGCGTGTAGGTCGGCGCCGGGGGTGCGTATGTCGGTGCGGGCTGGATATCGACCGCAGGTTCCGGGGCTGCAGCGGGGGCGACGCGCGGCGGCTGTGCATCCTGCGTCACACCCGGGACGAAAGCAATGAGCGCACCCGGTTCGGCCACCGGCGCGGCCGGGACGACCGGTCGGCGTGCGGAAGCCGGCAGGACTGGAGCGGCCGGCGCGACGGGCGAAGCGACCGGAGCGCCCGGCCCGGCGGGAGCAGCTGCCGAGGCGAGACCGGCAGGGAAGGCGGGAGGTCCGGATGCTGCGGCGGGCGCCGGGAAGCCAGGCAGCGCGGCGGAGGGCGCAGGGTCCGACGCGCGCGTCGGCCGCTGCGGAACCACGGCGGGCCCCGTCATCCACACGCTCGGCGAACCCGTGGCCCGCGCGTCCAGCATCAGCGAGTTCGCGACCTTGTCATGCCAGCCCTGATAGCGGCCGGAGCCGTCGAACAGGGGTGTGAAGTAGCCGACGACGATCGAGGCGGCGAGGCCGAAGATGACGTTTCGCAGCAATGCACGCCCGAACCCGAGCGGGGCGCCATCGACGGCACCGGCCAGCCGGAGTCCCTGCGCACGCATGCCGATCGACCCGTTCTTCGACTGCATCAGGGTGTACACGATGAACCAGCCGAGCAGGATCAGGCTGACGATGGGTCCGCCGATCAGGAGCGTCGTGAGCGTTCCTTCGATAGAACCAGTGAGGGAGGCGGCGATCATCAGGCCGCCGCCGAGCACGATGGTGAGGCCGGTGGCGATCGCTGCGTCGATGACGTAGGCCACCGCGCGCCGAGAGATCGGGGCGACCTGTCCGAACGCAAGCTGGGTCATGGGGTCTCACTCTCGGGTGACGGTGAAGTAGTGGTCTTGATCGTGCCAGGTTCACGCCGGACGCGCGCCGCCGCGGCATCCTTCAGGCTCTGCAGCTGCTGCGAGACCGCCGAGTCGCCCATCAGTGACCGAAGGTTGAGTCGCGCCTTGGTGCGCTTCCAGAAGCCGGCCTCGCTGTGGAGACCGCCGACGATCTCATCGACCTCGCTCCAGAAGGCATCCACGTCCTCCGGGGTGGGCTCCGCCGGACCGAAGACCTCGGCATCCGCGCGCTCGGCGAGGGTGGTGACCGTGGGAACGGGGAGGGAGCTGGCCACCGCGGTGGCCTCCTCGATGCGAGTTCCGCCGGGAGCGAGGCGTGCTCCGTAGTCGACGGCGCGGTCGGTGAGTTCGTCCCAGCCACCGCTGATCCGGTCGGCGGTGCGGGCCGCCGAACGGCGAGTGCGACGCTTGGCCGCCTTCCACGCGCCGATCACGATGAACGGCGACATCAGCAGCGCGATGATGCCGAGTGAGATCCCGCCGATGACGAGGATCGCCGCGAGGATGCCGGCGAGGTTGAGGTTCTCGTCCTCGGACTCACGGTCATCGGGAAGCGTCGGCGGCAGGTCGACCGGCTCCTGGGGCGGGGGCGGCGGCTGCAGGACCTGCGGCTTCGGATCGACCCGCGGCTTCGTGTTCTGGTCGTTGGGGACCTTGTCCTCCGGCGGGGTCGGGTTGAACGTGAGCCAGCCGAGCCCATCGAAGTTGATCTCCACCCAGGCGTGCACGTTGTCGCCGGTGGCTTCGAACAGCGGCGCGCCGTCCTGCTCCTCCTCGGGGTAGAACCCCATCACGACGCGAGCGGGGATGCCGGCTTCGCGTGCGAGCAACGCCATCGCCACCGAGTACTGCTCGTCGTCACCGATCATCTGATCGCCGCCGATGAGTGTCGAGATGCGCTCGGCGGTGTGCCCGGCACGTGAGAGCACTTCGCCCTCGAGGCCGTGGCTGAAGAATCCGCCCTCGGCGAGGAAGGTCTCCAGCGCCCTGACCTGCTCGATCGGCGACTCGGCGCCGGCAACGGTGTCGGATGCGAGCGAGGTGAGTTCCTCGGGAACGTTGCTCTGCTTGGGCATCGGCACCGTGCCGAATTCGACATCGGCCAACTGCTCGTCATCGAACTCGGCGGGGATGACGGTGTCGACCGTGTACGAGTCGCCCGCCTTCAGCTTCGGTGTGGCGACAGCGGTTCCGGTCGAGCCGTTGTAGTACGTGCCGCGCTGGAGTTCCTCGGCGCGGTCGCCCGCGAACTCGATCGCGGAGACCTCGCCGGTCTCCGGCACCCATACGCCGCGGTACTCGTCGATCTCGACCTGCAGGGTGACCGGCACGCCTTCGGCATCCGGGGACATGTTGGAACGCAGCGGCGCGAAGGCACTGGAGGACTCCGGCCCGCCGTTGGTGACGTTGTAGACCATTCCGTCGTACTGGTCCATGGTCGCGATCCGGATGCGGGAGCCCTTGGGCAACCCGCGCACCGTGAAGAGCGTGTCGTTCAGGTCGTCGCGCACGATCTTGCGGAAGGACTGCAATGCGCTCGGATAGTCCCGGATGTTGAACGGCGGGATGATCACGTCGCGGAAGATGTGGCGCGGCGCGACCGGAGCGGCGACCGCGCTGGTGGCGATGCCCGCACCACCGGCGATGGCGAGCACAGCGACGCCGGCGAGTAGTCTGCGCATCCGCATGTGGGCGGCCCGCGACGGGTCCACCTCGCTGACCGAGATGGCCGCGTTCTGCGGCGCCCAGAGCTGGCGCAGCGCGAGCCAGGCGACGGTGAGCGCGGCGAACACGAAACCCTGCACGACGGGGAACGCCGGTTCCGGTGTCCCCAGCGCGATCACGAGGATGAGCATGAACCCAGCAGGGAGCAGGGCCCAGGCGACCTGCCGCAGACGGAGCGCGAGGGATGCCGTGAGCACCGTGATCACGAGAGTGAGCAGGAACGGCACGAGGAGGTGTCCGTCGGCGGCGGCGACCGGAGCCACGGTCGTCAGCAGTTGCTTCCATGAGGTGACGGCGCCGAGCGCCAGCTGCCGCAATGTCTCGAGCGTCGGAACGAACCCGGCGATCGTCGTATGCGGCAGTGCGAGCGCCCCACCGAAAACGAAGTAGGCGGCGATCGTGAGGCCGCTGACGATGAGGATGCCCCAGTGGCGCCACGTCGCGAGAGCGGCAATGCTGAGCCCCAGCAGAAGAGCGCCGATGGCGGCGAGCAGGTAGGACGGACCGGCGAAGGTCGGCCAGAAGCCGACGATCGAGACGCCGACGACGAGTGCCGTCGCGACCAGGTCGAGGATCCAGCGGCGCGGCGGAAGTGCCGAGGACGCGGGCGAGGTCATGCGAGCACCTTCCGCAGAGCGAGGGGAACCTGTTCGAGGGCGCCGATGGTCATCACGTCGGCATCGCCGATCCGCTGCAGGGCCGGGGAGGACACCGTGCCATCGGCGACGATGGCGAGCACCCGGGCGCCGAACGGCAGCCGGGCGCATGCCAGTCGGAGGCTGTCGGTCGACACCTTGGACCCGCACACGAGAACCACGACGCTGGCGAGCGGCATATGCGCGGCGACGACGCCCGCGAGTTCGGCGATACCGCCGTCGCGCGGCTTGCTGTGCTCCACCGCTGACAGGGAGTCGAGCAGCTGCTTGCCGGTGCCGGCGGGCAGGTCCCTGCCCTGCACGCGCACGTCGACGCGCTGCGAGTCCCTGATCGCGCGCAGGCCGACGGACCCGGCAGCGGAGATCGCCAGCTCGAAGTCCTCGTTCGTCGCGTAATCACCGGACGAGCGGGAGAGGCCGATCACGAAGTGCGACCGGCGGGTCTCCTCGTACTGACGCACCATCATCACCCCGGTGCGTGCCGTGGACTTCCAGTGCACGTGACGCAGGTCGTCACCCGGCTGATACTCGTTCAGCGCATGGAAGGACACGTCGTCACGCGAGAGGTCAGCGGCAGGCAGTCCCTCGAGGTCGCGCAGGTATCCGAGCGATTGACCGTCGAACAGCACGGTGCGCGGGTGCACGTACAGGTCGACCGGGTCGTCGCGACGGTGTGCCCGTTCGAACAGGCCGAGTGGGTCGCCGCGGACCACGCTCACCGGTCCGACCTTGACCACCCCGCGCTTCTGCGTGGGAATCGCGAAGAGCTCCTCCGCCTCCTCCCCCGGAGCAAGGCGCTGGATGCCGAACTCACCGCGGCCGGAGCCGACCGGGAGCACGACGCGCGAGGGCAGGATCGCCCTCGTGCCGCGGTTCGCCAGAGTCAGCGCGCCGACGGCGCGTTCGCCGACCACGACGCGGGTACGCGCAAGATCGAGCGAGACGTCATACGCGGTGCGGCCGATCAGGAACAGCGCGCACAGCGCGACCGTGATGGCGACGACGACCGCGGCAACGGTGAACTCGGACCAGCCGGCCACCTGGCCGAGAACCCAGAAGCCGACAGTGGTCGCCATCAGCACCCAGGCCAGCGGACGGATGGATGCGGTGATCTTCCGGAGACGAGCCAGGATGCGCGCGCCGATGACCGCCGCGATGTCTTGCCAGCCGGCGTCGCGGTCGGTCGGCACCGGCGGCGCCTGAAGCGTCTCCGCGGTCATCAGGCCGCCGTTCGTGCCTGCGGCGCTGCCACCGCATCCAGGACGCGGGAGATGACCACGTCGCTGCTCGTGCCCGCGAATTCCGCTTCGGCGTCGAGCAGCAGACGGTGCTGCCACACCGGGCGGGCGAGGGTCTTGATGTCGTCGGGGAGCACGAAGTGACGGCCGTGCGCTGCCGCCCACACCTTGGCCATGCGGATCATCGAGATCGCGCCGCGCACCGAGACGCCCAGACGGATCGCCGAGTCGTTGCGGGTCGCTTCGACGAGTTCGGCGACGTAGCGCAGTACTGCCGGCTCGACGTGCACGGATGCACCCAGGTCGGCCATGTCGGCGACCGCGCTCGTCGTGATGATCGCGCTGAGTCCGGCCGAGGGGTTGCGGTCGGAGGCTCCGGCGAGGATGCTCTCGGTGATCGCGAGGTCGGGGTAGCCGATCGAGGTCTTGATCAGGAAGCGGTCCAGTTGCGCCTCGGGGAGCTTGTAGGTACCGGCCTGCTCGATCGGGTTCTGGGTCGCGATGACGAGGAACGGACGTCCGGCCTCGTGCGTGACGCCGTCGATGGTGACCCGCGACTCCTCCATCACCTCGAGCAGTGCGGACTGCGTCTTCGGCGAGGCGCGGTTGATCTCGTCGGCGAGCACGATCGACGCGAAGATCGGTCCCTTGTGGAACTCGAACTTGTGCGACTGCTGGTCGTAAATGGTGACACCGGTGACGTCGGACGGCAGCAGGTCGGGCGTGAACTGGATGCGGGAGCTGGTGCCCTGCACCGTCGCCGCGAGCGCCTTCGCGAGGCTGGTCTTGCCGGTGCCGGGGGCGTCCTCCAGGAGGACATGTCCCTCGGCGAGCATGGCGGAGAGCACGAGGCTGACGACCTCGCGCTTGCCCTGCACGGCCTTGTCGATGTTGTCGACGAGGCGGTGGAACGTGCCCTGGAACCAGGCGGCCTGTTCGGGTGTCATTGTCATGAGGATTCCATTCGTTCTCGGTTCTTCGAAGTTGTCGTCGCGCCGGCCGTCACCAGGTGACGGATCCGGATTCCTTGTTGTACCCGGGTCCTTCGATCCACACGGAGACGCGCTCACCCGGATACCCGAAGTAGCAACTGGTCCGGGTGGCTCCGTTGGCTGGGAGCGACATGGTCCGCGGGCTCGTTCCGCCGATACGGCTTCCGTTCTCGAGACAGGTCACGGTGAAATTGCCCGCCGTGAAGTTCTCGGTGTTCACCACGATCCAGCGGCACGGGTCAGTGCTGCAGCCGGGTTCACCCTTCGCGGAAACGCCCTTGCTCGCCCACGCCTTCGGCGCCGGCGGATCGCTGGTGACGGCGGATGCCGAGGCGACCGGTGTCCACTGATTTGCGGTGTCTCGCGCTCTGACCTCGATGGTGTAGCGCTGCTGATAACCGTTGCCCGGCGTCCGCGATCCCGTCTGCGGCACGTCCTGCCAGCCGCCGTTGTTCACGTTGATCTGCGTGAGCTCGATCGGCCGGCCGTTGGCGGACCCTCTCGAGTCCCAGGTGAGCTCGACGCTGGTGCCGAGGTTCCTGGCGTTGGCCTCCGGCGCGCGCGGTGCCCCGTACGGGATCTCGGCGATCGCATTCGACGGACTGCCTACGTAGGTGCTGCCGTCGACGTTGGCGACAGCGCGCACCTCGACCCGGTAGGAATCACCGTTGCGCAGCCCCCCGATGGTCCCCAGGAGCGGCGGGTCGAAGCCCGCATCGCGGGTCACGCTGCCGAAGTCGGCCCATCCGCCACCGTTCAACTGGTACTGGTACCTCAACTCGTCGGAGCGGGCGCCGTTGCGCGCCGGTTCCGAGAAGTGGGCGAAGAGTGCTCCGTCGCGGGGGGTCACGCTCCCGAGGCGCGGCGCGCCGGGTGCGATCACGCCGCGGCGTGGCGCGGACGCGGCGCTCGGCTCACCCCACCCGGCCTTGTTGTGAGCCAGGATGCGGTACGTGTACGCGGTCTCCGACGTCGGCACGACGACCGCGAAGCTCGTCGCGCCGGCAGCGGGCTGGTGCGTGCGCACCAGGCTCGAGCCCTCGTAGACCTCCAGCGTGTAACTGTCGATCACATCACCGTTGTTGTTCGGCGCGATCCAGTTCACCTGCATCTGCGCCTGGTCACCGACCGGCGCCAGTTCCGTCGTCGTCGGAGCCCCTGCCGCGAACGGCGGACCGGCCGGAACCTCAGATGTCGACCAGTTGCTCCAGCTCGACGGCTCCGGCGCCCGGTTATGCGCCTGCACCTTCACCTGATAATTGGCGCCGTTCTCCAGACCCTCCCAGGTCATCGAGTTCCCCGTGACTTCCTTCTGCGTGATCCCAGACGGCGGCGCCGGCGAAATCTCCAACGTGTAGCGCTCCACGGGGGAACCGGGGGTGGTCGGCGTCGTCCACGCCACCTGCAAGGACTTGTCCCCGAACTTCAGCGTCGGCGGATTCGGAGTGTCAGGACGCGCATCCGGACGCGCGATCTGCGATGCTCCGGACGGCTCCGACTCGCCCACACGGTTCGTCGCCGTCACCTGGAAGGTGTACTCGACGTTGTTCGTCAGGCCGTCGAGGGTGCACGTCGTCGACTGGCACTCCTTCGAATACGCGCTGCCCTGCACCGACTTGACGGTGTACTTCGTGATCTCCGCGCCGTTGTTCGACGGCGCACCATATGACACCACCACGGTGCGGTCCTGCACGCTCGTGACCGTCGGGGCGCCCGGTGCCGCCGGAACGCCCTGCACCGTCACGACGACCTGTCCCGAGGCTTCCCGGTCGGGGTCTTCCGTCGCATCCTGGATGCGATAGCGCACCACGAGCGTGCCGACGAACTCCTTGGACGGTGTGACGACGAGTTTGTCCCCGTCTTTCTCCACCGAACCGCTGCCCGTCTCGACGACGAATGAGGTCAGCTTCAGAGGGGTTTCGGGGAATGGGTTGAAGTCATTCGCGAGCACCGGCACCGTGATCGGCTTACCCTGATCCGCCTCGGAGATCGTGTCGGTGTTCGCCGCCGGCATCGCCCGGTTCGATGCGGTGACCTGCACCAGCACCGTGCCCTCGACGGGTTCGGTCTCACCGTCGTCCACGCGCAGGGTCAGCGTCGCGACGGTGCCCTTCTTGGCATTCGACGAGGCCTCGACGGAGAGCTTCCCACCGCGAACCTGAGCCGTGATGCCCTTGCCCTCGCCACCGGTGAGCGTGTACTTGTGCTTGCCCGCGTCTTCCGGGTCCGGATCGACGGTCAGCGGTACCAGGTCGAGTACCTCGGCCTTCTCGCCCGGGGAGACGTTGATCTCTCCGCGGATGAACGTGGGCTGTTGATTCTCCGGTGGGAGCACATTGATCGGGATGCTCAGCGTCGCCTTGCGGCCCTCAGGGTCATCCGGGCCCGTGCCATCCGTCACCTCGAACGTGAGGGAGTCCTGACCGAAGTAGCCCGGCGCCGAGGTGTAGACCAGGGTCCGCTCGTCCTTGACGAGGTTCGAACCGTCAGACTTCGCTGCCGCGACCTTTGCGTGCTCGGTGATCACGACATCGCCGCCGCCGGCGACGGTGACGTACTCGGAGAGCGGGAGCTCCTTCGTCTCACCGCTGATGACTTCCAGCGGCTTCGTCGACGTGAGGGTCGGGCGCAGCCCGTCCACCGACGGCACGAAGATGAACGCCGAAGCCGCCAGACCATCCTGATCGGTGAGCGTGTACCGGATCAGCTGCAGCTCGTCGGTGACGGTGACTCTGATCTTGCCGTTCTCCAGCGGCGTACCACCGTCGCCGACCTCCAGGTCAAGACGTTCGACGGTTCCATCGGGATCCTCGTCGTTCTCGAGGATGTCGAGGTCTGCGGTCAGACTTCCCTTCTCAAGGTCGACCGGACGCAGCCGATCGTCACGAGCGACCGGCGCCACGAGCGGCACTTCCTCGTCGACGGTGATCTGCAGCACGGCCGATGCGGTCGCACCGCGTGTGTCGCTGATGGAGTACTGCAGCGAGGTCTCCAACGACTTGTCGGGAGCCTGGACCAGGACGCGGTCGCCGGACACTCGTGCCGACAATCCACCGATGTCGGGCACTTCGAGGCCGTCCTTGACGAGCGCCACCTTCTCGCCCTCAGGATCGGAATCGTTCACCAGCACGGGGACCGCGATCTCGCGCCCCGGACGCACCACCACGGCATCCTTCACCGCATACGGGGCCTGGTTCACCTGCTCCGCCGGAGCGATACCGACACGGATCGTCGCCGTGCCCTCTTTACCGAGGCGATCACGCACCCGGTACTTGAACGTGTCCACGCCGGTGGAGTCGTCGAACGCCTCGTAGGTGAAGTAGTTCTGCGCGACCTCGATGATGCGGCCCTTGGTCGGGGACGAGGCGATGTCGAGGAGTTCGACGGAGTCGCCGTCGCCATCGATGCCGTCGAGCGGCACGGCGATGTTCACCTCGGTGCCGCTGAGTGCGCGCGCGACGAGATCCCGGGGGCGCGGGGCAGCATTCGTCTCTTCGTCGATCGGCAGGATCTGCACGGTCACGTACCCGGCAGACTTCTGCTGGCGAGAATCCACCGCCTCGTAGGTGAAGTAGACCGTCTTCGCCTCGGCACCGGCCTTGAACCGGACTGCGTCCTGGGAGACGAACGCCTCACCGTCCTCCGGGTCGACGAACGGCTCGATGAGTTCGGGGGCGACGTGCAGGGCATCGTCGCTGGGGTGGGTGTCGTTGTCGAGGACCGGGATGGTGACGACATCTCCGGCACGCACATAGACGGTGTCCGGGTTCGCGATCGGCTGCAGGATCTTCTCGGGCGCCGGGATCGGCACCACCACGACCTCACCGTCGGCGGACTTCGATCCGTTCGAGATGCGATAGCTGATCCGGACGGTCTCCTCCAGGGTTCCCTGGTCGGTGATGCGCAGGGTTTCATGGTTGAGCACCGACACGGAGATGCCGGTACTCGGCTCCATCGTCACGGACTGCACGACGAGGATGCCGCCGGAAGGATCGGTGTCATTGTTGAGCACGCCGATGAGCGCATCGCCACCGGTGGGCAGCAACGCCACGTCACGGACGGCGACCGGAGGCAGATCGACCTCGGCCCCCTCCGTCACATCGATGCGCACAAGACCTTCACCGTTCTCAGGGCCCGCGGTCGCGAGATACTGCACGTAATAGACCCCGGCGGTCGGCGCCGAGAACGTGAACGTCTTGTTCGTGAAGTCAGGCAGGATCGTCGCACCGGGCGACTCGTCGACACGACCCAGACGCAGCGGCTCACGGCCCGAGCTCGTGTCGTTCGCGAGGGGCGCGACGGTGATCTGCTCACCGACCCTGGTGACGACGTGATCGGCGTTCGTCTTCGGCTTCGTGGTTCCCTGCGGGCGCACATCGAGAGTGATCGTCGCCGTCGAGGTCTCGCCGGAGCCGTCGGCGACCGTGACCTGCACGTCTTTGCGGCCCTGCTGGCTCGCGGTCGCCTTGTATGTCAGTTGACCATCGGTGCTGAAATCGACTTCATCGCCCGGAGCCGCCACGACTGCCTTGAGGTAGATGTCATCGCCGTCGGGATCGATCCAGTCCGGGAGAATGTTGTAAGAGACCGTGCCACCAGCCTCGACCGTCAGCGACGTCTTGCGCTTGGGTGATGGCGCCGCGTTGACGTCCCATCCGTGCACCGACAGCGACACCGTCGCGGTGTCCTTGCCGCCTCGGCCGTCGTCGACCTCGTACGTGAACGATCCCGAGCCGGATGCGTCCTCCGGCACGGCAATCTGCAGAGACGCCCCGTTGTAGATCGGCTGCACGGTGCCGATGGCGGGCTGCTGCTCGGCGATCGCCGCAACCAGCACATCACCATCCGGGTCGTTGTCGTTGTCGATCACCGGGAGCAGAGCCGATGCCCCAGGACGCACGCCGAAGGAATCATCCTCCGCGATCGGCGGGGTGTTCACCTCGCTGCGCTCCGGCAGGGTCGTCTCCACCGTCTCCTCGGTGGAGTCCTCCTGGTTCTCCGTCTCGCCCTCCGGCGGGGTCAGGTCGTTCCAGTTGTCGACGCGCTGCAGACTCTCGTTCGCCATCCACGCGGCACCGCCGACGGCGTCGTTGAGGATGATCACATCGCGGTTCACCCGGAACGTGAGGGTCTTCGAATCCTTCGCATCCTTGATCGACGCCGCCACGTCATTGCTGTCGCCGGGGCACTCGCGAACGAACCTCGCGGCACCCGCCCACGCGCCGTAAGTACAGCCCTTCAAGAACACCGGAGCCGCCGAAGCACCCTCGCCCCCGGCATCCGTCACAACAGGCTCGCTGCCATCCAGCGGCACCTGCACCAACGCCGACGCAGTTGCGACAGCAACCGCATCCGTCTCCGCCGACGCCTGCTGCAGCACCGCGCCATCCGCATTCGGGATCTCAGTACGGAACCCGCCCGGGGTCAGTACGACACCAGACACCGCATCCAGCACCACCGGGGTGCGGCCCACGACGGTGATCGTTGCCTCTGCCGGATCGATCTCGCCGAGCGAGGCCGTCGAGGACTCCAGCGGCTCTCCCTCGTTGTCGACCGAGACCGTGACGACCTCGCCGCGCGTGCTGGACAGGCCGAAGACTGTGCCGTCCTGCGCGACGGCGACATCGGCGTCCTTGCCGAGCTCTGCA
Organism: Microbacterium sp. LWO13-1.2; assembly: GCF_038397725.1. Classification (NCBI taxonomy): domain Bacteria; kingdom Bacillati; phylum Actinomycetota; class Actinomycetes; order Micrococcales; family Microbacteriaceae; genus Microbacterium; species Microbacterium sp. LWO13-1.2. The sequence goes on from NZ_CP151634.1 coordinate 469,137, forward strand.
GCCGGCTCCTTGGACTCGATCTCGAAGGAGGCGATCCCCTTCACCGGCACGACCCACAGGTCGCCCGACTTCTGGTCGAGGATCGCCGCGGTCTGATTCCCGAGCGCCACCTTGGCGGATCCGGGGATGCCGGTGGAATCGCCCAGCGACACCCTGGCCGGGTCCACCGAGCTGACGGTCGACGATCCTTCGTCGACGACGAGCACACTGGTGGCGTCCTGCAGAATGTCGTAGTTCTCGCCCGTGGTCCGCAGACCCCCGTCGAGCACCGTGGATTCGTGGTTGAAATGCCCGACGAGCAGACTCGACGTCTTCGTGATCCAGACGCCGCCGTCGTTCAGATCGACCTTCGTCGTCGGAAAACCTTCATACGTCAGGGCCATCGTGGTGAGTGCGACGACGCCGGCGGTCACGCCTGCTGCCGAGGCCAGAACCTTCGGCCGCGCGCGAATCCACGACAACGCCTTCATACTCATTTCCCCCTGGTGGCACGATTCGGCTCTGAGTCGGTCGCTCGAAAGCGCCGCAGATACCCGGTAATCCTAACCGGCTCCGTCGACGCACCTGATGGGGAGTATTCCCCATCAGGTGCGCCCCGGGCCGTGATGGCGGCTTAGAAGTAGCCTTCCCTCGCTTGGGCCGGATTGCCACCGATGATGTTCAAGCCCTTCGTGGTTTCGTAGCCGTTCCAGCAGTTGATGATGATCGATCCGTTCGCGGGGATGCTGACCGAGTATCCGTCGTTGTTCGCGAACACCACACCGCCAGCCGTGCACTCGATCTTGTACGACCCTGCGGCGAAGTTCGAGGTGTTCAGCCGGAGGTTGTAGCAAGGACCGCCGTTCACGCTCGTGCAGCCGTTGGTCTTCGCATCGCCTCGCGTCACCCAGGCATCGGGTTGCGGACGATCGCCCGACTGCGCCGACGCCGCGGCTTCCGCGGTCCACTGGTTCGCTTCGTCTTGGGCCCTGACCCGAATGCTGTGCGGCTCGCTGTAGCCGTTGCCGACGACGACCGAGCCCGATATTGCCACGTTCTGCCAGCCGCCACCGTCGATGCTGACCTGCACGACCTTGATGTTGCGACCGTTGGGTGAGCCAGTGGCGTTCCAGGACAATTCGACCTGGGTCGGCAGCTGTCGCGCCGATGCCAAGGGCGTGTGCGGGGGCCCGAACGGTCTCGCCGTCGACGCGTTCGATGTCGCACCGGCATACGTCGTTCCGTCCACGTTGGCGACGGCACGCAGCTCGACCGTGTAGTCCGTGCCGTTCGAGAGGCCGCCGATGGTGTTGTTTCCGGGGAGACCGGCCCAGCCACCGCCGTTGAGGCGGTACTGGTACGAGATTTCGCCGGAACGGGCGCCGTTACGCGACCCCTCCGAATAAGCGACAGTGATCGCCTGGTCCGCCGGGGACGCGACGACTCCGGTCGGCGCGCCGGGCGCGATCACGCCGCGGCGTGGTGCGGACGCGGCGCTCGGCTCGCCCCAGCCGGCCTTGTTATGCGCCAGGATCCGATACGTGTACGCGGTCTCCGACGTCGGCACGACGACCGCGAAGCTCGTCGCACCGGCACTGGGCGTGTGCGTGCGCACCAGGCTCGAGCCCTCGTAGACCTCGAGCCGGTAACTGTCGATCGCGTCGCCGTTGCTGTTCGGCGCGACCCAGTTCACCTGCATCTGCGCCTGGTCACCAACCGGCGTCAGCTCCTCCGTCGTCGGAGCCCCTGCCGCGAACGGCGGACCGGCCGGAACCTCAGATGTCGACCAGTTGCTCCAGCTCGACGGCTCCGGCGCCCGGTTATGCGCCTGCACCTTCACCTGGTAGTTGCCACCGTTCTCCAGACCCTCCCAGGTCATCGAGTTCCCCGTGACTTCCTTCTGCGTGATCCCAGACGGCGGCGCCGGCGAGATCTCGAGCGTGTACCGCTCGACCGGCGAGCCCGGCGTCGTCGGCGTCGTCCAACTGACCTGCAACGACTTGTCGCCGAACTTCAACGTCGGCGGATTCGGGGTATCCGGACGGGCATCCGGGCGCGCCACGGCCGACGTGCCCGAAGGCTCGGACTCGCCCACCCGGTTCGTCGCCGTCACCTGGAACGCATACTCGACGTTGTTGGTCAGCCCGGTCAGCGTGCAGGTCGTCGACTCGCAATCCTTCGAATAGGCACTGCCACTCACGGACTTGACGGTGTACTTCGTGATCTCCGCGCCGTTGTTCGACGGCGCCCCGTACGACACGACCACGGTGCGATCCTGCACACTCGTCACCGTCGGCGTTCCCGGCGCCGCCGGCACACCCTGCACCGTCACCACGACCTGACCGGTCACCTCTCGATCCACGTCTTCCGTCGCATCCTGAATGCGATAGGCGACGACCAGCGTGCCGACGAATTCTTTGGACGGTGTGACGACGAGTTTGTCCCCGTCTTTCTCCACCAAACCGCTGCCCGTCTCGACGACCCATGAGGTCAGCTTCAAGGGGGTTTCGGGGAAGGGGTTGAAGTCGTTGGCGAGCACCGGCACCGTGATCGGTTTGCCCTGATCCGCCTCGGAGATCGTGTCGGTGTTCGCCGCCGGCATCGCCCGATTGGATGCGGTGACCAGCACCTGTACGGTGCCCTCGACGGGTTCGGTCACACCGTCGTCGATGCGCAGAGTCAGCGTCAACGCCGTCCCCTTCTTCGCGTTCGACGACGCTTCCACCAGCAACCGGTCCTTGTCGACCTTCGCTGTGATGCCCTTGCCCTCACCGCCGACGAGCGTGTACTTGTGCTTGCCTGCATCCTCCGGATCTGCATCCGTCGTCAACGCCGCAAGGTCCAATGCCTGCGCGGTCTCCCCCGGCGCGACGTTCACCTCACCACGGATGAACTTCGGCTGCTGATTCTCCGGCGGGAGCACATTGATCGAGATGCTCAGCGTCGCCTTGCGACCCTCAGGGTCATCCGGCCCCGTGCCATCCGTCACCTCGAACGTGAGGGAGTCCTGACCGAAATAACCCGGCGCCGACGTGTAGACCAACGTCCGCTCATCCTTGACCAGGTTCGAACCGTCACCCTTCGCCGCACTCACCTTCGCGTGCTCGGTGATCACCACATCGCCGCCGCCGGCGACGGTGACGTACTCGGAGAGCGGGAGCTCCTTCGTCTCGCCACTGATGACTTCCAGCGGCTTCGTCGACGTCAATGTCGGGCGCAGCCCGTCCACCGACGGCACGAAGATGAACGCCGACGCCGCCAGACCATCCTGGTCCGTGAGGGTGTACCGGATCAGCTGCAGCTCGTCGGTGACGGTGACTCTGATCTTGCCGTTCTCCAGCGGCGTACCACCGGCACCGACCTCCAGGTCAAGACGATCAACCGTTCCGTCCGGGTCCTCGTCATTGCTGAGGATGTCGATGTCGGCCGTCAGAGTCCCGTCCTTGAGGTCGACCGGGCGCAGGCGGTCATCGCGTGCGACCGGCGCCTGCAGCGGCACTTCCTCGTCGACCGTGACTTGCAGCACTGCGGATGCCGTGGCTCCGCGCGCGTCACTGACCGTGTACTGCAGCGAGGTCTCCACCGAACGGTCGGGCGCTTGGACGAGCACCCGGTCGCCGGAGACCCGTGCGGACAGCCCATCGATGTCGGGCAGTTCGAGGCCGTCCTTGACGAGGGCGAGCTTGTCACCCTCCGGATCGGAGTCGTTGCCCAGCACCGGCACTGCGATCTCGCGGCCCGGACGCACCACCACGGCATCCTTCACCGCGTAGGGCGCCTGGTTCACCTGCTCCGCCGGAGCGATGCCGACGCGGATGGTCGCCGTGCCCTCTTTACCGAGGCGATCACGCACCCGGTACTTGAACGTGTCTACCCCGGTCGAACCGTCGAACGCCTCATAGGAGAAATAGTTCTGCGCGACCTCGGTGATACGCCCCTTCGTAGGAGACGAGGCGATGTCGAGGAGCTCGACGGAGTCGCCGTCGCCGTCGATGCCGTCCAGAGGCACCGCGATGTTCACCTCGGTGCCGCTGAGCGCGCGGGCGATGAGGTCGCGGGGGCGCGGGGCCGCATTCGTCTCTTCATCGATCGGCAGGATCTGGACCGTGACGTATCCGGCCGCCTTCTGCTGCCGGGAATCCACCGCCTCATAGGTGATGTAGACCGTCTTGGCCTCGGCGCCGGCCTTGAACCGCACGACATCCTGGGAGACGAAAGCCTCACCATCCTCCGGATCGACCAGCGGCTCGACCAGCTCCGGCGACAGATGCAGCGCATCGTCACTGGGATGCGTGTCGTTATCCAGCACCGGAATCGTCACGACATCTCCGGCACGGACGTAGACGGTGTCCGGGTTCGCAACAGGCTGCAGGATCTTCTCCGGAGCCGGAATCGGCACCACCACGACCTCACCGTCGGCGGATTGCTCGCCGTTCGAGATGCGGTACGAGATCCGGACCTGCTTGTCCAGCGCACCCTGATCGGTGATGCGCAGGGTTTCATGGTTGAGCACCGAAACGGACACTCCGGTACTCGGCTCCATCGTCACGGACTGCACGACGAGGATGCCGCCGGACGGATCGGTGTCGTTGTTGAGCACACCGATGAGCACGTCGCCACCGGTGGGCAATAGCGCGACGTCGCGGACGGCGACCGGAGGCAGATCGACCTCAGTCCCCTCGGTCACGTCGATGCGCACGAGGCCTTCACCGTTCTCTGGCCCTGCCGTCGCGAGGTACTGCACGTAATAGACACCGGCAGTCGGTGCCGAGAACGTGAACGTCTTGTTCGTGAAGTCAGGCAGGATCGTCGCACCGGGCGACTCGTCGACACGGCCGAGGCGCAGCGGCTCGCGGCCTGAGCTCGTGTCGTTCGCCAACGGAGCGACCGTGATCTGCTCACCGACGCGGGTGACCACGTGATCGGCGTTCGTCTTCGGCTTCGTGGTGCCCTGCGGGCGCACATCGAGGGAGATCGTCGCCGTCGACGTCTCGCCGGAACCGTCCGCGACCGTGACCTGCACGTCTTTACGACCCTGCTGGCTCGCCGTCGCCTTGTACGTGAGCTGACCATCGGTGCTGAAATCGACCTCGTCACCGGGGGCGGCGATGACGTCCTTGAGATAGATGTCATCACCGTCCGGATCGATCCAGTCCGGAAGGATGTTGTACGAGACCGTGCCGCCGGCCTCGACCGTGAGCGACGTCTTGCGTTTCGGAGCCGGAGCTCCGTTGACGCCCCAATCGTGCACGGAGAGAGTGACCGTCGCGGTGTCTTTGCCGCCGCGTCCGTCATCGACCTCGTACAGGAAGGAGGTCGAACCCGACGCCTTCTTGTCGACGGCGATCTGCAACGAAGCACCGTTGTAGATCGGCTGCACGGTGCCGATAGATGGCTGCTGCTCGGCGATCGCCGCGACCAGCACATCACCATCCGGATCGTTGTCGTTGTCGATCACCGGGAGCAGGGCGGATGCCCCGGGTCGCACGCCGAAGGAGTCGTCTTCGGCGATCGGCGGGGTGTTCACCTCGCTGCGCTCCGGGAGGGTGGTCTCCACCGTCTCCTCTGTGGAGTCTTCCTGGTTCTCGGTCTCGCCTTCCGGCGGCGTGAGATCGTTCCAGTTGTCGACGCGCTGCAGGCTCTCGTTCGCCATCCAGGCTGCGCCGCCGACGGCGTCGTTGAGGATGATCACATCGCGGTTGACGCGGAAGGTGAGGGTCTTCGAATCCGCCGCGTCCTTGATCGACGCCGCGACATCGTTGCTGTCGCCAGGGCACTCGCGAACGAACCTCGCAGCACCCGCCCAGGCACCGTACGTACAGCCCTTCAAGAACACCGGCGCCGCCGGAGCACCGTCGCCACCGGCATCCGTCACGATCGGCTCGCTGCCATCCAGAGGAATCTGCACCAACGCCGACTTGGTCGCGACGGCAACCGCATTCGTCTCCGCCGACGCGTGCTGCAGCACCGCCCCATCGGCGTTCGGCAATTCGGTACGGAAGCCACCCGGGGTCATCACCACACCCGCTGCAGGATCCAGCACCACCGGCGTCCGGCCGACCGCCGCGATCGTCGGCGTCGCTTCGGATGCATCGATCTCACCGACGGAGGCCGACGACGACTCCAGCGCCTGCCCCTCGTTGTCGACCGAAACCGTGACGACCTCGCCGCGCACACTCGACAGGCCGAAGACCGTTCCATCGTCGGCGACGGCGACATCGGCGTCCTTGCCGAGCTCTGCGACCGGCTCGGCGGACTCGATCTCGAACGATGCGATCCCCTTCACCGGCACGACCCACAGGTCGCCTGACTTCTGGTCGAGGATCGCCGCCGTCTGATTTCCCAGCGCCACCTTCGAGGCGCTCGGAATGCTGGCAGAATCCCCCAGCGATACGCGCGCCGGGTCGACCGAGCTGACCGTGGAGGCTCCCTCGTCGACGACGAGCACGTTCGTGGCATCCTGCAGGATGTCGAAGTCTTCACCCGTGGTGCGCACGCCGCCGTCGAGCACCGTGGACTCATGATTGAAATGCCCGACGAGCAGACTCGACGTCTTCGTGATCCAGACGCCGCCGTCGTTCAGATCGACCTTCGTCGTCGGAAAACCCTCATAGGTCAGTGCCATCGTCGTGAGCGCGACGACGCCGGCGGTCACACCCGCGGCTGACGCCAGCGTTTTGGGCCGCGCGCGGATCCACGACAACACCTTCATACCCGGTCCCCCCAGGAAACTCACCCGCGGCATCTGATGGCCCGCAGTGTAACCATTTCATCCTAGTTGCGTCATCTGAATGCGATGGCGGGGAGAAATACCCATCGACCAGCGTGCGTCGAAGGGGGCGTCAGGCCCGCCAGCACCCCGCAACATGGTCATCCACCATGCCCGCCGACTGCATGAGCGCGTACATCGTGGTGGGACCGACGAAACGGAATCCGCGCCGACGCAGCTCTTTGCTCATCGCGGTGGACTCCGCCGTGACCGCCGGCACATCGGCCATCAACGCTGGCCGGGACCCGGATGCCGCGGGCGCGAACGACCACATCAGAGCATCCAGTTCGCCCTCGGCCATCTCGAGCACCAGGCGGGCGTTGCCGATCGTCGCCTCGATCTTCGCCCGGTTGCGGATGATGCCGGCGTCGGCCATCAACTCTTCGACCTCGGCCTCGCCGAACGCGGCGACCACCGCCGGCTCGAATCCCTGGAACACCTCGCGGAAGCGCGGTCGCTTGCGCAGGATCGTGATCCAGCTCAGACCGGCCTGGAACCCCTCCAGCGCCATCTTCTCGAAGAGAGCGCGGTCGCCGCGCAGCGGGGTGCCCCATTCTTCATCGTGATAGCGGCGGTATTCCGCGTCGTCACCGACCCAGGCACAGCGGTGACGTTCATCGGGGCCGAGCACGGTGTCCATTTCCTCAGGCTATCGACCGGCTCGGACACGCTGTGCCCTCGGAAGGGATAGAGGTAGCGTGATGGGCACGACTCTGGAGGGAAGTCCCATGCGCAGCTCTTCCACACCCGCCCGCGTGCTCACGGTCGTGATCGCCGTCCTCGTCACGCCGATCGCCACGGGAGTCCTCTCCGCCGGCGGGTACCCCTGGCTGATCGAATTCTCGAGCTACGGCGTTCCCGGCATCAGTCGGCTCATTCTGCCTGCCCTGCTCCAGCTGCTCGCGATCGCCCTCCTGGTCGGGGTCGTGCTCACCGGGTTGTGGAGTTCGGCGGGTCTGATCGCGGTCGGCGCACTCTCCGTCGTTCCTCTTGTCTACGCGCTCTTCCCCGCGCTCCTGCTCGAGACGTACCGGTTGATCGCGCGGGTGCTGCCCCGAGAGTGGATCGACGGTCTGAGCTTCGGCATCCCGCTCGCCATATTCCCCGTGCTGGGCATGATGGGCGTCGTTCTCGCGATCGTCCGGCGGCGCCCGGAGCCGACCGGAGCGGGATGGTCCGTCGCCGGGCTGATCGGCGCGCCTGCGCTGCTCGCCGTGGGCGCCATCCTGCTGAGCTGGGGCATCGGCCGGGGCCAGCTGATCGCGCTGCAGCAGTTCCGGTTCGATTTCGCCCCCGATGCGGCGGCCGCCGTGATCGCCGGCCTCGTGTTCGTGCTCGCCGGAATCGGCGCCACTCGATGGTCCTCATTCGCTCTGGTGCTGCCGGCACTGGCGCTGCTGCTGGTGAGCCTGCTGTTCGTCGTCCCGGCGACCTCTCATGTGCTCTTCTCCGCGCTGCCGATCGAGATGAGCCGCGCGGCCTCGACTCTGCTGCTGATCGGAGCGGGCACGGCCGTCGCATTCCTCTATCTCGCGTTCACCGCCGTGCTGCTGCGGGTACGAGCACAGTCCCGCCGGTGGTCGCCGGCGACTCAGCCCGATGCGTCAGCGGCTCAGCCGTACCCGCCGGCGCCGCATGTCACGCCGTACCCGCCGGCCGCGCCGCCGTATCCGCCCGCGGCGCCGCCGGCGAGCTAGCGCGCTGCGCCTTCCTCAGCGCCTTCTCCTGGGGTCAGGCGGCGATGGTCGATGCGTCGATCACGAATCGGTAGCGGACATCGGAGGCGAGCACGCGCTCGTAGGCGTCGTTGATCGCGGATGCCGGAATGACCTCGATGCCAGGGAGGATGCCGTGCTCCGCGCAGAAGTCGAGCATCTCCTGCGTCTCGCGGATGCCGCCGATGTTGGACCCGGCGAGCGTCTTGTTGCCGCCGATCAGCGACATCACGCCGAGCGACAGCGGCTCTCCGGGGGCGCCGACGCAGACCATCGCGCCTCCCACGTCGAGCAGGCCGAGGTAGGCACGCAGATCGACGACGGCGCTGACGGTGTTGAGGATCACATCGAAGGACCCGCGCAGCTCCTTGAACGTCGCGGGATCGCCGGTCGCGCGATAGTGGTCGGCGCCGAGCCGAAGACCGTCGTCCTTCTTGTTCAAGGTCTGCGACAGCACGGTCACTTCCGCGCCGAGGGCGTGCGCGAACTGCACTCCCATGTGGCCGAGCCCGCCGAGCCCGACGACGGCGACGCGGGTACCCGGTCCGACTTTCCATCGGCGCAGCGGGGAGAAGGTAGTGATGCCGGCGCAGAGCAGCGGTGCCGCCGCGTCGAGCGGGATCGCGTCGGGGATGCGGACGACGAACGACTCCGTCACCACGACGTTCTCGGAGTAGCCGCCCTGGGTGACGGTGCCGTCGCGGTCGGTGCTTCCGTAGGTGAACACGGCGCCTTCGGCGCAGAACTGTTCCTCGCCTCGAACACAGCTCGGGCATTCACCGCACGAATTCACCAGGCAGCCGACGCCGACTCGGTCACCGACGGCGTGCTTCGTCACCTCGGTACCGACGGCCGCGACGACGCCAGCGATCTCGTGGCCTGGCGCGAGCGGGTACTGCTGCGGCCCCCAGTCGCCCCGGACGGTGTGGATGTCGGAGTGGCAGATACCCGCGAAGGCGATGTCGATCAGCACATCGTGCGGGCCGAGGTCACGGCGCTCGATGACGGTACGCGCGAGGGGCGCTGCTTCATTCGGGGCTGCATAGGCGTGGGTGCTGGGCATGGTTGCTCCTTCGTTCTGCGCGGTGCAGTCCGACGATAGCCGACCCGATCGTGCAGACCCCTGGGGCATGCTGCTCATCCCCGTGCGACGCGCCTGCAGGGTGAAGCTCTGGGCCGCGATCAAACGCGCGTGAGTGGAAAGTGCGGTGTCGGCGGTAGCTCGACGTCGATCGTGTCTCCGGCGGCCACAGGTCCGCCGCGGGAGACAATACCCATGACCCCGGCGAGTCGGACGACTTGGCCCTCATCATCGGTCTTGATCACTTGCTTGAGCAGCCCGGATTGAAAATCGTTGATCTGCTGGCACGGGTTGCGGAGGCCTGTGATCGTCACCACCGCATCGCCGAAGTGCAGGCGAGCGCCGACGGGAAGTGCGAGCAAGTCGACATCCCGAGTGGTGATGTTCTCGCCGAGTTCACCGGGTACGACGCCGTGACCGCTCGCGCGCAGTTCGTCGAATAGCTCTCCATGGATCAGGTGCACCTGTCGCAGGTTCGGCTGTGAGGGGTCTGCGGCTACCCGTGAGCGGTGCTGCACGGTCGCGCCACAGTGCGCATCCCCTTCCACCCCGAGCCCCTCGAGGAGCGTGATCGACTCACGCGTCAGCTTGCTGAAGGTGTGCAAGGCGTGGGAATGAACAGCGACAACCCGAGGAGCCATGCCTCGATCGTTCCACGAAACATCGGGACTCTCGACCGGCCCGCCTTCAGCAAGACGCCCTAGCGCTTCGCCTTCTTCAGCGCCTTCTCCTGCACCGGGGCGTTCCCCGAGGCGGCGAGATCGGCGTAATAGGCGCGTGCCTCGTCCTGGCGCTCGGCCTCGGCCCCCGAAGCGATCGGCGCACGCACGTGCTCGGGCTCGTAGCCGAAGGCGTTCACGAGGTCGAGCGCGTAAGGCCGCAGCCGTGCGCAGAGCCGGTCGATGTAACTCGACACGGCCGCTGCCCGCTGCGTCGACAGACGCCCATTGATGAGATGCCAGGCGAGGTGCTTCTCGACGAGCTGCAGACCGAAGAGGTCGCGCAGCCAGGTGAGCACCTTCTTCGTCTCGGCATCCTCGATGCTGTGCACGGCGTCGGTGAACGCCTCCCACTGCAAGAGCTCGCCGTGCGCACGAGCCGCCTCGATGAGCTCGGCCTGGTTTTCATTGAAGAGGCGGGCACCGAGCGCCTTGTCCTTGGCGCCGGGGCGCAGGCGTCCGGCGATGTCGGCCACCATCTGCTGCACGCGGTCGGCGAGCAGCTCGTGCTGCTGCTCCTCGCGGAGACCCTTCTCGACCGAGCGGGCGGTCGAGCCGAGGTCGGCGACGGCCTGCCCGAACTGACGGAGTCCCGCGCCGTGGAACACCTTGCCGGCGGTCTGCTCGACCGCGAACTTCGCCAGGGCCGCGGCATCCTTGCCCTGGAACTGCTTCGCGTAGTCGGTGAGCAGGCGCTTGCCGACGAGCTGCAGGAGAATGTTGTTGTCGCCCTCGAAGGTGACGTAGATGTCGAGGTCCTGACGCAGCCCGACCAGCCGGTTCTCGAACATGAAGCCGGCACCGCCGCACGCCTCGCGCGCTTCCTGCATGGTGTCGAGCGCATGCCAGGTCGACAGCGGCTTGAGAGCGGCAGCGAGCGTCTCGAGGTCCTCACGGTCATCCGGGGTGTCGGTGCGTCCGGAGAAGACGCCGTCGAACTTCTGCAGGAACTCGTCGTGCGCGAAGATCTGAGCGTAGGTGGTCGCCAGACGCGGCAGCAGCCGGCGCTGGTGCTTGCCGTAGTCGAGCAGGACGACCTCCTGCCCGTCGACGCCGTCGAACTGACGGCGCTGCGACGCGTAGGTGATCGCGATGTGCAGACCGAGGGCGGATGCCCAGCAGGCCGCACCGTCGAGGGAGACGCGCCCCTGCACCAGCGTGCCGAGCATCGTGAAGAATCGGCGGCCGGGGCTGTCGATCGCGCTCGAGTAGGTGCCGTCGGCGGTGACATCGCCGTAGCGGTTCAGCAGGTTCGTGCGCGGGATGCGAACGTGGTCGAAGGTCAGACGGCCGTTGTCGATGCCGTTCAATCCTCCCTTGAGCCCGTCATCCTCACGGGTGATCCCGGGAAGGTCGTTCCCGTCCTCCCCGCGGAGCGGCACGTAGAAGCAGTGCACGCCGTGGCTCACGCCGTTCGTGATCAGCTGCGCGAACACGGTCGCGGCGATGCCGTGCAACGCGGCGTTGCCGAGGTACTCCTTCGTCGCGCCGCGGAACGGCGTGTGGATGACGAATTCCTCGGTTGCCGGGTCGTAGGTCGCGGTCGTGCCGGCCGACGCCACGTCGGAGCCGTGCCCGATCTCGGTCATGGCGAAGGCGCCAGGGATCGAGAGATCCATCACACCGGGAAGCCACTTCTCGTGATGCTCCTTCGTGCCGAGCTGCAGGATGGCCGAGCCGAACAGGCCCCACTGCACGCCGGACTTGATCTGAAGGCTCGGATCGGCGACGACGAGCTCTTCGAAGCCGGCGATGTTCGCGCCGTTGTTCTCCTCGCCGCCCAGCGACTTCGGGAACGCGCGGTGCACGGTCTTGTTCTCGACGAGCAGGTGCAGCTGGCTGAGCACACGCTCGCGGTGCTCGTCCATGCCGAGCTCGTCCTTGCGCCAGAACGCCGGGTCCTTGATCATCTCGCGCGCCTGCCGACGAGTGTCGGCCCAGGTGCCCAGCAGGAGTTCGTTGACGGCATCGACGTCGATCTGCGGAGTGTTCTCCGCGTCGTTCGTCAGGCTGGGGGTCGTCGTAGGACGGACGGCGGCGTCGACCATGAGCATTCCTCTCAAGGAGAAGTAGGGATGCTCATATCGTAGGTCTGCGACAACATCAGGGGAACTCCACTGTGAGCATCCTCCAACGCGATGCAGGGGCTGCTCCGGTTCCGGTTGTCGGCTCGCGACAGCAACGCGCGCGCGGGCCGATCAGGACGAGCGGATGCTCACGGCGCGAGCGCTGCCGCCACGATCGCTGCGTAGGCCTGCTGCCCTGCCGCGTTCGGATGGAAACCGCGGTCCACCGTCGGCTTGCCTGAGACGAGGCCGCTGATCCAGCGATCCCCCGTGTCGCACAGCGCGTGTCCGGTGAAGCCCTGAGTGACATCGACATACCGGACCCCTGGATCGCCGGTCTGGCCGACGTATCCGGCGACGCCCGTCTGCACTGCGGTGTTCACACCCATCAGCCCCGCGTTGACCCCCGCTGCCTGCGCCGCGTTGAACTTCACCGAGACACCCTGGTAGTTCCCCACGCTGCAGGAGTCGGCGAACGCACCGAAGAGCATCGGGTAACCGGTGACCACGATCAGGGCGTTCGGAGCGAGCGTGCGCACAGCGACCAGCACTTGTGCGATGCCCAGCGGCACACCCTGCAGAGCGACGCCCGCGGCGCTCATCGCCGCCCCGCACGCCGCAGCAGTGCCGGCACTGCTGCACGCAGTGAGCACCCCCTGCCAGTCGAGATCGTTGACTCCGGCGGTGAGGGTCACGAGTTGTGTTGCCGGGCCGAGGTCTCCGAGCTGCTGCGCCACGACGTCCTGAGTGCTGGCGCCGGCACAGGCGCTCGATGCCACCGGTACCCCCGCCATGCCGGCCAGGAGCATCGGGTAGGACTTCTTCGAACGCAGGCACTCCTGGTCGACGTACGGAAGGTTGCCGGTGCCCGCTGCCTCGGAGTCGCCGATGGCGACGTACGTCACCCCGCCCGGATCATCCGCCAGGGCCGGAGATGCTCCTCCGATGAGGGCTGCTCCGCCCAGAGTCAGTGCTGCGAGCATGGCGATGAGGCGTCGCTTCATGGTGGTCCCCTTGATCTCGCCGGTTCCCCAGAACCGGTTCGTCGACACCGTCGTCGGCGAGATGGGGCCAACACTAGACCTGTCGTATTGCGCGCACCAGGGCATCTTCCATCGCTGTGAAGAGGCGCCGGCGATCGAGACGCGGTGCGAGGTCAGGAATGCATCTCCCACGGCAACGGCGGGTGCCTTTTCGACCCCGCACCGCGACGGATCGGGCAGAGCAGTGCGGCCCGCTCAGGACGCGGCGGCGATCACCGCGATGACCGCCTCACCGTAGGCCTCGCGCTTCTTCTCGCCGATCCCGGTGATGCCGTCGAGGCCGGACAACGAGTTCGGGCGATGTTCGGCCAGTGCCCGCAGCGTCGCATCGCCGAAGACGATGTACGCGGGCATGCCCTGCTCCTTCGCGGTCTCCGCTCGCCACGCGCGCAGCGCCTCGAAGAGGGGCCGGTCACCGGCATCCAGCGCATCGGCCGCCGACGCCTTGCGTGCGCGTGTCGTGGTGACGCGCCCGATGGTGTCTTTGCGCAACGGCACCGGCAGCTCGCCGCGTAGCACGCCAGCCCCCTGCTCACCCGGTGCGAGGGTGCCGTAGTCACCCTGGGCGACGAGGATGCCGCGGGCGAGGAGCTGGCGGACGACGCTGCGCCAGTCCTGATCGGAGAGGTCGGCGCCGATGCCGAAGGTCGAGAGGCGCTCGTGCCCCTGCTGCCGCATCCGCTCAGTGGATGCGCCGCGGAGGATGTCGATGAGGTGCCCGGCGCCGAAGGACTGACCGCGCTCGCGCTGCAGGCGCACGATCGTCGACAGCAGCTTCTGCGCGGGGATGAGTCCGTCGAACGTCTCCGGCGACTCCAGGCAGGTGTCGCAGTTGCCGCACGGTTGGGAGTCCTGCCCGAAGTAGCCGAGCAGGTTCTGCCTGCGGCATTCGACTGTCTCGCACAGCGCGAGCATCGCGTCGAGATGCTGCCCGAGCCGCATCTTGAAGGTGCGATCGCCGGGGCTCTGATCGATGAGCCGGCGCTGCTGCACGACGTCGCCGAGTCCGTACGCCATCCATGCGACGGCGGGCTCGCCGTCGCGGCCGGCTCGACCGGTCTCCTGGTAGTAGCCCTCGACCGACTTCGGCAGGTCGATGTGCGCGACGAATCGGACATCCGGCTTGTCGATACCCATGCCGAACGCGATGGTCGCGACCATCACGACGCCGTCGTCACGGAGAAAGCGCGACTGGTTCGCCGCGCGCACCTCGGCCGGGAGGCCCGCGTGATACGGCAAGGCGTCGAGACCCTGGGCTGCGAGATAGGTCGCCGTCTGCTCGACTGACTTGCGGCTGAGTGCGTAGACGATGCCCGCAGCGCCCTCGGTCTGGGACTTGATGAACGCCACCAGCTGCTTGCGCGGGTCGATCTTGGGAACGATCCGGTACTGGATGTTCGGTCGGTCGAAGCTCGCCACGAAGTGCTTCGCCGTCGGCAGCTGCAGCCGCTCGGTGAGCTCCTTGTGCGTCTCGCGCGTGGCCGTCGCGGTGAGCGCCATCCGCGGCACACCGGGGAACCGTTCGGCCAGGTCGCCGAGGGCGAGATAGTCCGGGCGGAAATCATGCCCCCACTGCGACACGCAGTGGGCCTCGTCGATCGCGATGACGCTGAGCGTGCCGCGCTGCAGCAGAGCGGTCGTCTGCGCGCTCGACAGCCGCTCGGGCGCGACGTAGATGAGGTCGAGCTCGCCGGCGAGGTACTCGCGCTCGACCCTGGCGCGCTCCTGAGGGGCTTGCGTCGAGTTGAGGTACGCCGCCCGCACACCGTTGGCGCGGAGCGCGTCGACCTGATCGTGCATGAGCGCGATCAGCGGGCTGATCACCAGACCCGTGCCCTCGCGCACGAGCGCCGGCACCTGATAGGTGACGCTCTTGCCGCCACCGGTCGGCATGAGCACGACGGCGTCACCGCCGGCGATGACGTGCTCGACGATCGCCGCCTGATCGCCTCGGAACGCGTCATAGCCGAAGACCGCGTGCAGCGCTTCGCCCGGAGTCGCGTACTGGCTCGGCGTGGCCTTGCGAGCGGTCGGGGCGGATGCCGCCGCCACCGGCGTCACGGGACCCGGCCCCCAGTCGAGGGGAGGCTCGTAGTCCGCCCCCTGCGGCACCCAGTCCATCTCCTCCGGCGGGGTGTCGTCCCACGGCTCGTCCGCGTACGGCAGATCCTCGTACGGGTCACGGGGAGTCTGCGGCATCCGTCCAGCCTAACGACCGGCGCCGACGTCGGCTGGCGTCATCCACAGGCCGACACATGGACTTCGGGGAACCGGGGCCGGGCCTGCCTGACGGCCTTAGGTTGGAGACAAACGCCCGAAGGAGCATTCGATGACCGACACGACCGCCACCTCCGTCGTCACCCGCAACGACGAGCTCTCCCGCTATGAGATCCGCACCGACGGCACCCTCGCCGGATTCGCGGAGTTCGATCGACGACCGGGAGAGATCCGTTTCACCCACACCGAGGTCGATCCCGCCTTCCAGGGCCAAGGGCTCGCCGGGCGGCTCGCGGCAGACGCACTGGCGGATGCCGCGGCATCCGGTGACGTCATCGTGCCGTTCTGCCCCTACATCGCCAAGTACCTGCAGACGCACGAGATCGAGGGCGCGAAGATCCGCTGGCCCGAGCGTCGAGGAGCCTGACCGGGCGGGGGCTACTGGAGGCAGGTCCCCTTGTAGTACCCGTCGAGGGCGCTACCCGCCGCCGCCACCTCACGGTCGTACTCGGCGAGCAGCGCAGCGGGATCGTCGTCGATGGTCTCGGCCGCGCTGTTCAGATATCCGATCCATACCTCCAGGTCGTCGGCCAGCTCCGACGTCGGTTCGAGCTTCTCGACGAGGGAAAGACGCGTCCGCGCTGTCTCTGCGTCGTCCGCACCGGGGATCAACGGGGTGAACGCCACGGCTGCGGTCTCGTTGGCGTCATGCAGCGGACCGCAGAATCCCGCATCGCCGCCGGAGGCGCAGCCGGCTGCAGCGAGAGTTGTGGCGAGCGCAAGTGACATCAGGATCGGGCGTCGAGCGAGCATGCGGCCGAGTCTACGCAGCCCTCCGGTAGGGCTGACGGCATTAGTTTGGACGTACCCACGTGAAGGAGCAACCGATGAGCGACCTCGCAGACGGCGCACGCGTCGACGGGCCCGGCACGCCGGGAGACGGTCGAACGATCGGACAGCGCCGGATCATTCTGGAGCCGCGCGAGGTGCCGCTCGGCGGCGTGCGCGGGATGAACGTGCTGCGCGCTCTCCCGCACCGCAACCTGCCGACGATCGGCGCCTGGTGCTTCCTCGACCGGTTCGGTCCGGCCCAGACCCGGATGCGGGTGGAGCCGCACCCGCACTTCGGGCTGCAGACGGTGACCTGGCCTCTCGTCGGCGAGATCCGCCACCGCGACTCCCTCGGCAGCGATGCGGACCTGCGCCGCGGCCAGCTGAATCTGATGACGGCCGGGAACGGCATCTCGCACTCCGAATACTCGATCGGCGACGACCCGGTTCCGCTGGACGCGCTGCAGCTCTGGGTGGTCCTGCCCGAGTCCGCCCGGCACGGCGACGGCGGATTCGAGCGGCACACGTCGTTGCCCACGCTCGATCTGCCGTCGATCGCAGGGACGGATGCCACTGCCACCGTTGTACTCGGCGAGTTCGCCGGGACCCGATCGCCGGCGACGGTGCACACCCCGATCGTCGGCGCGGAGATCAGAGTGCCTGCCGGGACCCGGCTGACGCTGCCACTGCGCGCGGATTGGGAGCACGCCGTGATGCTCGTCGACGGCGCGGTGTCGGTCGCATCGCACTCGATGGCGCTCAACGACCTGCTGTACCTCGGCGATTCACGGGACGGTGTGGAGGTGTCGTCCGCCGAGGGCGCGCTGCTGTTCCTCATCGGCGGCGAACCGTTCGAGGAGGACCTCGTGATGTGGTGGAACTTCGCCGCCCGCACGCACGACGAGATCGCCTCCGCTCGGGAGGACTGGGAGGCGGCATCCGCACGCTTCGGCGTGGTCCCCGGCCACGATGAGCGCATTCCGGCTCCGCCGCTCCCGCCGGTGCGCCTGCTGCCACGGACCCGCACGATCTGAGGCCCGCTCACACGAGCCCCGACGCCACCAGCGGTCGGATGCCGCGAATCAGCCGCGCTCCGGCGTATGCACCCGCGCAAGGAACCGGTCGGTGCGAGGCGACGGTGCCCGCGGATCGAGCAGGGACACGACGATCGTGACGACCGCGGCGAGGGGAATCGTCCACGCGGCCGGCTGCGCGAGGTACGGTGCCGCCACTCCGACTCCCCCGATCGCCGCATGCACGAGCAGCGCGAGTCCGGCCGCGAGACCCCCGGACAGCATCCCCGCCACCGCACCGCGGGCGGTGAGCCCGCGCCACCACACCCCCAACAGCACGACAGGTGACAGCGTCGACGCCGCCACGACGAAGACGACACCGACGCTGGACCCCAGTCCGGCCGGCGCCGTGAGCAACGCGACCGCGAGCGGCACCAACGCGCACAGGACGGCGGACAGGCGGAACGAGCGCACCGACCCGGAGAACACGTCCTGGCTGATCACGCCGGCGAGCGACACCACGATCCCCGCCGAAGTCGCGAGGAACGCGGCGAATGCTCCGGCCACGATGAGCGCCGTGAGCAGTTCGCCGAGCAGGCTGGGGAAGACGCGCGAGGGGAGCTGCAGCACGACGGTGTCGGCGAGACCGGGGACTGCGAGGTCGGGAGCGGCGATACGCGCCAGCAGGCCCATCGTGCTCGAAACCGCGTAGAACGCGCTCACCATGGCGATGACGATCACGGTCGTCCGTCGCGCCGACACTCCGTTCGGGCTCGTGTAGAACCGCACCAGAACGTGCGGCAGGCCCATGGTTCCGAGCAGCAGCGCGAGCAGGAGGGATGCCGTCTCATAGGCGTCGAAACCCGAGGGACCGGCCTCGGCGGGGAAGACCAGCGCAGGATCGAACTCATGCGGCCCGCCGCTCAGCGCGAAGGCGATGAAGACGACCGGCACGAGCAGCGCCGTGAGCTTGAGCCAGTACTGGAACGCCTGCACATAGGTGATCGCGCGCATGCCGCCGGCAGCCACCGCCGCCGCCACGAGCACGGCCACCGTGACCGCTCCGACCCACTCGGGTACCCCTGCCACGACGAGCAGGGTGATCCCTGCCCCGTGCAGCTGCGGCACGATGTACAGCCAGCCGATGATGAGCACCGCGATGCTCGTCACCCGTCGAGCCGCAGTCGACTCCAGTCGTGCCTCGATGAAATCGGGGATCGTGTAGGCGCCACTGCGTCGAAGCGGCGCGGCGACGAACGCGAGCACCAGCAGATACCCGGCTGCATAGCCGATGGGGAACCAGAACCCCCTGGCGCCGTCGAGCAGCACGAGCCCCGACAGGCCGAGGAACGTGCCGGCCGAGAGATACTCCCCGCTGATCGCCGACGCGTTCCAGACCGGCCGCACGGTGCGCGACGCCACGAAGAAGTCGCTCGTCGTTCGCGAGATGCGCAGTCCGTACACCCCGATGAGCAGCGTCGCCGCGACGACGAGCGCGACGCCCACCAGGTCCATGGCCGCGTTCATTCGCGAGCCAGCAGCGCACGATAGCGCCGCTCATTGCGAGCCGCGGTGCGCAGGTAGAGCACCGCGAACACGAGGATGATCGGATAGAACGCATACGCCTGGAGCAGCCACGACAGGGGAAGACCCCACACCAGGATCTGCCCGATCTCGGGAATCAAGGCGATCGTCAGCGTCAGCGCCACCACCACGAGCACGAAGCCGGCGATCGTGCCGAGCGCGAGGCGGAGCTGGCTGCGCATGAGCGCTCGAGCGTAGACGGCATCCGCCTCGTCCACCGGCGAACCGGGCAGCGCGATGCCGCGGGTCGATGTCGGCGTCCGCCGAGCGGGGAGATCGGCAGTCACCCGTACGCGCTTGGGGGTCGCCGTCATCCCGCACCCTCGCCGCGCAGGAGGGCATCACGCACCGTCGGCACCAGACGACGACTGACCGGCAGCGAAAGGTCACCGATCGACACCACGGGCTCCGCCCCGGAAAGGCGCGCCTCGGTCACCGCCAGGATGCGCACGAGCGAGGAGCGATGGATGCGGATGAACCCGGCATCCGCCCACCGGGACTCGAGCTCAGAGATCGGGATGCGCACGAGATGCCCGGCACCGTCTCCGGTGTGCAGACGCGAGTAGTCGCCCTGCGCCTGCACCCAGCGCACGTCGCTGCGCCGCACGAACCGCACGGCGGCGCCGACCGTGACAGGCACCATCTCATCGTCGCCGGCACTCGCCGCGTCGCCGATCTCGAGGACGCGATCGACGGCACCACGCAGGCGCTCCGCGCGGACCGGTTTGAGCAGGTAGTCCACGGCGCGCAACTCGAACGCCTCCACCGCTCGGGCCTCGTCGGCCGTCACGAACACCACGGCCGGTGGCCTGGCCAGAGCGAGCAGTGCACGCGCGAGCGCGGTACCGAGCAACCCGGGCATGTGGATGTCGAGGAACGCGATCTGCACGGCACGCTCGGAGAGTTGACGAAGCGCGTCCGCACCGTTTGCGGCAGTGAGGATCTCGCCGATGCGGTCGTCCGTGCGCAGCAGGTGGACGAGTTCATCGAGTGCCGGCTTCTCGTCGTCGGCGACGAGGACGTCGATCATGCGCACCTCAGTCGTTGTCCGGGTCGTGCAGCGGTTGCGATTTCGGCACCCGCATGCGCACCAGGGTACCCGCGCCGGTGTTGGTCTCGACGATCAGTCCGCTCTCGGCCCCGTAGAGCTGACGGAGGCGCGTGTCGACGTTTCGGAGTCCGACGTGCAGACCGTCATCGGCGGCGGTGAGCGTGGCGCGCAGCCCCTCCGGGTCCATGCCGACACCGTCGTCCTCCACCGAGATCTCGGTGTGCGTGCCGTCGTCACGAGACGCGATGCGGATCTCTCCTCCGCCCTCTCCCGGCTCCAGCCCGTGCCGAACGGCGTTCTCGACCAGCGGCTGCACGGAGAGGAAGGGGATCACCGTCGCGAGGGTCTCCGGGGCGATCTGCAGAGTGACCTTCAGCCGGTCGCCGAAGCGCGCGCTTTCGAGTTCGAGATAGGAGTGGATGCTGCCCAGTTCCTCGGCGAGGGTGGTGAACTCGCCCTGCCGCCGGAAGGAGTAGCGCGTGAAGTCGGCGAACTCGAGAACCAGTTCGCGAGCACGGGTGGGGTCGCTGAGGATGAATGATGCGATGGCCGTCAGCGCGTTGTAGATGAAGTGCGGCGAGATCTGCGCCCGCAGTGATCGCAACTCCGCCTCGGCCAGCTGGGTGCGCGACGCTTCCAGATCGCCGAGCTCGACCTGTGCTGCGCACCAGTCGGCGACCTCCTCGGCCGCCCGGACGAGCGCGGCCCGCACCGGTGCCGCGAACGCGACGACGGCCCCGACGGCCCGGCCTTCGACGAGGATCGGCGCACCGACGGCCTCGAGATCGTCGTCCGGCCCCGGTGAGGGGAACACCTGCCGCCGACCCGAAGCGGTGACCTGCCCGGCGATCCGGACGGCAGCCGACTCCAGCCCGTCGGAGGGCCCGTCGAATGACACGGTGCCATCGGCGCTCACGATGGCCACCGCCGCGCTGCCGAGCAGCACGCGCAGGTGACGGGCAGCCTTGACGACGGCCGGCGCCGCGAGACCCGCGCGCAGGTGGGGAGCGGCGAGGCTCGCGTGGTGCAGCGCGTCGAGTGCGGCCTGCTCGGCTTCGCTGCCGAGATCGGCCGCACCGCGCGCCAGGCGACGGGCGAGCAGCAGCAGGACTGTCAGGACGATCCCGCCGAGCACGCCGAGCACCGCAGCGAGAACGACGTCGGTCATGCCCTCAGCCTAGGCACCGCGGCATCCTGCGCCGTCACGAGCCTCGCCGTCAGCAGCAGCGCGCACCGGGATTGCGATCCTGGTCATCCATCCGCTGCCGCCAGAACTGCCGCTCCGTCATCGGCTCCTCGTCAGGATGCTGGCGCCGATGATGGGCGACGTACGTCGCATAGGCCGTGTCGCCCATCAGCGTGGTCATGTACCAGCGGATGCCGCGGCCGACCCGCCCTGCAGCACGCGCGAGCGTGCGCAGAGGGGCGGTCGCGGCATCCGTGTGGTTCGTCATCGCGTACTCATCAGTGGGTCGTCGCCTTGCGTTCCTCGGCGAGCAGCGGTTCCCACTGCTTCTCGAGCTCGCGCTCGGCCGCGTTCGGCAGGAAGCCGGCCGGAGCGAAGCGTCGCGAGGCCACCGGGGTCTCCTCGGTGTTCTCG
The DNA here is from genome assembly GCF_038397725.1 of Microbacterium sp. LWO13-1.2. Lineage (NCBI taxonomy): Bacteria > Bacillati > Actinomycetota > Actinomycetes > Micrococcales > Microbacteriaceae > Microbacterium > Microbacterium sp. LWO13-1.2. The sequence continues at coordinate 490,805 of NZ_CP151634.1, forward strand.
CCGCCGCCGTTGCGGATGGCCCTGATCGTCACGATGACGGCGGCCACCATCACGATGATCGCGAGCGTCACGAAGATGATCGACAGCGTGCCCTGCACCGCCGTGTTGCGGATGACCGCGTCGAGCACCTCGGGAGCGCCCAGCGACGTATCGCCGCTGTCGCGGGCCTCGACGTACCGGAAGTGGTTCGCCCAGTATCCGATCGCCGGCACCGGGGAGGCGATCTTGTACAGCGACGCCGTGATGGTCACGACGGCGGTGAACGCGAGCGGCAGACCGATGATCCACAGCCACTTGACGTAGCTCCGGCCGCGCTTCGCGACGATGGCCAGCACCACGGCGAGCGCGATCGCTGCGAGCAGCTGGTTCGCGATGCCGAACAGCGGGAAGAACGTGTTGATGCCGCCGAGGGGGTCGGTCACGCCGAGGATGAGGATCGCTCCCCAGCCGGCCACCATGATCGCGGTGCAGATCCAGACGCCGGGGCGCCATGACACGTCGCGGAACTTCGGGAACCAGGCGCCGATCGAGTCCTGCAGCATGAAGCGGGCGACACGGGTACCGGCATCCACGGCCGTGAGGATGAAAAGGGCCTCGAACATGATCGCGAAGTGATACCAGAAGGCCATCAGCGCCTGCCCGCCGAGGGCCTGCTGCATGATGTGCGCGAGGCCGAGCGCGAGCGTCGGAGCCCCACCCGTGCGGGAGACGATCGATTCCTCGCCGACCGCCTCGGCGGTGCCCGTCAGCATCTCCGGCGTCAGGTTCACCCCGGTCAACCCGAGGGAGTTCACGAACGCGACTGCACCTTCCACCGTGCCCTGGGTCACCGCCGCCGGCGCGTTCATGGCGAAGTAGATGCCCTGGTCGATCGAGATCGCGGCGACCAGCGCCATGATCGCGACGAACGACTCCATGAGCATGCCGCCGTAGCCGATGAAGCGCGACTGGCGCTCCTTCTCGATGAGCTTCGGTGTCGTTCCCGAGGCGATCAGAGCATGGAAACCCGACAGCGCCCCGCACGCGATCGTCACGAACAGGAAGGGGAAGAGCGGACCGGCGAACACCGGCCCCATGCCGTTCTCGCCGAAGATGCTGACGGCCGGGACGGTGATCTCCGGACGCACCAGGATGATGGCGCCGGCGAGCATCACGATCACGCCGATCTTCATGAAGGTCGACAGGTAGTCGCGCGGGGCGAGCAGCAACCAGACCGGAAGCACCGCGGCGATGAAGCCGTAGATGATGATGCCCCACGCGATCGTGGTGCGGTCGAGGTGGAAGATCGCCTGACCCCAGTCGGTGCCAGCAACCCATCCGCCGCCGATGATGGCCGCCATCAGCAGCACGAACCCGATGATCGAGACCTCGGTGACCTTGCCGGGGCGCAGGTACCGCAGGTAGACGCCCATGAAGATCGCGATCGGGATGGTCATCGCCACCGAGAAGACACCCCAGGGGCTCTCCCCCAGCGCGTTGACGACGACGAGCGCGAGGATCGCGACGATGATCAGCATGATCAGGAGGGATGCCGCGATCGCGGCCGTGCCGCCGATCCTGCCGAGCTCCTGCCTGGCCATCTGGCCGATCGTGCGACCACCGCGGCGCATGGAGAAGAACAGGACCGTGTAGTCCTGCACCGCACCGGCGAGCACGACGCCGACGATGATCCAGATCGTGCCGGGGAGGTAGCCCATCTGGGCGGCGAGCACCGGGCCCACGAGCGGACCGGCGCCGGCGATGGCGGCGAAGTGGTGGCCGTAGAGCACACGGCGATCGGTGGGGACGTAGTCCTTGCCGTCCTGCTTGACCTCGGCCGGGGTGGCCCGGCGGTCGTCGGGTCGGGTGATGTACTTCTCGATCACCTTGGAGTAGAAGCGGTAGCCGATCAGGTACGTGCAGACGGCCGCGAACACGAACCAGATCGCGTTGACGGTCTCGCCGCGGACGATCGCGAGCATCGTCCAGGCCACCGCACCCAGCAGCGCGATCGCCGACCAGATGAGGATCTTGGGCCAGGTCCAGCGATTCGCCTTCTCGTGGTGCTCGTCGGTCAGGGCGACCGGGGGAAGATTCGGGTCGGTGGCGACAGGAGGTTCGTCATCGACGATCGCGGTGCCGTCGCGGCGGCCCGATGAAGGTGCAGTCATGGAGATCTCCTCGGTGTGCGCATCGTTGCGTCTCCCCACGCTAGAAAAGCGCGGGCCGCGCGCGTGAGCACTCGAGCGGATGCTGCGACGAGCGGCGCCGATCGCGCGATGAACGGGCGCGCGCAGCACAGCGCCCCGCGGTCCGTGGACCGCGGGGCGCTGTGCGAGTGGGCTACTCGGCGGCGACCGTCACGACGGTGCGCACCTCGGAGTCGCCGTACCGCACGACGCCGAGGTAGTCGGTGCCGGCGGTGAGGCCGGTCCAACTCAGCTCGTAGCTCGTCTTCTCACCGCGGACGGCCTGAATCGGATTCGGCGTCGCGGTGAACGCGCCCTCTCCGCCCGGGACGACGTTGGCGTAGGACATATCCCACGTCATCGGCCCGGTCGTCGAGTACACGTTCGCGACCACCAGATACGTTCCCGCGGTCGGTGCGACGACGGTGACCTGCTCGTCCGCCGAGCCGGTCGCCGACGCCCAGCGCTGGTGGTAGCGCAGGTCATCCGGCGACACGACCCGGAAGACCGTGAGGTCGAGATCGCTGCCTTCGTCATCCGAGGAATCGAGGTCGAACCGCGACAGCGCGGTGCCCTCCGGCACCGTCACGATCCACGACACGTCCTTGTTCTCATCGCCCGAGTTCTCGTTGCCCGAGTGCCCCTCGACAGGGTTGGCCTCGTCGACGAGCAGTTCGAACGGCGTCAGACCGGACAGGTTGAGCGGCAGGTCGCCGTCCACACCCGGCGTGATCTCGACCTCGGTCGAACCGTCGACGCCGGTGCCCGCGACCTCGGCCGGAGCATCCGCCGTCACCGGGAACACCGCGATCGGAGAACGCACCGTGTTCGAATCGCTCGACCAGGTGAGCGAGCCGGTCGCCCACTGCTCGACCGGGGCGCTCTTGTTGTCGAAGGTGACGTTGAACGTCGCCGTCTCGCCCGCGGCGCCGAACTCGAGCGTGGCCGGCTCGACGGTCACGTCGACACCGGGAACGTCGACGGATGCCGTGAACGTGCCCGCCTCGGTCGAGGTGACTGTGCGGGTCACCGTCTGCGCACTCGCCAGCGAACCGATCGAGATCGACGCGATGTTGAGGTCGCTGCCGTCGATCGGCTCGACGCCGTCGAACTCCGCGAGATCCTTGCCCTCGATGAAGGCCGCCCAGTCGGCGATGCCGTTGAGGTACAGCAGACCCGGCTCGAAGTAGCGGGTCGGGTCGACGTGACCTGCGCCCTGCTCGAAGGGGTTCGTGTTCGCCGAACCATCCGCCAGCACGGTGTCGTACGCGGTGGTCATCATCGCCGACTTCACCTCTGCAGGCGTCGCGTTCGGACGCTCGCCGAGGTACAGGGCGCCGAGGCCCGCGACGTGCGGCGACGACATCGAGGTTCCGGAGAGGATCTCGAACGTCGGATCCGCACCTGCGGCATTGTGCCCGGCCGCGAGGATCGCGACACCGGGGGCGGTGACGTCCGGCTTCATGATGTCGCTGCCGTCGGCCAGCATCGGACCGCGGCTGGAGAATCCGGCGATCTGCGGAACCGGAGTGGTCTCGCCGGTGGTGTTCTCGCCGACGAGCGTGATCGGACGGTCTGCTCCGCCCTGCACATACGCGAGCACGGCTTCGTGGTGCACCGAGGAGAGGTGCACCGTCGGCACGGCGTGGAAGTCGTTGTCGAGCGAATCCGCACCACCCGGCACGTTCACCAGCACGACGCCGATGCCGCCGGCATCCTTCACGACCTGCGACTTCTCGGCGCGCGCGTTGCCACCGCGGTCGCAGACGACGATGTGGCCGGTGACCTTCGCCGGATCGAGTGTTCCGGGGAGGCACAGCTGCGCGTCGACGGCATCCGCCGCCGCCGCGTCCCCCGCGTAGACCGAGGGGCCCTGCAGGGTGCTGCCGAAGGGCACGCTCACCGAGGCGCCGGCCTCTTCGAAGCCCTCGAACTGGACGGTTCCCTCCCAGGTCGGGATCGTGGATGCCGCCACCGTGGTGTACCACGGCGATGCATGATCAGCGGTGGCCGAGTCCGGACCGTCGTTGCCGGCGCTGACGGCGACGAACACGCCGGCAGCCGCCGCGTTCAGGAACGCGATGTCTTCGGGAGCGAGCACCGTCGAGGCTGCTCCGCCGCCGATCGAGTAGTTGATCACATCGACGCCGTCGGCGACGGCTTTGTCGATGGCGCCGACGAGATCGCTCAGCGCGCAGATGTCATCGGTGGTGACCGTGGTGTCCGGGCCGACGTAGCACGCCTTGTATGCCGCCACCTTCGCGCCGGGGGCGACACCGGAGACCTTGCCGAAATCGACACCGCCGACGGAGGCGTTCACCTTGAAGTTGCCCGCCGCGGTGCTGGCGGTGTGCGAACCGTGGCCATCGCCGTCGCGGGGCGACAGATAGTCGTACTGGAAGTCGAAGCCCGCCGCCGCGGCTCCTGCGGAGAAGTACTGGGCGCCGATGAGTTTGGTCGAGTAGTCGCCCTTGTCCCAGTCCTGGGCATCGAGCATCTCGGCCTGGAACTGGCCGCCGTCGGACTTGTCGAAGTAGACGTAGGTGCCGTCGGTATAGGGCTGGTTGCCCTTGTGGCGGTTCTGCTGCTTCTTCTGCTTCTTCAGCTTCTTGCCGTCGAAGGAGGGATGCTCCGGCGCGATGCCGGTGTCGATGACGCCGACCACGACGCCCTCGCCTGCCTTGCCGACCCCGCCGGTGTCCTCCCAGACGCCGCCGCGGCCCTTCTTGTCATCGCCGAGTCCGAGGAAATCGGTCGACGTCTGGGCATCCGGGTGACGGATCTCGTCGGGGAAGACGCCGAACACGTCCTTCGAGGTGCGCAGCTTGTCGACCTGTTCGCCGGTGAGCTCGGCGCTGAAGCCGTTGAGCACGACCTGGTAGGTGGTGTCCGGGGTGACCCCGATCTCCTCGGCGAGGCTCTTCTGCTCACCTTTCAGGTGCTTCACGTAGCGCTGAGCGTCGTCGGACTGCGCCTCGAGCTGAGCGCCGGCATCCGGCTTGGTCGCCTTGAGTCCGTTCACGTCGCCCGTGTAGCTGGCCAACGGGTCGGACTTCATCACCACGATGTAGTGCCCCGGCGTGCCGGCGACCGGAACAGGATCTGTCACCTCCTCCACGCCTGCGTATCCTGCGGTTGCCGTCGAAGCGATGAACAGCGCAGCCAGGGTTGTGGCTGCTGCCATCCGGAGTGGGGTTGAACCCATGTACTGCTCCCGGTGGTCATGATGCGGCCGGGTTGCCACATTGTCGATCAACCTAGTGCGACTCCCGGTCTCACACCAGGTGCGCCGCAGTGTCATAGACGAACGTCCAGCCCCCGTGACTTTCGTCGCCAGTAGGCTGAGAAAGTGACCCGCACCTCCACCCTGTCGACGCGAGTGCTGCTCGTCTGTGCGGCGATCGGAGTCGCGACCGGAATCCTCGGCGGGATCGCCGGTTGGCTGACGATCCCCGTCCTGCTGGGACCGTTCTTCCTCTACGGCCTGGTGCTCGGTTCGCACGTGCTGCCGGGGATCATCGCGCAGGAGGTGCTCCGCCAGCCGTTCGTGGCGATCGTCACGCATGTCGTCGCAGCTCTCATCGCGAGCGCGTTCAACCCGGCGTGGACGCTGCGCTTCCTCGGCACCGCGCTCCTGTTCGGCGCCATCCAGGAGGGTGTCGCCGCCCTCACCCGGTACCGATCCTGGGGTCCGTGGCGGTTCTTCATCTCCGCGGCCGTGATCGGCGTGCTCGTCGCCGTCGTCGTCTACTTCGCCGCGCACCTCGCCGTGATGGCGCCGTGGGCGCAGATCCTGTACCTGACGATCTCGGTCCTCGGTCCGATCGCCTGGACGGCCGTCGGCCTGGGGATCGGCTCGGCGCTGCGCCGCGCCGGCGTGGCACGGCGCTGACGAACGCGGAGCGGTGAACGCCGGCATCCACCGCCGGATGGCGAATCAGGTAAGGCTAGGCTAAGTTAAGAGGGTATTCGACCCGCCTACCCGAGGTTCCGCCGTGCGCTCATCCGCGCCTCTGCTTCGCGTGCGTGACCTCACCCTCACTCACGTGGATGCGGCGTTCCCCTCCCCCCGTGAGGTGAACCTCGACATCCACCCTGGCGAGGTCGTCCTGCTGCTCGGCCCATCCGGCTCGGGCAAATCGACATTCACGCTCGCGCTGAACGGACTCATCCCGCACGCGCTGCCGACGAGCATGTCCGGCACGGTCGAGGCCGGCGGGCTCGACACCACGACCACACCGACGGCGATGCTCAGCACCCGGGTCGGCATGGTCTTCCAGGACCCCGACGCGCAGATCGTCACCGGAAGCGTCTACGACGAGGTGGCCTTCGGCCCGGAGAACCTGCTGCTGCCGGTCGCAGAGGTGCATCGGCGATCCGAGGAGGCCCTGCGCCGGGTGGGGCTCTGGGATCGTCGCGCGGACAACCCCGACCGGCTCTCCGGCGGTGGCCGCCAACGCCTCGCGATCGCCTGCGCACTCGCTCTGGGTTCGCCGTTGATCGTGCTCGACGAGCCGACGGCCAACCTCGACACGCAGGGCATCGACGACGTCTACGCCGCTCTCGCCGACGTCGTGGCCGAGGGCGATCGGGCCATCCTGCTCGTCGAGCACAACCTGGATGCGGCGATGGAGCTCGTCACCCGGACGATCGTTCTCGATCGCACGGGCCGCGTCGCGTTCGACGGCCCCGCGGCCGAGATCATCCGCGCGCACACCGACGAGTTGATCGAGATGGGTGTGTGGCTCCCGGCCGCGACCCTCGCCGCGCGGCGGCTGGAAGCGGACGGCATCCGCCTCGACCCGCTCCCGGTCACGCCGGAACAGCTGGCCGAGGCGCTGGGCACGGTACAGATGCATGCCCAAAGCACGGATGCAGGTCGAAACGCGCCCGAATCGACCGACATCCGTACTTTCGCCCGACAGGTGCACCCCGGCGATGCGGGCGAGGGCGACTCGATCGTCCGAGCCCGCGGTCTCACCGTTCGACGGCACCGCACCGAGATCCTCCACGGCATCGATCTCGACATCCCCACCGGCAGCCTCACCGCGATCGTCGGTGCGAACGGCGCAGGCAAGACGACGCTGATCCAGGCGCTGGCCGGCGTCGTCCCGCCGCCGAGGCATCAGGTCGTCGTCGACGGTCTCGACGCCGGCTCCGCCTCCCCGCGGGATCTCGCCGCCCGCATCGGCTTCGTCTTCCAGAATCCCGAACATCAGTTCATCGCGCACACGGTGTTCGACGAGCTCGCCCACGGCCTGCGGCTGCGGCACACGCCGGATGCCGAGGTCGCAGAGCGCGTCCACGAGATGCTCGAGCGCTTCGGACTCGAAGCCAAGACCGACGTGCATCCGTTCCTGCTGTCCGGCGGCGAGAAGCGCCGACTCTCGGTGGGCACGGCCCTGATCGCTCGGCCGCGTGTGCTCGCCCTCGACGAGCCGACCTTCGGCCAGGACAGGGCCCGCGCATCCGAAATGCTCACGCTGCTGGAGTCCCTGCGCGAATCGGGCACGACGATCGTGCTCGTCACCCATGACCTGCAGCTCGTCGCCGACCACACGACGCACACCGTCGTGCTCGCCGAGGGGCGCGTGCACGCGGCAGGCTCGACGGGAGATCTCTTCCGCGACGAGGCGTTGTTCGCCGACGCGGGTCTTCGCCTGCCCGCGCTGCACCGGATGCTGCCGCCCGCGCTGCGCGGAAGGATCCGCGAGACATGACGACCACGACCGTCATCGACCCGTACGCCGCCGCGGCGCCCGCATCACGCCGGCAGTTCCTGCACGGCCTGAATCCGCTCTCGAAGGTCATCGGCGTCGCGCCGGCCATGGTGGCGCTGGTCTTCGTCCGCGACATGACCACCCCGACCGCGTTCCTCGTCGTCGCCTACGCACTGATCCTGGTCGGCGCCCGGCTCACTCGGCGTACCGCGGCGCTGCTGCTTCTCGCGCTGCCGGTCGGCGTGACGGCCATCGGCATCGGATTCTCGCTATGGGTGGATGCGGCACGCGTCGACGACACCGCCCCCGTCCTGCAGCTCGGCGGTTGGACCCTGTTCGCCGGCGCGCTCGACATCGGCTTCGCGACCGGTCTGCGGCTCGGCGCGATCCTCGCGCTCGCCCTCATCGGCGGCCTCACCACGACCGGCCCCGACCTGGTGCGCGCGAGCGGGCAGCAGCTGCGCGTGCCGTACCGGATCGGATACACCGCACTGGCGGCGTTCCGGTTCGTCCCCCGCTTCGGTCACGAGCTCGCGGTGATCCGTGCCGCGCATCGCGTGCGCGGCCATCACGGTGGGAGCGGCCCCTTCTCGCGCATCGCCCGCGGCTGGGGCTACATCGTGCCGCTGCTGGCCGGCGCGATCCGGCACGCGGAGCGCGTCGCACTCGCCATGGACTCCCGCGCGTTCGGAGCCCACCCCACCCGCACCGAGCGCCACCTCGTGCCGTTCCGCACACGCGATTGGATCTTCATCGCACTGTGCCTGGCGGCATCCGCCCTCATCTTCATCCTCACCTTCAGCTTTTGAGAGAAAGGCGCCCCATGGCGTTCAGCAAGCTCGTCAAGCCCGAGTCGTCGGAGCTCATCCACCTCACCGTGCTGCGCTCGGAACGACTTTCACCGCACTGGATGCGGATCACGTTCGGCGAGGGCGAGATCGCGAAGTTCCGCCCGATGGGCTTCGACCAGTGGTTCCGGCTGTTCCTGCCGATCGCGGGAGAAGCAGGGCTCGAGCGGGTTCCGGCGAAGGCCAACAAGATGTTCGGTTACTTGAAGTTCCTGCGCATCCCGGATGATGAGCGCCCGGTGATGCGCAACTACACGGTGCGCGCCTACCGGCCTGCCGTGGGCGACCAGGGCGCGGAGATCGACGTCGACTTCGTGCTGCACGGGTCGGCCGCCGACGGCACTGCCGGCCCGGCATCACGCTGGGCCGAGACCTGCCAGCCGGGAGAGCACGTGCTGATCATCGACGAGGGCCTGACGTTCAATCCGCAGCGCGGGACAGACCGGGTCGTGCTCGTGGGCGATGAGACCGCACTGCCCGCCATCGCATCCATCTGCGCCTCCCTTCCCGCCGACGCCACCGGAACGGCGATCATCGAGGTGCCGTCCGACGACGACGCGCTCGAATTCCCGCATCCCTCCGGAGTCGAGGTGAGCTGGGTCGTGCGCGCGCATGATCAGCAGCCCGGCACGGTCGCACTGGCGCGGCTCCGGGAGACCGAACTCCCGGAAGCACCGTTCCACACCTACGGCGCCGGTGAGCAGGCTCTCGCCTCCGGCGTGCGCAAGCATCTCGTCGGCGAGCGCGACGTCGACAAGAACCTGGTCAGCTTCTGCGGGTACTGGAAGATCGGCGCCGCATCCCCGGCATCCAAGGCCGCACGCGAGGCCGCAGCGGAGCCCCTCGCATGAGTGGGACGGATGCGGGGAATGCAGCGGCCGACCGCGATGCGGCATCCGAGACGAATCCCTATGTCGGTGCGACGTCAGAAACGCATCCGGCAGCCCCGTCCGGGGTGCCTTCTCGACCTCGCACGGGAGCAGCGGGCCGATTCCGCCTGCCGACCGCGATCCTGCTGACCTGCGCGGCGCTCGGGGTGGCCGGCGCGCTGCTGCTCGCCCCGGCGAACTGGATCTCGACCCTGATGTTCGCTGGGTTGCCGTTCGTGAGCGTCGCGCTGGCCGGGCTCTGGCTGCTGCCGTCGGTGATCGCCCTCCGGCTGCTCAAGCGCCCGCTGGTCGGACTGCTCGTCGGCCTTCTCGCCGGGCTCATCCTCGTGCCGTTCTCCGGATACGGCTTCCGCAGCGTGCTCACGAACCTGTGGTGGGCGGCGTTCACCGAGCTGCCGTTCCTGTTCGTGATCTGGCGCTACTGGGGCACGTGGCTGCACTACCTCGGCGCGGTCATCGTCGGCATCGTCTATCCGGTGCTGGCCTGGGCGTCGTTCGACCTCGGCGCGATGAGCACCGGCGTGCAGGTGGCGTTCTTCGCCCTCACGCTGGCGAGCTGCGTCGGCGCCACTGCCCTCGGCATCCTCATCGCCGATCGCCTGCGCACGGCCGGAGTCGGCGGGCGCGCTCGGCGAGCCTGAGTCACCCGCCAGGCCGGGCCCCGCCCTGGTGGGTCCTCGCCCGCGCACACTTCGGGGAGTCTCGGCGACACGCCGCACAGCGGCATCCCCCACTGGGGTGTCGCGAGGCGACTCCGAAGCTGTGCCCGCATCGAAGGGACGACTCAGAAGTCGTTCACCACGGCGAAATGAACGAGGGCCCCGGATGCGGCATCCGGGGCCCTCGTGAAACGTGACGTCAGCGCTTGCCGACGATCTGGCGACCGACGAGGTCGCGCATGATCTCGTTGGTGCCGCCGTAGATGCGGTGCACGCGGGCATCGGTGAAGGCCCGCGCGATCGGGTACTCCATGATGTAGCCGTAGCCGCCGTGCAGCTGCACGCCGGTGTCGAGCACCTCCCACTCGCGCTCCGTCGCCCAGAACTTGACCTTCGCCGCGTCTTCCGCGGTGAGCTTCTTGTCCTTGTACGCGAGCAGTGCGCGGTCGATGTAGGCCCACATCGCGTCAGTGGTCGCCGACATGTCAGCGAGCCGGAAGCGCGTGTTCTGGAAGTCGGCGATGCGCTCGCCGAACGCCTCGCGGTCCTTCGTGTAGGCCACGGTCCAGTCCAGGGCCGCCTGCGCGGCCGCCGCTGCGGCGACGCCGATCGACAGGCGCTCAAGGGGCAGGTTCAGCATCAGCTGGATGAAACCCTGACCCTCCTTGCCGCTGATCAGGTTCTCGTCGGGGACGAACACGTCGGTGAAGCTGAGCTCGGCGGTGTCCCAGCCGTGGAAGCCCATCTTGCTGAGCTTCTTGCCCTGGTCGAAGCCCTCCATGCCCTTCTCGACGAGCAGCAGGCTGAACGCGTCGGGGCGGTTGCCCTCTCCGGTCTTCACGAAGGTCACGACCACGTCGGCCGTCGTGCCAGACGAGATGAACGTCTTCGCGCCGTTGAGGATGTAGCCGCCGTCGACCTTCTTCGCGTTGGTCTTGATGCCGCGGAGGTCGGAACCGGCACCCGGATCGGTCATGGCGAGTGCGCCGAGCACCTCACCGGTCGCCATGCGGGGCAGCCACTTCTCCTTCTGCTCCTGCGTGCCCATGTGCACGAGGTAGGGAACGGCCAGGTCGTCCTGGATGCCGAAGGCCCCCGCGAGCGAGCCGGCGCCGGCCGCGATGACCTCCTCCATCACGATCGTGCGGAAGCGGTAATCCTGCAGCATTCCCGCGCCGCCGAACTCCTCCGGAACGGAGAGTCCGATCAGGCCGGCTTCGCCGGCTGCGAGCATGGTCGCGCGGTCGATCTCACCCGCGGCATCCCACTTCTCGATCGCCGCGTTGTTCACGTGGCGCTTGACGAAATCCTTGACGAGGTCGCGAAAAGCCTCGTGGTCCTCTTCATAGATGTCGCGTTCCATGCCGTCCTCCTGAACGTTCGTGCGTCATTGCTCCGGCGATTCTATGTCGGTACGCCGCAGGGAAGACAGCCATTGTGAGAATGCATCCCACAATTCATGAGACTGGGTACCGCGATTGTGGGAAGCCGCCAGCCGCGCTCATCGAGCTCCGTATCGCGACTCAGTGCGGGTAGTCGGGAGCAGCCGGCAGGCCGAAGAACTCCTCGAGCGTGTGGAAGCCGCCGTCGTGATAGGCGGCCGCGAGGTCCACCCCGATGTAGCGGATATGCCAGGGCTCGGGCTCGTAGCCCGTCGCCCCGGTGCCGACCGTCTCGTACCGGACGATGAATCCGTGCTCCCAGCCGTGCGCCGCCACCCAGTCGCTCTGCGGGGTACCACCGAAACCGTCGATCCCCCCGCAGCCGCCTCCACAGGCGACGACATCGAGCGCGAGTCCGGTCTGGTGCTCACTGTGTCCGGGGCGAGCCGATCCGGCATCCGCCTCGGCCTGCCCCAGGTCCTCCACGTACGACTCGTATGTGGCCACCTGCAGCCCGTAGGAGCGGTATCCGTTGTTCGCCCCGAGCTGCCCCACTCCGGCAGCATCCGCGGCCTGGGCCAGCTCCCCCGCGGCCGCAGCCACTTCGGGCCGCACCTGATTCGCGCTCGTCGTCGTCTGCATCGGCAGCGGCTCCAGCACCGGCGGGGCGTAATCCATCGGCACGAGAGGTCGTGCCTTGTTCACGACGACCCAGCTGTGCGCAGGATCGTCGAGGGCGATGCACGGCGCGTTGCCGGCGACCACAGCGGCGCGGAAGCTCTCGCCGCCGCCGAATCCTGCGACCGTCGCCGCGTCGTCTCCCGCCGCCAGCGCCTGCTGAACCGCCGGGTCCGCGCACGGATCGACCGCCGGTGTCGCTCCGACGTCGACCGCCGGCACCTCCAGCACGGCCAAGGGCTCCGGTTGCACGGCCGCAGACGTCGACGCATCGGAAGCGCCGGCCAAGGAGAGCAGCACGCCGAGCGCGGTGATCGCGAGACCGATGGGCAGAGCAGGTCCGTGGATCGGGGATCGCGACTCCGCATGCTGTGGCTGCGGGGCGGCGTACATCCCTCCATTGTCCCCCATCCTCACTGATCGAACATAAATCCCCTTTCGGCTTGACACTCATTCGTTCATATGTTCGCATAGAGTATGCGCTGGCAGGGACAGAAGGTCGGAGATGTGGATGCCGCCGCCCTGCCAGGAATGGAAGATCGCTCCAGCGTCCTCCGCTCGGTGACCACGCCCGAGTTCGCCGGGATGACGTTCCACGAGGTGCTCAGCAAGTCGGCGCTCAACCGCGTGCCCGGTGCCTCGCGGATGCCGTTCAGCTGGACGATCAATCCCTATCGTGGGTGCAGTCATGCGTGCGTTTATTGCTTCGCCCGCGGCACGCACGAGTACCTCGACCTCGACGGCGGCGGGGACTTCGATTCGCAGATCGTCGTGAAGGTCAACGTCGCCGAAGTGTTGGAGAAGGAGCTCCGTCGCGGCAGCTGGGATCATGAGCTGGTCGCCCTGGGGACGAACACCGACCCATATCAGCGCGCTGAGGGCCGTTACCAGCTGATGCCCGGGATCATCGAGACGCTCGCCGCCTCGGGCACGCCGTTCTCGGTGTTGACCAAGGGCACCTTGATCCGGCGCGACATCCCCTTGCTCGTAAAGGCCGCGCAGCGCGTACCCGTCGACGTGCAGATGTCCATCGCCATGTACGACGATGAGCTCCAGAAGGCGATCGAGCCCGGCACGCCCAGCACCCAGGCGCGTCTGGACACCGTGCGGGCGCTCGCGGACGCCGGGTTCCGGGTCGGGGTCTTCCTGATGCCGATCCTGCCGCACCTCACCGACTCGGTCGCGGCGATCAATGAGGCGCTCCAGCGCATCAAGGCGTCCGGCGCCGCCTACGTCATCTACGGCGCCCTCCACCTGCGTCCGGGCGTGAAGCCCTGGTTCATCCAGTGGCTGGGCGAGTTCCGTCCTGACCTCCTCTCGTCCTACCGGGCGCTCTACCCGGGTACGGCATCCGTCGCCCCGAAGGCGTACCGGCAGTGGCTCGCGAAACGCACCCGCCCTCTCATCCGCGCGCATGGCCTGGACGGTCGTGACGAGGATGACGTCACTCCACCGCGACGGATGTCGGCTCGCCCCGCGCCGGTTGCAGCACCCGCTCCTGCGCCGGCGATGCTGTTCTGATGACCGTGGGTTTGCAGAGGGTGGTGAGCGCGTAGGCTCGACGGTTATGGCCATCGGCGCAATGATCCACACCTTCACCGTGCAACTCGCCGATATGGACCGCGGCGTCTACGACGACTTCACGCTCCGCGTGGCACGGCATCCCTCCGAGACGGATGCGTACATGCTCACTCGTGTGCTGGCCTACTGCCTGGAGTACGGCGAGGGGATCACCTTCGGCGACGGCATCTCGTCCACCGAGGAGCCCGCCGTGCTGGTGCGTGATCTCACCGGCCGGATCCTCACCTGGATCGAGGTCGGAGCCCCGGATGCCGAACGGCTGCACTACGGCAGCAAACTCGCCGAGCGCACCACCGTCTACACCCACCGTGATCCGGCGAAGGTGATGGCACCGTGGGTCGGGAAGCGCATCCATCAGTCTGACGCGCTCACCCTGCACAGTTTCGACCCGGGCTTCATCGACTCCGCCGTCGGCGTGCTCGAGCGGCGCAACACCCTCACGCTCTCGGTCACGGAACGAGAGCTGTACCTCGACCTGAACGGGACGACGCTGACCTCTGCGGTCCACGAGCACCGACTCGACTAGAGCGCGGCGACAGGCGTCTTCGGCTCAGCGAGCGACGTCCGCATCCGGAACCAGGTACTGCCGCTGCAGCCAGGCACCGAACTTCCGCACGTTCAGGCAACTTTCGGCCGTCGAGCACTTCAACACCGAGTCGTGGGAGGCGTACGCAGCAAAGGCCTCGAGCTTGCGCTGCAGCTCGTCGCCCCCGAGGTTCACGCCGTTCCACTCGCTGGGGTACCCGACGGCGTACTGGACCTTCGCGCTCTCGACCACCCCCCGATCGACGAGGTTCGCGACCAGGGTGCCGGTGGCGGAGTGGTCAGGGTGGTCGCCATGCGCCAGCGGAGACACAGCAGGCATGTGGGCGAGCACCGCCTGCGGCGCATACGCGGTCACCACTTCGGCGACGGTGGCTTCCAGCGCCGCAAGCGTGACCTGCTGGCCGGTGTCGATCGTCGTTATCGCTTCGAGCGCCCCGGAGAGGAGCTGGGGCAGCGCCTGGTTGCCGGTGGCGCTGAAACCACTCGAGTCCAGGCCCCCGTCCGGCAGCCGCACGAACAGCAACGCGACGCGAGCATCACCGACGGGCGAGGTCGTGGTGATCGTCAGACCGCTGCGCAGCCCGACCGTCATATCGGCCCACTCGCCCTCGGCGCCGCGGATGACGTCATACGCCGCCCGGATGCCCCGCTCTCGGTTCGCTGCGTACTCCGGGCCCTTTCCGGCGTCGGAGCCCGTGATGAAGAGCGTCCGGATGCACTGGCCTGCGGCCAGCGCGTTCGGGATCGTCGGGCTGCCGAAGATCAGGTCATCGTCGTAGTGCGCCCACACCGTGACCGTCGCCGCGGAGGCACAGGGCGCCGTGTACTGCAGGGGTGAGACGAAGGTCGCCGGCTGCGCAGGAGCCTGCGTGACCAGAGCGATCAGGCCGCACTGCGCCGTGGCGGCCATGAAATCGATGGCGTTCGCCGCGGACTCGGGGAGTTCGCTCAGCACGTCGGCGGCGACCGTCGCGGGGCACTGCTGCTCGGTGATCTCGGCGATGCGCGCCGCGGTCAAGGAGTTCGCGGGCGGTGTGGGCGTCGGCGTGGAGGTCGCGGTCGATGTCGGTTCCGCCGTCGGCGGCGCGACACACGCAGCGAGCAGCGAGGCGAGGACTGCGGTGATCAGAACGGCTCCGGCAGCGCGCCTCCGCGCGCGTGCACTCGGTCGAAACACGATCATTCATAACCCCCCGGTCGACTGTCACTGCGCACATGATCGACGACGCACGGGAAGGCGATCAACGTTCTGGGGGCAGCCGTCGGCCACCCCCAGAACTCCTAGCCATATTCTTAGCAGATCAGCGCGTCCTGATAGGTCACGCCGTGAGGTCGGCCGCGCTCGGCGCCCGACCGGTGATCTCCTCGAGGATGTCGTCATCGATGCGCGCGTTCTCGAACGGCGCGTCGATCTCTGCACGATCGAGCAGTTCCGTCATCCGGCGCTGACGCTGGCGTGTGATCAGCGTGACCACTCGGCCGGAGCGGCCAGCGCGGCCAGTACGGCCGGAGCGGTGCAGGTACGTCTTGTACTCGTCCGGAGCATCCGCCTGCACGACCAGGTCGATGTCGTCGACGTGGATGCCGCGAGCCGCGACGTCGGTCGCGACCAGAACATTCACGCGACCCGAGGTGAGACGCTCGAGGTTGCGCGTGCGCTTGGCCTGGTTGAGGTCTCCGTGCAGCGAAACCGCGGGAATCCCCGCGTCGTCGAACTGCTCGGCGAGCATGTCGGCGTAGGCGCGAGTACGGGCGAAGACCAGCGTCTTGCCTGCACGGTCGACGAGCGAGGTGAGGATCTCGGCCTTGTCGCGGTGCTCGATCACGAGCACGCGGTGCTCGATCGTGCTGGAGTCCTGGTCCTCACCGGCGACCTCGAAGACGGCCGGGTCCACCAGGAATTCGTCGACGAGAGCTGCGACCTCGCGGTCGAGCGTCGCCGAGAAGAGCAGCTTCTGGCTGCCCTCGGCGGTGTGCCGGAGGATGCGCTGCACAGGCTCGACGAAGCCGAGCTCGCACATGTGGTCGGCCTCGTCGAGCACCGCGATGCGGCAGTCTGAGAGGTCGAGCTTGCCCTGGTTGATGAGGTCTTCGACGCGACCGGGGGTGCCGATGATGATGTCGACGCCCTTCTTCAGCGCGCCCACCTGACGACCCTGCGGCACGCCGCCGTAGATCTGCGTGGTGAACAGGCCGACGCTGCGGGCGATCGGCTGAATGGTGCGGTCGATCTGCAGAGCGAGCTCGCGCGTCGGAGCGAGGATGATCGCGCGCGGGGAGCGACCGAACTCGCGGCGCTTGCCGGCCTGCGACTTCAGGACGTTCTCGACGAGCGGCGCACCGAACGCGATGGTCTTGCCCGAGCCGGTGCGGCCACGAGCGAGCACGTCACGGCCCTCGAGGACCGCGGGAATGCTGGCGGCCTGGATAGCGAACGGTGAGGCGGCGCCCATGTTGTTCAGCGTCTCGACGATGTTCGAGCCGAGGCCGAGGTCTCCGAAGCTCACGCCGTCGACGGCGACAGCCTCGATGGACTGCGCCTCGAGACGCTCGTGCACGACGTCCTCGGTCTGCTCGGTCTTCGCCTTGGACGACTTGTCCCAGTTGTCGCGGGTGGGACGGTCCTCGCGGCGCGGGCGGTCGTTGGAGTCGCGACGCGGGCGGTCGCTCGCGTCACGACGCGGGCGGTCGTCACGGTCGAATCGCGGGCGCTCGGCGGAGGTGCGATCGAACCGCGGGCGGTCAGAGCCGCGATCGTCGCGGCGCGGACGCTCGTCACGATCGAAACGCGGACGCTCGGTCGCGTCACGACGCGGACGCTCGTCACGATCGAAACGCGGACGGTCGGTGCGGTAGGCGCCGCCCGTCGACGGGCGGGTGCGCTCGCCACCGCGGTCATCGCGGTTCGGGCGGGCATCGCGGTCGAAGCGCGGACGGCCTGCGGCGTCGCGGTGTGCTCCGGATCCGGTCGACGGGCGGGGACGCTCGTCGCGGCTGTCGTCGAAGGAACGGTTCAGTCGATCACGATCGAAGGCGCGGCGTGCGCGATCGCCGTCGAAGGAACGGTTCGGACGCTCGTCACGATCGGACCGCGGACGCTCGGACGCGTTCCGGTCGAAACGGGGGCGATCGGAGCCGCCGCCGCGGTAGTTCCCGGTTCCGGTCGACGGGCGCTGCCCGCGGTCCTGACCGGCACGGTCATCGCGGTAGGTGCCTGCACCGGTCGGACGCTCGGTCGAGTTCCGCTCGAAACGCTGGCGGGCATCGCCACTGCTGCGGTACGAACCCGCGCCGCGGTCGTCACGGCGGGGGCGGTCGTCGAAACGACGGGCCGACCCGGCGGCAGGACGGTCGGTGTAACGCGGACGGTCGGCGCCGCCGGACGTGCGCGGACGCTCATCGCGGTGATGCGGGGCCTCGCGGCGTCCCGACTCGGCGCGATTGCGGATGCCGCGTGCCTCGTCGCGGCCGGCGCGCTCCTGCGCGCTCCAGCGCTGCTTCGGCGCACCCGACTCCGCCTCGACGGGGCGGTGTCCACGGTGGCCGGCGCTGCGGCTGCCCGGACGGCGGTCGTAGCCGCCGGCTGCGGGAGAGGAGCGGCGTTCGGTGGAATCCGCTCGGCCTCCACGCTCGCCGTCCGACGACGGTGCGCCGTGGTGACGGTCGTGGAAGGAAGTCTTCTTCGCGGCGAAACGCGGCTCGAAGTTACGGGCGGGCCGGCCGCCCTGGGGCTTCTTGTTCTTGGGCATTGATGCAGTCCTTCTGGGTTCTCGCACGAGAACAGCGCTGCGCGCACGCGCGAGCACCCAGCGCCTCATCAAAGATCAAGACAAAAGCTCGGGGTCCGGACTGTCAGCGGCCGGGGCCATTCATGTGATGGTTGATTTGCGTCGATCGACGCTCACCATCGGCCCCTGGACTCACACTTCTTACACAAAAACGTCCGCGCTCTGCGCGGGTGTCCGAAGCCGACCGCACAAGTTTAGCGGATGCGCCTGAGAAACCTCCCCGTACGATGACTTGGTGACCACGTACTCCCCCACCGGCACCCAGGTGCACCTCCGTCGCGGCGACGTCACCGCGCAGATCTCGCAGGTCGGAGCATCCCTGCGCTCCTTGGCCATCGGCACCGTCGACCTCGTGCCGCCGTACCCTGCCGACGCGCCGACGCCGGCCTGCTCCGGAGTCGTGCTGACGCCCTGGCCGAACCGTGTGCGCGACGGTCGATGGAACGACGGCGACACCATGCGGCAGCTCGCCATCACCGAACCGGCGAAGAACAATGCCAGCCACGGCCTGCTCCGCTTCAGCGCCTACGAGATCGACCAGACGGATGCCGCGGCCACCCTGACGGCGACGATCGTGCCGCAGACCGGCTACCCGTACCTGGTCGAGACCTCGGTCACCTATCTGCTGACCGACGTCGGCATCGAGGTCATCCATGTCCTCGCGAACCGGTCGGCCGAGTCCGCGCCGGTCGCGCTCGGGACGCATCCCTTCGTCACGATCGGCGATGTCGACCCGCATGACCTCGTGCTGCGGATACCCGCGGAGACGGCATTCGACACCGACGAGCGGATGCTGCCCATCGGCACCCGGCCCGCCGACGCGGCGCTCCGCGAGGGGGTCAGGCTCGGCGATGTGACGCTCGACACCGGCTTCACCGACCTGAGCCGCGACGCCGACGGCCGCGTACGGCATTCGCTCACCGCTCCCGACGGCCGTCGCGTCACCCTGTGGCAGGGCGAGGGCTTCGACTACGCGCAGGTCTACACGACCACCGGCTATCCCGGTCAGGAACTCGCGGTCGCCATCGAGCCGATGACCGCTCCCGCCGACGCGTTCAACAGCGGCCTCGGCATCCGCCACCTCGCGCCCGGCGAGAGCTGGACCCTGCACTGGGGCATCGAGCTCGGCTGACGCTCGCCGCGGATCGGTTCACAACTCAGGAAGAACCGACCCATCGAGGGCTATGCGCAGATTCCATCCGCGAAGTTCCGCGACCGCTCGCCCGCCCGGGCTCCGGATCTCCTGAGTTATGAACCAGTGGATCGCGGGCCGATCGGCCCGCGATCAGCGGCCAGCTACTCCGACGGGTGCTCGCGGAGCTCCCGACGGGTCAGCGGATGCGCGTGCGGCAGCACGGACTCGGATGCCGCGTCATCCGTCCCCGACTCCGAAGCATCGCCGGAACCGCTGCCGACATCGCCGGCACCGGCCCGCTTCGCCCGCCGACGCTCACGCGCGCCCTCGACGAGGTTGTACAGCGTCGGCAGCACGATGAGCGTCAGGACGGTCGACGAGATGAGCCCGCCGATCACGACGATCGCGAGCGGCTGCGAGATGAACCCGCCGTGCCCGGTGATGCCGAGCGCCATCGGCGTGAGCGCGAAGATCGTCGCCAGTGCGGTCATCAGAATCGGACGCAGACGCTTCTCTCCACCGGCCATCACCGCGTCGGCGGTCGACAGCCCCTTCTCGCGGTACTGGTTGACCAGGTCGATGAGCACGATCGCGTTCGTCACCACGATGCCGATGAGCATCAGCACCCCGATGAGAGAGGCGACGCCGAGCGGCACGCCGGTGACGATCTGCAGCAGGATCGCACCGGTCGCTGCGAATGGCACAGAGACGAGCAGCAGCAGCGGCTGACGCAACGACTTGAACGTCGCGACCATCACCACGTAGACGATCAGGATCGCGGCGAGCATCGCCAGCCCCAGCTGCGAGAACGAGTCGGCCTGCTGAGTCGCGACGCCGCCGACGGCGGCAGACGCTCCATCCGGCAGCTCGACAGCGGCGAGCGCCTCGTTGACCGAAGCGGTGGCGACGGCGAGGTTGTCGGAGGCCGGCGGCACCGTGACCGTCGCCGTACGGCGCCCCTGCTCCGTGGAGATGGAGGTGGGCCCGTTGCGCTCCTCCACCGTGGCGATCTCCTGCAGCTGCACGAGGCCGAGCGGCGTCGGGATCGTGAGCGCACGCAGCGCATCCGCCGTCGCCGGCGGCTCGGATGCGGCGAGGTAGACGGTCAGCGCCGTGTCACCGATCTCGATCGAGCCGAGCTGTTCCGGACGCATCGTGTTCGACACGATGGAGCCGACCGCGACCTCGGAGAGGCCGCGTTCCGCTGCCGCCACGCGATCGACGACGACCGCGATGTACGGCAACGACGCCGCAAGGTTGTCGGTGACCTGACCGACGCCGTCTCGTCCATCGAGCTCGTCGACGACCGCTGACGTCGCGGTCTGCAGATCCTCGGAATTCGAAGCGGTGACGGTGATCTCGATATCACTGGACCCGAAGCCGGAGCTCGCCGCGACGGCGATCTCGCCAACATCCGACAGCGAATCGATCGCATCCTGCACGTCGGCGCGCAGCGCCTCCTGGTCGGCGTCGCCATCGGTCAGGACCGAGTAGGTCACACCGGCGCTTCCGGAGAACGCGTCGCGCAGCGCCGACCCGCTCGAGCCGATCGAGGCCTGCACGTGCTCGACACCGTCGACGCCGAGCAGCGCCTCCTCGACGGCGATCGCCGCGTCGGACTTCGCCTCCAGGCTCGCGGTCGGGCCGAGATCCTGCGTGACGCGCATCGTGTTCTGACCGGAGTCGCTGAGGAAGTTCACCTTCATCAACGGCGCTGCCGCGAGGGTGGCACCGAGCACGACGACGGCGAGGATCACCGTGACCGCCGAGTGCTTCAGAGTCCAGCCGAGGATCGGGCGGTACATGCGCTGCAGCGGCGTCGGCGGAGCGTCCGGATGCTCCGGATCGATGGCCTTGCCGTTCTCGTCGAGCAGCTCCTTGCCCGGCCGGAGGAACCAGTAGGCGAGCACCGGGACGATCGTCAGCGAGACCAGCAGCGAGGCGATCATCGCGATCGACACCGTCACCGCGAACGGACGGAAGAGCTCGCCGACCATGTCGCCGACGAACACGATCGGCAGGAACACGGCGACCGTGGTGATCGTGGAGGAGGTGACCGCCATGGCGACCTCGCGCACGGCGAGCCGGATCGCATCCCCCTTGTCGGCGTCTCCGACGTAGTGCCGCTTGATGTTCTCGATGACGACGATCGAGTCATCCACGACGCGACCGATCGCGATCGTCAGCGCACCGAGCGTGAGGATGTTCAACGAATAGCCGAACGCCTGCAGACCGATGAACGTGATCAGCACCGACGTCGGGATGGAGATCGCCGTCACCAGCGTCGATCGGATCGACAGCAGGAAGACGAGGATGATGATCACCGCGAAAGCGAGCCCGAGCAGACCCTCGGTGGCGAGCGTCTC
Source organism: Microbacterium sp. LWO13-1.2 (assembly GCF_038397725.1). Taxonomy (NCBI): domain Bacteria; kingdom Bacillati; phylum Actinomycetota; class Actinomycetes; order Micrococcales; family Microbacteriaceae; genus Microbacterium; species Microbacterium sp. LWO13-1.2. The sequence goes on from NZ_CP151634.1 coordinate 512,566, forward strand.
GATCGACTGCACGATGAACGGCGCCTGATCGAAGATCACCGTGAACTCGGCATCCGGGAACGCCTTGCCGATCTCGTCGAGTGCCGCGAGCACGCCCTGCGAGACCTCGACGGTGTTCGCCGCCGGGAGCTTGGTGATCGAGATCGACAGCGCGTCCTCACCGTCGACCCGGGAGATGGACGAGACCGGGTCGGATTCCTGCGCGACCGTCGCCACGTCGCCGATCGTCGCCGCGGATCCGACCAGCGGGAGCGCCGCGAGTTCTTCGACGGAGGTGATCTTCGCACCCGTCTGCACGGTGAGCGTCTGGCCGTTCTCGGTGATGTCACCGCCGGGGAAGAGCGTGCCGTTCTGCTGCAGCGCCTGACTGATCGCCTGCGTGCTGAGGCGCTGTTCGGCGAGGGCTGCGGCGTCAGGGGTGATGGTGATCCGCTGGCCGATGCCGCCGACGATCTGTGCGGCGTTGACGCCATCGACGTCTTCGAGGTCGGGGATCGCGACGCGCTCGAGTTCGGCCTGGGCGTTCTCGGCGTCGTCGAAGCCGGTGACGGCGACCTGGATGACCGGGAAGTCATCGATCGCCACGGCGAGCACCTGCGGGCTCACGTCGTCGGGAAGCTGCTGCGCGACCCGGTTGATCGCCTGCTGGATCTTCTGCTCGGCCGTCGCGAGATTCGTGCCGTACGCGAATGTCGCCTGCACGATCGAGGCGTTCGTCGTGCTCGTCGCCGTCGTCGATTCGAGTCCTGGCACGCCCTGGATCGCCGACTCGATGGGCGTGGACACGTCGTTCTCGACGACCTCGGGCGAGGCACCGGGATACGTGGTCATCACGATCAGGTTGGGCAGCTCCAGCGACGGGATGAGCTCCTGCTTGAGGTTCGTCAGCGCGAGGCCGCCGAACACCGCGGCGACGATCGTGATGAGTGCGATGAGCGCGCGGTTCTTGAGGCTCAGGACGGCGAGGTTCGACACGGCTGTTCTCTCTCGGTCGGATCAGGCGGATGCAGGTGCGGATGCGGTGGGTGCGGATGTGAGGATGCCGGCGAGGGCGTCGCGGATGAGGCTCTCGTCTAGCGGCTCGTCGTGGATCTGTGCGTGCCAGAGTACGCCGTCGATGAAGACGGCGGCCGCCCTGGCACGGTCGGTTCCGTGAACGGGAGCGATGAAGGCGACGACCTCGTCCGACCAGTGCCTGGCGAGCTCGCGCACGCGAGGATCGTGCACGGCTGCGGTGACGACGGCACGGTCCGCCTGGACGGCACGCGCGTCTTCGAGCCCCCCGTGGATGAGACGCGCGAGCCCTGCCGGTGTGACGCCGTCGGCGATCACGGCCTGCCGCGTGATGTCGATACGCAGCTCGACTTCGGCGGCGAGCGCATGCAGAGCGGCGTCGCGGAGGTCGTCGAGCGTGGCGAAGTACTGGGTCGTGGCGCCGAGCGGCACCCCAGCGCGGGCGGCGACCTTGCGGTGCGTGATCGCGTCGACGCCGATCTCGACGATCAGCTCGGAGGCGGCGGCGACGATCTCGCGTCGGCGCGCCTCAGGGTCGCGTCTCCTGCGCGTCACCGCATCCGGCATCACCCACCCCCTTCTGTACATTTGTACATTCACTGCGCTTGGAGAACGCTGAGAGGCGAAGTTCACGCCTTTCGACCGCCCCGCTCAGGACATTCGTCTCTGTCTCCGCGACACCGTCCTCCGGAGAATGGGAAGGCATGGTCTCGTTCCCCCCAGGAGGCCGGTTCCCGGAGGTCCCCCATGGTCGCAAGGCCTCGTTTCCCGTTCGCACTTCTCGCAGCCGCCATCGTGTTCACCGCGGCGCTGGCAGGGGCCGCACCCGCCGCGAGCGGCACGACCGGCTCGACGGCGCCGGCGGTCAGCATTCTGGATGACGATCCGACGATGATCCTCGGGTGGGCGTCGCACGACCTGCCCACGATGGCCACGGAAGAAACCGCCTTCGGCAGGAGCAACGGGATGCTCTCCACCTACGTCGATTTCGTGCAGTCTCCTGGATTCCCGCACGACGACGTCGATGCTGCCGAGGCCCGCGGCTCGGCCCTGCTGATCGCCTGGGAACCATGGGACTGGAATCGGCCCGCCGATCAGCAACCTGAGTTCGCCCCGCGCCGGATCGCCGCCGGCGAGTTCGACACCCAGCTGACGGCGTGGCTGACCCAGGCCGCGCAGCGCACCGCCGACGCGGAGATCATCGTGCGCTTCGCTCCCGAGATGGACGACTCGAGCCGCCCCTGGTCGAGCGGCACGGCCGCCGGGAGCAGCACACCGGCGGAGTACATCGCGATGTGGCGTCACGTGTACGCGATCAAGCAGGCGGTCGCGCCCGAGGTGGTCTTCCTCTGGAATCCTCTGAACTACGGAGCCGGGCCGCATCCCTTCGAGTCGTACTTCCCCGGATCTGCGCATGTCGACGCTCTCGCGCTCGACGGCTTCAACTGGGGCTACGTCCGGACGGGCTCGGCCGGGTGGCAGAGCCCGGAGGACGTCTTCGGGTTCTCGACTCCGAACGGCCCGGTGCCGAGGCTCAAAGCGCTGGCCGGCGCGAAGCCCTGGGGCATCGCCGAAGTGGCATCCGCCCCCGACGACCCCGCCGATTTCCAACTGGGAGGCCCCGGTTACGGGGCCTGGGGCACGTGGGTGCACCAATGGCCCGCGAACCCGCCGTACGAACAGACGCCACAGGATTGGATCACCCAGGAAGGCTGGTCGCGGATGCTGATCGAGCGGGCGAGCGACGCCGGGGCCTCCTTCGTCGGCTTCTTCCACACTGTGAAGGAGACCGACTGGCGCCTCACGGACACTCTCGTCGGCCGCGACGTGTTCGACGACGCCTCGTAGCCGCGCTCCTTTCGCCCGGCGCCATAGAATTACGCAGGGCCACGACGGCTTCCGAGAGGGTGGACATGGTCAATCTCAACCAGCTCGAAGTGCTCGTCACGGTGGTCGAGGCGGGCGGTTTCTCCGGGGCCGCGAAGAAGCTGTACATGAGTCAGCCGTCGGTCTCGACCCACGTGCGAAACCTGGAGACGTCGCTCGGCGTGCCTCTCGTCGAACGCACGACGCAGGGCGCACGCGCGACAGCCGCCGGCACGGTCGTCGTCGATCACGCCCGCCGGATCTTCGCCCTGCTCGCGGCGCTGGAACAAGACGTCGCCGCATTTCAGGGGCCGGACGCGGGGCGCCTCACCGTCGCCGGCACGACGACCCTCGGCACGTACCTGCTGCCGCGCCTGGTCGCACAGTTCAGCGCTCGCGCACCGCGCGTCGATTGCCAGATCCGGGTGGGCAACGAGGATGCCGTCGAGGGATGGGTCATCCGCGGCGACGTGGCTCTCGGCCTCTCGATCGGCCTGCCGCGCGAACAGCTTGAGGCTGAGCCGCTACTCACCGAGGAGATGGTGCTCGTCGCCGCCTCCGGTTCACCGCTGGCAGGGCGCACGCTGCAGGCGATCGAGCTCTCAGGGCAGCGTTTCCTCGTGCGAGAGCAGGGATCAGCGACCCGTCGACAACAGGAGGAGATCCTGCGCACCTGGGGCCTCGAGACCGCAGCGCGCTGGGAGATGTGGGGCCCCGATACCCTCAAGGAAGCCGCGTCCGCCGGCCTTGGCGTCGCGCTGCTCTCGGAGCACGCGACAGCACGTGAGCGCGCGATTGGAGACCTCGTCGCCCTTGACATCACCCCGGCACCGCCCGGGCGAACGGTGTCGCTGATCCGGCGGGCCGATCGGGTACTGACCCCGCCGGAGGAGGCCTTCGTCACGCTTCTTCGCAGCATGGCGCACTGGCCGACCTGAAGACTCGATCCGATCGCCGGATCGTTTGCGATGCAGGAGGTGCATCCGCGAGCTTCCTCACGGATGCACCGTTGCGCGGAATAGATCAGTATCGGATGCAGGCCGAGCGCAGATCCGTGTAGAACTGCCAAACCTCCGGTGAGCACTCGGGCGCTCCGAGCTGAGAAGCCTTGGCACCCATGTGAGGCAGATGCGAGTATGCACCGACACCAGGACGGTTCACGTGCAGCATCCCGGCCTGGAACTCCTGCAGCGCCTGGAAGATGCGCGATGGGTCCTGCGTGAAGATCGTTCCGGACATGCCGTACTTGACGGAGTTGCTGATGCGCATCGCGTCGTCGTAGCCGTCGCACGTGATCACGGAGAGTACCGGCCCGAAGACCTCCTCCTGTGCGAGCTCGGAGTCCCAGGCGACATCGTCGAGAATGGTCGGCTTGATGAAGAATCCCGGAGTGTCGAGCTCCGCGGCCTCTCCACCGGCGACGACCTTCGCGCCGTCTGTGATGGCGCGCTCGATGGCGGTGATGCAGGCCTGGTGACGCTCCTCGTTGACCACAGGGCCGATGTCGGACCAGCTCTGATCCCCGCGGCCGATCTTCATGGCCCGCACGCGCGGCGCGAGACGCTCCAGAAGAGCGTCGTGCACCTTCGCGTCGACGATCACGCGGCTCGTGGCGCTGCAGCGCTGCCCGCTCTGGCCGAACGCGCCATGGATGATCGCCTCGACGGCGGCGTCGAGGTCGGCATCATCGAGGACGAGGAGGGCGTTCTTGCCGCCGAGTTCGAGCTGGGTGCGCATGAGGCGGTCGGCGCCGGCGCGGTTGATCGCCTGACCGACCGGTAGCGAGCCGGTGAACGAGATGCCGGCGACGCGGGGGTCGTTGACGATCGCCTCCCCCGCTTCGCGGTCGCCCTGGATCAGGTTCAGCACGCCGGCCGGAACGCCCGCGTCGTGGAAGGCTTGCACGAGCAAGGCCGAGGTCCACGGGGTCAGCGGAGACGGCTTCAGCACCGCGCCACAGCCCGCGATCAACGCGGGAGCGATCTTCCACATCGGGATCGCGACGGGGAAGTTCCACGGCGTGATCAGGCCGACGACGCCGAGCGGGCGGCGGAATGTCATCACGATGGTGCGCGGCTCCTCAGCAGGAGTCGTGACACCGTTGATGCGTCGCGCCTCGCCGATGGTGAAGTCGAGGATCGCCAGGGAGCGGGTAACCTCGCCGCGAGCCTCGTTGAGACGCTTGCCCTGCTCGCGGGTGATCGCCGCAGCCAGGATGTCGATCCGGTCCTCGATGATACGGGCGGCGCGGGTGAGCACCTTCGCTCGTTCGATGGGGCCGATCGCATCCCACTCGATGCGAGCGCGTTCGGCGGCGTCGACCGCCGTTGTCACATCGGCGGTGACCGACTCGGTGAACTCGCCGATGACGTCGTTCAGGTCCGCCGGGTTGATGTTGCGTCGGGTGTCGCCGCTGACGCTGGCGCGCCACTGTCCGTCGATGTAATTGAGGAGGTGGTCGGGATCGGGGCTATGCGTCACGGCATATCCGACCACGGTCGAAGGTTTCGGATCGATACTCACGTCAGTCACTTCAAGCTCCTGAGTTCGGGGGTCAGTTCGGGCGGACGGCGATGCGCGGAGCGACGGCGGTGCGTGCGACGGCGACGGCTTCGTCGATCTCGTTCAGCGGAAAGGCGTCGGGGATGAGATCGGAGAACAGGTGCTGCACAGAGGTGCGCTGCAGAAAATCGACGGCCTCGACGAGGTCGTCGATCCGGTAATTGTGGCTGCCCACAACGGTGGTCAGGTTCTTCACGAAACCACTCGGCTCGAAGATGATCTCCGGGGCGGGCGACACAGAGCCGACCATCGCGATGCGGCCGCCCATGGCGACCACCTGGAACGCAGACTGCACGGCACGACTGTTGCCGGAGAGCTCGAAGATCACGTCAGCGCCCAGGCGCCCGGTCGTCTCCGCGAGGTCCTCGGGCGCGACGGTGGCGGTCGCACCGAACTGCGCGGCCAGCTCGCGTCGGGCGGGATCGACGTCGACAGCGATGACGGTCTCGACGCCGCGATCCTTCGCATAGGCGACGGCTGTCAGCCCGAGCATCCCGCATCCGAGCACGACGACGACATCGGAGGCGTCGAGCTCGACCCGGCGTGCGGCGCAGGTCACTGTCGCCGTGGCGCAGTTCGCGGGAGCGGCCAGCTCCGCGGGAAGGTCTTCGGGCACCGGAACCAGACCGGTGCCAGCGATGAGGTGGCAGTGCGAGGCAAAGCCGCCATTGAGCTTCCAGTGGTCATCCATCGCCTCGTGGCCGTACTTTCGGACGCTCTCGCACTTCTGCGGGATGCCGCGCAGGCATCGGCGGCACTCGCCGCACGAGGTGCCGATGGTCCAGGTGACTCGAGTTCCGATGGCGAGGGCCGCCCCATCAGGACCCGAAGCGCTGCCGCCGGTGGCGACGATGCGTCCGACGGCCTCGTGACCGAGAACGGTGGGCAGCGGAGTCGGGCGATCTCCCCCGATGGTGTGCAGGTCGCTGCCGCAGATGGTCGCGAGTTCAATCTCGACCAGCACCTCACCGGGACGGAGTACGGGCAACGGCTGGCTGTCGACCGAGAAACCCTCGTCGACTCCGGACCAGACTGCGGCTGCGGCCGTGGGCGTCGCCTCTCGGGTGTCCGTGGCCTGTTCAGTGACGTCTTCGTCGGTGTTCATCGCTGCTCCTCAGCGCTCTCTTCGAGCGATCGTACGCTTGCGTTCATGGAGTGCGGGCCCCGGGACGGAATGCTCCCGGGACCCGCAGTTGTCATCGCCGGATCGTCGCCGCCACGAGGGCACTGCAGGTACAGGCGACAGCGACGATCGGGAAGATCAGGCCTGCGTCTCCGCCGTTGTGGTCCATGATCGCCCCGATGATCGGCTCTGCGGCACCTGCGAACAGGTAGGCGAAGAAGTTCACTGCACCGATCGCGGTGCCCGCCATCACCTTGCCGGCGAGATCGGGGCAGAGGGCCCAGAACGAAGACTGAGGACCATAGATGAAGAACCCGCAGAGGAAGAGCAGGACGATGCCGAGCAGCGGGCCGGGGTTCAGCAGCCACATCGCCAGAGCCGAAACGGCGCCGAGAGCCATGAAGAGCATGATCGGACGGTCGCGGCGAGAGCCGAAGAGGCGGTCGGACAGCTGACCGTTGACCAGAGCGCCGACGGCCATGCCGACCGGCAGCGACAGCGAGATCCACAGACCGCCCGGGGTCGATTTCCATTCGTCGCCGAGGAAGAACACCGGCACCCAGATGAGCATGCCGTAGCGAGCGGCGTTCTGGAACCCGATCGCGACACCGGTGAGCCAGATCTTGGGGATGCCGAGCACGGTCTTGTAGCGGGTGAGTGAGGTCAGCGTCTCTGCCGGCACCTCGACGGTCGCGTGCGACGACGTCGTCGTCAGAAGGGGCTTCTCGGCCTCATCGGCGTCCTTGGTGAAGCGCTCAGGCGGAATGACGCCCGCCTGCTTCGGGGTGTCGCGGGCGACGAAGTAGAAGGTGATTCCACCCACGAGCATGAGCAGCACCGGCAGGCGGAACAGCCACTGCCAGTCGAGCTGGAACGTCGACACCACGAGCGTCGAGGTACTGAAGACGAGCACCGACGAGCATCCGGCAGCCAGCGTGTAGAACCCGAAGGTCTTGCCGCGTTCGGAGTGGCTCCACCAGTTGGAGATCACCCGCCCGCCTGCAGACCAGCCCATCGCCTGGACGAAGCCATTCGCCCCGAGCACCGTCGCCATCGCGGCGGGCGAGCCCATGAAGCTGGCGATCACGCAAAAGATGGTCGAGCTGATCGAGCCGACGGTCGCGAGCCTGCGACCCCCGAACTTGTCGGCCAGGTTGCCGTTGACCATCTGACCGACGGCGTAGGCCCAGAGCGCCACGCCGCTGATCATTCCGACGGTGGCCTTGGTCCAGCCGAACTCCTCCTGGATGCCGGGGATCGCGAAGCCGAAAGCCTGGCGGCCCGTGTAGAAGAACAGATACATGAACATCGCCGCGAGCAGCATCTGCCACGCCTTCTTGCGGAAGGAGTGCTCATCGAGCTGCTTACCGGGCGCCATTGCCCGGTCGGTCATAGTCGACATTGTCTAGCCAATCTCCGAGTCGCCTGCGCCCTTCGTCGGACGCAGACTGGGGTAGGGGTTTTCTTAGGCGACGGCGAGTTCAGCCGCGTTTTCGTTCTGGGTCACCAGGGTGGTGGCGACCCAATACGCGTCGTAGTTGTGGATGTAGGCGGTGCGACCCCACGGCTCGTCGAGTTCGGCGGGACGCGGCAGCTCGCGGTTGATGATGAACGGGATCTGGAGTTCGCCGAGTGCACCGTGCGAGCGCAGCGGGGCGTCGAGACCAGTGAGGTCGTGCCAAGCGGCGTAGCGGCCGACGGCGGTTCCCTCCTCGCCGAGGACGATGATGTCGCCGATACGGTCGGCAGGCATCGAGAACGTCGACGCGGCCTCTTCGCGGGTGACGGCGACCTGCACACCGGGGATCTGGCGGAGCGCTTCGATGGTGGAGTCGCGGTCAGCGCCCTCAGGAAGGTAGACCGAGGCGAACGAACCCAGCGCGCCGTGGTGCACTGTGTACGGGTCGGTGATGGGGAGGATGACCCGCAGCCCGTCGGAGCCCGGCTCGGCACCGGTGGTGCCGAGGATCCTGCGGACCTCGTCTTCGACGAAGAGCACGTTCGGCTTGCCGGCCGCGTCGGTCTTCGCGCTCATACCGTGATCGGCAGTGAGAACGACGATCGCGCCGAGCGCCTCGAGTTCGGCGGCGTAGCGGTCGATCTCGGCGTAGAGGTCATTCGCCGCCTCGGTGCCAGGGGCGTTCTTGTGCTGGATGTAGTCAGTCAGAGACAGGTACATGATGTCGGCGCCGCGGGTGCGCAGGATCTCGACGCCTGCGGCGAGCGCGAAGATCGACAGGTCTGCCGAGTAGACGCTGGCCAACGGAAGTCCGACGAGCTCGAGCACGTTGTCGATGCCGTTGTCTTCGATCGTGGCCTGGTCGGCCTTCTCGGCGGAGAAGCAGATGCCCCTGCGGCTCGGCTCGACGAATTCCCCGCTGCCCTCGAGACTGGGGCCCGCCTCGACGACGCCGGCGCCCAGCAGGCGACGCAGCTTGTCCTTGGCGGTGACGATGACCACGTCGAGCCCGGCTTCGTTCGCCGCACCGAAGATGGTGGGGACGCGGAGGAACTTCTTGTCATTCATCAGCACCTCTTCGCCGGTGGAGGTGTCGAAGATGTAGTTTCCGCTGATTCCGTGCACTGCCGGCGGGTGACCGGTCGCGATCGAGATGTTGTTCGGGTTGGTGAGCGCGGGCATCGCGCAGTGCGCCTCCCACGAGCTCGCGTTCTTTTCGAGAACGCTGGCGAGCCACGGCATCCGACCGGCCTTGATGGCCTCGATGTGGTAGTCGGGCTCGCTGCCGTCGATGCAGATGACGACGACCGGAGCCGAAGGCTTGGTGTACGTGCGGTCGTTGACGGTGAACGTCTCAGCAGTCACGGGTGGCTCCTCAGATTCAGGTGATTCGGATGTCACCCACTCTGCGCTCACCGCAGCAGGCCCGGAACCCCGAACGGGGCTATGGGAGCGATAGCCACAACGGTGCTACCTCTGCGCGACGTCGGTCCCCTGACCCGCGAAACGACGCGCAGCCCCGATACTCGCGGACGCGCGCACGCCCGAGTTACGCGACCTGCCCCCGCGCGAAGTACTCGACCAGCTCGGGATCGAGCGACGGAACGTCGATCGCGGAGCCGTCAGAGCGCAGTGACTGCGTCGCGAGAATTCCGGCCGCCACCGCTTCCCGCGCCGCAACCGGCGAGGTCTCGGTGAGCCCGCCGTCACGGACGAACCGGAGGAATTCAGCGACCAGCAGAGCGTCGGCACCATCGTGCCCCGCGTCCGGGACCTCGGGCACGATGAAGGTCTCGTCGGCCTCGGCCGCGCCACGGTGACGGCGGTTCCAGAGCTTGACCTCGCTCCCCGCGGTGTCGCCGAAGTTCTCGATGCGCCCCGCGGTGCCGATGACGGTGTAGTTGCGCCAGTAGTCCGGCGTGAAGTGGCATTGCTGATACGAGGCCATGATCCCGCCGGTCAGCCGCATGTTCACCATCGAGATGTCCTCGACGTCGATCACCGGGTGCAGACCCGTGAGCGAGGTGGGCGGCCAGTTGTCGACACTGAACCAGTCCGGCATCCGCTCGCCGGTGCGCTCGCGACGATCGGTGATGTCTCCGTAGACGCTGAGCTCACCCATCGCGGCGACCTGCTCGGTGTAGGCGCCGGCCAGCCAATGGATGATGTCGATGTCGTGCGCGCCCTTCTGCAGGAGCAACCCGGTGGTGCGGCGACGGTCGGCGTGCCAGTCCTTGAAGTAGAAGTCCCCGCCGTGGCCGACGAAATGACGCACCCAGACGGCCTTGACGTCACCGATGCGCCCGTCCTGGATGAGGTCGCGCATCAGCGTGATCACGGGCATGTGCCGCATGTTGTGACCGATGTACAACCGACTGCCTGTGCGGCGGGCAGTCTCGAGCATCGCGTCGGCGTCGGCGAGATGGATCGCGAGCGGCTTCTCGCAGAAGACGGCGACGCCCGCTTCGAGGGCGCGGATGCTGAGGGCTGCGTGCGTGTCGTCCGGCGTGAGCACCATCACGGCGTCCACCCCTGAGGCGAGCAGTTCGTCGAGTGAATCCGTGACGAGTGCGTCCGGCACGAGGCGACGTGCATCGTCACGGGCGCGCTCTGAGGGGTCGCAGATCGCAGTGATGCGCGATCCCTCGCCCGGTCGCTGCACCTCCTCTCGGAGAGAGGCGCGCGCGCCGAAGCCGATGATGCCGATCTTGAGATCCACGATGGTCCTTCTGGGAGTCGATTGTGAGGGAAAGGGCGAGACCGTCACCGGGAGCGGGACGGGGGTGCGTCGAGATCTGTCGACGCACCGGGGAAGAGCGACCACTCGAACTCGTGAAGCTGTCCGCGCGGCGGGTCCTTCGCGAGAGCGCAGTCGACGAGGATGCGCGCGTGACGCTCATAGAAGTCGGTGGGGCCGACGGTGGTGAGCGTCGGCGCGATGAGACGGGCATCCGGGGTGTTGCCCACACCGATCACCGCGACGTCATGCGGCACGCGCAGGCCGAGCATGTGCGCCGCGTTGATCGCAGCGATCGCGGCGAAGTCGGTGGTGGCGTAGATCGCGGACGGCCGGTTCTCGCCCGTGAGCAAGCGAACCGCGGCGGCGAAGGCGCTCGCCTGCGTCTCCGTGTAGGTCTCCGTCCACGACGGAGCCGGGTCGATGCCGGCATCCCCCATCCGCTGCACATAGGCCGAGTACCGCGTGCGCTGGGTCGCCGAGAGCGTGACGGCGGCCTCGGCGGCGAGGCATCCGATCGCGGTATGCCGCTCGAGAAGGTGATCCATGGCGATCTCGCACCCGGGAAGGGCATCGGAGCGGACGACATCGAACCCCTCGGGTTCGAGGTGCTCAGAGAAGACGACGAGGCGCTGGCCGCGTTTGACCAGATCGTTGATCCTCGTGCGGGTCTGCTCGTCGGATCCGATGGCGTCGAGAAAGGCGACATCGCTTTCGAGACGGTCGAGGGCCGTGTACCAGTCGCCGTCGGCGAGGATGAGAGTGGTCAGGCCGTGCCGGTTCGCCTCGGCGTTCACGGCGTCAGCCACCGCCAGAGACCACGGGTCGCTGAGCATGTGCAGCGAGAGCTGCACGGTGCCGCTGCGACCGGTCCGGATGGTGCGCGCGGCACTGTTCGGGCGGTAGTTGAGCGCTTCTGCCGATGCGAGGACACGCGCCGCCGTCGCCTCGGCGACGCCCGGACCCGCGGCGCCCGCACGTCCCGAGAGAACGTACGACACCGTCGCCGTCGACACCCCGGCATGCTCGGCGACCATCCGAAGCGTCGGACGACGCGATTCCTGTTGTCTCCGCCCCGCCACGGTCAGCCCTTCGATCCGCTGAACGCGATGCCCTGGATGAACTGTCGCTGCAGGATCATGAACGTCACCAGCATCGGCAGGGTCGCCAGCAGTGCGCCCGCCATCAGCACCGGGTAGTCGGTGCCGTGGATCCCGACGAGCTGCGAGAGCCCGACCGAGAGCGGCATCTTGGCGGGGTCGGTCGTCACGATCAACGGCCAGAGCAAGTCGTTCCACGACCAGAGCACAGTGAACACCACGAGAGCGATGATGCCAGGCTTCGCCAGCGGAACCATGATCTGCCAGAACGTCTGCCACGGATTCGCTCCGTCGATGCGCGCCGCCTCTTCGAGTTCGGCAGGCATCGACATGAAGAACTGACGCATCAGGAACGTCCCGAAGGCGCTGAAGATACCGGGCACGATCAGAGCTTGCAGCGTGTTCAGCCAGCCGAGCGCCTGGATGATCTCGTACTGCGGCAGCAAGTACAGCTGTGACGGCACCATGAGCACCGACAGGAACACGACGAACAGCGCGTTGCGTCCGGGGAACGGAATGCGCGCGAAGGCATAGCCCGCCATCGTGCAGAGCACGACCTGGCCGATCGTGCGGCCGACGGTGAGCAGCACCGAGTTCGCGAACATCTGCGCGAACGGCATCGACTCGAACACTTCCGCGAAGTTCGTGAAGACCCATTCGCGGGGCAGGAAGCTCGGGGGCACCTGAACCGAGTCGGACAGCGTCTTGAACGAGGTCAGCAGCTGCCAGATGAAGGGGAAGACCATCAGCACCGCCCCGACGGCGAGTACGACGTGCACGATCCAGATCGCGCGGTTCTTCGGCTTTCCCGCGCGGCGATCCTCGCCGGCGGGGGAGGCGCCGACCACGGCGCGCGTGTCGAGCGAGACGTCACTCATAGTGCACCCACTTCTTCTGCAGGCGGAACTGCACGACCGTGAGCAGCAGGATGATCACGAGCAGCAAGAAGGCGACGGCGGCCGCGTACCCGCGGTCGTTGTCGAGGAAACCCGCTTCGTAGAACAGATAGACCACCGTGCGGGTGTTCGGCATCGCAGGGTTGCTGCGGCCGAGCATCATGTAGATGAGGTCGAACACCTGCAGGGCGCCGATCACGCTGATGACGCTCACGAAGAAGATCGACGGCGACAGGAGCGGAATCGTGATGGAGATGAACTTGCGCACGGGGCCAGCGCCATCCAGGTCCGCGGCCTCCATGATCGTGTCGGGAATGCCCTGGAGTCCGGCGAGGAAGATGACGATGTTCGTGCCGAGCCCCGCCCAGATGCCGACGACGGCGATCGCGATCAGTGCCGTGTTCGGGTCGGTGAGCCAGCTGCGCCCGTCGATCCCGATGGCGCCGAGTCCGGCGTTGAGCACGCCGTAGTCGCCGTTGTAGATCATTCGCCACACCAGCGCGATCGCGGCGGGCATCGTGACGACGGGGATGAAGTAGAGCGTCCGGTATGCGCTTCGCCCCTGGAGTCCTGTGGTGTTCAGAAGCGCGGCGATCGCGACGGCGAGCGGGATGCCGATCAACGCGATCACCGTGTACAGAGCGGTGTTGCGGAGGGCCCCGATCAGCTCGGGGTCCTGGAAGAGCCGCGCGTAGTTCTCGATCCCCACCCATTCGGCGCCGCCGAACGGTCCGGATTTCGTGAAGGAGATGATGAGGGTGCGCACGGTCGGCCAGAGGTAGAAGACCGCGATACCCAGCGCTGTGGGGCCGATGAACACCAGTGCCCACCATGGGGAGGCTCCGGGGCTGCGCCGGCGGCGGCGGATGCCGGGGCTGGGGGCCTCCGGCATCCGCTCTGCCGACGTGCCGGCGCGAGACGCGACGACGCTCATATGTCGTTACTCCTGCTCCGCGTCCAGCGCGGCCTGCATCTTCTCGGCGAGGTCCTTGAGTCCGGCCTCAGGGGTGACCGCACCCGACCAGACCTGCGAGAGGATCTCGCTTTCGAGGCTCGTCCACGCCGAGGTGTTCTTCGAGACCGGGTACGGGACGGCCGTCTCGAGCGCGTCGATGTAGACCTGCAGGTCGTACTGCGGCAGCGCGTCGACCCAGCCCTGCTGAGTGCCATTGAAAGCGGGGATCACCGTACCGGTCTCGGCCTGGATCTTCGCCGCTTCCTCACCGCTCGCGAACGCCGCGAACGCCTTCGCCTCGGCCAAGTGCGGGCTCTTCGCGTTGGCGACGTTGCCCACGCCGTGGATCACGCTCTGGTTTCCCTCGGCGCCAGCGGGAAGGGGAGCCACATCGACCTTGTCGGCGATGTCGGCGTTATCACCGTAGGCGATCGCCGCCCACGAGCCGTTCTGGAACATGGCCACCTTGCCCGAGAGGAAGAAGTCCTCCGGGTTCGTGTCGGTCATCTGCTGCGCCGTCGGCGACGATCCGGCCGCGATGAGGTCGGTCCACAGCTCGATGCCGGCGAGAGCCTCCGGCGTGCCGTAGCCCGTCTCGGTGCCATCCGCCGAGACGACCTCGCCGCCGGCCTGGGCGATCGAGTTGTAGAAGTTCTCCTGCCCGTACTGGCTGGCAGCGATGCCGAACTGGCCCTTCGCCGGGTCGGTGAGCTTGCCCGCCGCGGCGGTGAAGTCATCCCAGGTCCAGCCCGCGGTCGGGTACTCGACACCGGCCGCGTCGAAGAGTTCCTTGTTGTACCAGAGGGCGACGGTGTCGAAGTCCTTGGGAGCGCCGAAGAGCTTGCCGTCGTACGTGTAGAGGTCGACCAGACCCTCGGGGTAATCGGCGGTGTCGACTCCGGCGTCGTCGAGAGGCGCGAGCTGGCCGTTCGACGCGTACAGCTGGAAGTTCGGGCCGTTCATCCAGAAGACGTCGGCGGCCGATCCACCGGTGGCCGCGGTCTGCAGCTTGGTGAAGTACTCCTTGTACGGCGTGACCTGGATGTCGATCGTGACGTTCGGGTTCTCCTTGGTGAATGCGGCCGCGATCTCCTCCATCGCAGGCTTCTGGTTCTCATCCCAGATCGCATAGCTGAGGGTGACGTCGCCGCCCCCGGAGGATCCTTCGCCCCCGGTCGAGGACGAGCATGCGCTGAGCGCGAGGACGGCTGCCACTGAGGCTGCGAAGGCGCCGAGGGTGCGGCGGGAAAGGCGGGCCATGGGTGTCTCCTTTGACGGTGCTACGGGTGCGAGGGGGGATCACTCGGGTCTGTGATCGATCGTGTTAAACGATTAGCAAGGAGAGTAGCCCGCGCGGGCGACCTGCGCAAGGGCGGGTTCAGATCAGGGAACCGAGAGCGAGGCCGAGGCCCGCCCCGAGAAGCCCGAGCGCGAGCATCCCCACCGCGTTGAAGGCGGATGCCGGTCGCTCGCCGTCGCGCCAGAGTGCGACCGTGTCGAGCATCGCCGTGCTGAACGTCGTGTAGCCGCCGAGCAGGCCGGCGCCGAGGAGAAATGCCTGGTCAGGGAGAACAGCGGTGATGAGACCGAGCGCGAAAGAGCCGGTGATGTTCACCAGCAGAATCCCCCAGGGGAAGCGCCGCCCCGCCACCTTCCCGACGCCGAGATCGACGAGGTAGCGAAGTGTCGCACCGAGGCCTCCGGCGAGCGCGGCGCCGACGAACAGCAGCGGACTCATGACGTCGCCTCTGCACGAGGACGTCCGAGTCGGAGCCCGCCTGCCGCCGCAGCGAGGCCGAGCACGAGGGTGCCTCCGGCATAGGCGATCGCGATGAGCGGAGCATCCGCCCACAGCGCCACCGTCCCCGTCATGAACGCGCTATAGGTCGTGAACCCGCCGAGCAGACCGGTGCCGAGGAAGAGCCGCAGTCCGGTCGTGGCGGGAAGCCGAGCAGTGAGGATGCCGATCAGCAGGGCCCCGATGAGGTTCGCCATGAGCACCGCGACCGGGAAACCGCCGGCGTCCGGTACCGCGAGACCCAGCCCGAGTCGGGCCGCCGTTCCCACCGTGCCACCCGCGGCGACGAGCAGGACGCGAACGAGGGGGGCAATGTTCACGCCCGCCACTCTAGCCCGCCGGCCGATCTCGGTACGCCCTGGGTGCGTTCGCCACAGCCTCGAGCGTTCGCCAGATCGATGTCCGCTCCACGCCGGACACGCACACGAGATACTCGGTGACGGTGACCACCGGATCGCTCAGGTCGAGCATCACCAGGCGCGGGTCGTCGAGCATCTCATCTTCTGCGACGATGCCGATGCCCAATCCGGCCGCGACAGCGGCGAGGACGGCCTCTCGCGTATCGGCGACCATGCCGTACGACAGCTCGACCCCTGCGTCCGCGGCTGCTTCCTCCAGCGAGGCCCGTGTGACGCTGCCGCGTTCGCGTCCGATCAGCCGTTCCCCGGCGAGGTCGGCGAGCGCGAGCTTCTTCCCACCGGCCCTCGGGTGATCCGTGCGCACGACAGCCACGAGATCCTGCGCGCGGAGCGCAATGCGGTGCAGCGCCGGATCGTCCGGCACATCGGCCGCGACGCCCGCATCGGCACGACGGCTGCGCACGGCGTCGATCACCGCGGTCGAGTTCCCCGCAGTGACCTCGAACCTGGCGCCCGGATGATCGTGGCGCGCTTCGGCGAGCAACGGCATCAGGTACCCCGGCGCGTCAGCGGCGATCCGGAAGACCTCACCTCCGAGGTGGGCGGCATCCGCGAGGTGGCGCTCCGCGACGTCGGCGAGTTCGAAAAGCGGCCGAGTGATCTCGTGCAGAGCGGCGCCGACCTCGGTGGGAGCGCCCGTACGGCGATCGATGAGCTGCACGTCGCGAGCGCGTTCGAGCGCCGCCAGTTGCGCCGAGACGGCCGGCTGGGTGATACCGAGGAACCGCGCAGCGGCCGTGATGCTCCCGGACGCGACGATGGCCTCGAAGACTCGGAGCTGCGCGAGCGACATAAACAAATCTTATGTGCACATAACCTCACCCCGTGGAGTTCTCCGTCGTCGAGTCCTAGTCTGAGCGCATGACGACGATGGGCGGGCACGAGATGACGGCACGGCGGAACCACGTCCTGATCGTCGGGTGGGACGGCGTCCGCGATGACATCCTCCGCGCCGCGCGCACTCCGCATCTCGACGAGATCGCCGCTGACGGATTCCTCGCCACCGTGCGCGTGCACGAGAAGAACCCGACGATCTCCGGGCCGGTGTGGTCGACGATGGCCACGGGTGTCTACCGCGATCTCCACGGAGTGCACGACAACGACTTCCACGCGAACGCCTTCGACCGGTATCCCGACGTGCTCACCCAGGTCCGCGCCGCGCAGCCCGGCGCCACGACGTTCGCCGCCGGCGCCTGGGCGCCGCTCGTAGAAGAAGCATCGGGCGGACCGCTCTTCGCCGGAGGCGGGTACCGACCAGGGCTGCCCGAGCGATCCGAGGACGGCCCCCTCGAGACTGTCGCGGCCATGGACGAGGCCGTCATCTCGCGAGTCGCGCGGGAACTGCGCCACCGCGACCACTCCGTCGTCTTCGCCTACGCGGCACTCCCGGACATCGTCGGCCATACCGAGGGTGTGACGGAGCGCTACCGCGTCTCGGTCGAGACCTGCGACGAGCAGCTCGGCGTGCTCATGGCAGCGATCGACGCGCGGCCGACTCGCGGACAGGAGAACTGGACGATCATCGTCCTCACCGATCATGGGCACCGCGACGAGGGCGACCACGGCGGCGACAGCGACGAGGAGCGCCTGGCATGGATCGCCGCGCGCGGACCCGGAATCGACAGGGCACCCGTCGGAGTCGATCACGCCGACGTGGCGCCGCACGTGCTCCAGTCCCTCGGGCTGGGCGTGCGTGAAGACCTTCCCGGGCGGCCGTTCGGTGCACGTCCGGCATGAGCACGGTCGTGCTCGTCGCCCTGCTCGGCTCGGCGGTCATGCACGCGACATGGAACGCGATGGCGAAGGCGATCACGGATCGGCTCGTCTCGTCCTCGCTGATCGGATGCGTGTACTTCGTGATCGGCGCCATCGGCGTGCTCGTGCTTCCCGCGCCGCACGCCGCAGCCTGGCCGGCCCTGATCGTCTCGGCGCTCCTGCAGACCGCGTACCTCATCCTGCTCACCGCGGTGTACTCGCACCTCGACCTGGGCGTCGCCTACCCGTTCACGCGTGGACTGGCCGTTCTCGGCGTGACGGTGCTTTCGGTGCTGGTGCTCGGGGAACGGCTGAGCACCGTGCAGTACGCGGGCGTCGCGATCGTCATCACCGCTCTGTTCGCGCTGACGCTCGGCCGACGACGACGCTGGCCACGCAGCGGATTGCTCCTGGCCATCGCGGTGGGCGCGTGCGTGACCGCGTACTCGTTCGTCGACGGCGTCGGCGTGCGCGCCTCCGGAACACCGCTGGGCTACGCGGCCTGGCTTTTCCTGCTGCAGGGCGCCGCCGTTCCGTTGTGCGCCCTGGCGCTGTCACGCGACCGACGGAGGCATCTCGTCGCACTCGGCGAGAACGCGCGGATCGGGATCGTCAGCGGGATACTGTCTCTCGCCGCCTACACGATCGTCCTCTGGGCCCAGGCCGAGGCTCCCCTCGCACTCGTCTCTGCGCTGCGCGAGACCGGGGTGATCGCCGCAGCCCTCATCGGCATACTCGTGTTCAAGGAAAGGCCCGGCCCCATCGGCATCGCCGCGGCCGTGGCAGCGACGGCCGGGATCATCGCCGTTCGCGTCGGATCGTAGGTTCTGCACGTATCAGGTCCGGCCGCGCGCTGCCCACGAGGACCGATCGCAGCGCACGGCCGCGTTTCGTCTCGTCGCTGCGCTCGTCGCTCAACGACCGGGTGCCGACAGCCCCCGGTCGTTGAGCGAGCGAAGCGAGACGAAACGTCCCGCCGACTACAGGTTGGCCTCCGCGTAGATGCGGAGCGCGTCACGGACGAACTCGGCACCCTGGGTGCCGCCGTCCGCCGTCGCGTAGTTCGCGCCGAAGCGCGGATCGGCGACGTATATCTCGCCGAGACCGATCACGTACGCCTTCGCGTCGCCTCCGGGCACGGCGGCCGGGGTGCCGGGGATACCTGTGAGCCACTCGACGTGGCGACGTGCGACGTCCTGGGCGTCGGCGGATGCCGGATCGATGCCGCTCTCCGCGGCGGCGATCCAGTCGCGTCCGAGGTCGGACACGCGCTGCTGCCATGCGGTGCGCTCGGCATCCGTCATCCCGCGCCACCAGCGGTCGCTGTCGGCGTAGGCCTTCTTGCCCCAGCGCTCTTCGACCTCGTCCTTGTACTGGGTGTGGTCGAAACCGTCGAACATGTTCTCTGCCATGAGGGTTTCACCTCCTTTCAATGCGTTGATTGTGGATTCGACCGACACGATCTGCCGCGTCAGCCGGTTCTGCTCCTCGCGCAGGAGCGCGAGGTGGGTCTCGAGCGCGGATGCCTCACTGCGCTCCTTCTCGAGCACTTCGCGCACCTGCGGCAGACCCAGGCCGAGTTCGCGCAGCAGCAGAATCCTCTGCAGCCGCACGAGGGCATGTTCGTCGTAGTGCCGATACCCGTTGCGCGCGATCCGCGACGGCGCGAGCAGCCCGATGTCGTCGTAGTGACGCAGCGTGCGGCTCGTGGTGCCCGCGAGGCGGGCGATCTCCTGGATCGACCAGTCGCGCCTGTCCATGGCATCCTCCTTCCGTGTCGATATCTCCACCGTAGAAGTTGCCGCTACGTCAATGTCAAGCGCGAACTCTTCACGACTTGTTGATGCGCGCGATACACCCGCTCGCTACCGTCGATACGTGCCAGAGAACCGCGATGCCACCCACCCGCTCGCCCTTGCCCCCGTCACCGCTCCACCGAGCACGGTGGACGGGTTCGTGCAGGAGTTCCTGCGCAACCTCAACTTCCACTGCGGGGTCGCCCTCTCGGCATCCAGCCCGAACGATCGCTATCTCGCGCTTGCCTACACCGTCCGCGACTACCTGATGGCGCGCTGGCTCGAAGACCTGCGCCGCCAGAAGGAGGCACCGTCCAAGAGCGTCTGCTATCTCTCCGCCGAGTACCTCCTGGGGCGCCAGCTCGACAACAATCTGCTGGCGAGCGGTCTGACCGAGATCGCGGCAGAGGCGCTCGCCGCCTGCGGGATCGAGCTCGACGACCTGCGCGCGCAGGAGGTCGAGCCCGGCCTCGGCAACGGCGGCCTCGGTCGTCTTGCCGCGTGCTTCATCGACTCCCTCGCGACCATGGGCGTGCCGAACATCGGCTACGGCATCCGCTACGAGTACGGCATCTTCCGACAGACCTTCATCGACGGTCAGCAGGTCGAGCAGCCGGATGCCTGGCTGACGATGGGCTCCCCCTGGGAGTTCCCGCACCCGGAGGCCGCGCAGACCATCTCGTTCGGCGGTCGCACGGAGCAGTTCGACGACGGCGGCGTGATGCGCAGTCGGTGGATCCCGGCGTGGAACGTGCAGGCGGTGCCCTACAACTACATGGTTCCCGGATTCCAGAACGGGCGCGTGAACACGCTGCGACTCTGGAGCGCGGTCGCCACGGATGCCTTCGACCTGCGCATCTTCAACTCCGGCGACTACGAGGAGGCCGTGCGCGCGCAGACGTACGCCGCGAACATCTCGAAAGTGCTGTACCCCGAGGACTCGACCCCGCAGGGGAAGGAGCTGCGGCTGCAGCAGCAGTACTTCTTCGTCGCAGCATCCATCCACGACTTCCTCGACACCATGATCGCCGACGATTTCGACCTGAACGAGCTGCCTGGGCGGGTGATCTTCCAGCTCAACGACACCCATCCCGTCATCGCGGTGCCCGAGTTCATGCGGGTGCTCGTCGACGAGAAAGGAATGGCGTGGGATGCCGCATGGCAGATCACCCGGCAGTGCTTCGCCTACACCTGTCACACACTGCTGCCGGAGGCGCTCGAGGTGTGGTCGGTCGAGCTGCTGGGCCGGCTGCTCCCCCGCCACCTGGAGATCATCTACCGCATCAACGAGGAGTTCCTCGCGGCGGTGCGCGAGCGCTTCGGTGACGACGAGATGCGCATCCGCAACATGTCGATCATCGCCGAGCATCCCGAGCGCTCGGTGCGGATGGCGTATCTCGCGACGGTCGCCGGTGCGCAGGTCAACGGCGTCGCCGAACTGCACTCCCAGCTGCTGCGCGACAACGTGCTGACCGACTTCAACGAGTTCTATCCCGGCAAGTTCACCAACGTCACGAACGGAGTCACCCCGCGACGGTTCCTGCGGCTGGCGAACCCTGAGCTCTCCGACCTCATCACTGCAGCGATCGGCGACGGCTGGGTCACCGACCTCGAGCGGCTCCGCGACCTCGAGCCGTTCGCAGCGGATGCCGAGTTCCGCACTGCGTTCGCCGGGGTGAAGGCGGCGAACAAACGCCGCCTGAGCGAAGTGCTTCTGGAACGGGACGGCTTCGAGGTCAGCGACGGGCACATGCTCGACGTGATGGTGAAGCGGTTGCACGAGTACAAGCGGCAGATGCTCAAGGTGCTGCACATCGTCAGCGCCTACGAGGGCGTCGTGTCGGGGCGGGTGGCCGTCGACGAGATTCAGCCGCGCACGTTCATCTTCGGCGCGAAGGCCGCCCCTGGCTACGCGATGGCGAAGCGGATCATCCACCTCATCAATGCGGTCGGCGCTGTCGTCAACACCGATCCTCGCCTCGAGGGGCGGCTGAAGGTGATCTTCCCGCCCAACTACAACGTCACCCTCGCCGAGCGGGTCATCCCCGCCGCCGACCTCTCCGAGCAGATCTCGCTCGCCGGCAAGGAGGCCTCCGGAACCGGAAACATGAAGTTCGCGCTCAACGGGGCTCTCACGATCGGCACCGACGACGGCGCGAACGTCGAGATCCGCGAGCTCGTCGGCGACGAGAACTTCTTCCTGTTCGGGATGAGTGAGCCAGAGGTGGAGGCGCTCGCCGTGCGCGGGTACCGCCCCAGCGAGTTCTACCAGGCCGATGAGGGGCTGCGCCGGGCCATCGACCTGATCGCCTCCGGCACGTTCTCCAGCGGCGATCGGTCGGTCTTCGAGCCGATCGTGTCGAATCTGCTCTACGACGACCGGTTCATGGTGCTCGCCGACTACTCCGCGTACATCGCGGCGCAGGCCAGGGTGGATGCCGCCTACGCCGACCAGGATGCCTGGACGCGCTCGGCCATCCTCAACGTCGCCCGCTGCGGCTATTTCTCCTCCGACCGATCGATCCGCGACTACATCGACCGCATCTGGCACACGCCGCCCGCGTTCTGAGGCGCGCTCCCCTCAGCGTTCAAAGAGCGCAAACGGCTGCATTTCGCCCGCGGATGCAGCCGTTTGCGCTCTTTGAACGGAACAGGGCTTGACAGACTCGCGATATATCGTGTTACTGTGATGACACGCGATATATCGCGAATCCCCAGACACAGGAGAAGGACATGACCGAGAAGTGGCTCATCGCCCCCGGCGAAGAACGCGTCATCGACATCGAATCCGTGACGCGCCTCAAGGTGGGCCTCGTCGGCGGACAGATCGACATCATCGCCCACGACGAGCCGGGCATCCGCATCGAGGTGCACGGCGTCACCATCAAGGACCTCCGCGTGGAGTCCCACGGCGGCGAGGTCGAGATCGACCACCCGCAGCTGGGCTGGGACAACTTCCTCGAGGTCTTCCGCAACTTCGGCTCGGGCGGACCGCGCGCCGAGGTGAGCGTCGCCGTTCCGCGCGCGATCGCCCTCAACCTGGGCGTCGTCAGCGCGGGGGCGCTCGTCTCCGGCATCAGCAACGACGCCCGCCTCAGCACCGTCTCCGGCGACATCATCGTCGACACGCTCATCGGCGATCTGACGGTGAACTCGGTCTCCGGCGACGTGCAGGTGCGCGGCCTCACCGGCTCGCTCAGCGCCAACAGCGTCTCCGGCGATGTGGCTGTCACCGGCGCCGTGCGCAAGGCGACGATCGACACCGTCTCCGGCGCCGCCCTGGTGGACGCCATGGGAGACGTGAACACGATCAACCTGAACACGGTCGCCGGATCCAGCACCGTCCGCCTCGACGAGACGCTGCCCGCGAATTACGTCGCGCGCTCGATGAGCGGCCGGATCCTGATCGACGGGATCGAGCGCAACTCCTCCGGTCCGAGCAACTACACGGGCTCGACCGGAGAACTCGCCGGACGCTTCGTCGACGTGCGCGCCAATTCGGTGTCGGGTTCCATCACCGTACTGCGCCGCGCCACGGCATCCGTCGCCGACGACGCGGAGTGGGAATCATGAGCCCCGCAGTCTTCTCGCACGGCGATCTGCGCCTGTACCTGCTGTCGCTGCTCGCCGAGGCGCCGCAGCACGGGTACGGCATCATCCAGGCTCTCACCGATCGCACCGGCGGCACCTACACGCCCAGCGCCGGCACCATCTATCCGCGGCTCGCGAAGCTCGAGGAAGAGGGCCTGGTGACGAAGACCGTCGACGGCCGCACCACGATCTATGCGATCACGGAAGCCGGTCGCGCAGAGCTCGCCTCCCGCGAAGGGGACCTGGCCGGCATCGAGTCCGGCCTCGCGGACTCGGTGCGGCTGATCGCCAATGAGGTGCGCCAGAGCGTGCAGGACGCGATGAAGAGCCTCCGCGCCGACCTCGCATCGGCCGAGCGCGACGAGCGGAGCGCGGCGAAGGCCCGCCCGCGGACACCGGCGGGCGACGCCCGGGTTTCCAGTCGCGAAGAGCTGCACCGGGCGGATGCTCTGATCAATGCCTTCCGTGCACAGGTGCGCACCGACCTGCGCACGCATGTCGCTCGGGGCGGCGAACTGCCGGCATCCATCGTCACCGACCTCGAGGGCGCCCTGGATACCGCTGCCCGCGGCATCACCGTCGGGCTCAACTCACTGGGCCGCTGACCGCGCAACCCGAACCCCTGGTCGTTGAGCGAGGAGCGCAGCGACGAGACGAAACGCGTCGATCCCGCGTCATACGCTGGACGGCGCGTTTCGTCTCGCTGCGCTCAACGACCGGGGCGAGCCCGGCTTAGGACTCCGGCCAGATCTCCTTCTGGTCGTCCGGCACGGATTCGCCGAGCGGGACCACAAGAATCGAACGATGCTGCCGATGCGCGAGGCGCGCCGCGACGGACCCGGTGAAGAACTCTCTGATCGATTCACCGATACCGCGCTTGCGCGTGCCCACGACGATCAACTGGGCATCGACCTTACCCGCGAGCTGCTTGATCGCCAGCGCCGGGTCACCGACGAGTTGCCGCGCCGTCCAGGTGAGGCCGGTGCGGTCGAGGATCTCCCCCGCTTCGGCCTGCACAGCGTCGAACTCGGCCTCACCCGCATCGAGGTTGAGATCGATGGGCGCGGAGTGCACGTAGCCGTCTGGATCCTCGTAGGTGACGAAACGGGTGACGTCGACGTGGACGACGATGAGCGGCGCGTTCAGCAATCGGGCATAGCGGGCGGCCTCATCAAGCACATGCCGGGCCTGGCCCGGTTGCATCCCGACGATCACCGCTTTCTGCAATGCGACGTTCTGTGCGGCTTCGTCGGATGGAGTGGAGGTGTTGTCTGACATGAGAATCGTTCCCTTCACCTGCCTGGCAGCGGCCAGAGGCCCTTACGCGCGTGCTATTCTGAATGCTACTCTTACCGGCCGCACGCCGGTGCCGTGAATGCGTCGGGCCCGAGTTTGCCCGCACCTCAACTCGTGAAGGGGGTCGCGCATGGGCCGTGGCCGTCAGAAGGCGAAACACACCAAGATCGCCCGCGAACTCAAGTCGTACAGTCCGTCGGTGAACTACTCGGCGCTGGAGCGCGAGCTTGCGCATCCGAGCGACGAGAACGAGTACGTCGACAAGTGGGCAGATCAATACGAAGACGAAGACGAGGACGAACTCGAGAAGGCGTAACCGCCGACTCATTCCTCGGTCTCCCCCGCGCTTTGCGCGGGGGATTCTTCGTATCAGCCGGTCACCAGCGACCGTGCCGGCGTTCCCACTCGTCCTCGATCGTGCGACGGCGCCCGGCGATATAGCCGGCCGGCAGCGAGACGATGAGCACTCCGGCCATCACGATCAACGGCACCTGCCACCCACCGGTGACCTCGTGCAGCATGCCGATCAGCAGCGGGAAGACCGCCGCGATCGCGTAGCCGATGCTCTGCACGAACCCGCTCAGTGCGACAGCACTCTCCGGGGTGCGCGCGCGGATGCTCAGCAGCACCAGACTCAACGGGAACATGATCGCCGACAGTCCGTAGATCATCACCCACACAGCGAGCGCCAGGGTCGGCACGAAGAGCAGACCCGCGAGACCGACGAGTCCCGCGCCGGCCGCGAAGAAGAAGAGCGGCCGCGTCGCCTGGAAGCGCACCACCAGGATCGGCACGACCATCGAGCACGGAAGGGCGACCAGCGCGAACAACGAGAGCAGGAACCCGGCCGTCGCCGGGGTCACGCCGCCGACGTCGACCAGCAGGGTCGGCAACCATGCGAACGACACGTACGCGGTCGTGGAGGAGGCGCCGAAGACGATGGCGAGCGCCCACGCCAGCGGTAGCCGCCAGAGCCGTCCGAAGATCCGCGGGTTCGCCGGCGAGACGGCAATCGGTCCGGTGGCGACCTCGACGGCATCCGGCGCGAAGGGGCGCGCGATCTGGTCCGGCTCCTCGACGACGGGCGCGGCGACCACCACGTCGGCCTTTCCTTGCACCAGCAGCGTCAGCCACGGGATCAGGGCGAGCGCGGCGCAGACGCCCCACATCCCCAGTGATACCCGCCAGCCCAGCGTGTCGGCCACCGGGACCGCGAGCATCGGCGGCAGGAAGGTGGAGACGGCCATCGTGGTGGAGTACAGCGTCATCATGACGCCGAGCCGGTCGGGGAAGTACTTCTTGACCAGCGGCGGCAGCAGCACGTTGCCCGACCCGACTCCCGCGAACACGACCACCGTCGCACCGAGCAGGGTGGTGGCATCGACCGCGAAGCCGCGCAGCAGGAGACCTGCGGCCATCACGGCGATGGCCGCGACGGCGACCCGTTCCAGTCCGAAGCGACGCTCGAGCAGCGGGGTGATCAGCCCGAAGATCGCGAAGCACACCGGCGGTGCCGCACCGATCAGCCCGATGACGACCGACGAAAGCGCGAAGTCACGATCGATGTGATCGACCACGGGCGACAACGAGGCGACGGCCGACCGCAGCGAGAACGCGACCAGCAGGATGCCCAGCAGCGCGAGCGCCCGGCCCTGCCACAGCGGCCGAGTGCTCGACGTCATGACGTCTGCGACCCCTCGACCCACGCCAGATACTCGTCGGTGACGGTGCCGGTGACATAGTGACCGTCGAAGCAACTCATGTCGAGCTCGGTCACCGCCGACCCCTCGGTGATCGCGGCCTTCAGGTCGTCGACCTCCTGGTAGACGAGGTGGTCGCAGCCGAGTTCCTCGGCGATCTCCGGGATGGTGCGCCCATGCGCGATGAGTTCGTGACGCGACGGCATGTTGATGCCGTAGACGTGCGGATGCCGCACCGGCGGCGCCGCCGAAGCGAAGGTCACCGAGATCGCCCCGGCATCCCGTGCCATCTGGATGATCTGCTTGCTCGTCGTGCCGCGCACGATCGAGTCGTCGATGAGCAGCACGTTCTTGCCCTGGAACTCCGTCGACATCGCATTGAGCTTCTGACGGACGCTCTTCTTGCGCACTGCCTGGCCGGGCATGATGAAGGTTCGTCCGACGTAGCGGTTCTTGTAGAAGCCTTCGCGGTACTCGATGCCGAGCTTGCGCGCGACCTCCATCGCCGCGGGGCGCGACGAGTCGGGGATCGGCATGACGACGTCGATCTTGTCCATCGGCACATGCTTGGCGATCGTGTCGGCGAGCCGGTCGCCCATCCGCAGCCGCGACTCGTAGACCGAGATGCCGTTCATCACCGAGTCGGGGCGGGCGAGGTAGACGTACTCGAACGCGCAGGGCGTGAGTCGCGGATCCGTCGCGCACTGTTTGCTGTGCAGCTCGCCCTCGCTGGTGATGAACACCGCTTCGCCGGGCTCGATCTCGCGGACGACCTCGTAGTCGGCGTTCTCCAGCACGAGCGACTCACTCGCGACGACCCACTCGTCGCCCTTCGGGTTGCCGTCCTGGTCGCGTCCGATGCGGTGACCGAGGATGAGCGGGCGGATGCCGAAGGGATCGCGGAACGCGAGCAGGCCGTATCCGGCGATCACCGCGATCACCGCGTAGGCGCCTTCGATGCGCTCCTGCGTGCGCGCCACGGCTTCGAAGACGCGCTCGGGCTCGAGGTCGACGGCCGAGGTCGTCGACTGCAGTTCGCCGGCCAGGACGTTCAGCAGCAGCTCGGTGTCGCTCGACGAGTTCAGATGGCGACGGTCGCGCTGTGCCATGTCGGCGGTGAGCTCACGGGTGTTGGTGAGGTTGCCGTTGTGGATGAGGATGATGCCGTACGGCGCGTTCACGTAGAACGGCTGCATCTCCTCTTCGCTCGAGGCGGTTCCCTTGGTGGCGTAGCGCACATGGCCCAGGCCCACATTGCCGAGAAGCGCACGCATGTCGCGGGTGCGGAACGCCTCCCGCACCATCCCCTGCGCTTTGGCGTTGTGCATGATGCCGTTCGGCTCTGCCGTGGCGATGCCCGTCGCATCCTGGCCGCGATGCTGCAGCAACAGGAGTGCGTCGTAGATGTCCTGATTGACCGGGGCTGTCCCCACCATTCCGACGATGCCGCACATGGGGTGTTATTTCGCTCCGTCCGCGTACGCGCCGACAAGGCGCACCGCTCCGCCGTCGACGCCCTTGGCGCCCTGTTCGAATTCTCCTGCCGGCCGCGCGCCGAAGCCCACGGTTCCGACCTGCCACGCAGGCATGCCCTCTGCGGACAGCGCCGCGATCGCGGCATCCTTCTTGTCTGCGGCGATGACCGCGAGGAAGCCGATGCCGAGGTTCCAGGTGCCCTCGGCCGACTCGAGAGTGGAGCCGGCGATGTCACTGAGCACCCGGAACACCGGGCTCGGCGACCAGGAGTTGCGGTCGACCTCGGCCCAGCTGCCCTGCGGGAGCACGCGCGCGAGGTTCGCCGCGATTCCGCCGCCGGTGACGTGGCTGAGAGCGTGGACGCCGCCGCCGAGCGTCTCGATCAGGCGCAGCAGGGGAAGCGTGTAGAGGCGCGTGGGCTCGAGAAGCGCCTCGCCCCAGGTCGTGCCGAGATCGGCAGCGTTGTCGCCGTAGCCGATACCTGCGCGCGTGACGATGTGGCGCACGAGGGAGAAGCCGTTGGAGTGCAGACCGCTGGAGGCGACCGCGATGACGGCGTCGCCGTCGCGCACACGATCCGCGCCGAGGATGGCGTCGGCCTCGACCACGCCCGTCGCAGCTCCCGCCACGTCGTAGTCACGCGGCCCGAGGAGGCCGGGGTGCTCGGCGGTCTCACCACCGACGAGGGCGGTTCCCGTCGCCGAGCAGGCCTGCGCGATGCCGCGGACGATGTCGGCGATGCGTTCTGGCACGACCTTGCCGCAGGCGATGTAGTCGGTCATGAACAGGGGCTTCGCACCCACCACGACGATGTCATCGACGACCATGCCGACCAGATCCTGGCCGATGGTGTCGTGCTTGTCGATGGCCTGCGCGATCGCGACCTTCGTGCCGACGCCGTCGGTGCTGCTGGCGAGCAACGGGCGCCGATAGCCGAGAAGCGCACTGGCGTCGAAGAGTCCGGCGAATCCGCCGACGCCTCCGAGCACTTCGGGGCCGTGCGTCGCGCGCACGGACGACTTCATCAGCTCGACGGCCAGATCGCCTGCAGCGGTGTCGACACCTGCTGCGGCGTACGTGTTAGTGGGGGAGTCTGCCACCCGTCAAGCCTACCGCCCGCACGGGGGGCGGCACTCCGCCGAAAGATCCTCGAACGCCAGGTCCGGACGCGCCTACGATGGGGCCATGGCCGACAAGCCGCAGTGGCTGATCCGAGAGGACGCGAGCGTCCCTGTGCTCCTCGCGCTCGCACTCCGGCAGACGCTCGGCGTGCGCCTTCCGGAAGATCTGCCCAGTCTTCGTGAGCTGCCGGTCCGCGCGCCGGACGCGGCGGATGCCTCACCTGAAGTCGAGGCCCAATGGCGCGAGTACTGGGACATGACGGTCGAACCGCGCGCGCATCCCTCCGGCGTGCCGCTCGAACTCGTCGACGGTTTCGAGACGCTGGTCGCCCTGCCCGCGACGGGCGCAGAGGAGCTCCGGGCGGCGATCGCGCCGCATGCGGCATCCGCTCTGCAGTTCGCACGAGGAGCGCACGACCGCTACGTGCGTTCGATTCGGAGCACGACGAGCGGCAGAGCCGGCATCAGTCATCCCGGCGGCGACTCGTACCGTGCCTACGCGAGTGCGATCGCCGAATTCGAACGCGACATCGGGCGCCGTGCCCACTCGTTCGAACTGAACGTGCAGGTGCTGCCGTTCTCGCAACGCGGCATCTGGTGGATCGGTGCGCTCACCGTGGCCGTCACCGACGGCATGCGTCGCGACATCGTCGCCTTCGACGCGGCGATCCGTCCGATCATCGCCGAGCTGGCGTGAGTCCGATCAGTCGGACTCGGTGATCGTCTCGCGGTCGACCAGGGCGACGCGATCATGGCGGCGAGCCACTCGCTCGAGGATCAGCGCGACCACCCCGCCGAGGGCGAGGCCGATCGGGACCGTCCACAGCAGGGCGAACCCGAACACCTGGCTCGGCGGGTAGACGACATCGAGGGCGACGGACTGCTCGTAACTCCCCGTCAGGGTGATGATGCCGGCTGCGATGATGCCGAGCACGACGCCGATTCCCATGAACACGCCGTACCGCGGCACACGGCGCACCGTCACTTCGACGGTCTGGTGAGAATCGGTGGGAGCCATGGAACCATTGTCCCACCGTTCGCCGGTAACGGTACCTCGGCGTGCGCTCGCGCGGGATCACACTGTCGGCTCGAAGTGCGGAATGTCGGCGAGATCGGCCGATCGGAGCCGGCATCCATGATCCCGAGCCGACAAACTGGTCGGACGGCGGCGGGCGGATGGCGCGGCGGGGCGAATCCCGGGACTACGGCCGCAGCGGCAGCACGTCGCTGAGGTCGGCGCGGATGCCGGAGGCGCTGATGCGCCCCGAGGCTGCGGCGTCGACCCAGGGCTCGGAGCCTGTCGCGACGGCGATCCAGGTCGCGGCATCCATCTCCACCACGTTCGGCGGCGTGCCGCGCGTGTGCCGGGGACCCTGGATGACCTGCACCGCGCCGAACGGAGGAACGCGCACCTCGACGCTGTTGCCCGGGGCCTTCTCGTCGAGCAGCTGCAGAAGATAGCGGACGGCGGTCGCGAGCGCCGCTCGCGGTGGCTTCGCTCCTGAAGCATCCGCGAGGTGCACCGTTTCGAGCGCCGCTCGTCCCTCGCCGGTGTCGATCCTCTTGGCCATCGGTCGGTCGTCCCTTCCCGCGTGCTGCGTCCCGTCGATCCGCCGAGCCTACCTCCGGCATCCTGATCCGCCACCGGACCAGTCCATCCCCGCGCGGATTAGGCTCGGACCATGAGCACGCCGCATCCCGAGGGGGCCCGCGCCCAGTTGCTCGCCGCGACCTCGGACTACGACTGGACGGGCCGGTTTCCGCAGCTCGCTGACACGGATGCCGCCAACGACGCGGCCGTGCTCATCCTGTTCGGCGTGCTGGACGGCATCCCGGCCCCGCACTCCGACACCGCGGTGGCAAAAGATCTCGATGTGCTGCTGCAGCGCCGTGCCTCGACCCTGTCCTCGCACCCGGGACAGGTGTCGTTCCCTGGTGGGCGCCGCGATCCGGGCGATGCCGACGCGATCGCCACCGCCCTGCGCGAGGCTCAGGAGGAGACCGGGCTCGACCCGGCCGGTGTCGAGGTGCTCACGCCGCTTCCGGTGATCCCGCTCGCGGTCAGCAACCACCGGGTGACGCCCGTGCTCGCATGGTGGCGCATGCCCTCCCGTGTCGCAGCCGTCGATCACGCCGAAACCGTCGACGTGTTCCGGGTGCCGGTGGCCCAGCTGCTCGACCCGGCGACGCGGCACACCTCGGTACGACAGCACGGCGACCTCACCTTTCGCGCCCCGGCCTTCGACGTCGACGGCACGATCGTCTGGGGCTTCACGGCGATGGTGCTCGATGGCATCTTCGAGGCCGCGGGATGGACCGTGCCCTGGGACGTCGCGGATGAGCGTCCGATCTGAGGCGTGACGCGTTCACAACTCAGGAAGAACCTGGCCGACACAACGCAGCGCGGCCCGGATGGGGCTCGAATGCCCGAAGTTTCCTGAATTGCGAACCGGTGACCGGCGGCCGCGCGTGCCACAACTCCGGAGAAACACCGCGCGGCGGGCGCCTTGGCCCCGAATCCGGGTCATATGCCGCCCGTTCTCCGGAGTTATGGACGGAAACCCCGGCTGACCCCCTCGGTAGGCTGTACAGGTGAAGATCCTTGTCCTCGGTTCCGGTGCCCGTGAGCACGCGATCATCCTCGCCCTGCGAGCAGAGCAGGCTGAGCACGACATTCTCGTCTCGCCCGGCAATGCCGGCATCGCGCAGGATGCCACCCCCGTCAACGTCGACCCGCTCGACGGCGGCGCGGTGACCGCGTTCGCGAACGAGCACGCCGTCGACCTTGTGGTGATCGGTCCCGAAGCGCCTCTCGTGGCGGGCGTCGCCGACGCGCTGCGCGCCCACGGCATCCCGGTCTTCGGTCCGGGCAAGGCCGCCGCGCAGCTGGAGGGCTCGAAGTCCTTCGCGAAGCGGGTGATGGATGCTGCCGGCGTGCCGACCGGACGCGCCGTGCGCGCCGCCACCGCGTCAGAAGTCGAGGCTGCATTCGATGACCTCGGCGCCCCCTACGTCGTGAAGGCCGACGGACTCGCCGCCGGCAAGGGCGTCATCGTCACCTCCGACCGCGCCGAAGCGCTCGCGCATGCCGCGCATTATCTGCCGGCCGGGCCCCTGCTCATCGAGGAGTTCCTCTCCGGCCCCGAGGTGTCGCTCTTCTTCCTCAGCGACGGCGACACCGTACGGGCGCTCAGCCCGGCGCAGGACTTCAAGCGAGCGCTCGACGGCGACGCCGGTCCCAACACCGGCGGCATGGGCGCATACTCCCCCCTGCCCTGGCTGGCCGAGCAGTTCGGCAGCGAGCAGGAGTTCGTCGACGAGATCACGCGCGATGTCGCGCTTCCGGTCATCCGCCAATTGGACGCCGAGGGCACGCCGTTCATCGGTCTGCTGTACGCCGGACTGATCCTCACCCCTGCCGGGGTGCGGGTCATCGAGTTCAACGCGCGCTTCGGCGATCCCGAGACGCAGGTGGTGCTTCCCCGCCTGGTCACACCCCTGTCAGAGCTGCTGTTCGCCGCGGCATCCGGCACCCTCGAAGACCAGCCCGACCCCGTCTTCAGCGACGACGTCGCGATCACCGTGGTTCTCGCCAGCGAGGGATACCCCGAGGCGCCGCAGACCGGCCGCCCGATCGAAGGGCTGGCGGATGCCGCTGCCGTCGACGGCGTCCGCATCGTGCATGCCGCGACCGCGGGCCCCGATGCTCCTGGCGGCTCGCTCGTCGCGACCGGCGGTCGTGTGCTGAACGTCGTCGCCGTGGCATCCGACTTCCGCACCGCGCGCGAACGCGCCTACGACGCGATCGGCCGTATCGAGCTCGAGGGCTCGCACTTCCGCACCGACATCGCCGCCCGCGTCGCCGAGTAGCCCGGAGCAGTCCCGCGGCTCAGAGCACCTTGGAGAGGAAGTCCTTCAGGCGCTCGTTCTTCGGGGCACCGAACAACTCGGCTGGCGTGGCCTCTTCGACCACGACCCCGCCGTCCATGAACACGGTCCGACCTGAGACCTCGCGGGCGAAACCCATCTCGTGCGTCACCAGAACCATGGTCATGCCGCCGGACGCGAGGTCGCGGATCACCTGCAGCACCTCGCCGACCATCTCGGGGTCGAGCGCGCTCGTCGCCTCGTCGAAGAGCATGATCTCGGGATCCATCGCCAGGGCACGGGCGATCGCCACACGCTGCTTCTGGCCACCGGAGAGGGATGCCGGCTTCGCGTCCGCCTTCTCCTCGAGACCGACACGGGCGAGCAGCGTGAGGGCGCGCTCGCGGGCCTCGGCCTTGGAGAGCTTTCCGAGCTCGATGGGCGCGAGGGTGATGTTCTCGAGCACCGTCATGTGCGGGAACAGGTTGAAGTGCTGGAAGACCATGCCGATGCGCTGACGCACCTCGTCGAGCTTCACGCTCCGGTCGGTGAGGTCGACGCCGTCGATGATGACGTGCCCGGAGCTGGGCTCCTCGAGCTTGTTGAGGCAGCGCAGCAGGGTGGATTTGCCCGATCCTGACGGCCCGATGACGGCGACGACCTCACCGTCTTCGACCGTGAGGTCGATGCCCTTGAGCACGTGGTTGTCGCCGAAGGACTTGTGCAGGTCTGTGACCTTGATCTTGCTCATGCGTTGAACTTCCTCTCCAGGCGGTTCGCGAGCAGCGTGAGAAGCGTGATCACGACGAAGTAGATGATGGCGACGATCGTCAGCACCTGCGCTGACAGGTACGTCGAGGCGATGATCTGGCGGGACACGAACGTCAGCTCCGCGAGCCCGATCACACTGATCAGCGACGTGTCCTTGAGGGTGATGATGCCCTGGTTCACGAACGACGGGATCATGATGCGGAACGCCTGCGGCAGCACGACCTTCTGCATCGTCTTCCAGTGCCCGAGCCCGAGCGAGCGCGACGCCTCCGCCTGGCCGGGATCGACGGCCTGGATGCCGCCGCGGATGATCTCGGTCATGTAGGCACCGGTGTTCAGCGAGAGCGTGATCGCGCCCGCGACGAACGGGTTGAACGTGAGCCCAGGGAACAACTGCGGGATGGCGAAGAACACGAAGAACGCCTGCACGAGGATCGGTGTGCCGCGGAAGACGAAGACATAGGCGGTCGCGAGCCAACGGAAGGGGGCGAACTTCGAGATGCGGCCGAAGCCGAACACCAGTCCGAGGATGAAGGCGGCGACGAGGGCGACGAGCGTCGCGAGGATCGTCAGCCAGAGACCCTGCATGAGAGCGGGCCAGTACTGCACGGCGACCGAGATGATGTCGGTCGCCTGCGTCGACTTCTCCCCGCCCGCGAGATACGTGTCGACGATCTCGTCGTACTCGCCGGACTCCTGCAGGTTCGCGAGGCCCGCGTTGAACATCTCGACCAGCTCGGGGTTCATCCCCTTGTTGACCGCGAAGCCGTACTCGCCGCCGAGCTCTGGTTCGCCGACCAGGCGGAACCCGGAGCCCTGCTGGATGCCATAGGCCAGCACCGGGAAGTCCTCGAAGTAGCCAACCGCCTGGCCGGCCTTCACGGCATCCACCATGTCGGTCGTGTCGGAGTAGGGGGTGACCTTGAAGCCGTACTCGTCCTGGTTCTCCTCCGCGAAGGTCTGCCCCTGCGTGCCCGTCTTGACTGCGACCGCCTCGCCGTCGAGGTCGTCGAGCGACTGGATGTCGCTGGACTCGAGCACTCCGAGCTGGATACCGCTGGTGAAATACGGCTCGCTGAAGTCGAAGGTCTTCTCACGCTCGTCGGTGATCGACATGCCCGCCATGACAGCATCGACCTGGTTCGCCTGGAGCGCCTGCACCGCGGCGTCGAAGCCGAGCTGACGGATCTCGACCTCGAAACCCTGATCCTTGGCGATCGCGCGGAGCAGGTCCATGTCGATGCCGACGAGGTCGCCGTTCTCGTCGGTGAACTCGAACGGCGCGAACGTCGTGTCGGTGCCGATGACATAGGTCTCGGTGCCATCGGCCGCGGCGGCGGCAGATGCCCCGCCGAGCAGCGCACCGACAGCGACGAACGCGCTGAGCGCCATCGCTCCGGCGGTGCGTCCGAGCGCGCGCAGACGCGCGGACACGGGAGAGGGATTACGGATCACGACGGATGCTCCTCGGATCGGATGGGCGACAGATGCTGTCACCGCGATGGTCGTCGACCATCAACCCTAACCGGCGACGGCGTGTCGCCCGCGTCGGGGAGCGTGTGAGCGCGTTTCCGCTACAGCTCGATCCAGTACCGACGCAGCAGCGCGTGCCCGCGCGCCGATTGGTCGGTGACGTCCTGCAGAACGCCGCCGGCACGCTCGATGGTGCGAGAGGAACCGACGTTGTCGTCATCGCACGTCAGCAGCACGCGCTCGAGGCCGACCTCCCTGGCACGGTCGAGGCTCAGCGCAAGCGCCGCGGATGCGTACCCCCGGCGACGACGGGATTCCCGGACGGCGTAGCCGATGTGGCCGCCGACCTCGCTGAGATAGTCGTTCAGTGCGTGCCGGAACGACAGCGTGCCGATGACCTCGTGGTCATCGACGATCCAGTACATGTCGTCGCGCACGAACCCCTCAGGCAACTCCGCGTCCGGGTCGGCGAACAGTGCGGCCTTGGCGATGAGCGCGTCGAGTGTCGCCCGGTCCGGCGTCACCGGAGCCGTCAGCCCCGAGCCGTCGATGTGCGATTCGCCGAACTCGGCCATGGCCGAAGACCAGCTGTCGAACAGTTCGGTGGTGGGGCGCATGAGTGCGATCGTCATCGGTCCAGCCCAGCAGACGGATGCGGCGAACGCAAAACGACGCGGGCGTCTAGCGGAGGTCGACCGCGGAAGACGGTTTGCCGCGCAGGAAGAGCACCGCGACGACCCCGAACAGGATGAGCACCGCCGGCATGAGCATCGTCTGCGCCATCGCATCGGCGAACGGCGCGGCGACCGCCGGCGGCAGCGACCCGCCGCCCATGCCACCCGGCGCATCTCCGGCGCCCGGAAGGTTCGCCTCGATGCGGCTCTGCATGAACGCGGCGATCGCGGCGGAACCGAGCACCGAGCCGACGGTCCTGGTGGTGTTGTAGATGCCGGCGCCGGCGCCGGCCTGGAGCCGAGGCAGGTTGCGTGTCGCCGTGGTGGCCAGCGGCCCCCACATTCCGGCGTTCCCGATCCCGAGGATCGCCGACGGCACGAGCAGCCATGCGGTATCGACCTCGGTGTTCATCAGGAAGGCGAACAGGAACAGCGCGGCGGAGACGAGCAGCAGTCCGGGCACGAGCATGATGCGAGGGTCGATCCGATCGAGCACCTTCCCGGCGAACGGCGAGAGCACGCCGGCGGCCACGGCCATCGGGATCATCAGCAGCGCCGCCTCGGTGGGCGTGAGCCCCCGGGCCAGCTGCAGGAAGAACATCAACGGCAGCGACATGCTCGTCACGGTGAAGCCGACGGTCGCGATGGCGACGTTCGACCAGGAGAAGTTGCGGTCGCGGAACAGCGCCATCGGCACCAGCGGTTCGTTCTTGGTGCGCGCCTGGTACCAGAGGAAGAACGTGAGTACCACGACACCCGCCGCGATGAGACCCCACACCGAGATCGGCCCCCAGATCATGCCCCAGTCGTGAGCCTCGCCCTCCTGCAGCCCGAAGACGATGAGGAACAGCGCGACCGCACTGAGAAAGACCCCGGGAATGTCGAAGCGGTGCGGATGCGTCTCGAGCTTCGGCACCAGCAACAGTGCGAGCACGAAACCGAGGATGCCGATGGGGAGGTTCACGAAGAAGATCGCCTCCCACCCGAATGCGTCGACCAGCAATCCACCGGCCAGCGGCCCGACGAGCATCGCCACGCCGGATGTGCCGCCCCACAGTCCCATCGCTGCGCCTCGGCGGTCGGGCGGGAACGTGCGGGTGATCACGGCCATCGTCTGCGGGGTCATGCAGGCCGCACCAAGCCCCTGCGCCGCGCGCGCGATGATGAGGCCCTCGAGCGTTGTCGACAGCCCGCACCACAGCGACGCGAGCGTGAAGACGGCGAGGCCGATCAGGTAGATGTTCTTCGGCCCGAAGCGGTCGCCGAGCCGCCCGGTGATCAGCAGCGGCACCGCATAGGCGAGCAGATAGGCGCTGGTGACCCAGACGACGTTGTCGAGATTGTTCGTGTCCGGATCGAGTGCGGCCTTGATCGCCGGGTTCGCCACCGACACGATCGTCGTGTCGACGAGGATCATGAAGAAGCCGATCACCATCGCCCAGAGCGCCGGCCAGGGGCTGCGCGGTTGCAGGATCGAACCGGTCGTGGTGCGCTCAGGGGAAGTCACGGCGCAACGCTACACCCGGGATCCGACATGCGGACGGCATCCCTCCCCTGCCTGCGCAGGCGATATCGAGCCCCACACCTGCCGCCGAGACCCACGCTCACAGACGGGGGTCTCGGCGCCGAGTGTGGGTCTCGGCGAACCGCAGGACGACATCCAGGGATCGCTCCCGCATCGGGTCGCTACCGGAGCGTCGCGGCAAGCTGCCCCGCGGTCAGGTCCCGGTCGGTGTAGACGAGCCGCATCACCGAAGGGTCAGGGTTCCCTGCATCCGGCCCGCGGTGCACCAGACGCAGCCCGAGCTTCTCGGCTACTCGAGCGGAGGCGTGATTGTGCTCGACGAGGAAGGCGATCACCGGGCGGTCGGGACGAATCGTCCGTGCGCGCTCGATGGCGGCGCCGGCGACCTCGGTCGCATAGCCGTGACCGTGATGATCGGCCGCGATCCGGTAGCCCACGTTCCACACTTCGCCGCCCAGCAGCGTGCACCCGCCGTTTCCGATCACGTCGTCGGTACTCCGCAGCCGCACCACCGACGATCCCAGTCCGGCCTCGTTCCAGCTGCGCTCCCAGCGCTCCATCATCGCCACGGTCGTGGCGAGCTCCCTGTGCCGCAGGCTCGGGAAGTGCGTCCACACTCTGGGATCCGCGTTGATCGCGTGAACGGCATCCAGATCCGCGGGGCTCGGGCGAGACAACCGCAGGCGCGGGGTGAGCAGGTCGTCGGACACCGTTCCAGGGTAGGCAGCCCCAACGACATCCGGATGTTCGTCGACGCAGTCCGCACCCGCTATCCGCCCTACCGCAGAGCGACACCGGCCGAACCGCGATAATGGCAGGGTGAGCACTCCTTCTGAAGGCACGGCACAGAGCATCCCCGGCTGGCGGCACATCTACTCCGGCAAGGTCCGCGACCTGTTCGCGTCGGCGGATGCTGCGGACACCCGCATCCTCGTCGTCGCCAGCGATCGGGTGAGCGCCTTCGATTTCGTACTCTCACCGGGTATCCCGGAGAAAGGCGCGCTGCTCACGCGTCTCAGCCGCTGGTGGTTCGCCCAGCTCTCCGACGTGCCCAATCACCTCGCCGAGGGCGAGATCCCGGCGTCCGTGGCCGACCGGGCCATGCTCGCGCAGTCGCTCGAGATGCTGCCCATCGAATGCGTGGTGCGCGGGTACATCACCGGCTCGGGGTGGGCCGAGTATCAGGAGAGCGGCACCGTGTGCGGCATTCCGCTGCCGGCGGGGCTGCAGAACGGCGACCGACTGCCGGAACCGCTGTTCACCCCGGCGTACAAGGCCCCGATGGGCGAGCACGACGAGAACATCACCTTCGAGCAGACGGTCAAGCTGGTCGGCGCCGAACGCGCTGCCGAACTGCGCGATACGTCGCTGGCGATCTACGCGCGGGCCGCAGCCATCGCCGAGGAGAAGGGCCTGATCCTCGCCGACACGAAGTTCGAGTTCGGGACGGATGCCGACGGCACGCTGCGCCTCGCCGACGAGGTGCTCACGAGCGACTCGTCCCGGTACTGGGATGCCGAATCCTGGCGTGCGGGCTCGACTCCGAACGAGCGCATGGCGAGCTTCGACAAGCAGATCGTCCGCGACTGGCTGGCGGCCAACTGGGACAAGCAGGGCGAGCCGCCGCTGCTTCCGAAGGACATCGTCGCCCGCACCGCAGACCGATACCGCGAGCTGATCGACCGCCTGGGGGCCTGACGCTTCTCCGACAGGATCGGCGCTGCCTCTTGCGCATGCCGCGGAACACGCGTTGCATGGGAGGTCCACAGGCCGTCAAGGAGGATCGCCATGTCCGTTGCACGCGTTACCACCATCACCGCCCGCTCGACAGAGAGCTTCGAGGATGCCGTCCGGCTCGGGATCGCGAGGTCGAGCGAGACTCTTCGCAACGTCAGCGGCGCCTGGGTCAAAGAGCACAAGGTCGGCGTCAGCGACGGCGCGATCACCGAGTGGCAGGTGACGCTCGAGGTCACCTTCGTCCTCGACTGACGTCCGGCGTCGGGCCCCGTCCGCACGTGCGATCGGGCGCACGAGCTCATCGACGGCGAGCCGATAGTGTTTCCCCAGTTCTACCCTGACCCTGAGGAGCACGCATGCCGCTGTGGAACCTGCACGGAGACGGTCGCACCGTCGAACCCGGTGCCGTCGTCCGACCCGATGAGCGTCTGAACTGGCCCGCCACGATCGCGATCGGCGTGCAGCACGTCGTCGCGATGTTCGGCGCGACCTTCCTGGTTCCGATCCTCACCGGGTTCCCCGTCTCGACGACACTGCTGTTCTCCGGCCTGGGGACCTTGCTGTTCCTGCTGCTGACCCGCAACCGTCTGCCCAGCTACCTCGGCTCCTCGTTCGCCTTCATCGCCCCGATCACGGCGCTCAATGCAGGTCAGGCGCTCGAGTCGGCCGAACAGATCACGCAGGCGCTCCTCGGTGTCGTCGCCGCCGGTGTGCTGCTCGCACTCGTCGGATTCCTCGTACAGGCGGTCGGCACCGGCTGGATCGACCGGCTCATGCCGCCGGTGGTGGCCGGGTCCATCGTCGCTCTGATCGGCTTCAACCTCGCTCCGGCCGCATGGAACAACTTCCAGCAGCAGCCGGAGCTCGCGACCGTGACGCTGGCAGCCGTGGTTCTCTTCAGCGTGCTGTTCCGCGGGTTCCTCGGGCGCATCTCGATCTTCCTCGGCGTCATCGTCGGGTACATCGTCGCGCTCTTCACCGGTCAGGTGAAGTTCGACGGCGTCGCCGAGGCGGCCTGGGTCGGACTGCCCGACTTCCACCTCGCCGCGGTCGGCGATCCGGTCGCCTGGGGTCTGGTGCCGATGTTCCTGCCCGTCGTGCTGGTGCTCATCGCCGAGAACGTCGGCCACGTGCGCGGCGTCGCGACCATGACGAACGACCCGTCGATCAACAAGCACACCGGCCGCGCCCTCCTCGCCGACGGCCTGGCGACCACTCTCGCGGGTGGCTTCGGCGGGTCGGGAACGACCACCTACGGCGAGAACATCGGCGTGATGGCGGCGACTCGCGTCTACTCGACCGCCGCGTACTGGGTCGCCGGCGTCGTCGCGATCCTGCTCGCGTTCTCGCCGAAGGTCGGCGTCATCTTCAACACGATCCCCGCCGGTGTTCTCGGTGGCGTCACGACGGCGCTCTACGGCCTGATCGGCGTCATCGGCATCAAGATCTGGGTCGACAACCGCGTCGACTTCTCGCGCCCGGTGAACCAGTACACGGTGGCCGTGTCGTTCGTCATTGCGATCGCCGGCTTCGCGATGAGCTGGGGCAGCTTCCAGCTCGGCGCGATCGTGCTCGGCACGGTCGCGGCTCTGCTCATCTACCACCTGGGCAACGCGATCGCCCGGTGGCGCAAGAGCGGCGCCGATGACGGCGGCCCGATTCCGGCTGTCGGTCCGCTGGGCGGCGACTCCGCTTAACGGGAGCAGCTGTGGGATCCGGATGCGTCGTCAAGAGCATCCGGATCCGATCGTTCCGATCTCCGAACTTCCGCAACGCACTCACTGCCGTATAGATTTATCGCTGAATGCTCATTCAGCCTATGAAGAGCACCGGATCCCCCTTCAGGAGCGCCCATGCACCCCTCTGCCCGCGTCGACCTCAACGACCTCGGCTCGATCATCGGCTGGCTCATCGGACAGTGGTGGGTCTGGGCGATCGTCGGCGTCGTCGTGCTGTTCTTCCTCGTGGTGTGGA
This sequence comes from Microbacterium sp. LWO13-1.2, assembly GCF_038397725.1. Classification (NCBI taxonomy): domain Bacteria; kingdom Bacillati; phylum Actinomycetota; class Actinomycetes; order Micrococcales; family Microbacteriaceae; genus Microbacterium; species Microbacterium sp. LWO13-1.2. The sequence continues at coordinate 553,251 of NZ_CP151634.1, forward strand.
TCCTGCCGGACGCCAAGGTGAAGGCATCCGAGCAGTACTCGACGACCGACACCGAGGCCAACGAGATCGCGCTCGGATTCCTGCAGATCACCAACATGCCATCCGGTCCGTGGAACGATCCGACGGCCTCCGACCTCGGTGACCGCGAGAAAGCGGCCCTCGTCGCCCAGTGGGGCGTGGCCACCCGCGAGGACTGGCTGGAGAACATCGAGCGCTTGACGACGGTGCGCCGCCGCCGCGAGATGTGGACCCTCTACCTCGCCGTGCGCGCGACGGCGGCCGAGCGACTGGGACGCACGCCGAAGGCGAAGGAATGGCTCGCCGCCATCGTCGAGGAGGGCGGCGACAAGCGCGACGCCCGCTCCTTCGTCACGGCGATCGAGTACATCGAGCAGGAAGTGCGCAAGCGCGTCGGGAAGGACATCGTCACCCCCGGCCTCTTCGTGAAAACCCTCGACGGCTACGCCATCGGGCAAGCCGTCGCGATGACCACCTGGGGAGTCGCCCTCGGTCACGGTGACGTCGCCGAGGCGCGGTCGATCATCCACCGCATCAACAGCGAGTCCCGAGGAGCCTTCTCGTCGTGGGCGGACTTCGGCCTCAGCTACATCGCCGGCCGTGTCATGCACTGGAGCGACGGAGATGTCGACGAGAAGTCGTTCGAGAAGTTCGGCGACGGCTGGTCGGACTTCAAGGCGGCCGGCACCGAGAAGCGCAACGGTCCGTGGGCGACGCTGTCGTGGAGCCGGTAGCCGTCGATCTGGACCCGCTGCGACGCAGCGCCGGATTCCGCGACATCCTCGCGTACGAGCGCATCTGCGGCACGCCGCTGTACCGGCGCTTCGTCGTCATCCTCATCGCGGTGCTGCTGTTCGCAGCGGCCATGCTCGCCGGGCTCTGGTGGCTCGGTCGCAACGATGTGCTCGCCGTCGCCCCGGTCCTCGGGGCATTCGTCGTCGTCTACCCGCTTCTCGCCGCCGTCGGCTTCATCTGGTACGCCATCGACCTGAGCCGCCGGGTGAAGGTCGCCGCCTTCGCGTGGCAGAACGGCTGGGCCTATGCCGACAGCCTCGAGCGCACTCGACGCCCCGGCGCCGCGTTCGCTCGCGTCGCACGCGGGCGGGAACGAGCGGTCGTGGCGTGCGAAGATCCGCGGATGCCGTTCGAGCTCGGCAGGCACTTCTCGATCGCGCGCGGCCAGGAAGCCGCGACGATTCAGCGACCGTTCGCCTTCATCGAGCTGCCGCTGCCCACCGCGGTGCCGCACATCGTGCTGGCGAATCGGAAGCGCAGCATCATCCCGACGCTGGGCCTCGGCCGAGGAGCCGCGCGAATGGAGCTCGAGGGGGAGTTCGCGAAGATCTTCCGCCTCATCGTCCCGCAGGGGTATCAACAGGACGCGCTCTACATCTTCACCCCTGATCTGATGGCCCGGGTGCTCGACCTCGGCTCGGCCACCGAGATCGAACTCGTCTCCGATCGGCTCTACGTGTATCTGCCGAACAGCACGAGATTCGATCGCCCCGAAACGATGACGGCCGCGCTCGTCCTCGCCGAAGAGTTCCACCGGCGCTTCGCCGCCCGCACCGAGCTGTACCGCGACGACAGCGCGGGTGCACTCGCGGCCCATGCGGGGGTCTCGGTCGGACTGCGCGGTCAGCGGCTCGCCGGTCGCGGCATCTCTGCGATCGCGATCGCCGGCACCGCGGGAGTGCTCCTGCTCTCCGCAGGGATGACCGCGTTCACGTTCTTCGGCGGCGATGTGCTGCGGGTGCTGGGCGTCGGCTGACGCGCGGCGCCGGGCGCGGATTCAGAGGATGACGGCGAGCAGTCCGTCAGCCATGACCGCGGAACCGACATCGGCGCGCGCCGACAGGGTGCCGGCTCGATGGGCGGCGACCGTGGTCTCCATCTTCATCGCGTCGATCACGACGATGGGGGTTCCCTCGGCGACTTCTGCGCCCTCCTCGACGAGCCAGCGCACGATCGTTCCCGGTGCCGGGGCACGCAGCTCGCGCGGATCCGGGCCGGGGGCATCCGATCCGACCGCCGCGCCCTGCCCGAACCCCGCCAGCAGCGTGAGCGGCAGGCCGAGCATCACCCGTCGACCGTCGATCTCGACCGGGAAACGCTGCAGCGCGGCATCCGCCAACGGAGCGGGCCGCAGCTGAGGCTCGAGCCGGGGCAGCAGCGTGCTCTCGATCCACTGCGTGTGCACGGCGAAGGTCGCCGTCGCGAACGCCTCTTCGTCGAGTGCGAGCCTGTCGAACGGGATGACGGTCGCCGGGCCCTCGACCGCGAGCTCCCGCAGCGCCCTGCGTGCGCGCACAAGGGCGTCGTCGCGCGTGCCGGCGTGCACGATGAGCTTCGCGATCATCGAGTCGAAGGCGGGCTGGACGACATCGCCCGCCTCGATGCCGCTGTCCCAGCGCACGCCGGGGCCGCCGGGTACGCGCAGCGTCTCGACGAGGCCGGGACTCGGCAGGAACCCGCGACCAGGGTCCTCGGCGTTGATGCGGAACTCGAAGGCGTGCCCGACGGGCGCCGGAGTCGTGGAGAGCGACATCCCCTCGCCGAACGCGATGCGGAACTGCTCGCGCACCAGGTCGACGCCGGTGACCTCTTCGGTGACCGGATGCTCCACCTGGAGCCGGGTGTTCACCTCGAGGAAGGAGATCGTGCCATCCGCGGCGAGGAGGAACTCGACGGTCCCCGCCCCGCGGTACTGCACCTCGGCGCAGATCTCCCGCGACGCCTGATGGATCAGAGAACGCTGCTCTTCGGTGAGGCCGGGAGCCGGGGCCTCTTCGATGAGCTTCTGATTGCGGCGCTGCATCGAGCAGTCCCGGTCGCCCACGACGACCACCGTGCCGCGACCGTCGCCGAGCACCTGCACCTCGATGTGACGCGGGCTCTCCAGGAACCTCTCCACGAAGCACTCGCCCCGGCCGAACGCGGCGATCGCCTCACGAGTCGCCGCGTCGAAGGCCTCGGCGACCTCTGCCAGCTCGCGGACGACCTTCAGCCCGCGCCCGCCGCCACCGAACGCGGCCTTGATCGCGATCGGGAGTCCGTGCTGCTCGGCGAAGGCGACCGCCTCAGCCGGGCCGGCGAGCGGCTGATCGGTGCCGGCTGCGAGCGGCGCTCCGACGCGCTGCGCGATGCGGCGCGCCGTCATCTTGTCACCCAGGGCCTCGATGCTCGCCGGCGCCGGGCCGATCCAGACGAGTCCGGCGTCCTCGACCGCCCGAGCGAACTCGGCACTCTCGGAGAGGAAGCCGTAGCCGGGGTGCACGGCATCCGCTCCCGTCCGCTTCGCGGCATCCAGCAGCGCTTCGACGGAGAGGTAGGTGGTGGCGGCCGTCGTGCCGCCGAGCCCTGCGGCTTCGTCGGCCAGACGCACGTGCATCGCGTCGGCATCCTGATCGGCGTACACCGCGATCGAGTGGTGACCCGCCTCCGCACACGCCCGGATGACACGGACGGCGATCTCGCCGCGGTTGGCGATCAGGATCTTCTTCATGATGTTCCCTCTGCGGAGTGTGCGACGGGTTCGGCACCGGTCGCAGCGACGAATCGGATGCGAACGCCCGGCGGCAGTTGCCCGGCGAGGTCGAGACTGCGATCGGTGAGTGCGCCGATGATCGGATAGCCACCGGTGAGCGGGTGGTCAGGCAGGAACAGCACCGGCTGACCGTCCGGCGGCACCTGGATCGCGCCGGTGACAGCGCCTTCGCTGGGCAGTTCGCCCGCGATGGCCCGCTCCAGCGGGACTTTTCCATGCAGCCGGATTCCGACGCGATCGGAGCGCGGAGTCACCTCCCAGTCCTGGCCGAGGAGCGCATCCAGGGCGGGCTCGGTGAACCAGTCGTCGCGCGGACCGCGCGTGATCTCGAGTTCGACCGTCTCCCCCGACGCGGGCAGACGACGCGGGATCGGATGCGGCTCGACCGGATGCGGTGCGGTACGGGGGTTGCCCAGGGCGACGACGTCACCGACCGCCAACGGTTCCGGGCCGAGGCTGGCGAGCGTATCGGTGGACACACTGCCGAGGGCGGGCGGGGCGACGATCCCGCCGCGCACCGCGATCACGAAGCGCAGGCCACGGTCGGGATGCCCGAGCTGGAGTTCGTCGCCGTCGGCGAGCGCGAACGGCACGCCGTGCGGGATGCTGCGGCGCACATCGTCACGGTCGATGAGGGTGATCTCCCCCACCGCCCCGGTGACGGCGGCGACGTCCGCACCGTGGAAGCGGAGCACCGCACCGCCCACGCTTTCCAGGACGCCGGCCCCTGGGGCGTTTCCCACCGCGTGATTCGCGTCGCGGACCGCGGTGCGGTCGGCCGCGCCGGATGCCGAGACGCCGAGAGCCGCGTGCCCCGGGCGGCCGAGGTCCTGCACGAGCAGCTGCAGCGAGGGGCGGACGATCTCGATGCGCGGGGCTGACGTCGCGCTCGGAGTGTCGCTCAACGACCGCGGGTTGTCATTCTGGTCGTCGGAGGAGAGCGTTTCGTCTCGTCGCTGGCGCTCCTCGCTCAACGACCGCGGGTTGTCATTCTGGTCGTTGAGCGAGGGAGCGGAGCGACCGAGACGAAACGCAGTCTCCGACGTTCGACTCCCCGTCACGACGGCTTCCCGGTCAGCCCGCTCGAAGCGCACCGACGTGCCCGGCGAGAGGAGCGCCGGCGGATCGCGGTCGATGTCCCACATCGCCGCATCCGTGTGTCCGATCAGCTGCCAGCCGCCCGGACTCTCCCTCGGGTACACGCCGGTGAAGTGCCCCGCGAGGGCGACGGAGCCCGCGGGAACCCGCGTGCGGGGCGAGGAACGCCGGGGCACGTCGAACAACGGATCCGACGAGACCGCGTATCCGAATCCGGGCGCGAAGCCGGAGAACGCGACCTGCCATTCGGCCGCGAGGTGCCGGGCGATCACCGCCTCGACGGACTCGCCGAGCAGAGTCGACACGTCCTCCAGGTCTTCACCGTCGTAGCGCACCGGGATGGTCACGTCCCGGACGTGCGGCACGTGGGCGGCGTCGATGCGCGTGGTCCTGAGAACTGTCGCGAGCTCGGATGCCGAGATCCGCAGCGGGTCGAACCGCACCAGGACAGTGCGGGCAGCGGGGATGAGCTCGTCGATCCCCGCAACGTCCGCCCAGGCGAGATTGAGGCGCATGGCCTCGTCGAGGTCGGCCGCTTCGACGAGAAGAGCCCGATCGGATGCCGTGAGGATGCGCATCAGCCGCGGCGCTCCGCGTCGTGAGGGCCTGTGATGGACGGGAGCGTCATCTCAGACTCCGGCGAACGGCGCGATGACGATTCCGGCGCTTTCAAGCAGGCGCCGCGTCTCCGCCGCCATCGCCACGGATCCGCGGCTGTCACCGTGCACGCAGATCGATTGCGCTTCCACCCGCACGTCGGTCCCGTCGATCGCGCGGACGACCCCCTCTTGCGCCAGTCGCAGCATCCGCTCGGCGACGGCGGACGCATCGTGCAGCACCGCGCCCTCCTGCGTTCGCGAGACCAGCTGACCGTCCGGCAGATAGGCCCGGTCGGCGAAGGCCTCGGCCGCGACGGCGAGACCCGCACGTCGGGCGACGTCGAGAACGACTCCGCCGGCGAGACCCAGCAGCACGAGCCGTGGATTCACCGCACGGATCGCCGCGACGACATCCTTCGCCTGACGTTCGTCGCGGGCGATGGTGTTGTAGAGCGCGCCATGGGGCTTGACGTAGGCGACGGTGCCGCCGACCGAGCGGGTGAGCGCCTCCAGCGCGCCGAGCTGGTACTCGACATGCGCCTGCAGCGTCGCGGAGTCGATGTCGACAATCGTGCGACCGAAGTTCTCGTAGTCACGGTAACCCGGGTGCGCGCCGATCGTGACGCCGTTGCGCACCGCTGCGGCGACGGTCGCCCGGATCCCCTCGGGGCTACCGGCGTGGAAGCCGCAGGAGACGTTGGCGCTGGTGACGATTGCGAGCATCGCGTCGTCGTCGCTCACGATCCGGTCGGGAACGTTCTCCCCGAGGTCCGAGTTCAGATCGATGGTCGCCATCAGATCACGCTCCGGTTCCGAGCAGCGCGAAGATGGGGACGATCGAGACGGCGCCCATGTACCAGGTGAGCGCGGTGGCCAGGGTCCCGGCGACCAGGAGCCAGATCGGGTACTTCTTGGCGCCGAGCAGGTCGCGACGGAACCAGCCGATGTACATGAAGACGGTGAGACCGATCGGGAGGATGAGCCCGTTGAATCCGCCGACGAAGACCAGGATCGCTGCCGGGGCGGTGCCGATCGACACGTAGACGATGAACGACACCACGATGAAGGCGACGGTCGCCAACTGCAACGGCCATCCGCCGGCGAGCTTCTTGTTGAACGTGGAGAGGAAGGTCGCCGAGGTGTATGCCGCACCGATGACCGAGCTGATCGCAGCCGCCCAGAAGATCGCTCCGAAGATGCGGATGCCGCCGTCGCCGAGCGCCGCTCCGAAGGCCTGCCCCGCGGGGTTGGCGGCGTTGGTGGTGAGGTCGAGGGTCACGCCGGAGGCCACGACCCCGAGGATCGCGAGGAAGAGCACGTAACGCATCAGGCCGGTGACCAGGATGCCGTTGGCTGCGGCCTTCATCACCGGCCCGGCGTACGCAGGTCCGGTGTGCCCGGAGTCGAGGTAGCGGTGCGCGCCGGAGTACGTGATGTACCCGCCGACGGTGCCGCCGACGATCGTGGTGATCGTGGCGAAGTTCAGCTGGTCAGGCAGGAAGGTCTGCCGAAGCGCATCGCCGACGGGCGGATTGGTGATGAAGGCGACGATCACGGTCATGATGATCATGCCGACGCCGAGGATCAGCACGACGATGTCCATGACCTTGCCGGCGCGCTTCACCAGGAACAGCGCGATCGCGATGCCGCCGGTGATCATGCCGCCGAGCTTCGCGTCGATGCCGAGCAGGGCGTTCAGCCCCAGCCCGCCGCCGGCGATGTTACCGATGTTGAAGGCGAGGCCGCCGATGACCACGAGCACGGCGATCACATGACCGGAGAACGGGATCGCGGAGTTCGCCAGCTCGCCGGCGCGCTTGCCTGACGAGGTGATCATCCGCCAGATGTTCAGCTGCACCGCGATGTCGACCAGGATCGAGATCAGGATCGCGAACGCGAACGCGGCGCCCATCGTCGCGGTGAACGTGGCGGTCTGGGTGATGAACCCCGGGCCGATGGCGGAGGTCGCCATGAGGAAGATCGCGCCGATGACGGCGCTGCGGCCCACACGCTTCTTCGCGGCGGCCAGTCGCGCATCGTCTTCGGGGGTGGAAGTGGCGGGAGGGGCGGCAGCAGGAGTCTGCTCGGACATGAGGTTCCCATCGTCATTGGCGGGTGCGGGTCAAGTGCGGGTTTCCAAGAGTGTAGAACATTCCCGGCAAGATTGTTCAACAATTTTCAACGTAGAGCGGAGGATGCAGCCGGGAACTGCCCTACGCTGATGCCGTGGCACAACAGGCAGTGCTGGCCGACGTCCTTCGCCAGCAGATCATCGACGGCGAGTTCTCACCGGGCGCACGCCTCTCTGAAACGGTTCTCGCCGAGCGCTTCGAGGTCTCCCGGAACACACTCCGCGAGGCTTTCCGCGTCCTCGAGGAACAGGGGCTGATCGAACACATCCCCCATCGCGGGGTCTCGGTGGCCTCTCCCACGATCGCCGACGTGGTCGACATCTACCGCGCTCGCCGGGTCATCGAATGCACCGCACTGCGGCACTCCGAGCCCGAACATCCTGCCGTCCAGCGCATGCGCGATGCCGTCGAGGCCGCCGAGGCCGGGATCTCCCGCGCCACCCCGCGCGATGAGGCAGCGTGGCGTGAGGTCGGAAGCGCGAACATGGCGTTCCACGTGGCCATCGTCGACCTCGCCGACAGCCCCCGCCTGGCTCGCACCTACCGCGACGTCGCAGCCGAGCTGCGTCTCGCCTTCCTCGAGATCGACGATCCGCGTTCGTTGCACGAGCCCTTCGTACGCAGGAACCGCGCCGTGCTCACGGCCTTTCTCGAACACGGGGCGGATGCGGGTGCTGAGGAATTGGAGCGGTATCTCGTCCAGTCCGAACGCACGGTGCTCGGCGCCTTCGCGCGCATGGGCAAGGGCTGAGCGACACCGAGGCTAGTCGGTGACGGCGCCGGCCGCCCGCGGCCGGTGCTCACCGTCGCCTGATCCGGGCGCCAGTGGGAGAGGCTCGGCCGGGGCGGGGAGATCGTAGATCCGGTAGACCCACCGCCGCGCGGCTTCCAGCGGATATGTGGCGCCGTACACCCCGTACTTCACGACGATGCCCTCGAGCGTCGTGCGCAGCATGATCTCTTCGACAGCGGGGTCATCGGCGCCCCGCTCCCGGAACATGTCTCGAACCGCGTCCTCCGCGGCGATGACAGCCGCAGCATGCCGCTCTTCCGCCTCGGCGAACAGCCGGTGCGTCGACGGCTGCTGCTGCATGGCGAGCACAGCGCGCTGCAACGGTAGGGCGAAGGCTGTCGCCATCAACGCCGAATCGATCACGCCAGCCAGTCGCGCATCGGCGTCGCCCTGCGCGCGGGCGAGACCGAAGAGCATGTCGAACCAGCGGTCGATCACGGCAGCGACGAGTTGCTCCTTGCCGCCGAAATAGTAATTGACCAGCCCCTGGGCGACGCGCGCGCGACCGGTGATCTCGGCAATGCTCGCTCCGGCGACGCCGCGTTCGCTGAAAAGCTCGACGGCCGCCTGCAGGATGCTCTCGCGCGAGCGTTCGCGGGCGATTCGGTTCTGCTCCTCGGAGCGGGCCATGCGGCATCCTCCTCCCGTGACCACCGGATTTTCCTCACGGGCTCTCTGCCGTATAGATTACTCGTTGAATGCTCATTCAACTTAAGTGATCGAGCATCCTCGTTGCCGCTGCCGTTCGCGCGCAGCCAGCACAGACCACGAGCGCGGGCCCGTTCAGGGGGAGCAGCGGGCCCGCGCCCGTGTGTTGCTCAGCGGCGGATACCCGAGGCCCCGCCCGGCATCGCGGCGCATGAGGGGACGCAGATGGTCACCATTCGGCGACGGATGCGACCACCAGCGCCCCCTCCCCACCGGGTGGGGACGCAGATGGCCGCCAAATGGTCGTGGATGCGGCCACGGACGACCCCTGGCTGGGCGCCCCTGGCCGGGCAACCCCTGAACCGAGCAACCTACGCCGAGGCGCGCACCACGAGTTCGGTCGACAGGATCGTCGCGTGCGCGGGCTCGAGGCCCGCGAGCACGTCGAGCAGGACCGAAGCCATCGTCTCGCCCTGCGCGTACATGGGCTGACGGATCGTGGTGAGCGGCGGATCCACCGCGACCGCGACCTGCGAGTCGTCGAAGCCGATGACGGCGACGTCGTCCGGAACCCGGACCCCTGCGCCGCGGAGCACCTGCAGCACACCACGCGCCATCAGGTCGCTGGCCACGAATATGGCATCGGGCAGGGCTGACCCGGATGCCAGCAGCCGGCGCGCGGCCTCGGCAGCGCCCTCCTCACTGAACCCGCCGTCGATCTCGGCGACCGGCTCGAGACCCGCCCCGGCGAGCGCCTCCCGGAACCCATGAAGACGGTCGACGGCTGCGGGCATCGTCAGTGATCCCGTCACGGTGGCGATCCGACGGTGCCCGCGGTCGATCAGGTACTGGGCTGCGTCGCGGCCGCCCAGCACATTGTCGACGTCGACCATGTAGTCGTTGGGCCGCGCCGTGATCGGCCGGCCGCCGAACACGACCGGAACCGACTCGGCGATGCGGTCCACGAAGGAGTCGCTGGTGTGGTGCGACACGATGATCGCCCCGTCGACGCCCCCGTTGCGCACGAAGCTCGTCGTCTTCTCCCCTGGATCGTCGCTGGCGATCAGAAGGTTCAAGATGTAGTCCGACCGGATCATCCGCGCGCTGATGCCGGCGACGATGGCCGCGAAGAACGGGTCGCCGAAGAATCGCGTGGTGTCTTCGGGAACGATCAGCGCGATGGCGTGCGTCTGCCGACTGGCGAGGGTTCGCGCCGCACGGTTCGGCACGTAGTTCAGACGCTGGATCGCATCCTGCACCGCGGTGAGTGCTTCCGCGCTCACCGCCGTCGAGCCGTTGACGACCCGCGAAACCGTGGAGCGCGACACTCCGGCGGTCGCGGCGACCTCTTCGATCGTCGCCCTCGTCATCGGCATCCTCCTGTGACGCAACGTTCCCGGCCGGCCCGCCGAGATCGATTCACGGAAGGCTGATCGACCGTGGTCACACGGCGCGCGCTGCGATGATTCGAGCGTACTCCCGGCCGCTGTCCTTGAGGATCCGCTCCTGGGTGTCGTACTCGACGCGGACGATGCCGAAGCGCTTCTCGTAGCCCCACGCCCACTCGTAATTGTCGAGCAGCGACCAGTAGAAGTAGCCGCGCACGTCGATGCCGGCGTCGATCGCATCCACGATCGCCTTGACATGCTCGACGAGGAATGTACGGCGCTCGGCATCCGGAACCGTGTCGCCTTCGCGCACGTCATCGTAGGCGGCGCCGTTCTCGGTGACGTACAGCGGAATGCCGTCGGCGTACTCGTCGGAGACGCGTCGCAGCAGACGGGTCAGCCCTTCCGGCTGCACCTCCCACCCCATGGCGGTGCGCGGCAGCCCGCGCTCGACCCAGTGGATGCCGTCGGTCGACGGGAACGGGGAGGCCGTCTTCCGCTCCGTCGGCGCATCGCCGCCTGGCGCCGCCTGCTCCGGAACACTTCCGGCCACCATCTCGCCGTGGTAGTAGTTCACGCCCAGGGCGTCGAGCGGAGTGGAGATCGCATCGAGATCGCCAGGCAGCACCGCCTGTTCCCAACGGGAGACTGCGTCGCTGTCGACCTTGCGGAAGTCGCGGATGACGTCGTCGGGGTAGTTCCCGCGGAAGATCGGGTCGAGGAACCAGCGGTTGAACTGTCCGTCGATGCGACGGGCGGCGTCGATGTCGGCGGGAGCATCCGGATCAGCGGGATCCGCGACGGTGAGGTTCAGGGTGATGCCGAGCTCGAGCTTCGGGTCGCGCGTACGCAGCTCCTGCACGGTCTTGCCGTGGGCCAGGAGGAGATGATGCGCGGCGAGCATCCCGTCGCCGACGTCCATGCGCCCTGGGGCATGGACCCCCGCGGTGTAGGAGAGGAACGATGAGCACCACGGCTCGTTGAGCGTCGTCCAGTAGTGCACCCGATCACCCAGGGCGTCGTGCATGGTGTCCGCGTACTCCAAGAAACGGCTCACGGTGTCGCGGTTCGTCCAGCCGCCGTGCAGCTCCAGCGCCTGCGGCATGTCCCAGTGGTAAAGGGTCAGCCACGGCACGATGTCCTTGCCGAGCAGCTCGTCGACGAGCCGCTTGTAGAAGTCGACGCCCTTCGCGTTGACGGCTCCGCCGTCAGGACGAACCCGCGACCACGAGGTCGAGAAGCGGTACGTCTGCAGCCCCAGTTCCTTCATCAGCGCGACGTCCTGCGGGTACCGGTGGTAGTGGTCGCAGGCCACGTCGCCGTTGTCGGCGTTGATCACCGCGCCAGGCACGCGGGCGAACGCATCCCAGATCGACGCCGTGCGACCGTCTTCGAACGCCGCACCTTCGATCTGGTACGCGGCCGTCGCGGCACCGAAGAGGAAGTTCTCTGGGAAGGGTCGGGTCATGGAGGTCATCCTTTCACTGCGCCCTGCATGATGCCACTGACCAGCTGACGGCCAGCCACGACGAAGAGCAGGAGCAGCGGAATGGTCGAGAGCAGCACCCCGGCGAGCACGATCGAGTAGTCGACGAAGTGGTTCGACTGGAGCAGGGAGAGGGCGACGGGGAGCGTCGGGTCCTGGCGATCGAGCACGATGAAGGGCCAGAAGAAGTTGTTCCAGGCCGAGACGAATGTGAAGAGCCCGAGCATCGCTGCTGCGGGCCGCGCCGCCGGTACGCCGATCGTCCAGAAGGTGCGGAACGAGGATGCACCATCCATGCGCGCCGCCTCGATGAGCTCGTCCGGCACCGCCTGCCCCAGGTACTGCGTCATCCAGAAGACGCCGAACGCGCTCGTCAGCGCCGGGATGATGATCGCGCCGGTGCTGCCCGTCCAGCCGAGTTCGCTGAACAGCACGTAGAGCGGCACGACGCCGAGCTGGGTCGGCACCGCCATCGTTCCGACGACGAACGCCAGCAGCCAGCCGCGTCCCTTGAACTTCAGTTTCGCGAACGCCCAACCCGCGAGCGTGGAGAAGAACACGACGGATGCCGCGATCAGCGCCGACGTGTAGATCGAGTTCCACAGCGCACGCCAGAAGTTCACCGCCGGATCATTCATGACAGCCAGAGCGTTCTGCCAGAAGTTCCCGCCAGGGATCCACGACATGTTCGGATCGCGGAGGGTATAGGCGTCGCCCGAGCCGATGAGGAAGGACCAGTAGAAGGGGAACACACTGCCGAGCAGCACGATGCCGAGCGTCGCGTAGACGATCCACCCAGGACGCGAGCCCCGCACATGGCGGGTCCTCCGACTGCGACCCCCCGTCGAACCGCCCAGGGCCCTCCGACCAGTACGCGGACTCGTCTCTTCCACGGCGTCCGTCTTGTCGATCACGCTCATGACGGCATCCGTCCCTTTTTCTTGATCGGTGTGCGGACCGAGTTCGCGGCATCGCCACGGACGAGTGCCCGCGTGACGAGAAGGTTGATCATGCCGATCACCAGCACGATGACGAAGAGGATCCACGCGAGCGCCGCGGCGCGGCCGAAGTTCCACTCCCCCCAGCCGATGTTGTAGAGGTACAGCGTGATCGTCAGCCACTGGCTGTTCGCGCCGCCGGTGCCGTACTGGTCGTACATGCGGGGCTCGTCGAAGATCTGCAGGCCGCCGATCGTCGACGTGATGATCACGAAGATGAGCGTCGGCCGCAGGCTCGGCAGGGTGATCGCGAAGAACTGGCGCACCTTGCCGGCGCCGTCGACGGTGGCCGCCTCGTAGTAGTCCCGCGGGATGGCCTGCATCGCCGCGAGCAGGATGAGCGTGTTGTACCCGGTCCAGCGGAAGTTCACCATGGTCGCGATCGCGATGTGACTCGCGAAGGCGTTGGAATGCCAGGGGATCGCGCCGATGCCGATGTCGGCCAGCAGCGAGTTCACGATGCCGTACTTGTCGCCGAACATGTTGCTGAAGATGAGGGCCACCGCGACGGGCGCCATCACGTACGGCACCAGGACGCCCATCCGCCAGAAGGTCTTCCCCCGGATGTTCTGATCGAGCACGGCGGCGATCGCGACGGCCGCGATCAGCTGGGGGATGCTGGAGAGCAGGAAGATGCTGAATGTATTGCGCAGCGCCACCCAGAACTTCGGCTGGCCGAGGATGTAGGCGTACTGCTCGAAGCCGATGAACTCGCCGTTCCCGCGGACCTGGTCCCAGTCCATGAACGAGATGACGGCGGTATAGGCGATCGGGAACATCCCGACCACGAGGAAGAGCAGGAAGAACGGCGAGATGTAGAGGTACGGCGAGAGCTTCAGATCCCAGCGCGCACGGCGCTGACTGAAGCCGACTCGCCTCGGTGGTGCGGCGGATGCGACGGTCATGAGGTTCCTTGGGTTCGTCGATGGCTCGACCGGTTCCGGTCGTTGAGCGAGGGAGCGCAGCGACCGAGACGAAACGCGGTGATTGCGTGGCCGCGTTTCGTCTCGCTCCGCTCGCTCAACGACCGGAGGGCGCTTGCTACTTGATGGCCTCGACTTCGGAGACCCACTGGTCCCAGCTCGTCGTGGCATCCTGCGTGCCGTCCTCGACGCGGGTGAGCGCCTTCTGCATGGCGTCGTTGATCTGGAAGTAGAACTCGCCCTTGAACGGTGCGACCGTCACGGCCTTCGCGCGCTCGGAGAGGATCTGACCGACCGGCGCCCCGCCGAAGTACTCGTTGGTGCTGTCGAGCAGCGTCGAGTCGGTGAGAGCGTCGTTCTGGCTCGGGAAGGTTCCCGCATTCGCGAATGCCTTGACCTGCTGCTCGGGTGCGGTCAGCCAGTCTGCGAGCTCCTGGGCAGCGGCCACGTTCTTGCCGGTGGACGGGACGGTCAGGTACGAGCCGCCCCAGTTGCCGCCGCCGTTCGGGAAGACGTCGGCGATGTCCCAGGTGGTGACGTCCTTCGCGTTGCCCTCGATGACACCGAGCATCCAGCCGGGGCAGAGCATGGTCGCGAACGCGCCGTTGGAGACGCCGGCGAACCAGTCGTCGGACCACTGGCCGAGGTGCGCCGACTGGCTCTTGCTGGCCGCGAGCAGCTGGTCGTAGATGTCCTTGACCTCGCCGTTCTCGGTGGCGACGATGTCACCGGACTTCGGGTCCTCGTAGGCGGCCTCGATCTGGTTGATCATGCCCTGGTAGGTGCCGCCCGCCGAATCGAAGAAGGCCTTGCCCGTGGCATCCGTGTACTTCTGGCCGACCTCGAAGTACTTCGCCCAGTCCCCCTCGAGGAGAGCGGCGACTTCCTCGCGGTCGGTCGGCAGGCCGGCCGCGGCGAACAGGTCGGTGCGGTAGCAGACGCCCTCGGGGCCGATGTCGGTGCCGTAGCCGATGAGGTTGCCCTCGGCATCCGTCGCCGCCTCGGTCTTCCAGTCCAGCCAGCGGTCCTTGAGGTCGTCGCCGACCGGAGCGAGCAGGTCGGAGTACTTCATGACCTCGGGGAGCCAGTCGACCTCGATGGCCTCGATGTCGGCGAGACCGGTCTTGCCGAGCTTCTGGAAGTAGTTCTCGCGTGCGTCGTTGCTGGTCGCGGCGCGGTTGTGCACGATCTTCACGTTAGGGTGCTCGTCCATGTACTCCTGGAGGAGCTCGTCGGTGTAGCCGAAGTCGTTGAACGTGGCGACGGTCAGCGTCACCTCGTCGTTCGGGTCGCTGCTGCCGCCCTCCGCGCCGGATGCGCAGCCGGCGAGGGCGAGAGCAGAGATGGAGGCGACGGCGGCCGTCGTGAGGATCCGCCGTTGGGCGCGTGTATTCACAGGTCACTCCTTTGTGTGTGGATGGGATGCAGTGGTGCAGGTCGTGGGCGCACGGCGTTGATCTTCAATACCGTGGGAGCGCTCCCACGAGGTGTCAGCCACTGTATGGGAGCGCTCCCACGAAAGTCAAGCGACACCGATCGACAGGGCTCGCGGACCCTCAGCGGGGTAACCTTGCCCGGTGCCTCCCGCCGAACTGTCGCCTTCCCTCGTCCGCGCCGAAACGCTGATCCGCTCTGTGCCGGACTACCCGCAGCCGGGCATCGTGTTCCGCGACATCACGCCGTTGCTGGCGGATGCCGAGGCACTGCGCGTCACGATCGAGGCCATCATCGAGCCGTTCGCCGGCCAGTTCGATGTGGTCGCCGGCGTCGAGGCGCGCGGGTTCATCCTGGCCGGAGCCGCCGCGATCGCCGCCGGAGTCGGGTTCATCCCGATCCGCAAGGCGGGCAAACTGCCCCGGCCGGCGGCATCCGTCGACTACGCCCTCGAGTACGGCACCGCGACGATCGAGATGCACGATGATCTGCCGGCGGGGTCACGCGTTCTGCTCATCGACGACGTGCTCGCCACCGGCGGCACTCTCGCGGCCGGTCGCCAGATCCTCGAGCGCCTCGGCTGCCAGGTCGCCGGCATCTCGGTGCTCTTCGAGATCCAGGGCCTCGGCGGCCGCGACGTCATCGGCGACGTGCACACGGTCTTCCGCTCCTGACCGCCGCGTGGGGGGATGCCGCGGGCCGGTAGACTGAGGCGGCCAGCCTTCCCGCGACTTCTGGAGCCGTTCATGCCCATCATCGTCGTCGACGTCATGCCCAAGCCCGAACTGCTCGACCCGCAGGGGAAGGCCGTCTCCGGAGCGTTCGCACGCCTGGGCGTCGAGGGCTTCACCGATGTCCGCATCGGAAAACGCTTCGAACTCACCGTCGAGGGCGAGGTCACCGACGAGATTCTCGCCGAGGCCAAGCGCATCGCAGACGAGGTGCTCTCCAACTCCGTGATCGAAGACGTCGTCGGCATCGAGGTCGCCGAGTGACCGTCCGCATCGGTGTCATCACCTTCCCCGGCTCGCTCGACGACCGCGACGCGCAGCGCGCCGTCCGCATCGCGGGGGCCGAGCCCGTCGCGCTCTGGCACGGTTCGCACGACCTCGACGGTGTCGACGCCCTCGTGCTTCCCGGTGGCTTCAGCTACGGCGACTACCTGCGAGCCGGCGCGATCGCCGCTCTCTCGCCGATCATGGCCGAGGTGAAGGATGCCGCAGCCAAGGGCATGCCCGTCCTCGGCATCTGCAACGGCTTCCAGATGCTCGTCGAGGCGCACCTGCTGCCCGGCGGCCTGATCCGCAACGGCCACCAGCACTTCGTGCGCCGCGACCAGAGGCTGACGGTCGAGAACTCCGACACCGCGTGGACGAACACCTTCCGCGCGGGTCAGGAGATCGTGATCCCGCTCAAGAACGCCGACGGCGGCTACATCGCCGACGAACAGACACTCGACCGCATCGAAGGCGAGGGCCTCGTCGCCTTCCGCTACGCCGGGGTGAACCCGAACGGCTCGCTCCGCGACATCGCCGGCCTCACGAACGAGGCTGGGAACGTCGTCGGTCTGATGCCGCATCCGGAGCACGCGACCGAGGCCGGCTTCGGCCCCGACACGGCAGCGGCGATGCGATCCGGCATCGACGGCATCGGCTTCTTCGCGAGCGCGATCGCCGCGGTCGCCCGCGTCGCAGCTTAAGGCATCGCGGAAACATCCGTCCGTCCGCGGCATCCGTCCGTCGCGGCATCCGTCCGTCGCGTTCCACTTGCAGGACGAACGTACGGATGCAGGACCGATCAGCGGCGTTTCATCCTGCATCCGTGATTCGGCCCTGCACCTGGCACAGCAGGCGGGACGGATGCTCGGCGCTACCCGAGGGCCGGCGGCCACACCCCGATCAGCACGGCCATCACGAGGACCGTGACGAGTTCGTGTGCGATGTTCATCGTGGTCAGCGCCGTCGGGCGCCCTTCGAACGCGTCGTGCGTGATGAAACGCGCCGCGGTGAACCCGGCCCACAGCGTGACCGCGGTGATGACGGCCGCACCGAAGAATGACCCCTCGTAGAAGTGCCAGGCGATCGCCGTCGCACCGGCGAGCACCCATGCGGTGATGAAGCTCACGATCACGGTCGTGATGATGGCCATCGTCGCACTCGCCGCGGGCTTGTCCATGTCGACGTTCGCCAGTTTCGACCAGCGCGTGCCGAAGACCTTCGGCGCGTACCAGATCGATCCGACGAGCATGCTCGACGCCGTCGCCAGCAGCACCGCCCAGTAGTTGATCTCAGGAACCATGATGTCTCCTCGCCGTCAGGACGGATCCGGAAGACCCGTCTTGCGCTGAGCGTAGCCCTGCGCCTGCAAGCGCGGCAAAGGCACGCAGGCGCAAGACCTCACCGAACCGATTCGATCCCGCATCTACCAAGACTGTAAGCGTTTGCACTATTCTGATCGCATGGCACAGCTTGAGCAGATCGCAGCCCCCGGTTCCGAGTGGTGGCGCAGCGCGGTCATCTACCAGATCTACCCCCGCTCCTTCGCGGACGCGTCCGGCGACGGCATCGGCGATCTTCCCGGCATCACCTCGCGCCTCGATGACCTCCAGGAGTTGGGCATCGACGCGATCTGGCTGAGCCCGTTCATGACCAGCCCGCAGAAGGATGCGGGTTACGACGTCGCCGACTACCGCGACGTCGACCCGATCTTCGGCACGCTCGCCGACTTCGACGAGATGCTCGCGCAGGCGCACGCCCGCAGCATCCGCGTCATCGTCGACCTCGTCCCCAACCACTCCTCTGACCAGCACGTCTGGTTCCAGGAGGCCCTGAAGGCCGCCCCCGGCAGCCGCGAGCGCGGGCGCTACGTGTTCCGCGACGGTCGCGGCAAGAACGGCGAGCTTCCTCCGAACAACTGGGAATCCGTGTTCGGCGGCGGGATGTGGGAGCGCGTGATCGAGGCCGACGGCACTCCCGGCCAGTGGTACCTGCACATCTTCGACCCCAGCCAGCCGGATTTCGACTGGACCAACGCCGAGGTCCGCGAGGAGTTCCGCTCGATCCTGCGCTTCTGGCTCGACCGCGGAGTCGACGGCTTCCGCGTCGACGTCGCGCACGGCATGGTCAAGGAGGCGGGTCTTCCCGACTACGCCCCGGTCGCGGATGCCGACTCGATGGGTGGCGGCGAGGAGAACGTCCCGTACTGGGGCCAGGACGAAGTGCACGACATCTACCGGGACTGGCATCAGTTGCTCGCGGAGTACGACGGTGATCGCGCGCTGTGCGGCGAGGCCTGGCTGCCGACTCTGAAGAAGACGGCGCTCTGGGTGCGTCCCGATGAGATGCACCAGACGTTCAACTTCCCGTATCTGATGACCGCCTGGGACGCCGAGGCCCTCGGCGCGGTGATCCGCGAATCGCTGGACGAGTTCGGCAAGGTCGGCGCGCCCAGCACCTGGGTGCTCTCGAATCACGATGTCGTGCGGCACGCCTCGCGTCTTGCCCTGACGGCGGAGAACCCGCAGGGCGAGGGCATCGGACCGGAGACTCCCGACAAGCCGGACACCGCCATCGGGCTGGCCCGCGCCCGCGCGGCGACCACGCTGATGCTCGCCCTCCCCGGCTCGTCGTACCTGTATCAGGGTGAAGAGCTCGGCCTGCCCGAGGCGATGGAGATCCCCGACGAGTTCCGTCAGGACCCGACCTGGTTCCGCACGAACGGTGAGCGCTACGGCCGCGACGGCTGCCGCGTTCCGCTGCCGTGGGAGGCGGATGCTCCGGCCTTCGGCTTCAACGACACCGGCGACTCCTGGCTCCCGCAGCCGGCCGAGTGGACGCAGTACGCGCGCGACACCGAGAGCGCGGACCCCACCTCGACCCTGTCCCTGTACAAGGAGCTGCTGGCCGAGCGCCGCGCGCGCGGCCTCGGCACCGGCTCACTGATCTGGGAGGACGCCGGAGCGGATGCTGTGGCCTTCCGCCGTGGCGACATCCACGTCGCGGCGAACCTGGGCACCGAGCCGCTCGAGCTCGGCGAGGATGTCACGTTCGTGCTGCAGAGCCAGCCGTTCGAGGGCACGGCACTGCCCGTCGACACCGCCGCCTGGTACACCAAGGGCTGAACGCCTGTCATGGCGAGCATCGATGAGGTCGCGCGACTGGCCGGAGTCTCCACGGCGACGGTGTCGCGCGCCCTCAGCGGACGCGGGCACGTCTCCGAATCATCTCGGGAACGAGTGCGCGCCGCGGCTCACCAGCTCGGCTACGTCGTCTCATCACGCGCATCGAGCCTGGCCTCCGGGCGCACGAAGAACATCGGCGTGGTCGTCCCGTTCCTGGATCGGTGGTTCTTCAGCGCGGTGCTGTCGGGGGTTTCCAGCGCTCTGATGCGTCAGGGCTACGACATCACGCTGTACAACATCACCGCCGACCGCGACGTCCGCAGCGAGGTGTTCGACACCTTCCTGCGGCGTCAGCGGGTGGATGCCGTCATCGCGGTGTCGATCGAGCTCGACGAGAACGAGACACGTCAACTGATCGACCTCGGACTCCCCGTCATCGCGATCGGCGGTCCGAATCCGAACCTCGACACCCTGACGGTCGACGATGTGGCCGTGGCGCAACTCGCCACCGAGCATCTGATCGGGCTCGGCCACCGCGACATCGCGCACATCGGCGCGAACCCGGAGTTCGACCTCGACTTCCACATCCCGACGAACCGGCGTCTCGGATTCGAGAAGGGGTTGGCCACGGCCGGCATCCCGTTGAATCCGGCCTTCCTGGAGCCGGCCGACTTCACCGTCGGCGGCGGTTATCGCGCGGCCAAGCAACTGCTCGGTCGCCCCGGCCCCCGGCCGACGGCGGTGTTCGCAGCATCCGACGAGATGGCGATCGGCGCGATCCTCGCCGCACGGGACCTGGGCTTCCGGGTGCCGGAGGACCTCTCGATCGTCGGCATCGACGGCCACGAGCTCGGGGAGTTCTTCCAGCTCACGACGGTCGATCAGTTCCCCCTCGGGCAGGGCGAGCGGGCCGCGGACGCCGTCCTCGCCAAGCTCGAGGACGGCACCGACGCTCCGGCGAGGAAGCACGCCGATCTCCCGTTCGAGCTCATCGTGCGAGGAACCACTTCCCGCGTCTGAGCTCCGGCCAGAGGTGGACACCGTCCAGGTACCGGGCATACTGGGGCGATGGACGCAAAGGGAGCGGGACCGTGAACTCTGCCGTTGACCTCTCCCGCCTGCGCAAGCAGTACGGGCGCCACACCGCTGTCGACTCGCTGACCCTGTCCATCGAACCCGGCACCGTCTTCGGCCTCATCGGTCCGAACGGCGCCGGCAAGACCACCACCCTGCGAATGATCCTCGACATCATCCGCCCGACATCCGGAACAGTGCGCGTTCTCGGTGAGGACCCGCGCACCGGGGGTGCGGCGTTGCGCCGCCGCATCGGATTCATCCCGGGAGAGCTCCGCCTCGACGGGCGGATGACCGGCCGCCGCATGCTCGACTTCTACGCGGAGGTTTCCGGGCCGGTACCGTCCGGCACCATCGACCGGCTCTCCTCTCGCCTCGGCCTCGATCTGACCCGCCCTGTACGAACGCTGTCGAAGGGGAACAAGCAGAAGCTCGGCATCGTGCAGGCCTTCATGCACGAACCGGAACTGCTCGTCCTCGACGAGCCGACGAGCGGGCTGGACCCGCTGGTTCAGCGAGAGTTCCTCCAGCTCGTCCGCGAAGCGCGCGGCCGAGGGCAGACGGTGCTGCTGAGCTCTCATGTGCTCAGCGAGATCCAGCAGACGGCGGATGCCGTGGCCGTGCTGAGTGCGGGCCGTATCGTCGCGGAGGGCGATGTGGCATCTCTTCGGCTCGGCGCCATCCGCCGGGTGCGGGCCGGGTTCGCCGAGGTCGACGCGGACGAGCTGCGTGCGGAGCTCAGTCGCATCCCGCACGTCGCAGAGCTGGAGATCCAGAACACAGACGGATCGGTGCGCCTCGCCGCCACCGTGGAGGGCGACATCGATCCGTTCGTCAAGGCGATCGCCCGCCACCGCATCGTCGACCTCGCGGTCGAGGAGCCGGATCTCGAGGAGTCCGTCCTGCGGCTCTACGGAAGTCCGGCCGCGACGACGGAGGCCGACGATGTCTAAGCCGCTTCCCGTCTTCCGTCGCGCGCTGCGCGAATCCTGGCGCGGCCTGCTGGGATGGACCGTCGGTATCGCCGCCATCCTGTTCCTTTATCTACCCCTGTTCCCGAGCATCGGCGGCAACGGCGAGATGACGCAGATCATCGAGAGCCTGCCGCCCGAGTTGGTGAACGCTCTCGGCTACAACCAGATCGGAACCGGCGCCGGATACACGCAGGCCACCTTCTACGGACTCATCGGATTCCTTCTGGTCACGATCGCCGCAGTCAGCTGGGGCGCCGACGCCATCGGCGGCGCGGAGGAGTCCGGGCGCCTGGAGCTGGATCTCGCTCACGGCGTCGGCAGGGCGGCCTTCGCGATGCAGGCAGCCTCGGCGATGCTGATCAGGGTGGTCTGGCTCGGCGTCTTCGCCGCGATCATCATCTTCGCCCTGAACGGTTCCGCTTCGCTCGACATCGAGCCGTGGCGCATCGTCGACGAGACAGTCGTGTTCGTCGGGGTCACGATGCTGTCCGGCACCGTCTCCCTCTTCGTCGGCGCGCTGACCGGCCGTCGCAGTCGAGGCGTCGCGGCGGGCGCGGGGATCGCCGTGGTCGGATACGCGTTCAACGCGATCTCGAATCAGGCTCCGGATGCCGAATGGCTGCGCATCCTCTCCCCGTACTCCTGGGCATTCCACCAGCCGCCGCTCGTGGAGGGTCTGGCTCCAGCCGGATGCATCGCGTTGTGGGGCGCGACCGCGATACTGATCGCCGGCAGCGTGTGGGCCTTGCGGCGGCGCGACATCGTCGGTTGACCGCTTGTACGAGCAGTGCGGCAAGGCGGTGGAGATCCGCGATCTCCACGACACCGCGGCGGCTCTCCACCAGCGGCTGACCGGCAACCTCGGCGGAGGCCACTGAGCACGCAGCGAGTTTTCGTGGAGTAGTGTGCTTGCTCGTGGCTTCACACACTTCCGTCCGCGGTCGGCTCGCGAAGAGCCGCCCTCTGGCGCCCGCTCAGACGATCGCCGTCGGGTTCGGGGTGGCGATCCTCGTGGGGGCGGTCATCCTGATGCTGCCTGCCTCCTCGGCCGCGGGCACCTGGACGGGACCGATCGACGCCCTGTTCACGTCGACATCGGCGGTGTGCGTCACCGGACTGATCGTGGTCGACACAGCTGTGCACTGGAGCCCGTTCGGGAAGATCGTGATCCTGGCGCTGATCCAGCTCGGCGGTCTCGGCATCATGCTCTTCGCCGCATTGGTGGGCTTGGCGTTGGCCCGCCGGTTCACCGTGCGCTCGCGCTTGATCACCAGCACCGAGACCAAGACTGCCGGCGCCGGAGACCTGAAGAGGATCGCCACCGGCATCCTCGTCACGACTGTCGCGATCGAGGTGATGGTGGCGCTGGTGCTCTTCGTCAGATTCACCACGGGATACGGATACGACGTCGGTCGTGCAACGTGGCACGCCGTCTTCCACTCCGTGTCCTCGTTCAACAACGCCGGCTTCGCGCTCTACACGGACAGCCTGATGGGATTCGTCTCGGACCCCTGGATCTGCCTGCCGATCTGCATCGCGATCATCCTGGGAGGTCTCGGTTTCCCCGTACTGCGACAGCTGCGACGGGAGTTCCGGCGCCCGCTGCACTGGACGATGAACACGCGGATCGTCCTCGCCACGACGGCCGCCCTCCTCGCACTCAGCACCGCCTATGTGCTGCTCATGGAGTGGAACAACCCGGGCACGCTGGGCACGCTCACACCGGGTTCTCGAGTGCTCGCCGGCTTCTTCCACGCCGTGCAGGCGCGGACGGCCGGCTTCAACTCGGTCGACGTCGCGCAGATGCACGACGAGACATGGCTGGGCACGGACGTCTTGATGTTCATCGGCGGCGGTCCCGCCGGTACCGCCGGCGGCATCAAGGTGACGACATTCGCGGTGCTGTTCTTCATCATGTGGACAGAGTTGCGCGGAGGCACCGCCGTGAACGTCTTCGGCAAGCGGCTCTCTCGCGCCGTGCACCGCGAGGCCATCACCGTCGTCATCGTCGCGCTGGGAGCGATCACGGCGGCGGTGATCGCCATCCTCGCGATGACCGACCTCGACCTCGATCAGGTGCTGTTCGAAGTCGTCTCTGCCTTCGGCACGGTCGGCATGTCCACCGGAATCACCGCACAGCTGCCGCAGGCCGCGCAGATCATCCTCATCCTGCTCATGTTCCTCGGGCGACTCGGCCCGCTCACCCTCGGGTCGGCGCTCGCTCTCCGGGAGCGCAGGACTGCCTACGAACTCCCCAAGGAGCGGCCCGCGATCGGCTGAACGCCCCGACGCCGAGCATCTCTCACCCCTCGAAAGGACTCACGTGCCCAAGTTTCTCTCGTTCGGCCAGGACGCCCGGCGGATCGCCGAGGCCGACTCGGTCGCGGTCATCGGCCTCGGCCGGTTCGGCACCTCGCTCGCGCTCGAGCTGATGGCATCCGGCACCGAGGTGCTCGGAATCGACGCCGACGAAGACATCGTCCAGGCGTTGAATGGAGAACTCACCCAGGTCGTCCGCGCCGATTCGACGCGTCTCGACGTTCTGGAACAGCTCGCGATCGGAGAGTTCGACCGGGTCGTGGTGTCCATCGGCTCCGACATCACCGCATCGATCCTCACTGCTTCACTTCTGCTGCAGCTCAAGGTGCCTGTGATCTGGGCGAAGGCCGTTGACGAACGCCACGGCGCGGTGCTCGAGCAGCTCGGCGTGCACAAGGTCGTGTATCCGGAGAAGGACATGGGCCGCCGGGTGGCGCACCTCGTGCGCGGCGCAGCGGCCGACTACCTCGAGATCGACAAGGGCTACGCGATCGTGAAGACCGTCGCACCCCAGCATCTGCACGGCATCACTCTCACCGAAGGACAGGTGCGCGGCACCCATGGCGTCACGATCGCCGCCTACCGTTCATCTGCCCACGGAGAGTGGCGAAACGCTCAGGCCGACACCATCCTCCGCGACGGCGATACGGTGCTCGTGGTGGGACCGACGATCGACGTCGAGAAGTTCGCGCAGCTGCGCTGAGGTCAGACGGAGCGGAGCGCGTCGGCGGCGGCATCCAGCGCGCCCTCGGTGAGCGCGAAATACGCCCACTTGCCGCGCTGCTCGCGCGTGACGAAGCCGGCGTCGGCGAGCAGTTTCATGTGGTGGGAGACGGTGCCCTGCGACAGGCCGACCGGATCGATGAGGTCGCAGATGCAGGCCTCGCCGCCATCGGCCGCGGCGATGAGCGAGAGCAACCGGATGCGCGTCGGATCGCCCAGCGCCTTGAAGACGTGCGCGATGCGCTCGGCGTCTTCCGCAGTGAGCGAAGACGTGATCGGCGGCACGCAGCACGACGGCGCTTCGATGGTCATTGGCAGGCTCACCCCTCCAGTCTGCCACGTATTGACATTCTTCGATAGATGCGTAACAGTCGTCATATTGAAGAATCTCGATTTGAGGAGATGTGATGTCTGAGCTTCCCGTCGTCGTCATCGGAGCAGGCCCGCAGGGCCTCGCCGCCGCAGCGCACCTCGTCGAACGCAGCCTCGACGTCGTCGTCGTCGAACGCGGGGATGGGCCTGCGGCCGCGGTCTCGGAGTGGGGACATGTGCGCCTCTTCTCCGCGTGGGCCGAACTCACCGACACGGCGGGAAGGCGGCTACTCGAACCGACCGGATGGAGCGCGCCCGCATCAGGCTTCCCGACCGGCGCTGAGTGGGTGAGCGAATACCTCGCTCCCCTCGCGGATGCCCTCGGCGAGCGCATCCGGTATGCGACCACGGTGACCGGCGTGTCCCGCCAGGGCCGAGACAAGGTCGTCGAAGCCGGTCGCAAGAGCCAGCCTTTCGTGGTGCACACCGTCGATGCGAACGGCAACGACGCCCGGCTCCTCGCCCGAGCGGTCATCGACGCGAGCGGCACCTGGTCACTCCCCAATCCCGCCGGCGCCGACGGCTTCCCGGCACTCGGTGAGGCCAGCGCCGCTGAACGGATCTCCTATCGCATCCCGAATGATGTCGCCGCTCTCGCTGGCCAGCACGTCGTCGTCGTGGGCGCCGGGCACTCCGCCACGCACGCCGTCCTGCGGCTGAGCGAGCTCGCACGCCGCTCGCCGGGAACGCGTGTGACCTGGCTGCTGCGCCGAGGCAGCGCGGCGAATGTCTTCGGCGGAGGTGCGGGAGACGATCTTCCGGAACGCGCAGCACTGGGGTCGCGCGCGCGCAAGGTGATCGAATCCGGTGTCGTCGACCTGGTGACCGGATTCCGCGTCGCCGAGCTCCAGGCGGATGCCGATGCCCTCACGGTCATCGCCGAGGACGGCAGGGAGATCACCGACGTCGCGCACGTCTACGCCCTCACCGGATTCCGGCCGGACACCGGCATCCTGCGCGAACTGCGCATCGATCTGGATCCGGTGCTCGACGCCGTCGCCGGAATCGCAGCCGACATCGACCCCAACATCCACTCCTGCGGCTCGGTGTCGGCGACGGGCGCACGCCAACTCGCTCAACCCGAACCCGGCCTCTTCATCGTCGGCGTGAAGTCCTACGGGCGCGCGCCGACCTTCCTCGCCCTGACCGGGTACGAGCAGGTGCGCAGTGTGGTCGCCCATCTCGCCGGCGATCATGAGGCGGCGGCGCGCAACGAGCTCACCCTTCCCGAGACCGGGGTCTGCGGCGGCTCCAGCGACTTCGATGAGGCGGCGGCCGGCGGATGCTGCGCCGCTCCGGCGGTGCTGCAGATCGGCCGGCCGGTGGGAGCATCCGTCTGACGTGATTCTCGGAGCCGGGGCGGCGCATGTCGGCGGCCCGGTTCCGGTACTCAGGTGTGGGCGTCCTCGAGCTCTTCGAGCACCTCGAACGGTGATTCGACGTCGCCGCGCCACGCCTCGATGCCCTCCCGGATCGCGAGGACCGCCACGATGAGAGCGGCGGCCGAATCCGCCCACCACCAGCCGAGCAGGCTGTTCAGGAGGAGACCGAGGAAGACGGCGCCGGAGAGATAGACGCACAGGATGAGTTGCTTCGCATCCGCGACAACGCTCTTCGAGTCCAGCTCGCGACCGGTACGCACCTCGAGCCATGCCAGCAGCGGCATGACGATGAGGCTGAGCGCCGTGATCCCCAATCCGAGCGGAGTATGCGTTGGACCTTCCTGTCCGATCAGGGCCAGTACCGCGTCGATCGTGACGTAGGCGGCGAGGAGGAAGAAGGCGAGGCCGATGACGCGGACGGTGCCCTTCTCCCAGCGCTCGGGGTTCTTCCGGGTGAACTGCCACGCGATCGCGGCAGCCGAGAGCACCTCTACTGCAGAATCAAGGCCGAACCCGATCAGTGCCGCCGACGAGGCGACGACTCCGGCCCACACCGCGATGATGCCCTCGATCACGTTGTAGGTGATCGTGAAGGCGACGATGAACCGGACCCGTCGGTGCAGCCGGGCGCGCCTCTCCACGGTGAGCTCGGTCACGCGCCAGCATCCGTCCCGCAGCATCCGGGCACCGCGCAGGCGGCATCCATGCAGGGGGCGTTCTCGTCGACCGCGAGGGTCACGTCCACGAGCGCCGTCAGCGCCGCGGCGAGGTGCGGGTCGGCGATCTCATACCGCGTCTGACGGCCCTCCGGCTCCGCGATCACGATGCCGCAGTCCCGGAGGCACGTCAGGTGGTTCGAGACGTTCGAGCGGGTGAGATCGAGAGTGCGCGACAGCACCGCAGGGTAGCTGGGCCCGGCAATGAGCGTCATCAGGATGAGGGATCTCGTCGGATCGGCCATTGCACGGCCGAGCCGGTTCATCACGTCGAGCCGTGAGGCAATAGTCAGCATGCAATGACTATACAGTCACCACTGACTAATTGAATTGCATCGGAATCCTCTTAGATCAAGTGCGTCTCTGCCGCCAGGAGCCGTCTTACGCCACGAAGAGCAGGACGAACGACAGCACCAGTCCCGCTCCCCCGGCGCTGGCAAGGGCGATCGCAACGACCTGGATCGCGTGGAGGGCAGGTCGCCGGGGTTCGAAACTCATCACGCGCGGGTGCTTCTCGCTGATGAAGGCCGGGGCTTCTTCGCGCCCCCGCCAGTGCTCTGCTTCGGATGCGCGGAGGGGGCGTTCCCAGAAGTCACCGGCGGTGTACCAGCGGGCGCGCGCCCGCTCAGCTTCCTCCAGGATGACGACCTCGATGGGATGCCACCGGCCGTCGTGAGCCCTGCCGATGGCGACGACCAGGAGCAGCGGGATCCCGATGCCGAGCCCGATCCACGCGATGATGTCGGCGATACTGCCGAGAACGTCCAGCGCGTCCATGGTCTTCCTGTCTGATGAGAGCATTCAACCACCGCGGCTGTCGCTCATATAGAGAGGAGAGTATCGGCCTCCCGTGCGAGGCGAGCGCGGGAGCAGGAAGAACCCCGGCTTCGAGCCGCCAGATGACCAGCAAGTGAACTCTTCCAGGGCAGCTTGCGACTTGAATTGATATTCGTCAATATAGAGACATATCGATTCACACTGCTCACCTTCTGGCGCTCATCACCGCCCCGTTCACTGGTGAAAGGACCCCGTCATGAACGCGACATCCCTGACTGCAGACACCTGCAGTCCCGTCGCCACCCATGCGATCGGGCAGGATGCCGCCGCATCCGTCGCCACGACGCTGAAGGCGCTCGCCGATCCGTTGCGACTTCGGATGCTGTCGGCCATCGCCTCCGACCCGCGGGGCGAGTCCTGCGTCTGCGATCTTGCAGAGCTCGCAGAGGTCGCCCAGCCGACCGTCTCGCATCACCTCAAGGTCCTCAAGGACGTCGGCGTCCTGACTTCCGAGCGGCGCGGCACCTGGGTCTGGTACCGCATCAATCCGGACCGCCGTCGTGCCGTCACCGCGCTCCTGGACTCGTTCGCGCCCGCGACGGTCGCCGCTCCATGGCGCAACGACTCAGGGGACGATGGACTGCGACCGGACTTCGACGCACGTGTCACGCGCCTCGCCGGTGAACTCGCCGCGGAGGTTCCGGAGCTCGACGCGGGGGTCGTGTTCGCGATCGTGCGCGAGTCGTACACCGGCCTCGCCCGCACGGCACGGGTCAGCTCGGCGCTGATCCCCCTCACTGAGCGCTTCGCCCGTCAGCGCCTGAGCGACCTCACCCGCGACCGCGATACGGGCGTGCCTCAGGTACTGTTCGTCTGCGTCGCCAACGCCGGCCGGTCGCAGCTCGCCGCGGCCCTCGTGAACCAGATGGCCGGCGGCAAGGTCGTCGCCCGCTCGGCCGGCTCCAGCCCGGCCGACGTCATCCACCCGCACGTGCGGTCGCTCCTTGCGGAGATCGAGGGGGACGCGGCATCCGAACGCTTCCCGAAGCCGCTCACCGACGACGCCGTCCGCGCGGCCGACGTCGTCGTCACGATGGGATGCGGCGACGTCTGCCCCATCATCCCCGGCGTCCGCTACGAGGACTGGGCCGTGGGTGACCCGGCCCTCGCCTCTGTGGAGGGCGTCGAAGCCATCCGTGACGACATCGCCGCCCGCGTCCGCATCCTCGTCGACGACGTTCTCAACTGACCAATCACTCGGGAGACACCATGACTGACACCACCAAGCCCTCTGTTCTCTTCGTCTGCGTGCACAACGCCGGACGCTCGCAGATGGCCGCAGGATTCCTCCGCGACATCGCCGGCGACCGCGTCGAGGTGCGCTCTGCCGGTTCCATGCCAGCCGACCAGATCAACCCGATCGCCGTCGAGGCGATGGCCGAGCTCGGCATCGACATCACCGCCGAGGCTCCGAAGGTGCTGACGACCGAGGCCGTGCAGGCATCCGACGTCGTCATCACGATGGGCTGCGGCGATGCCTGCCCGTTCTTCCCTGGGAAGCGTTACGAAGACTGGAAGCTCGATGACCCGGCAGGCCAGGGCATCGACTCCGTGCGTCCGATCCGCGACGAGATCCGCGGCCGCATCGAGACGCTCGTCGGGGAACTGCTGGGCTGAGGGCGAGCGTCACGCCGATGGCGGCGGCATGTAGTTGAGCCTGTCGAAGCACAGCCGGATATCGGTGATTCGCCCATCCTCCACACGGAAGAGTTCACTGGCCAGCGTGGTGTCGGTGACGGCGGTTTGCGGGAAGTACCAGAGCGCCACCCGGTCGCCGTCTGTCATCCGAGTGAGTTCGGGAGCCCCGGTGAGCATGGGGACGAATCTGGAGAGGTACTCCCGCCAGTGGGCCTTCGTCGTGATCGCGGGATCCGGCGCTGCACATACGACGGAGTCCGACAGGTACGTCAGCGCGAGCTCGACGTCTCCTCCGGTCCAGGCTCGGTGATACGCCTCCACGGTGGCAACGGGCGTCGGTACGTTCGTCATCTCGTGCACTCCTTCGGTATCGGTCATTGCGACGGCGTCCAGGTGTCAGGCGGAAGCCGCTGCCCGGTGGCGGCGAGGGCGAGCCGGGCAACGAAGTGGTCCCATCCGTCGACGTGTCCTGGCACCGCACTCTCCGGCAGGTCTGTGTGCACGACCTCGACTCGCGTGCCGCCGTCGGTCGCACTCAGCTCGAACGACACCGTCGACGATCCGGGTGGCAGCTCCTCGCTCCCCTCGAAACCCCAGGACACCGTCACCCGACGCGGCCGGTCGACTTCGAGGAAGATCCCCCGGGCGCCGTACCCGGCGATGTTCACGGAGAACTCTCCGCCCGGAGTCGGCTCGACCTGAGCCCAGTCGCCCATCCATGCCGTGATCCCCTCCGCGGTCACCAGGTACTCGAAGACCCGTTCCGGGGGCGCGGCGATGTCGATGCTCGAGCGGTGCTCAGCCATCGCCCTCACCCACCCCGGCTCCCTCGATCGCATTCTTGAGTCGCGTCAGCCGCTCCGGCCAGAAGTCGTCGAAGAACGCCTTGCCCACCGCAAGACCCTCCACCCGGACTGCGTACAGGTGCCGGGTGCCCGATCGTGTGCCCGACACCAGGCCCGCTTCGCGAAGCACCTTCAGGTGATGCGACACGATCTGCTGCGACAGGCCGAGCTCGCTCGCGATCTCGCCGACCGGTCGATGACCGGTGCGCACCAGCGCGAGGATGGCCCGACGGTTGCCATCCGACAGGGCGTGAAACGCGTGGTCAAGACTCAGAGCTTCCATGAGCACCTCCGCGCTCATCATGCTCCACAAACAGCCACTTGTACAAGTGTCTGTTTGTGACGACCCCGCGCCGAATCAGCGCGCGGCGATGAGTCCGCGCGTCGCCGTCTGCGCCCTGGTGAACCGCTCCTGAACGTCGGCCCAGTTCACGATCTCCCAGAACGCCTTGACGTAATCGGCGCGCACATTGCGGTAGTCCAGGTAGTACGCGTGCTCCCAGACGTCGAGCTGCAGCAGCGGGATCACGCCGAGCGGCGCGTTCCCCTGCTGATCGAACAGCTGGAAGATCACGGGCCTGGCCCCGATGCTGTCCCAGGCGAGCACAGCCCACCCGGAGCCCTGCACACCGAGCGCACTGGCGGTGAAGTGCGCACGGAAAGCGTCGATCGATCCGAACGAATCGGCGAGCGCAGCGGCGAGCTCGCCCTCGGGCGCCCCACCGCCGTTCGGCGAGAGGTTCTGCCAGAACACCGAGTGGTTGATGTGACCACCCAGATTGAAGGCGAGATCCTTCTCGAGCTTGTTCACGTTCGAGAGATCCCCCGCATCTCGCGCGTCCGCGAGCTGCTCCAGAGCCGTGTTGGCACCGGTGACGTAGGCCTGGTGGTGCTTGGTGTGGTGCAGCTCCATGATCGTGCCGGAGATGTGCGGTTCGAGGGCGGAGAAGTCGTACGGCAGTTCGGGAAGCGTGTACAGGGCAGACATGGGGGGGGTTCCTTTCGAGCGTGGTTCAGGGTGGTTCAGGTCAGAGGTGCGACGAGTGGCGCAGGGTGCGCGAGCGAGTGGAACCCGCGGTCCAGGTAGACGACCGGTCGACCCTGCGGGCCGTGGAGCACGTCGAGCACTTCGGCGATGACGACCGTCGACGAGCCGACGGCTACCGTGTGCAGCGACCGGCAGCGCAGTGCGGCGCGTGCGGAAGCGAGAAACGGTTCGCCGGTCTCGAGTGCCGTCCAGCCCTGTTCCGGAGTGAAGCGATCGGCGCCGCTCGTCGCGAAGCTCTGGGCGAGGGCGGCGTGCTCATCGTCGATGAGATGCACGACGAAGGTGTCGGCGCCGAGGATCGCGCCGGCGGAGCCTGTCGCCCGCGTCACCGAGAAGACGATCGCGGCCGGGTCGACGGCGACGGAGGCGACGCTCGATGCTGTGAGGCCGACCGGGCCGTCGTCGGTCATCGCGGTGATGATGGCGACGCCGGCCGGATGGGTGCGGAAGGCCGCCTTGAGTCCTTCGCCGACGGGCGTCGGAACGGGATTCGCCGTCATCGGACAACCTCCCCGATCGGGAGCGCGTGGCCGAGCATCTCTTCTCTGGCCACGAGCTTGGTCCGCTCGCGACCGCGCTCGGCGCCTGCGCGGCGTTCTGCGTCGTCGATGCGCAGCCAGCCGGCGAAGTCGACGGCACCGGCGAGCGCGTCGAACGGATCGGCCGCACGCTCAGCGGGCCCCTCGGCAAGATCACCGAGGTCATCGAGCACGTGCCGCACGGTCTGGGCGGCGTCCGACTTGGTCGAACCGATGAGCCCGACCGGTCCTCTCTTGATCCAGCCGGTGGCGTACAGGCGCGGGATGCGGGCGCCGTCGGCGTCGGTGACACGCCCCTCGACGTGCGGCACCACACCGCGCTCGGCATCGAACGGCATGCCGGGAACCGGAGTCGATCGGTATCCGATCGCGCGGTAGACGGCCGCGACGTCGTAGCGGAGCATCGCTCCGGTGCCGACCATCCGCCCGAGTTCGTCGGAGGCGGTCCGTTCCATCTCGATCCCGGTCACGGCCCCGGTGCCGAGCAACCGCACCGGTCGCTGCCGCAGGTGCAGGTGGATGCGGCGCGACGCACTGCGCGTCGACGGAGTACGACTCGCCCACTCGGTGAGTGTGCGAACGATGATCCTGCGCTGCGAGAACTGTTCGATCATCCGCTCGGCATGCGCGTCGAGCACCAGCTCATCCGGGTCCACGATGACGTCGACATCGTGCTGATCGGCGAGCTCGCGCAGCTCGAGCGCCGAGAAGCGCACATCGGCGGGGCCACGCCGCGCGAACAGATGCACATCGCGCACGGAGCTGGCCGCGAGCTGCTCGAGGACGGTGTCGGGAGTATCGGTGTGCGAGAGCGCTGCGGCGTGCTTGGCGAGGATCCGGGTGACGTCGAGCGCGACGTTGCCCGCTCCGAGCACGGCGACGGACTCGGCGGTGAGCGGCCAGCTGCGCGGCACATCGGGATGCCCGTCGTACCAGGCGACGAAGTCGGCGGCTCCGAAGGAACCGGGCAGATCGATGCCGGGGATGTCGAGCGGCACGTCGAGGTCGGCGCCGGTCGCGACGATCACGCCGTCGTAGGCGGCTCGGAGCTCGGCGATGCCGATGTCGGCACCGACTTCGACATTGCAGCGCAGCCGGATCCGCGGGTTCGTGAGCACCTCGTGCAGGGCGTCGGTGATCTTCCGGATCCGCGGGTGATCAGGGGCGACCCCGTATCGCACCAGACCGTAAGGGGCGGGGAGCTTCTCGAACAGGTCGACGGTTGCGGTGGGCGAGAGCCCGAGCAGGATGTCGGCGGCGTAGATGCCGGCGGGGCCGGCTCCGACGATGGCGACTCGCGGTTCAGCGACGTTCATTCGGGTTCTTGTCACGTTCTCCACGGTAAAACCTCAAGTAGGCTTGAGGTCAAATCGAGCAGCGGGAGGGCCCGGATTGACGCCTGAAGACATCACGGACGCACCGCCGCACGCGCCGGACGAATTGCTCAGCATCGGTGAGATGAGCCGACGGACAGGCGTGGCCGTGTCGGCACTGCACTTCTACGAGAAGCTCGGCTTGATCGCATCGACGCGCACTCCGGGCAATCAGCGCCGATACGCGCGCCACATGCTGCGCCGGGTCTCCCTCATCACCGTGGCCAAGCGGCTCGGCATTCCGCTCGCGGACGTGCAGGATGCCTTCGCCGACGTCCCGCTCGCCGTCACCCCCAGCCATGAGGACTGGCAGCGCGCATCGCGTCGCTGGAAGCGCGCGCTGGAACGACGCCGAGAAGGCATCGAACGCCTGGAGAAGGAGCTGACCGGATGCATCGGCTGCGGCTGCCTGTCCATGAAGGCCTGCGGCCTGCTCAACCCTGACGACGCACTCGCCAGCCGAGGTGCGGGGCCACAGCGATTGCAGGGTTCGGATGACCCCGCACCCCGCACTGACCCCGGACGTCGGACGTCGCCGCCTGGCCACTGATGCGAGATGGCGGCGCACTAGGGTGATGGCATGACGATCGACCTCGAGGCCCTGTACATCGACCTGCACCAGCATCCGGAGCTGTCCTTCCAGGAGACGCGCACGGCCGGCGTCGCCGCCGGGCACCTGCGCGACCTGGGGCTCGAGGTGGAGGAGGGCGTCGGCATCACCGGCGTCGTCGGACTGCTGCGCAACGGCGACGGGCCTGTCGTCTGGCTCCGCGCCGACATGGACGGCCTCCCCGTCGAGGAGCAGACCGGGCTCGCGTATGCGAGCACGGCGAAGGGCATCGACCCGACGGGAACCGCCGTCCCCGTCATGCACGCCTGCGGCCACGACATGCACGTCACCGCCATGATCGGCGCCGTCGAGAAGCTCGTCGCCGAACGCGACGAATGGTCGGGAACGCTGGTCGTCATCATCCAGCCCGCTGAGGAATACGGAGCAGGCGCACGAGCGATGCTCGACGACGGCATCCTGGCCCGCTACCCGAAGCCGGACATCGTGCTCGGTCAGCACGTCACCCCGCTGCCTGCCGGCATCATCGGAGTGCGCAGCGGCACCCAGATGGCCGCATCCGACGGCCTCACCGTGACCCTGCACGGTCGCGGCGGACACGGTTCGCGCCCGCACGCCACGATCGACCCCGTCGTGATGGCGGCGGCGACCGTGATGCGCTTGCAGACCATCACCTCTCGCGAGATCGATCCGCAGGGCGTCGCCGTCGTGACGGTCGGTTCGATCCACGCCGGACTGAAGAACAACATCATCCCCGCCGAGGCGAAGCTCGAGCTCAGCCTCCGGTACCCGAACGACGAGATGCGCGACAAGGTGCTCGCGAGCGTCGAGCGCATCGTGCGGGCCGAGGCCGCGGCATCCGGCGCAGAGCGCGAACCCGAGATCCGCACCGACCACACTCTGCCGGCCACCATCAACGACGAAGACGCCACGGCACGGGTCACCGGTGCGCTGCAGCGCGCCCTCGGTGAAGCATCCGTCATGGACCCCGGCATGTTCACCGGCAGCGAGGACGTGTCCTGGTTCGCCCGCGATGCCGGTGCTCCCCTGGTGTTCTGGTTCTGGGGCGGAGCGGATCCGGTGAAGTTCGCCGAGGCGACGGCAGCGGGCCGGCAGGCCGAGGACATCCCGACCAACCACTCGCCGTACTACGCGCCGGAGATCCACCCCACCATCGAGGTCGGCGTCACGGCGCTGTCTGCGGCGGCGCGGGAGTTCCTCGACTGAGTCGCGGCTGCCGAGCTCCGTTCACAACTCAGGAAGATCCGCTCCGGTACTCACCGTCCGCGCCCGAATAGGCCCGGTCGCTGGAATTCTTCCTGAGTTGTGAACCGCGAAGCACCAGCCTGAACGGCCGATTACACCGCGATCACACGCGGCGGAGCGAGCTCGCGCGGCCGCACGCCGTGCGCCTCGCGGTGCAGGCGCTCCATGCGTACATCGAGCTCGCTCGCTGCATCGGCCGCATCGGTGAGGCTGTCGACGAGGTGGCCGGGAACCTGGCCCTGGAACTTGTAGTGGATCTTGTGCTCGAGGCTGGCCCAGAAGTCCATCGCGATGGTGCGGAACTGCACCTCGACCGGCACCGCGATCGGGCCGGTCGAGAGGAACACGGGAACCTCGATGATCGTGTGCAGACTCTTGTAGCCGTTCGGCTTCGGGTCGGCGATGTAGTCCTTGACCAGACGGATGCTGACGTCGTCCTGCTGGGTGAGCAGATCGAAGAGGCGGTACACGTCGGCGACGAAACTGCAGGTCACCCGGATGCCCGCGATGTCGGTGATCTCCGCACGGATGGTGTCGAAGTCGGGCTCGATCCCCTTGCGGGCGACCTTCTCGACGATGCTGTCCGGCGTCTTGATCCGACTCTTGACGTGCTCGATCGGGTTGTACGCGTGGTTGTGCGTGAACTCGTCGCGGAGGATCGAGATCTTGGTCTCGACCTCCCGCATCCCGAACTCGTACTCCCGGAGGAACCGCTGGAACTGATCGCGGAGATCCTTCGCCTCGGCGATGGCCTGCTCGTCGACGGAAACCGTGCTCATGATCCTGACGTTACGCATCCGTGATCGGAATCGCCTGGGTGTTCGCCCGCAGCGGATGCCCTCACACCCCGATCGTCAGTGCGGCCGTGTATCCCTGAGAGACGCCGCCGGCCATGGTCGCGATCTGGTGGATGCCGTCGTCGTCGCCGAAGACGTTGTCACCGGCCAGCGTCACCCTGGATGCGTTGGTCACGCTCTTCTCGTAGCCACCGGTCGCGTACACGGCCGCGTTGCTCTCCTCGGGGAGGGCGATCTGCGATGTCTTCACGATCGGGCCGGTCGCGACTGCCGATGCGACATCCCCGTAGACCTCGAAGTGGATATGCGGCCAGCGGCCGTCGTAGCAGGCCGGGTAGATCGAGGTGAATCGCACAGTGCCGGTGTCGTCGGCCTCCTGGACTCCGCGGAGATAGTTCTCGCCTTTCGCAGCATCCGAGTACAGCGAGTAGTTCCCGTCCCGGTCGCAGTGCCAGAGGTAGACGCCGGCCCCGACCAAGGCGCTGCCAGTCGCGGCGTCGCGCACCGTGAGCACGATCTCCAGCGGGACGCCCTCGGCGGTCGTCGTCGAGGATCCGAAGCTGGAGCGGATGTCTCGGCGCACGATCCCGGAATCATCGAGGACGTTCACGCCGTTCGATCCGTCGGCGGGGTAAGGCCCGGCCGTCTCGTCCGGCACTTCGCCTTCCACCGTCACACCGTCGCCCTCCGCCTCTGGTGCTCCGCTGGGTCCGCCGGATCCGCTCGGCGCACCGGAACCACTGGGCTCTCCGGACGAGTTCCCTGCTGAGGATGCCACCGGCGCGCACGCGGCGAGCAGCGCCGTCGCGGCCACTCCACCGAAGATGCCCAGGGCCCGTCGCCGGTTCACCAGCGTGCGGATGTCGTAGACCAGCCCGCGGTGGTCCTCGTCGATCTCGTTGCCATCCTTATCGATCCATCGCGGATCGGTCGTCGTCTCGCTCATGATCTCTCCCGTCGTCTGGATCCAGAGAATCAAGGCACGCTGTGCGAACGATAGGTCGGGGCGGAGCGGATGCTATGTCGCAACGATGCGAATCCTATGAGTGCGAATCATAGAGAACGCGTCCCACGAGCCGACGACACCGAAGCGTAAGGGTTCCGTAAGGGCGTCCGCACACCCCGTAGGGATTCCGTAAGGATGTCGTGAGGATCGCCCCCGCAGGCGTATCGTCGCCGCTCGTGGCAAATGAATCCCGGAGCCTGCCGGACACCCCGCAGCTCGCGAAGCGCATCCTCATCGGGGATCCGCTGACCAACGAGCACCTCGAGGGTCAGCTGCTGCCGAAGCGCATGGCGCTGCCGATCTTCGCCTCCGACGCGCTGAGCTCCGTGGCCTACGCCCCACAGGAACTGGTGATGATCCTGCTGATCGGCGGACTCACCTTTCTGTCCTTCACGCCGATCGTGGCCGTATGCGTCATCGTGCTGCTGCTCGTGGTCGTGCTCAGCTATCGCCAGCTCATCAAGGCGTACCCCTCCGGCGGCGGCGACTACGAGGTGGCGTCGAAGAATCTCGGCGAGATCCCCGGCGTCGTCGTGGCGGCGGCGCTCCTCGTGGATTACGTACTGACGGTCGCTGTGTCGGTGGCATCCGGCGTCGACAACATCATCTCGGCCGTTCCGGCGCTCGACCCGTTCCGGGTGTGGCTCGCCGTCGGCTTCGTCATCCTGATCATCGTCGTGAACCTGCGCGGTGTGCGTGAGGCGTCCCTCGTGTTCGCGATCCCGACCTATGTCTTCATCGCCTCGGTCGGCTTCATGATCCTCACCGGCCTTGTCCGCACATTCCTCGGCGATGCGCCGGTCGCTTCCAGCGCCGAGTTCGCCGTGCACGCCGAAGACCTCAGCCAGGCCGCAGTGATCCTGCTCGTTCTGCGGGCCTTCTCGAGCGGATGCTCCGCCCTCACCGGCGTCGAAGCCGTCTCGAACGGCGTTCCCGCCTTCCGCGCACCCAAGGTGCGAAACGCGCAGTCCACCCTCGTGCTGATGGGCACGATCGCGATCGGCCTGTTCGCCGGTCTGACCGCGCTCGCCCTGATCACCGGCGTCCACTACGCCGAGAATCCCTGCGACCTGATCGGCTTCGACTGCACGAACCCGCAGCCGAGCCTGATGGCACAGGTGGCGAGCGCCACCTTCGGTGGCGGCAGCATCCTCTTCTTCATCGTGCAGGCGGCGACCGCGTGCGTGCTGCTGCTCGCCGCGAACACCGCGTTCAACGGCTTCCCGTTGCTCGGCTCGGTGCTCGCCCGCGACGGCTATGCCCCGAAGGCCCTGAACACCCGCGGCGACCGGCTCGTCTTCTCGAACGGCATGATCGCCCTGGGCATCGTCGCGATGATCGTGCTCATCGTGTTCCAGGCGAAACTGACCACGCTCATCCAGCTGTACATCATCGGCGTCTTCGTGTCGTTCTCGCTCGGCCAGCTCGGCATGGTGCGGCACTGGCGACGCATCCTGCGCCGGCCGGCCGAAGGAAGCACCGGCGTGCAGGCCACGGCATCCGATCGCCGCTCTGCGCGCGTCGGCCTGATCATCAACTCCGTCGGCGCGAGCCTCACGATCCTCGTGCTCGTCATCGTCACGATCACGAAATTCACCCACGGCGCGTATCTGGTGTTCTTCGCCATCCCGGTGCTCGCGTTCCTGATGATGGGCGTGAAGCGGTACTACCGCGATGTCGAGCACGAGATCGCGATCGATGACGTCACGCATTTCGGCGCCAACGGAGACCTCGCCCTCGTGCTGGTCAACCGGCTGCAGAAGCCGGTCGTGAAAGCCGTCGAGTATGCCGTCGCGGCGAAGCACGGCAAGACTCTCGCTGTGCACGTGGGGGTTGCCGCGGACGACGCCACCGAGCTGCAGCAGCAGTGGGCGGACCATCTGATGCCCGTCCCCCTGGTGATCATCGAATCGCCGTACCGGTCGTTCGCGCAGCCGGTGGCGCAGTTCATCAACCAGTACCGCGAGAAGCACGGCTCGTCCGTCGTGACGGTCTACCTTCCGCAGTACATCGTCGGGCACTGGTGGGAGACGTTCCTGCACAACCGACGCGCCCGTCGGTTGGCGAACCAGCTGATGCTCGTGCACGGCGTCTCGATCACGCTCGTGCCGTGGCTGCTGGATTCCTCCGAGCTCATCTACGGACGTCGCTCCCGCCCGCTGCCGGGCCAGGAGCGTGCCGGCCGCCCCGTCGTCGTGAACGGCCGGCGTGCGCACCGGCCTGCCGGTCCACCGCAGAGCTGACGCCGAGCATCACCCGGCGACGAGGGCGAGCACCAGAGTGGCTGCGACGACCGTCGGCACCGCGACGACGAGCCCCCACAGCATGAAGCGCGGCCAACTGATCGTCACGCCGAGCGCCACGATCCGGTGATGCCACAACAGCGTCGCCAGTGATGCCCACGGAGTGACGAGCGGGCCGAGGTTCACACCGATCAGCAGTGCCATCAACGCCACCGGGTCTCCCGCGGCGGGCTCCAGGATGAGATATGCCGGGAGGTTGTTCACACCGTTGGCGGCGAGGGCGCCGATTCCCGCGAGCTGCAGGAGCGCCGCCGGCCCGTGATCGTCGGGAGCCAGCGCCGTCAGGAAATCGAGGAGGCCATTGGCATGCGCCGTCTCGACCAGCACGAACAGAGCGGTGGCGAGTCCGACTGCGGACCACGGAACCAGTCCGAGCCGCAGCACATGTCGACGCCGCACCGCGAACAGCACGACCAGGAGCAGGGCGGCGGCCGTGGCGGGGATCCACACGTCGTGCGTCACCGTGAGCAACGGAAGCAGCGCGATCAGCACCGCGGCTGCGCCCCAGAAGAGCACACGGTCAGAGGGTGACCCCGGCGGCGGCACGCGGTAGCCGCCGAACAGAGTGCGCCGGTGCACGATGGTGAGGATCGCGACAGGGATGAGCACGCCGATCAGCGTCGGCGCCCAGCTGAGCGCGATGAACGCCGCCGGGTCACTGCCGACCGCTGGCGCGGCGAGCAGGTTCGTGAGGTTCGAGACCGGCAGCGCGAGGGATGCCGTGTTCGCCAGCCACACCGTCGCGAGCGCGAACGGGAGCGGTGAGACGCCGATGCTCTGCGCCAGCACCACGACGACCGGGGTCACGATCACGGCCGTCGTGTCGAGTGACAGGAAGACCGTGCTGACGACCGCGAGCGCGACGACCGATGCCCAGAGCGCCAGAACCTGCCCCCGCCCCCAGCGGGCGAGCCTCTGCGCGAGCACATCGAAGACACCAGCGTCGCGGGCGAGTTCGGCGACGATCGTGATCGCGACCACGAATCCCAGCACGGGCACGATGCGGAGCCCGAGCGCACCGGCATCCGGTGCAGGAAGGATGCCGGTGACGACGACGATCGCGGCGACGCCGGCCAGCACGAGGACGATGATCGACCCCCTGCTGAGCGTTCGTCGTGCCGCAGTCACTCCGAGAGCATACGACGGCTTCCCCTTGGACACTCGCCGTGAGCAAGCCGCATGCGTCACGGCGAAGGGCGTAGGGGAACCGTGAGGATCGTCGTCGACACGCGTCAGCCGGAGTTGTATCGACTCCGTGCTCGACATCCTCTACCTCGCGCTGACTCTCGCGCTCTTCGCCCTCGTCTCGCTGACCGCAAAGGGGGTGGAGCGGCTGTGATCGTCTTCGAGATCATCGCTGCAGCTCTCGCACTCGCAGCGATCGCCTACCTCGTGGTCGCCCTCGTCGCCCCGGAGAAGTTCTGATGGGCGCGGGCATCTGGTTCGGCATCCTGCAGGCGGCGGCGCTCATCATCGCGCTCGTGCTCCTGTACCGGCCCCTCGGTGACTACATCGCCCACGTGTACACCTCGGCGCGCGATCTGCGCGTCGAACGCGGCTTCTACCGCCTCATCGGCGTGGATCCTTCGTCCGAGCAGACCTGGCGCGCGTACGCCCGCAGCGTGCTCGTGTTCTCCGCGGCCGGGCTCCTCCTCGTCTACGGCCTGCAGCGGCTCCAGGCGTTCCTTCCGGAATCCCTGGGCCTCCCGGCCGTCCCCGAAGGCCTCGCATTCAACACCGCGGCATCCTTCGTCGCCAACACGAACTGGCAGTCCTACTCCCCCGAGCAGACGATGGGCTACACGGTGCAGCTCGCCGGCCTCACCGTGCAGAACTTCGTCTCCGCCGCCGTCGGCCTCACCGTCGCCATCGCACTGACCCGTGGGCTCGCCCGCCGGGGCTCGGCGACGATCGGCAACTTCTGGGTCGACCTGATCCGCGGGCTCGGCCGGCTGCTGCTGCCGATCGCGTTCATCGGCGCAGTCGCGCTCATCATCGGCGGCGTCGTGCAGAACTTCGCCGGCTTCACCGAGGTGCAGACCATCGGCGGCACGGCGCAGTCGATTCCGGGCGGACCGGTCGCGTCGCAGGAGGCGATCAAGCTGCTCGGCACGAACGGCGGCGGCTTCTTCAACGCCAACTCGGCGCACCCGTTCGAGAACCCGACCGGGTGGACCAACCTGCTGGAGATCCTGCTCATCCTCGCCATCCCGTTCGCGCTCCCCCGCGCCTTCGGACGCATGATCGGCGACAACCGCCAGGGGTACGCGATCGCCGCCGTCATGGGCACGATCTTCCTCGTCTCGACCTTCGCGCTCTCGGCACTCGAACTGGCAGGACGCGGCTCGGCGCCGGAACTCGCCGGAGCGGCGATGGAGGGCAAGGAACAGCGCTTCGGCATCCTGGGATCCACCCTCTTCGGCAGCGCGAGCACGCTCACCTCGACCGGAGCGGTCAACTCGATGCACGACTCGTACACCGCTCTCGGTGGCATGATGCCGATGCTGAACATGATGCTCGGAGAGGTCGCTCCCGGCGGCGTGGGCTCCGGCCTGTACGGGATGCTCGTACTCGCGATCATCGCCGTCTTCGTGGGCGGGCTGCTCGTCGGACGCTCCCCGGAATACCTCGGCAAGCGGATCGGCCCGCGCGAGATCAAGCTCGCGAGCCTCTACATCCTCGTCGTCCCTGCCCTCGTGCTCGGCGGTACCGCCCTGAGCTTCGCGATTCCCGGGATCCGGGAAGACGTCGAGTCGACCAGCATCCTGAACCCGGGCGTCCATGGGATGAGCGAGGTGCTCTATGCGTTCACCTCGGCGGCGAACAACAACGGCTCGGCCTTCGCCGGACTCACGGCGAACACCCCGTGGTTCAACACGGCGCTGGGCGTGGCGATGCTGCTCGGGCGATTCCTCCCGATCGTGCTCGTGCTCGCACTGGCCGGCTCGTTCGCCGCGCAGGAGCGAGTACCGGCCACCGCGGGCACCCTCCCCACCCATCGGCCGCAGTTCGTCGGTCTCCTCCTCGCCGTGACGGTCATCGTCACCGCACTCACCTATTTCCCGGTCCTCACTCTGGGGCCGCTCGCTGAAGGACTCGTCTGACATGACCATCGTCACCTCCACCCCCGAGATGCAGGATGCCGCGGCATCCGCCTCCCCTTCATCCGAGACCGCGAAGCCTCGCGCGTTCGGCTGGGCGCAACTCGTCCAGGCCCTGCCCGGCGCCCTGCGCAAGCTCGATCCCCGAGCCCTCGTGCGCAACCCCGTCATGCTTCTCGTCTGGGCCGGCGCCGTGTTCACGACCGTTCTCGCGATCGCCGAACCCTTCCTCGGCGGCCCCGGGGAATCCGGCGGCACCGCCGTGCCGCCGATGTTCACCTGGGGCATCGCGGTCTGGCTGTGGTTGACCGTGCTCTTCGCGAACGTCGCCGAGTCCGTGGCCGAGGGCCGCGGCAAGGCGCAGGCGGCGAGTCTGCGCGAGACGCGCACCAGCACCCTCGCCCGTCGGGTCACCGGCTACGACGCGGCGCAGGACGCCGCCGCCGTACGCACCGAGACGGAGCAGGTCTCCTCGGCCGACCTGCAGCGCGACGACATCGTGATCGTGGAGGCCGGCGAACTGATCCCCGGTGACGGCGACATCGTCTCCGGTATCGCGACCGTCGACGAATCGGCGATCACGGGCGAGAGCGCCCCCGTCATCCGCGAGTCCGGCGGCGACCGCAGCGCCGTCACCGGCGGCACCCGCGTGCTGTCCGACCGGATCGTGATGCGCATCACGTCGAAACCGGGCGAGACCTTCGTCGACCGGATGATCGCCCTCGTCGAGGGCGCGAGCCGCCAGCGCACGCCGAACGAGATCGCCCTCAACATCCTGCTGGCGAGCCTGTCCATCGTGTTCCTGATCGTGGTCCTCGCCCTCAACCCGATCGCCGCCTACGCCGCGTCACCCGTGAGCATCCCGGTGCTCATCGCGCTTCTCGTCTGCTTGATCCCGACCACGATCGGCGCCCTGCTGTCGGCCATCGGCATCGCCGGCATGGACCGACTGGTGCAGCGCAACGTGCTGGCGATGTCCGGGCGCGCGGTCGAGGCCGCCGGCGACGTGACGACGCTTCTGCTCGACAAGACCGGAACCATCACCTACGGAAACCGCCGCGCGCACGAGGTGCTGCCGCTTCCGGGTGTCGACGCCGACGAGCTGCTCCGCACGGCCGCTCTCTCCTCGCTGGCAGACCCGACACCGGAGGGCGCATCGATCGTCGAACTGGCTGCGGCACGCGGCATCCGGGTCGCGGAACCGGCGGATGCGATCGTCGTGCCGTTCACCGCGCAGACCCGGATGAGCGGACTGGACCTCGCCGACGGCACCCAGATCCGCAAGGGCGCCGGATCAGCGGTGCGCGCCTGGCTCGAGATCACCGGAGACGACGTCGAGCTGACGAGCCGCACCGATGCCGTCGCGCAGAGCGGCGGCACGCCCCTCGTCGTCGCCGTGAAAGCGCCTGCAGGCGCCGGCCGTGTGCTCGGCGCCGTCCACCTCAAGGACATCGTGAAGGAGGGCCTGAGGGAGCGCTTCGAGGAACTGCGCAGCATGGGAATCCGCACGGTCATGATCACCGGCGACAACCCGCTCACGGCGAAGGCGATCGCCGCCGAGGCCGGCGTCGACGACTTCCTCGCGGAGGCCACTCCCGAGGACAAGCTCGCGCTCATCCGCCGGGAGCAGGACGGCGGCCGGCTCGTCGCGATGACCGGCGACGGCACCAACGATGCCCCGGCCCTCGCCCAGGCGGACGTCGGAGTGGCGATGAACACCGGCACCTCCGCCGCGAAGGAGGCCGGCAACATGGTCGACCTCGATTCCGATCCCACGAAGCTCATCGACATCGTGCGCATCGGCAAGCAGCTGCTGATCACCAGGGGAGCTCTCACGACCTTCTCCCTGGCGAACGACATCGCGAAGTACTTCGCGATCATCCCGGCGATGTTCATGGGGGTCTTCCCCGGACTCGCAGCGCTCAACATCATGCAGCTGCACTCGCCGGCATCCGCCGTGACGAGCGCGATCATCTTCAACGCGATCGTGATCGTCTTCCTCATCCCGCTCGCCCTGCGCGGCGTGAAGTACCGGCCGGCGAGCGCCTCGCAGATCCTGCAGCGCAACCTGCTCATCTACGGCCTGGGCGGTGTGATCGCGCCGTTCATCGGGATCAAGCTCATCGACGTCGTCGTCAGCCTCATCCCCGGCTTCTGACCCTCCCCGATCCGACAAGGAAGAGACATGTCCTCATTCCGCAGCACCGTTCGCACCACCGGCGTCGCACTCCGCGCGATGCTCGTCCTCACGCTGGTCCTCGGCGTCGGCTACACCCTCCTCGTCACGGGCATCGGACAGGTGCTCCTGCCCTGGCAGGCGAATGGCTCTCCCCTCGCCGATGGAAAGGGCACCGTGGTCGGCAGTGCGCTGATCGGCCAGTCCTTCACCGACGCCGACGGCGAGGCCCTGCCGGAGTACTTCCAGTCACGACCGTCGGCGGCCGGCGACGGCTATGACGGCGCCAGCTCCAGCGGCAGCAACCTCGGGCCGGAGAACCCCGATCTCGTCGCCGCTATCGAGGAGCGTCGCACGACGATCGCCGAGCGCGAGGGCGTCGCGCCCGCGCAGGTT
Source organism: Microbacterium sp. LWO13-1.2 (assembly GCF_038397725.1). Classification (NCBI taxonomy): domain Bacteria; kingdom Bacillati; phylum Actinomycetota; class Actinomycetes; order Micrococcales; family Microbacteriaceae; genus Microbacterium; species Microbacterium sp. LWO13-1.2. The sequence continues at coordinate 597,888 of NZ_CP151634.1, forward strand.
CCGGCGGATGCCGTCACGGCATCCGCATCCGGACTCGACCCGCACATCAGCGTCGCCTATGCACTGCTCCAGGCCCCCAGGGTGGCAGCAGAGCGAGGCCTCTCCGAAGCAGAGGTGCTCTCGCTCGTGGAGTCTAGGATTCAAGGGCGGGATCTGGGATTCCTCGGCGAAGAGCGCGTCAACGTCGCAGAACTCAATCTCGCTCTTGACGAGCGGGAGGGCGCATGACCGGAGAGCGGATGCAGCGACGTGGTCGCCTCCGCGTGCTGCTCGGCGCAGCCCCTGGGGTCGGGAAGACCTACGAGATGCTCGCCGAGGGCCGTCGGCTTCACGACGAGGGCCGGGATGTCGTCATCGCGATCGTCGAGACCCATGAGCGCGAGGCGACGCTGGCGCAGACCGTCGGCCTGCCCGAGGTGCCCCGACGGATCGACAGCCACCGCGGCGTCGAGCTCTCCGAACTCGACCTCGATGCGGTCATCGCCCGCGCCCCGGAGATCGCCCTCGTCGACGAGCTCGCGCACACGAACATCCCCGGTTCGCAGCATTCGAAGCGCTGGCAGGACGTCGAAGTGCTGCTGGATGCCGGCATCGATGTCATCACGACGGTCAACGTCCAGCACATCGAGTCGCTGAACGCGGTCGTGGAGAAGATCACCGGCATCGCCCAGCAGGAGACGATCCCCGATGCCGTCGTCCGTGCCGCCGACGAGGTCGAAGTCGTGGATCTCGCCCCGCAGTCGCTGCGGGACAGGCTTTCGGCGGGGCTCGTCTACCCGGCCGAGCGCATCGATGCGGCGCTGTCGAACTACTTCCGTCTCGGCAACCTGACCGCACTCCGCGAGCTCGCCCTGCTGTGGCTGGCCGACGAAGTCGACAGTGCCCTGCGCAGCTATCGGGCCGACCACGGCATCGAGGGCACGTGGCAGGCCAGGGAACGCGTGGTCGTCGCATTGACCGGTGGCCCGGAGGGCGAGACCCTGCTTCGCCGCGGTGCCAGGATCGCTGCCCGATCCGCGGGCGGGGTGCTCCTCGCCGTGCACGTGTCGGCGCAGGACGGGTTGCGAAACGACTCACCCGGGGCGTTGACGGCCCAGCGCACCCTGGTCGAGTCGCTGGGTGGCAGTTATCACCAGATCGTCGGCAACGACATCCCGGAGACCCTGGTGGAGTTCGCGCAGTCCGTGGACGCCACGCAGGTGGTGATCGGCGTGAGCCGGCGCGGCCGTCTGATGACAGCGCTGACGGGCCCGGGGATCGGTGCGGAGATCATCCGTCACTCCGGCGACATCGACGTGCACATCGTCACCCACGCGGCAGCCGGCGGACGCGCCTCGCTCCCCAAGATCACCGGTGGGGCGCTCGGATGGCGCCGCCAGGTGCTCGGATTCGCCGTCGCGCTCGCCTTCGGGCCGCTGCTGTCCTGGCTGATGTTCACGTTCCGCAGCCCCGAATCGATCACCGCCGAGGTTCTCGCGTATCAGCTGCTCGTCGTGGTGGTCGCGCTCATCGGAGGGCTGCGCCCTGCGGTGTTCGCCGCAGTGCTCTCCGGCATCACCCTGGACTTCCTCTTCGTCGCGCCGCAGTTCACGATCACGATCGCTCATCCCCTGCATGTGCTCGCCCTCGCCCTGTACGTCACGATCGCGATCCTGGTGAGCATCATCGTCGATCAGGCCGCGCGTCGGGCTCGCACCGCCAAGCGCGCCACGGCTGAGGCCGAGTTGCTGGCCGCGGTCGCGGGCAACGTGCTCCGCGGTGACAACGCCGTGCTCGCGCTCGTGAGTCGTACCCGTGAGGCGTTCGGGCTGAGCGGGGTGCGCCTGCTCGACGCCGACGGCGAGGTGCTCGCGCGCGACGGGGAGCCGTTGCGGGACGGCAGAGCGATCACGGTGCCGGTCGGATCCGGCGATGCCCCGCGCGCGATGCTCGAACTGCATGGCGGGCCGCTGGACGGTCCGGCCCGGCGACTGCTCGACGCGATCGTCGCCCAGTTGTCGGCAGCGATCGAGCACACCGACCTCCGTGCGACGGCGCGCGAGGCGGTCACCCTCGCCGAGACCGATCAGGTGCGAAGCGCCCTGCTCTCGGCGCTGAGTCACGACCTCCGCCGCCCGCTCGCATCAGCGGTCGCCGCCATCGGCGGTCTACGAGGGGCGGGTGCGCTGTCCGCCGCCGATCGGGACGAGCTCCTCGCCACCGCCGATGAAAGCCTGGGCACGCTGTCGACGCTCATCACCGATCTGCTCGACGTGAGTCGAGTGCAGGCGGGTGTGCTCGCCGTGTCCGCGACGCGGATGGATGCCGCCGGCAGCATCCTCGCCGCCATCGACGAGCTGTCTTTCGGCCCGTCCGATGTCGAACTCGCGCTCGACCCCTCGCTGCCGCCGCTGCAGGCCGATCCCGTGCTGCTGCAGCGGGTGCTGGTGAACGTCCTCGCCAACGCGCACCGGCATTCCCCGGATGGGCGGCAGGTGATCGTGTCGACGAGCCGGCTCGGTGCGCGCGCGGAGATCCGGATCATCGACCGCGGAGAGGGCGTGCCCGCGAACCGGCGCGACAGCATGTTCCAGCCGTTCCAGCGCTATGGCGACACCGACAACACCACCGGACTCGGTCTGGGACTCGCGCTGTCCCGCGGGTTCACCGAGGGCATGGGCGGTAGCCTGACTCCGGAGGATACGCCGGGAGGCGGCCTCACCATGGTCATCTCTCTGCCCCTGGCCGCAGAACAGTCCGACACGGAGGAAGCGCAGCAGTGAAGCTCCTCATCGCCGACGACGACCCCCAGATGGTGCGGGCGCTGCGCATCACCCTGGCGGCGCACGGCTACGACGTGATCACCGCCGCTGACGGCGCCGCCGCCATCACCACCGCGGCGCAGACGCATCCGGACATCATCCTGCTCGATCTGGGGATGCCGAAGATGAACGGCATCGAGGTCATCCAGGCTCTGCGCGGCTGGACGAGCGCACCGATCATCGTCGTCTCCGGCCGCACCGGCTCTGCCGACAAGGTCGATGCCCTGGATGCCGGAGCCGACGACTTCGTCACCAAGCCCTTCCAGGTCGACGAGCTGCTCGCGCGGCTGCGCGCGCTCGCCCGACGCACGGCTCCCGCGGCCGGAGAGTCGACGGTGAGCTTCGGCGACGTCGTCGTCGACCTGTCAGCGAAGGCGGTGACCCGAGCGGGCGCACGCGTGCACCTGACTCCGACGGAGTGGCGGATGCTGGAGCATCTGTGCCGGCATCCGGGCGCCCTCGTCACGCGGCAGGACCTGCTGAAGGAGATCTGGGGCAGCGAACAGGTGTCCGACTCCGGCTATCTGCGCCTGTACATGTCTCAGCTGCGCAAGAAGCTCGAGCTCTCGCCCGCCGCACCCGTGCACCTGCTGACCGAGTCCGGGATGGGCTACCGCCTCGTGCTGTGAGCACGCTCGTGCGCCTCAGATCTGCGGCGGCGGTGCCGCCAGCGCCCTAAGCGGCGACAGGCGCCGGGATCTCCGCTGGAGCGGGAACCTGCGACCAGCGGAAGCGGTCGACGAGACCGGACACCTGAGGAATGCGCGACAGGATCAGCAGCAGACCGTAGCCCAGCATCCCTCCCGCGATGTTGGAGAGGAGGTCATTGATGTCTGCGATGTGCCCTCCGGCGAAGAATTTCTGCGCCGCCAACTGAGCCACCTCGATGCCGAGGCTGGTTCCGGCCACGGCGATGAGGACCTTCCACCAGGATGGCTTCGCCAGCAGCAGTGCACTGAGGATGCCGAGCGGCACAAACACCAGGATGTTCGTCACCGCGTCGCCCCACTCGTAGTCGGCGAAGGGGATGATCGCCAGCCCGGGAACCCAGTTGGTGCCGCCAGTGATGGGGTTGAGATAGATCGGGAAGATCGTGTTCCCCACGATGCCGGCGGCGTACACGGCGAGAGCTGCGGCCACCATGGCGCGCGGAACGGAGAAGATCCGCTCGGCGTTGAGGCGCCAGAGCAGCAGCGCGAAGATCACGGCGCCGAGAGGAATGACCACCGGCAGCACCGGGATCTGCTGAAAGGGGTCGTTCATAGGGAATCAGGTTACCGAGCGCTGTTATGGATGCTCTGCACCAGCGCAGCGTCGATGAGCACTTCGGCGGCCGCCCTGGCCTGCGCGGCGACCTGCGGGTCGGCGGAGATCGCCGCGGTGCTCTGCGCCCCTTCGGCGAGGATGGACAGCTGAGCTGCGAGCGTCGCGGGCGCGCCCGACTCTGCGGCGAGCGAGGCCATGTACTTCTGGAACGACGCCTTGTGTTCGCGCACGATCTGCGCGACCTCGGGGTTGGTGCCGCCGAGCTCGCCGAACGCGTTGATGAAGGCGCAGCCGCGGAAGCCGTCCGTGCAGAACCATCCCTCGAGGTATCGATAGACCGCGAGCAGTCGGGTGCGCGGGTCGGTGCCGGCATCCGCCACCGCGGCCGTGAGCGACGTCTCCCACTCGTGGTGCTTGCGTTGCAGGACCGCGGCGACGATGTCGGTCTTGGCGGGGAACAGCGCATACAGCCGGCGCAGCGACACGCCGGCCGCCGTGCGCAGCTCATCCATCCCGACGGCCGCGTATCCCTTGCGGTAGTAGAGCTCCTCGGCGGCGGCGAGGATGCGCTCGCGAGCCTCTTCTTCGGTCATACCAAGAGTTTACTTGACAAGAGAACGTTCGTTCTCTAGATTGATGACATCAAGTGAGAACGATCGTTCTCGCAGACAGAGAGGAAACGATCATGGGTTACATCACCGTCGGCACGGAGAACAGCACGTCCATCGAGCTCTACTACGAGGACCAGGGCGCTGGCCAGCCCGTCGTGCTGATCCACGGCTACCCGCTGAACGGCCACAGCTGGGAGCGCCAGACCCGCGAACTCCTCGACCAGGGCTACCGCGTCATCACCTACGACCGTCGCGGCTTCGGCCAGTCGTCGAAGGTGGGCGCCGGCTATGACTACGACACCTTCGCCGCCGATCTGAACACCGTGCTCGAGACCCTGGATCTGCGCGATGTCGTCCTCGTCGGCTTCTCGATGGGCACCGGCGAACTCGCCCGCTACGTCGCCCGCTACGGACACGAGCGTGTCGCGAAGCTGGCGTTCCTCGCCTCGCTCGAGCCCTTCCTCGTGCAGCGCGATGACAACCCCGAAGGCGTTCCGCAGGAGGTCTTCGACGGGATCGCCGCGGCTGCGAAGGGCGATCGCTACGCCTGGTTCACGCAGTTCTACAACGACTTCTACAACCTCGACGAGAACCTCGGCTCGCGCATCAGCCAGGAGGTCGTCACCGCCAACTGGAACCTTTCCGTCACCAGCGCTCCGGTCGCGGCCTACGCCGTCGTGCCGGCCTGGATCGAGGACTTCCGCGGCGACGTCGAGGCGGTGCGCGCGGCGGGCAAGCCCACGCTGATCCTGCACGGCACGAAGGACAACATCCTCCCCATCGACGCCACCGCCCGCCGCTTCCACCAGGCGGTGCCTGAGGCCGACTACGTCGAGGTCGAGGGCGCGCCGCACGGCCTCCTCTGGACCCACGCCGACGAGGTCAATGCCGCGCTGAAGGAGTTCCTCACGAAGTAGCGTCTCGCCGCGGCATCCGCTCCTCCAGATCTGGGGAGCGGATGGCGCGTCATCCGGCGTCCCGAGATCAGGAGGACCGCCCGAGATCAGGAGAATCTTCGCGGGATTCTCCTGATCTCGGGCGGTCCTCCTGTTTTCGGCGATGGCGCCGCCGCAGCAATGAGACGGCGGCCGGTGCGCCTACGCGTCGCGCGAGCGCCAGAGCAGCCAGACGAAGTACGGCGCTCCGAGCAGTGCCACGATGAGCCCGGCAGGCAGCTGGGCCGGCTGGATGACCGTGCGTCCGAGGGTGTCGGCGAGGGCGACGAGCACGGCCCCGAGCAGCACGGATACCGGGATCACGCGCGCGTGCCGTGAGCCGACCAGCGCGCGGGCGGCATGCGGGGCGACCAGTCCGACGAAGCCGATCACGCCGACAGCCGCGACGCTGAACGATGCCAGCACGGCGGCAAGGAGCAGCAGGCCGAGCCGGGTGCGCTCCAGGCTGATGCCGACCAGGCGCGGGGTGTCCTCATCGAGAGACATCACATCGAGCTCTCGCCGGGCCATGAAGACCAGCGGCAGGGCGATGGCGAGCACGACGGCGACCGGCACGACCTGCTCCCAGATCCGCCCGTACGTCGTGCCGGAGAGCCAGGTGTAGACCTTCGGGGTGTCCCACGGATTCGCGCGCAGGAGGAAGAAGGTCGTCAATGCGGTCGTGCCGTAGGACACCCCGATGCCGATGAGGATGAACCGGTCGGCGTTCAGCCCGCGCCGCCAGGCCAGGCCGTAGACGAGGGCGAACGCGAGGAGCGAACCGACCAGCGCAGCGGCGATCATGCCGGCGGTCGAGGCGACGGCGCTGGTCACCACCAGGACCGCGCCGAGACCGGCGCCGCCGGTGACACCGAGGATGCCGGGATCGGCCAGCGGATTGCGGCTGACGGCCTGGAAGATGCCGCCCGACAGTGCGAGTGCTCCCCCGGCAACGACCGCGGCGATCACCCGCGGCGCGCGCTCGTCGAGCGAGAACGAGATCAGCGGCGGAGCCTCGCCGCGCAGCCACAGGGCGATGTCTCCGGTGAGCAGCCAGGTGCTCCCTGCCAGCAGGCCGAGCAGCACAGCCCCGATCACCGCGGCCACCGTCACGACGAGAACAAGGCGGAACCGCCGCGTGCTGCGGACACCGAAGCGCACTTTCGGCGGCTCGCGCGTCGGTCCGGAGTCGCGCAGTCGGCGCGCCATCACGACGAGCACGACGGCGCCGAGCAGCGTCGTGGCGACACCGGTGGGCACCGCGATCGCCGCCTCCGCGCCGATGATGGCCCGCAGCAGCGCGTCGGAGAGGATCACCACGATCGCACCGAGCAATCCGGAGACCGGGATGAGCAGCACGTGACGGTGCAGGATCGGCACGACGCGGGCGAGCAGTCGCGCGAGTACCGGGGCGCACAGTCCGACGAATCCCATCGGGCCGGCGAGCGTGACCGATACAGCGATCAGCACGACGGCGAGCAGGATGCCGACGACCCGGGTCGACCGGATCGGAACCCCGAGCGACGACGCCGTGTCATCGCCGAGAGCGAGAACGTCGAAGCGTCGGGAGAGCAGGAGCGCCAGAATCGTGGCCACCACGACGACGGGCGCTGCTTGCAGGAACGCATCCAACCCGAGCTGCGACAGACTGCCACTGCCCCAGGCGAACAGCCCCTCGGTCTCCTCGTCGAAGAGCACCAGCAGCGTCGATGTGCACGCCTGGAAGGCGAGCGCGAGGGCGGAGCCGGCGAGGATGAGGCGGGTCGTCGAAGAGCCTGCGCCCCCGGCGAGGCCCAGGACGATACCGGCGGCGATGATACCGCCGGCGAACGCGACGGCACCCGATGCCCACACCGGGATCGCGATGCCGAACGCGGCGACGGCTGTCACGGCCAGGTAGGAACCAGCGGTGACACCCAGGGTGTCTGGTGAGGCCAGCGCGTTACGCGCGAGGGACTGCAGGATGAGGCCGGCGACGCCGAGCGCGATGCCGACCGCAGCCCCCGCGGCGAGGCGCGGAAGGCGCGATCCGACGAGGATCGCCCCATCCGTGAACGAGGCGTCGCTGGTTCCCTGCGTGAGGTGCCAGAACCCCACCGCGGAGAGCGCGACCACGAGAGCGCCGAGAACGACGATCCCCCGGACGACGCTCGATCCGCCGGTCCGGGCGTCTCCAGCCCCGTCCGTGCCGGGCGAGACGACCGACGACCCGGACGACGCGTGTGCGACGCCTGACCCGGAGGCCGTCTGTTCATCCGACGCGGACGGGAGCTGGATGCGGGTCACTTCGAGAGGACCTCAAGGTAGGCGTCGATGATCTGCTCGGTCGAGCGCGGTCCGCCGAACATCCACACACCCGCCGGGAACGCGTGGATGCGCTTGTCCTGCACTGCGGGCAGCGACTTCCAGACCGCGTTGTCGGCGACGGCATCGATGAAGATGCTGCCGTCGGTCTCCCTGGTGCCTGCGTAGAAGAGGCTCGCGTCACCCGCTGCCGTCATGCCTTCGATGTCGGTCTGGCCGAGACCGTACGCTGCATCGACCTCACCAGTCCATGCGTTGGTCAGGCCGAGCGCCTCGCCGACCTCACCGACCAGCGAGCCCTGACCGTAGGGGCGCAGTCGCACGTTGCTGCCATCGACCCAGCCGTCGAAGAAGACGAACTCGTCGGTGTCGGCAACGCGGTCGGCGACCTTCGCCTTCGCGGAGGCCAGGTGTGCTTCGAACTCGTCGGTCACGACCGCAGCCCGATCTTCGCGACCGGTCGCCTGGGCGATCAGGTCGAACGTGGTGAGCATCTGGGCGAGCGGGTCGGCGGTGTCGGCACCGAGGGTCGCGAGTACCGGGATGCCGTATGCCTCGAGCTGAGCGATGATCGCGTCATCGCGCACGAAGGCCTCGACGATGACGAGGTCGGGATCCGCGGCGACCAGCGCATCGAGGTTCGGCTCCTGCCGGGTGCCGACATCCTTCACATCTGCCGGGAGTTCCTCCGCCTTGACCCACGTGTTGTATCCCTCGACGTCTGCGACGGCGACCGGGGTGACGCAGAGCGTGAGAGCGTCCTCGATCTGCTGCCACTCGAGCACCGCGATCCGCTCGGCGGGCTTGTCGAGCTCGATCTTGCGGTCGAACGCATCGGTGAGCGTCACCGCACCGGTCGAGGTCTCCGTGGAGTCGGCGGAGCAGTCCTCGCTGGACGCGGAGACCGGCTTGTCCGTGCCGGCCGAAGTCGGCTGAGTCGTACCGCACGCGGTGAGCGCGAGTAGCAGGGCGCTGCCGAGAGCGAGCGCGGTCAAGGGAGTCTTCTTCATGGTTCCTCTATCGGGGTCGGGGACGAGGGAGATCTATCGGGATGCCGCCACGGCACGGTGCCGCTCGTGGTGACGGCCACGGGGGATGACGCGGACGAGGCCGGTCTCGGCATCCACCACGGTGTCGATGCGCAGCCCGTACACGAGGGAGAGGTTCTCGCCGGTCAGTACGTCGGCGGGGAGCCCGGACGCGTGCACTCGGCCCTGGTGCAGCAGCACGATCTCATCGGCGACCGATGCGGCATGGTCGAGGTCGTGCAGCACAACGCCGAGGGCCGTGCCGTGGTTGTCAGCGAGGTCGCGCACCAGGTCGAGCGTTTCGATCTGGTAGCGCAGATCGAGGTGGTTGGTCGGCTCGTCCAGAAGCAGCACTCCGGTGTCCTGCGCCAGCGCCGTGGCGAGCCACACCCGCTGCAGCTCGCCGCCGGAGAGCTGATCGACGGCGCGATGCGCCATTTCGCTCAACCCGGTGAGAGCGAGCGCGTGCGCGATGGCCGCCCGGTCAGCGTCGGTCGTTCCGGAGAACCGTCCGCGGTGCGGGTGGCGGCCGTACGCGACGACGTCTGCGACCTCGATGCCCGACGGATGCGGACGCGACTGCGAGAGCATCGCGACAGTGCGAGCGAACTCCTTCGCGGAGAGCGTCGACACGTCGCGCGCATCTGCTCCTTCTCCGACCTGCACCGTTCCGCCGCCGATGCGATGCAGGCGGGCGAGGGCACGGAGCGCCGTCGACTTGCCACTGCCGTTCGGACCGATCAGGGCCGTCACGCGCCCCGGCGTGAGTCGCAGCGACACGTCGTGCACGACACGGGTTCGTCCGTAACTCAGCGCGAGCGCATCGCCACGCAGAGCGGCGGATGCCGGGAGCTCGTTGGTGGTCACGTTAGGAGAGCCTAACCTATTACGCTGCCGCCCGTGAAGCCCTGTGCAGCAGGTACTCGCGCTCCGAGGGGCGCGGATCGGGCGGAGCAAGCCAGGAGAGCGTGCGTACGAGCACCGTCATCCACCCCAGTCCCAGCCCGACGACGATCACCTCCAGCACGGTGAGCGAGTACACCCGCAACGGATCACGGAGCACGACCGCGACGACGAGCAGCACGCAGACGCCGATGGTGAAGAGGACCAGCATGCGCGGCGGTCCGGGCATGACCGCCGTCGTCAGCGCCGCTGCGGCGAGGAACAAGACCAGGGTGCTGATCGTCGCGACGTTGTGCGCGATCTCGCCGCGATGCACCGGGAGAACGCCCACGGCGGCGAGCGCGACGCCGGTGGACGACCACAGCACGACCACAGCGCCGATCCGGCCGAGCGCGCTGTCGCCCCGCAACCTGTGCAGATCGCGTCCGATGTACGCTCCGACGGTCGCGACCAGAAGACCCGCCACCACGAGTGTGCCGTTGAACGCCCAGGAACCCGCGCCGACGCCGAGCTGCGAGAAGTTCAGTTCCCACCACCGCGGGTCGGTGGCCGTGAGCATGGCGAGAAGAGTGCCGATCACGACGTATCCGAGCAGCAGGGTTGCGAGATCGGAGGTGCGCAACCCCGCCACGGCGTCGAATGCCAGGCGCCCGCCGACTGCGCTCGCGATGCCGATCACGATCCCGCCCCCGAAGGGCGGCAGCTCGAGCCCTTTCAGCGCGACGCCGAGGATCTCGCTCGCCAGAAGCACGCCGAGAGCCGTGACCCCGGCGAACGCGACGGTGAGGGCCGCGGCCGACCCCGCCGAGATGATCCGCTGCCACCGCGGCATCACCGCCTGCTCGACACGTCGACGCAGCAACGTGCCGAGGATGAAGGTCGCGGCTGCGATGACACCGGCGACCACCGCAGCCGGGATGCCGACAGAGCCGGCGCCGGCGACCGGGCGCGGGTTGCCCCAGAGCACGAGAGTGCCCACGCCGATTCCGACGAGGAAGCAGATCGCCGTCGCCCGGATCGCGCGGAACTCCTGCCTCAGCTGTCGGCTCTGGTCCACGCATCCATCGAACCATGAACCGACCACGCCTCTTGGCGCCAGAGACAGGAGCGAGCTCCCACCACCGGTCAGGAAACGGCCTGTCGGCATCCGCGAAGGGGGGAGGCCCTACCCATGCGAGGGACTTCGGGGCGCCCTCAGCCGCCGATCGTGGAGACCAGCACGCCGCCCTCGGCCGGCAACACCCGCCAGACGCTGCCTTTGCCCTCGACCCGGAGCTCGCCATGGCCCACGATCAGGGCGGTGCGCTCGTCGATGCCGAGCCCGCCCTGGACCAGCCCGGACTCGACCGCGGCGACCAGTCGGGAAAGCATGCCGCGCTGAGCCACATGTACCTCGATGGCCACGTCGACGAGGCCGATGCCGGTCTCGATCTCCAACTCGTCGCCCGCTTCGTCGGGGTCCTCGGGTGAGACGACCACGCCACCGATGCGCGAGCCGCTTCCGAGCGAGCCCTCCGCCGCGATCATCGCTCCGGCCGAGACGCCGAGGTAGGGCACACCCTCGGCAACCAGCCGGCGCAACTCGCCGAACACCGGCTCGAGCCCCGCGCGCACATCCTCGACGACGCCGCCCCCCACCGCGATGCCGTCGACGTCGGCGATCGCGCCGAGCCCGATCGGCTCGCCGGGTCGCCCCGCGGTGAGGTGCATCTCGATCGCGGTACCCGTTGCGGACTCGACGAGTAGCTCGCCCAGCGCCGCCGCCTTCTCCTCGGCCTCGGGGTGCAGTGAGATCACGGCGATGCGCGGCCGCGCGTGGCCCGCTCGCAGCGCCGCTTCGGCGACGAACGGCGCGTAGAGCGCGGCATCCGCAGCCGTTGTCGCGCCGCCCCCGATGAGGTGGACGCTCATGCGACACCGTCCCCCGCTGCGACGGCACGCGATGGTGCCGCCTCACGGAACTGGTCCCCGGTGAGGATCTCGCGGCGCATTCCGTCGATGCGGGTGTCCGCATCGCTCGCATCGAACGTCATCCGAAGAGCCTACTGGGCGTCAAGGCGGCCCCTCAGCCCCGCATCGCGACGCCGCGGCGCCAGTAGCCCATGAACGCGACCTGTGACCGGTCGATACCGAGATCCTTGACGAGGTGGCGACGCAGCGTTGTCACGACTCCGCTCTCTCCGGCGATCCAGAAGTAGCGCTCGGCCGGGCCATCGCCGGAGGCGATCTCCTCACCGAGGCCGGAGTAGTCCGGCGTCTCCCACACCAGATCTTCACCTTCGATGTCCTTCACGGTGATCTCGGCGCTGGCATCGGAATCGCCGAGATAGTCGAGCACCGTCGGGATCAGCCGCAGCCCGTGCAGCGCGTCGCCGCGGGGCAACCAGTGCACCTCGACGCCAGCCGGGGCATCGATCTGCAGGATGTCCTCGGCCAGCGGCACCTCGATGAACGCGATGCCGCGAAGATCTCGTGGGGCATCCTCCAGGACGCGGGCGATCGCGGGAGCGGCCGTCTCATCGCCGGCGAGCACGACGGACCGCGCGGCGCCGGGGTCGTACTCGATGCCGCCTCGGTCCTCGCGTCCGCGCCGCGGGCCGACGATCATCAGCGCGTCGCCCACGGCCGCGGTGCTCGCCCAGCTCGATGCCGGACCGGTGAGCCCGGGCTGCAGGTGCAGCACGAAATCGACGACCACCTCGGTGCCGGCGTCCGAGACTCGCAGTTCCCGCACGGAATACGTGCGCATCGACCCGCGCTCGTCCTCCGGCACTGCCAGATACGCGCCCCACCAATCGTCGTCCGTGCGGTCGAGCGGCGGGAGGATGCCGGATGCCGGCGGGAAGATGATCTTGATCCTGACGTCGAACATCTCCCCCGGCATGCCGAACTCGTGGAGCTCATCGCCGCCGAACGTGATCCGCACGAAGTTCGGCGAGACCCGCTCGACGGCGCGCACCTCGGCGCGAGCGAGGATGTACGACGGACGCGTGCGCGTGGTTGCCTCAGCGGACATGGTGCCTCCCGATTGGTGTGACCAGCGGCTTTCCGGAAACCGGGTCTGTGGTGATCTGATTCGCCAGGCCGAAGACCTCTTCGACGAGCGCACTGGTGAGGACGTCGTGTGGTGCGCCGACCGCGTGGACCCGGCCGTCCTTCATCGCGACGAGCTCGTCCGCGTATCGCGCGGCGAGATTGAGGTCGTGCAGCACCATGACGATCGTGGTGCCGCGCGAGACGCTGAGATCGGTGAGCAGGTCGAGCACCTCGACCTGATGCGCGACATCGAGAAAGGTGGTCGGCTCGTCGAGCAGGAGAATATCGGTCTCCTGCGCCAGGGCCATCGCGATCCAGACGCGCTGGCGCTGTCCGCCGGAGAGCTCGTCGACACTGCGGTCGGCGAGGTCGGCGGTGCCGGTGGCCGCGAGCGCGTCGGCCACGATCTCGTAGTCGTGCATGCTCCAGCGCGAGAGCACCTTCTGGTGCGGATGCCGCCCCCGGCCGACCAGATCGGCGACGGCGATGCCCTCGGGCGCGATCGGCGATTGCGGTAGGAGACCTAGGATCCTGGCGACTTCCTTCGACGGGCGGGCGTGCACGGACTTGCCGTCGAGAATCACGTGACCCGCGCTCGGCGACTGCAGGCGCGCCAGCGATCGCAGCAGCGTCGACTTGCCGCATCCGTTCGCTCCGACGATCGTGGTGATCTTGCCCGGCGCGATCGCCAGGTCGAGCGCGTCGATGACGGTCCGATCGCCATAGGCGAGGGTGACCCCCTCGGCGGAGAGTGTGTGCGGCTGCGTCATAGCGAGCCTCCCGAGCGGTTGGTGCGGATGAGGAGGTAGATGAGATACGGGGCGCCGAGGACGCCGGTGATGACGCCGACGGGGTAGCGCGCGTCGAACAGGTTCTGACCGATCAGATCGCCGGCGAGCACCAGGGCGGCACCGACGAGCGCCGACGGCAGCAGGAGGTTCGCACCCGGTCCCGTGATGCGCGCTGCAATGGGTCCGGCCATGAACGCGACGAACGCGATCGGGCCGGTCGCCGCCGTCGCGAAGGCGAGGAGCGCGACGGCGCCCAAGATGAACAGCAGTCGAGTGCCGTTCACCCGCAGACCGAGCCCGGCAGCGGAATCGTCGCCGAGTTGCAGCATCCCCAGCGCCCTCCCCTGGGAGAACATCAACGGCAGGATCACCAGGCACGCGATGGCGAGCGGGGCGATGCGATCCCAGGAAGCACTGTTGAGGCTGCCGGTCAACCACAGCATCGCCGTCTGAATGTCCCATTGGGCGGCGCGCGAGAGCACGTACGAGACGATGCTCTGCAGCATCGCCGCGACGCCGATCCCGATGAGGATCAGCCTGGTGCCCGCGAACCCGCCCTTGTTGGAGAGCAGGTAGATCGCGATCGCCGTGAGGAGGGCACCGGCCAGTGCCATCACCGACACGAGCGGGCCGCTGACCGAGAGCACCACGATGCCGACCACCGCCGCGGCGCTGGCGCCTTCGGCGATGCCGATGATGTCGGGGGATGCCAGCGGATTGCGCAGCAGGGTCTGGAACGCGACGCCCGCGATGCCGAAGCAGGCGCCCGCGAGCACGGCGAGCACAGTGCGCGGAAGGCGCAGTTCACCGACGGAGTAGGAAGCTCCAGGCACCGTCTCGCCGAGGATGACACGGATCACTTCGCCAGGCCCGTAGAACGTGTTGCCGACCATGAGCGCCACCGCTGCGAGGACGAGAAGCAGTGTGCCGAGCACCACGCTGGCAGTGGCGTGGCGGCGGTGGCGGGCACGGCGCCCGGCGATGATCGCGGCGGTCACAGCTCGCGCACCTTCTGGCGCCGGACGATCCAGATGAAGAACGGAGCGCCGATCACCGCGGTGATGATGCCGACCTGGATCTCTTCGGAGGAAGGAGCGATGACGCGTCCGATGACATCGCTGGCGACGAGCAGCGCCGAGCCGGCGAGAGCGGAGAAGGGCAGCAACCACCGGTGGTCGGTGCCGATGAGCATCCGGCAGATGTGCGGAACGACCAGGCCGACGAAGCCGATGGGTCCGGCGATGGCCGTCGCGGCTCCGGCGAGGATCACCGCGCCGAGGGCGGAGACGAGGCGGGTGCGGAAGACGTGCTCACCGAGGCCGGCGGCGAGGTCGTCACCGAGGGCGAGCGAGTTCATGCCGCGTGCACACGCGAAGCAGATGAGAGCACCGAGGGCGAGCACGGGCGCGGTGATGGCGAGGCGTGTCCAGTCCGCGCCGCCGACGCCGCCGATCTGCCAGGACTGGAACACCTGAAGCAGATCGACCCGCGGGAGCATGATGGCGCTGATGAGCGAACCGAGGGCGGCGGATGTCGCCGCCCCGGCGAGAGCCAGCTTGAGAGGCGTCGCCCCGCCGCGGCCGAGGGCGCCGACCGCGTAGACGAAGGTCGCCGCGATGGCCGCGCCGACGATCGCCACGATCATGTAGCCGTACTGGCTCGAGAGTCCGAAGAACGCGATGCCGATGACGACGGCGAGAGAGGCGCCGTTGGAGACACCGAGGATGCCGGGGTCGGCGATCGGGTTGCGGGTGACGGCCTGCATGGTCGCCCCGGAGAGCGCGAGCGCCGCCCCGATCGCGATGGCCAGGACCGTGCGCGGGATCCGTTTGATGACCGCCGCCTGCGCGACGGTGTCGTCATGACCCGTCAGCGCGGCGGCGATGTCACCGGCGCTCACGGATCGCGTCCCGAAGGAGATGGAGAGGATGCTGAGGACGAGGATGACTCCGACCCCGGCGAGCAGCCAGAGGGTACGCACCAGCGCCGGGCGCCGCAGTGCAGCGGCGCCCGGCGTGAGGATCCGAGTCGCGGTGGTCACTCCGCCGCGAGGAGAGGTGCCTCGAGGACGGCGAAGTAGTCGTCAAGGCCCCACGGGATCGACAGCGGCGACGGGTTGGCCGACGCGGCGAGCGGTGTGGCGTCGCCGAGCACGGCGATGCGCCCTTCAGCGATCGCGGGGATCTTCGACAGCAGCGGGTCGGCCTGCAGCAAAGGGATGATCGACTCGTCGCCGTAGGTGACGAACACGTCGACATCGTCGAACAGCTCGGCTTCTTCGGAGCTGACCGTCAGGTAGAACTGGTCGCTGTCAGCGTTGACCTCGACGATCGAGGGCATCGGGAAGCCGATTCCGTGCAGGTAGCCGGGGCGCGTGTCGATCGCGGTGTAGTAGCCGATCTGGCTGAGGTCGGTCGGATCGATGTAGGAGAACAGGAGCTTCTTGTCCTTCAAGCCGCTGTGCGCGTCGATCGCCGCTTCCGCGTCGGCGTGCAGCTGCTCGATGAGTGCCGCGCCCTCGTCGGCGAGGCCGATCGCTTCGGAGTTCATCGTGATCATGTCATCGACCGAGGTGCCCCAGGCGACCTCGGGGTAGGCGACGACCGGCGCGATCTTCGTGAGCTGGTCGTACTCCTCCTGCGTCAGGCCGGAGTAGGAGGCGAGGATGACGTCGGGCTGGGTGTCGGCGATCGCCTCGTAGTCGAGACCGTCGTCGTTGTTGAACAGGACGGGGGTCTCGGCACCCAGCTCTTCGAGCTTGTCTTCGACCCAGGGCAGAACGCCGTCACCGTCGTCATCGCCCCACGTGGCCTCGGCCATTCCGACCGGCACGACGCCGAGCGCCAGTGGCACCTCGTGGTTCGCCCATGCGATGGTCGCGATGCGTTCGGGCTTCTCGGCGATGGTGGTCTCACCGTAGACATGCTCGATGGTCACGGGGAAAGCACCGGCGGACGCCGGGTTGCCGGAGCCTGCAGCAGAGTCGCTGGTCGGTGCGGTCGCGCAGGCCGCGAGGCCGAGAGAGAGGACCACGGCGGAGCCGAGGCCGATGAGTCGAGAAGTGCGCACGGGCATTCCCTTCGAGTATGGAACGGGGGGAGGCGCGAATGCGCGGAGGCTTTGGTAAGCCTGTCCTAACTTATCAGATGGTTAGGGTTGCCTCAGTTCCCGCCCGCCATGCCGCGAGCCCGCGCCCGGACATGCGAAAAGCCGGCCGCGCCCGAAGGCAGCGACCGGCTTGAAGCGCTCAGAGATCAAACTCGGAGCGGTTCTCGCATTCAGAGCGGGCGAATGTTCGCAGCCTGCATGCCCTTGGGGCCACGCTCAG
Source organism: Microbacterium sp. LWO13-1.2 (assembly GCF_038397725.1). Lineage (NCBI taxonomy): Bacteria > Bacillati > Actinomycetota > Actinomycetes > Micrococcales > Microbacteriaceae > Microbacterium > Microbacterium sp. LWO13-1.2. The sequence goes on from NZ_CP151634.1 coordinate 614,891, forward strand.
CGTCGAATTCGACCTTCTGGTTCTCGCGAAGCTCCTTGAAGCCAGAGCCGGAGATAGCCGAGAAGTGGGCGAAAAGATCGTCCGAGCCGTCATCGGGAGCGATGAAGCCGAAGCCCTTTTCCGAGTTGAACCATTTCACAGTGCCAGTGGCCATGTGTTTCTTCTTTCTGTTGATCGGGCCGTTTGCACGGCCTTGAGCGCCGCGCCGGAACCTCCGGCGGGCACGTGCGGGGACGCTCTCATGAAGAGAGGCCACGGAATGGGGGGCGCTGAGGACGTGTCCTTCAGCGCCGGCGGGACGGGCTGCGACGAGCCCGATGATGGCGGATGCCGCGACGGCGGCCTCGGCGTCGTGCGCCGAGTCGTGATGACCGAGGTCCTGGCCGCGCGCGCCGAAAGCGGCGGCGCCGTCGAATTCAACGACGACGTAGCCGGCGTATTCGCCGGCACTGGTGGCCACTCGGACGTCGACGTCGGCGTCGCGCCAGTGGAGTTCTTGGCTGGGTGCGCATGCACCGCAGCCGACTGCGTTTGACAAGTGAAGAAGCTTTCGGTGGGATCCGTGCCGAACCGATCGGGGCACAGAGATTCGGATCCTGGTATTAGGGCCACACACGTCGCACAATGCGTTCGCGGGCCGGTGATGAATGATGCCTCCGGTAGGAGGGACGTTCCCACCGTACCATGCCCACCCGGAATTGGACCTGGCAGTTCTCCCCACGGTCAACGGGCCACCAGTTCGACCGCGTCGATCTGCCGCGCGGCCAGCGCCGCTTCGGTGCGCGTACTGACTCCGAGTTTGCGAAGCACAGCCGACACATGCACGCTGACGGTCTTCACACTGATGTAAAGACGTTCGCCGATCTGCCGGTTGCTGAGCCCCTCGGCGACGAGCGCGAGCACCTGACGCTCCCTCGCCGTGAGGTGCTCTGCCTCCCCGGAGTCGCCGCCGGCACTGGCATCCGCGCGCAGTCCGGCGGCATCGGCGAAGGTGCTGACGGCGGTCTGGAGCTGCACGTGGCCGAGCTTCTCGGCGACGGTCAACGCTTCGGCGAGCAAGACGGCGGCAGCCGCGCGGTCGCCGCTGTCGACCAGCATCCGTCCCAGCTCCAACCGGGTGATCACCCGGAAAGTGACGGGCATGTCGTCGCCATCGGCGACGGACACCGCGTGCTGCAGGGCGGGAACGGTCGGCGCGAGCAACGCGTCGAGAATCGACCACCATGCCCCGGCGCGCAACTGCTCGGGCTGAGCCTGCCAGGCCGCACGGACCGCGTCGACGGCGGGAGCGACGACACCGCCGTCGGCACGCAGCGCGGCGATGATCCATCCGGCTTGGAGCAGCAACCGTCGCTGGTGCAGAAGGACCGGGCCCTCGTCGTTCAGCATCGCGAGAATCGCGTCGAGAGCGCCGGTGAGGTCACCACTGCTCTCGGCCACCGCCACCTTCATGACCACACCGTCGTACCAGATCTGACGCTCCACCTGTCCGGTCTCCTCGAACGCCGGCATCAGTCCCCGCAGCAGTTCGGCGGCTTCCTCGGACCGCCCCCGCCAGGCGAGCAATCGCACCTGCGACATAGTCGTGTACAGGCGGAACACCCGCAGCGTGCTCTTCTCCAGATCACGTGCGAGAAGCTGCTCCGCCCTCTCGATGTATCCGAGTTCGAGAAGCGGCGACACCATGTTCTGCGTGAGGATCGACCCCGACGTGCGCTCGACACCGAGCGAGCGCGCGCGCCCGAACCCCTCTTCCGCGACCTGCACCGCCTCGCGATAGCGACCGAGCAGGGTCAGCGTGTCCGAGAAGTTCACCCGGTAGCGCAGCTCGGCGTTCGACTCCACGGCGCGCACCCGCGCGGTCTCGTAGGCGGTGAAGCCACCGACGAGGTCGCCGAGATGCACCAGGCTCCCCCCGCGAACGTTGGCCGCAACGGAGATCTCGGTGTCGGAACCGGCGCGCTCGGCGAATTCCTGTGCGCGCGCCGCGAAATCGATCGCCTTCTGCCGGTGACCTGCGACCATGTGCCGGCTGGCGAGGTAGTTCAGGATCGAGGCGCGCAGGCGATCGTCATCGACTCCGGCATCGAGCACGTCGAGGGCTTCGCTCAACAACTCGATCGGCCCAGGGCGGCCCAGATTGGTCAGGTACAGCGCCTTGTCGCGCAGCAGGCGCACATGGGTCCGGGGGTCGACCACGGCCGGATCGATCTCGCCGAGGGCGACGTTCACCACCGCCAGCGCACGCTCGCCGTCGCCGGCGTTGCGCAGCACGGAGCCGAGCAGCGCGAGCAACGGGATGCGTTCGATGCCGGCCGCATCCGCCGCATCTGAAACCCGCGGCCAGAGTTCGAGCGCCAACTCGCCGAAACGGGCAGCGCTCGCGAAGGCATAGCGGGTCTTGGCGTGCAGCATCGCGGCGACGGATGCCGTGAGCGTCCGCCGATCGTCCTGCGCGAGTTGCCAGTGATACGCGAGCGCGGCCGCATCGCCGCTGCCGGTTCCCGCGCAGTTCTCTTCGAGCATCTCCGCATACGCGCGGTGCAGCCGAGCACGCTCACCGGGGAGAAGATCGCCGTGCACGGCCTCGCGCAGCAGCGCATGCCGGAAGCGGTAGCCGTCGTCGACGACGATGAGAATGCCGCTGCGCGCAGCCTCGCGCAGCGCATCGTCGAGCTGAGTCTCGGAGATGTCGACCAGCCGCGAGAGCAGCGAATGCGACAGCGGCCGCTCGGAGCCCGACGTCACCTGGACCACACGCCGGGCATCGGCTCCGAGTCGGTCGAAGCGGCCGAGCAGAAGGTCGCGAAGCCCCTCGGGCAACGGACCGGACGCGCAGCAGGCGATCTCCTCGATGAAGAACGGCACACCCTCGGCGCGCTCCTGCATCCGCTCCAGCGCGCCCTCGGTGAGGGGCCGTCCGACGAGTTGCTCCGCGAGCTGGCGCACCGCGCCCTCATCGAGACGCTTCAATGCGACGCGCTCCAGCAGTCGCGCTCTGCTCGCCTCGCCGATGAAGCCGCTCACGGCGTCGCCGCGGCGCACGTCATCGCTGCGGCAGCTGATCACCAGCAGGATGCGCCCGCGGGTGAGGGTGCGCAGCAGGAACGACAGCATCGCCAGGGTCGAGTCATCCGCCCAGTGCACGTCCTCGACGATCAGTACCTGCGGCGCACGTTCTGCCGCCACTTCGATGAGGGTGGCGATCGCATCACGCAGCCGCTCCGGGCTGGTGTGCGCACGGTCGGTGGGAACGTCGACGAGTTCGGGCAACAGCATCCCGAGCGCCTCGGCGCCGACGCCGACCGCCGCCCGCGTCTGCTCAATGCCCAGCAGAGCGACGAGCGAGCGCAGGATGCCGGTGAGGGGGCCGTACGGCGTGCGCGCCGATCCCAGATCGAGACACCAGCCGACGTGCACGTCGGCACGGGTGGCGATCTCTTCGCCGAACTCGCGCAGCAGCCGGGACTTGCCGATGCCCGCCTCGCCCTCGACGAGCACGGCGGCGGGCGTACCCTCGGTGGTGCGCTCGAACATCCCGCGCAGCAGGGCGAGGTCGGCGTCGCGGCCGACCATCGCCGCGATCGGGACGGATGGGAGCATGAAGACATCGTCCCACTCTCCACGGACATCAGGGGCGTCCGAGGCGGCCGTCTTCATGGCATTCACCGTCACCGCAGGGATCACCGGGCCGCAGCGGGCTCGCACGGCACCGCGGCACGACGCGATGCGGATGCGGATGCGGAATCCGACGCCACCCGGCGGGAGGCGACATCCGGGGCCGTCCGCGTCGTCGCCGATGCGGGCACCGCGGTCGCCCGCGGTGCCCGGCCCACCACGCGGCGGATCGCCCGACGCAGAACGCCCTCAGGACGGAGGACGACCTGGTCGGCGTGCTCCTGGATGAAGCGACGGCGTGCGAGCGCCCGCTCCAGCTGCTCGAGTTCGAGCTCGGTCGCACGTTGGCTGAGATAGGGGTGTTCGAACATGAGGTTCTCCTGACGGTTTGCTGTACCCCTACATTCCGCTCTGAGGCCCCCTGCCGACATCGGACGGATGCCCTATCTTCGGCGCGGATCTGAGGCGGCATCCGTCTAGGGTGGCCTCATGCCCGTCAGTCGCAGCCGCCGTGCCCGCGTGGATCGTCGGCGACGCCGGCGGGTGGCGGCAGCCGACAACGACCTGACGCCGGCGGAATGGGACGCGCTGCGGCGGGAGTGGGGCGGATGCGCGTACTGCGGCATCGGCGACGTTCCGCTGCAGAAGGATTGCGTGCAGCCGATCTCACGCGGCGGCCGCTACACGTTGACGAACGTGGTCCCCGCGTGCGGCTCCTGCAACGCCAGCAAGTCGAACGGCGAGGTGACGAGCTGGCTGCGGCGCCGCGGGCTCGATGAGAGCGCGTTCCTGCTGCGCCACCATGCCGTGCAGCTGTCCTTCGTGACGGACGACCAGCCGGACTGAGCCGCGAGCGGGTCAGGCGCGCAGGAGCGTGGCGCGCAGCGACGGCCGAGATTCCGGCGGGACGACGATGGCGAGCATCCGCACGAGTGTCGTCATCCACGCCAGGCCGAGCCCGATCACGATCGCTTCCAATGCCGTGACCGAGTAGAGCCCGAAGAACACCCACAGCAGCACCGCGAGCACGACGAGGGCGACCACCCCGATCGTGGTCACCACGAGAGCACGCGGCGGCTTCGAGATCACGAACGTGGTGGATGCAGCGGCTGCCCCGAACAGCACCAGCGCGCCGAACGCGACGATGTTGTGCACGACGGGCGCCGCGTGCAGCGGGAACAGCCCGACCGCGGCGAGCGCGACCCCGGTCGCCGCCCAGAGCGCGACCACTCCGCCGATGCGGGGCAGTGGAGCATCACCGCGCAGCCGATGCAGGTCGCGTCCGATGTACGAGCCGACCGTCGCCACCAGGAGCCCGGCGACGACGAGCGTGCCGTTGAAGGCCCAGGAGCCGGTCCCGAGGCCGAGCTGCGAGAAGTTGCGCTCCCACCAGCGCGGGTCGGTGGCGGTGAGCATCGCGAAGAGCGTGCCGATGATGAGGAATCCGAAGAGGAGACCGGCGAGGTCTCCGGTGCGCAGGGTGATCCCGGCGTCGAACGCGAATCGGCCGGCAAACGCACTCGCCGCACCGGTGAGCAGACCGCCGCCGAGAGCGGAGAGCTCCAGCCCCTGCAGACCGACGCCGAGGATCTCGCCGGCGAGGAGCACCCCCATCGCGGCGACGGCGCCGAACGCGATGGTGAGCGCGATCGCAGAGACGTCGGAGATCACCGCCTGCCAGCGCGGCATCGGCGCGGTCTCACCGCGTCGGTGCAGAACGGTGCTGGCCACGAACGCGGTCGCCGCACAGATCGCGGCGACGCCTGCCGCGGGGAACACGACGGAGCCGTCCCCGGCCAGCGGACGCGGAACCCCCTGAAGCAGCAGCATCCCCGCGCCGGTGCCAACGGCGAAGCACAGCACCATGGCCCAGATCGCCTGGGTCTCCTGCCGAAGCCGCCGCGCCGTGTCCATGACTCCATCGAAGCACGGGTCGCCGACGCGGCGTCCAACCCCGCCGAGATCGCGCCGGTCACCCCCGCAGCCATCGCTGCCGGAGCCATGCTCCGATCACGAATCGCGTGTCGTCGGCATCGATGTCGACACCGATCGATGCAGCGGCGCGACGCAGGCGATAGTGCACGGTCGCCCGATGCACGCCGAGTCGATCTGCCACCTCGGCGATCCGGCCGCCGTGCGTCACGTACGCCTCGAACAGCTCGATCGTCTCGGCTGGGGCCTCGGCCAGACGACGAAGCGGCTCCGGGAGCAGGTGCTCCGGCGGCTCGTCCGCCAGGAGGGTCGCAATCGACGCGGCGATCGGGTCGGCGCTCCAGGATGCCGATCGGCTGCCCCGCGACCGCGCGACGCGCACCGCGATCAGCGCCTGCTCGTACGACTCCCACGACGCGACCAGTTCGTCGACCGGCGCCCCGATGCCGAGGACGGCGCCGAGCGGCTCCTGCGCGTCGGAGGCGTCCGTCTCGCGAATGATCGCGGCAACGACACTGCCGATCGCTTCCGGAGTCGGCTCATTCCGGAAACCGATCAGGATGAACGTCTCCGGCATGGTCGGCACGAAGCTGTAGGCGTCGATCATCGGGGTGGTGATCGCACGCAGCAGCGCGTGCGAGATCACCTCGCGTGGGGGTGGCCCTCCCCACGGCGCCCACTCGGCATTCAGCGAGAGGCAGAGCGCCACGAATCGACGCGATCGCGTGAACATGCCGAGCTCGATGAGCTCGTTCGCTGCATTTTCTCTGCTCGGTGCATCAGAGGTGAGCAGACCGAGCATCTCGGATTCGACCTCGGCGTTCACCGCTTCGATCGACTGTGAGATGTTCACCAGCACGGCGCGCAGCGTCTCGACCGTCTCCGTGATGAGGACGACCTCGCCGGGGGTGAGCGGCTCGACGAGAGTGACCCACAGAAACCCGAGCACGCCGTAGCGCGAGCGCAGCGTGATCGAGAGTCGCGCGTACTCGATCCCGAAAGCGGGATCGGGCTCGATCACACGGGGCGCGCGTTGTGCGTGCAGCCGTCGGTTGCGCAGCTCGGCGGCGAGGGCATCCGTCGGGCGCCGCTCCGACAACGTCTGCAGCCGCGCCGGGTCGAGATCGCCGTAGTGAGCGCTACTGGCGAGCAGCACGAACTCGGCATCTTCGAGCACCACGGACCGGCGCAGCGACATCGCGAGCCGATCGACGGTCTCCTGCACGGTGTCGAACATCGGGCCTCCGCTACCTGACCGGCGAGACGCCTCTGATCCTACGCCGCGGACCGCACGAGGACCCGTCACACGACGAGCTCTCCACCCTTCACGACTGCCGAAACATCGCAGAAACGCTCGATCGCCCCAAGGTGCGCTCCACGGACCGCAACGAGGTCGGCGTACCGCCCGGGAGCGATCGCCCCGATGTCGGCCGATCGCCCGAGGCAGTCGGCCGCGACGGTCGTCGCCGATTGCAGCGCCTGCATGGGAGTCATTCCCCACTCGACGAACTCCGCCAACTGGCCGGCGTTCCTGCCATGGGGGAACACGATCGCGTCGGTGCCGTACGCGATGCGCACGCCGGCCTCGATGGCGAGCCGCACGGCGGCACGCGCCGAGGCACCCACCGCAGCCGTCTTCGCCCGGACGCCGGCCGGATGATTCTCCCGCTCGGCGTGCTCCTCGACCCACTGCAGCAGATAGGTGGTCGGCACGTAATAGGTGCCGTGCTCGATCATCGCCGACATGGCGGCCTCGCCGAGCAGGGTGCCGTGCTCGATGGTCCGGGCACCGGCGCGGATCGCCCGCAGCGCGCCCTCTTCACCGTGCGCGTGGGCCGCGACGTAGAGACCGTAGAGAGCCGCCTCTTCGACACAGGCCCGCAGCTCGGCCTCGGTGTATTCGGGCGCACCGGGGTTCGTGCCCGAGGCGTAGACGGCTCCGGTGGTGATGACCTTGATCACATCTGCTCCGCGGTGCGCGATCCGACGCACCGCGGAGCGCACCTCGTCGACCGAATCGGCCACGCCGAAGCGGTAGGACTTCGGAAGTTCGATGTCGACGGCGAGGTCGGTGATCTCGCCTCCGCCGGACGAGCAGGTGACGTAGGCGCCGGCGCACACCATGCGCGGACCTTCGCAGATGCCGGAGTCGATGGCGTCACGCAGGTCGCAGTCGACGAAGGCGCGAAAACTGCCGACGTCACGAACGGTCGTGAATCCCGCGCGCAGCGTGGCACGCGCGTGGCGCACTCCCAGGAGCGCGTCGCGGGCCGGCGAGCCGGTCAGGAATGGACTGTAGCTGCCTCGTTCGAGCTCGCCGATGAGGTGCGTGTGCAGATCAATCAGCCCTGGGGCGACGAGGTGCTCGCTCAGGTCGAGTACGTCGTCACCGCCGTGCCGCGAGATGGACCATGGCTCGACGGCGGCGATGCGCTCACCCTCGAGGACGATGGCATGGTCGGTCAGCACCTCTCCGGTGAGCACATCGGCGATTGCTCCGGCACGGATGGTCCTGACGGTGTTCGTTGCAGTGGTCATCGAACGACCTCTCTTTCCTCGGTGGTGACCAGGCGTCTACCGACGACGACCCGCACGATGATCATGGCGACGGCGACGACAGCGCCGACGATGGCGAAGCCGGCGAAGTAACCGGTCTCGTTCTCTCCCGGGATGAACCCTTCGCCGGCAACGCCGGCCGCGGCGATGCCGATCGCGACGGAGAGGTAGTGCACCGAGAGCATGCGCGTCTCGAATCCCTCGGGAGCGACGGCTGTGGCAAGGGAAATACCGGATGGCGAGACGACGACGTCGGAGGCGCCGAAGACGAACACGATGAAGACGAGCACGATGATCGGAGTGAGTCCGCCGACTCCGGAGGCCGCGGCGAGCCACCCCATCCCGAGCGCGCATCCGGCGAACGCGACGGCGAACTTCACAGGCAGCGACGGCTGCCGCTCCCCCAGCGCTCCCCAGACTGCTGCGAGGATCGGCGCGACGATGATCGTGCACAGCGGCGCGATGCCGAGCACCATCGAAGGAGGGAGTTCGACACCGAAGATGACCCGGTCGGTGCTCGCTTCGGAGTGGATCGCCACGGTCGTGTACAGCTGCTGATAGAGCATCGCGAATACACCCGTCGCGCAGAAGAAAGGCAGATAGCGCAGCACCCGTCGCTTGTGCTCGCGGTCGAGGTCGTGGCGGGTGAGCAGCTTGGCCAGCACCCCGACGGCGACGACGAGCGCTCCGATACCGACGAACGTCGCCGGGTTCCAGCCGGCTGACACCGTGCCGATGACAACCGCAACAGCCATGACGACGCCGAGGATCGGCCAGGCGAGCGCCCAGCCGTGAACGCCGCGGCCCACGAGGACGGGGGCTGTGGCCTCGGTCCCGCGGCGGAACGGCAGGTACACGAGCAGACCGACCAGGATCGCGATCGCGGACGTGAGGAACCCGATCCGGAAGCCGTACTCCGTCTGCAGCACGCCGGTGAGAGTGATGCCGACCATAGCGCCGCCAGCGCTTCCCAGGTAGTAGATGGTGAAGCCCGACTCGCGCTTGGACTCGTGCGTGTTGAGCGTTCCTCCCAGCAACGTGCCCTCGCTGACCCACATCGACGCGGCCCCGAATGCGATCGCGAGGAGCCCGATCGTCAGACCGATATGACCCGGTACGAGCGCGAGCACGAGGTAGCCGATGAACGCGAGCACCGCGCCCCATCGCAACCCACGGCCGGCGCCGAGCACATTGTCGGCCAACCAGCCGGCGAAGATCGTTGCGAGGAAGGTCGAGGCGCTGTACGTCGACACGATCGCGATCGCCACCGAGGGGGACAATTCGAGTCCACCCTCACTGCTGGCGAAGTACACGTAGTACACGAGGATCGTCTGCATGCCGTAGTAGGCGAGGGCATCGAATCCCGCAAAGCCGGCCACGGGATACATCGTCCGGGGCAGGCCGAAGAACGTACGCGCTGTCGGTGGAGCGCTGGTCGAGCTGCTGACGGTCATTGCGCCTCCATTGGTGCACGGGGTGCCGCGATGCGGCTTCGGGTTGTCGAGAGTCAATCCGATCGCGGACTCCGGCGGTTTCGACAGCGGTGGAAATCTGAGACGAGAAATACGACGAGTGTCGCAGACGCGATCCTCGTCGGAGCGGTGACGATGGTCGAGTGAGCAACGACGCAGATCTCCCCTTCTCCCGCGACGAGTACGCCGACCGACTTCGACGCATGCGACGAGCGATGGCAGACGCCGACGTCACGGTCGCCATCCTCACCGCCCCCGACACGATGGCGTGGCTGACCGGCTATCGCGTCCGCTGGTATCGCCAGCACACGTCGACGTCGATGCCGCCGGCGCAGTGCATCGTCGTGCACGTCGAGGAGGGAAGCCCGTTCATCATCGATGCCGGCTACCACGAGGAGCTCGCTCGCACCGGGACTGTGCTCGACGACGTCCGCACGCTCCCCACGTCCTCGGAGATGCACGAGGCGTCACTCGCCGACTATGTCGCCTTCCTCGCCGACCAGATACGCCCATGGGCGGGCACGCGGGTGGGGATGGAACGGTGGAGCTGCATCCCGAGCCCCGCCGTCGCCGACGTCGTCGACGCCACGCTCGAGGGTCTCGGATGCCGCATCGTCGATGTCACGCTGCCGTTCCGCGGCATCCGGCGCCTGAAGAGCTCCGCCGAGATCGGCAAGATCGAACAGGCGCAGGCGGCGACGGATGCCGGCATCCGCGCGATCCTGGCGGAGGCCACTCCCCAGACGACCGAGCTCGAGGCGTGGGGCATCTATTCGCTGGGCATGGTGCGCGCGGGCGGGGAGCCGGCGGCGCTGCACGAGACGGTGGCCGCAGGCGCCACCGTCTCCGCCTTGCACCGACTCAGCGGGCGTACAGCCCTCGGCTCCGGCCCGGTCGTGCATCCTGACATGGCCTCGTCGGTCGACGGATACCACGCCAGGGCCACCCGACCGCTGATGTTCCACGAGGTCTCCGATGAGAGCCGGCGTCAGGTCGCCATCGCCGCCGGGGCGTACGACCTGGTCCTGCAGTACGGGAAGGTCGGCGCACCGTGGGGACAGTTGATCGGCGCCCTTCGCTCCTACTTCGCGGACAGCGGGGCGCCAGGTGCCGGCTCAGCCGCGTACGAACTCGGGCTCTCCGTCGCACCCACCGACTTCGTCGGTGAATTCACCTGGGGGATGGACGATGAACGAGACGACGTCATCGAAGCGGGACTCGTGACGAACTTCGAGTCCTGGACGTCGCTGATCCTCGTCGACACCGTCGTCTTCGAGGAGGCCGGTCCTCGATTCCTCTCTTCACTGCCGCGCGACGTACTGGAATTCGCATGACCGCGGCGCCCTGGAATGAGCAGTTCGTGCTGCACACCGCGGCAGGTTCGATCCGCGTGCGCGAGTGGGGTGATCCCGACGGCCCTCTCGTCGTCTTCCATCACGGCACGCCGAGCAGTTCGATCGCCGTTCCTGGCGGCTGGGGCGGTCCTTCCGCGGCCGGCGTCAGGCTGTGCTCGTACGACAGGCCAGGCTATGGCGGCTCACCTTCGCTGCCGGGGCGAACGGTCGCCGATGCTGCGGAGTGGAGCGCACGCATCGCAGACGCTTGCGGTGCGGATCTTTTCGCGGTGATGGGCACATCGGGTGGGGGGCCGCACGCCGTCGCAGCCGCCGCGCTTCTGCCGGAGCGGGTGACTGCGCTCTGCGTCGACGTGGGTCTCGGCCCCGCGCGACTCGGCTTCGACGCCGCGAGCCGGATGGTGGACGAGACCGTCGCCGAGATCGATGCCGCGCGCCGAGGCGAGAACGCGCTGCGCGAGCATCTGGGATCGCTCGGCCCCGGCACGGATGCCTTGAACGACTGGATGGCTCGACTGCCCGAGAGCGATCGCGAGGTGCTCGGCCGTGCCGATGTGCAACACGAGGAAGCGGTCGAGGCGACGGAGTGGGCCGTGCACGGCATCGACGGCTGGGTGGAGGACGACCTCGCATTGTTCAGCAGGGAGTGGGCATTCGACACAGACGACGTGCGGATGCCGACAAGGCTCATTTACGGCGGTGCCGATGTGCTCGTTCCTGCGTCGCACGGCGAAGCCTGGCTCGAGTTGATCCCGCACGCGGAGATGCACCTCGTGCCCGGCGGCGGGCACTGGCTGCGCGACCACGAGGTGGAGGCGCTCCGCTGGTGCCGCGGTAAGGCCCGGGCTGCCGCGCGGTCATCCGGTCACGTGCGCCACTGACACGACGGCGTTCGTCCGCCGCGCCTCTTCGGCGAGCCAGACGACCCGATGGGTCGCGAGGCTCTCCTCCGGCCCGGACAGCAGGACCGATCGGTCCCCGGTGCGCACGGCGTGAAGGAATGCCTGCACGAGAGCATCATCCGCACCGCCATGACCGTCGGCCGCGCTGGCGTTGCCCCGCGATTCGGGAACGACGTCGTACTTGCGGTCCTCGACGAAGTCATGGACCACCAGCGTGCGCCCATCCCCCTCGATGCTCCCGGCTGTTCCGAACAGACGGGTCTTGCGGAAGTCCAGCTCCGTGAAGGCCGTGACGGTGAAGGATGCGGTGACGCCGCCCTGGTACTCGATGTTCACGACCTGATGATCGACGACATCGTTCTGTCCGTCGAAGACGCAGCGGCCATATGGGCCGTCCCGAAGAGCGCGATCGATGCCGGATGCCGTGACATCGGTGGTGAGCACGGCGAGTGGCCAGCGCTCGAACGTCTCATCGCCGAGGAAGCCTCGGTAGATCTTCGTCGCGGAGTAGGCGCAGGTGTTCTGCAGCGGACAATCCAGGCAGCGTGCCGTCGCGTTGGCCGGCTTGCTCTCCGGCCGGAAGTGCAGGAGGCTCCCGAAGGACGACACCCGCTCGACGGGAAGCCCCACGACGTACGACAGCCAGTCGATGTCGTGGCTGCTCTTGGTGAGCAGCATCGGACCGGAGTCCTCCTCGCGAGCCCAGTTGCCCCGCACGTACGAGTGGGCGAAATGCCACCAGCCGATCGGCTCGAGGTGCTCGACCGAGACCAGACGGCCGATCGCCCCCTCATCGAGCAGCTTCTTGAGGGTCTGCGAGTAGCTCGAATACCGCATCACATGGCAGACCGCGAGCATCACTCCGGCCTCCTCAGCCGCCGCCACGATGCGCGCCGATTCCTCCTCCGTCGGAGCCATCGGCTTCTCCAGCAGCAGGTGGTATCCGGCGTGAGCGAGGCCGATCGCCGGCTCGGCGTGGAGCCGGTCGGGAGTCGAGATGACGACCGCGTCCGCGATCCTCGCCGGCAGCGCGGCGATCTCCTGCCACGTGTCGTAGACGATCACGGGCTGCGCGGAGAGCTCCGCGAGGAATGCCCGCAGCCGCGCTTCGTCCGGTTCGACGACGGCGGTGATCAGCGCACCCTCGGCGACCGCGCGTCGCGCATAACCGGTTCCTCGTGAGCCCGCGCCGATGATGGCGAGACGGGTGGGGACGGCGGCGGTCATTTGAGAGCTCCTTGAACGAGCCCAGCGACGAATTTGCGCTGGAAGATGAAGTAGAGGACGACGATCGGCAGGATGACGATGAGGGTTCCGGCGGCCAGCAGCGGGATGTTCTCGCCGTACTGCTGGACGAAGGTGCCCAGGCCCGACGGCGCGGTGCGGCGGGCAGGATCGCGGATCAGGATGAGCGCGAGCAGGAACTGGTTCCAGGCCCACATGAACGTCAGCAGGGCGTACGTGATGATGGCCGGCCGCGCCCCCGGGATGAGGATCTGCACGAGCGTGCGGAAGCGGCCGGCGCCGTCGAGCTGCGCAGCCTCGATGATCTCGGCAGGCACGGACTCGAAGTGCGTCCGCATCCAGAAGATCCCGAACGGCATGAACGCGCCGACCAGAGGCAGGATGACCGCCCAATAGGTGTCGATGAGTCCGGTCGACCTCATCGCGAAGTACAGCGGGATCACGATCGCTTCGTAGGGCAGGGTGAGACCGGCGATGAAGAAGGCGAAGAGCGCCCCCTTCGCGGGCATCCGCATCGTCCCCATCGCGTAGCCGGCGAGCGTGGAGCAGATCACCGCGATCGGCACGACCACCACGGCGATGATCGCGCTGGATGCGAGGAGGGATCCGAAGCCGGCCATGCTCCACGCCGTGAGGAAGTTTCCCCACTGCGGGTCGGTGGGCCAGGTCAGCCGCGGGACCAGAGTGTCGGCGGGCTGCAGAGCGGCCGAGACCAGCGCGAGGAAAGGGAGCACGACGCTGAGTGCCGCGACCAGGAGGAACGCCGCGGAAAGGATGCGGGAGGCGGGGGATCTCATGCGTTGCGCCTTCCGGCTCGGCCGATGAGCGCGACGAAGACGAGGATGATCGCGCTGAGGACGGTGGCCAGCGCGCACGCGAGACCGACCTCGTTGGACGTGAAGACGAGCTTGTAGATGAGCACGCCGGGGACGATGGTCTGGTATCCGGGACCTCCACCGGTGGTGACGTAGACGATGTCGAAACTCGCGAGCGCAGAGATGAGGGTGACCGTGGCCGCGACGACGATCTCGGCCCGCACGCCTGGCACGGTCACGTGCCAGAACTGCCGGATCGGTCCGCAGCGATCCAAGCGCGCGGCTTCGTAGAGCGAGGGATCGATCTTCTGGATGCCGGCGAGCAGAAGCATCATGCAGAGCCCGGTCGTCACCCAGGTGCCGATCACGCCGACGGCGGGATAGGCCCAGGTGAAGTCGCCGAGCCACGCACGCGCCACGTCGCCGAGGCCGATCGCGGTGAGGCCCTGGTTGATGGGCCCGTCGGCTGCATAGAGATACCGCCAGATGACGCCGACGGCGACGAGCGGAAGGATCTGCGGAAGGAAGAGGATGGTCCGCACCAGTCCCGATCCGCGCCGAGGGCGGGCGGCGATCACCGCGGCGATGATCAGGCCCAGGATGACGGGGAACACCGTGTAGAACACGATGAACCCGAGGCCGTTGCGGAGCGCGGTGAGCAGGCGCTCGTCGGTGACGACCTTGACGTAGTTCTCGACACCGGCCCATGTGGCCGCGCCGATGCCGTCCCAGTTCCAGAACGAGAGCCAGATGCTCTGCACCCAGGGCGCGACGATGAAAGTTCCGTAGAACACGAACGCCGGAAGGATGTAGAGGAGTGCGCTCCAGCCGCGGCGGGGGCGGCGAGGGGAGCCGGCGATGTGCGCCGACTCCCCCCGCGTGCGGGACAGCGATGTCGTCATGGTCAGCCCGCGTGCGCCTTCGCCCAGTCATCCTGGATCGATGCCAGGAAGTCGTCCACCGAGAGCTGCCCGGCGATGAGCTGCTGGGTGCCCGCCTTCAGCGTGTCATTCATCGTGGCCGTGGCGTTGTTGTTGAACGCGACCAGTCCGTCTGCCTCGGCGACCTTCGCCCAGGAGGCGACGATGTCGCCCTGGAGGGTCCCCTCCTCGGCGACGGCGACGGTCGGGTCGTTCGGCATGAACCCCTGAGCGAACTGCTGCTCGCTCGCCTCTGAGGATCGCAGGAAGTCGAGGAACGCGGCCGCTTCATTCGGGTGCTCGCTCTGCGCCGAGATGGCGTAGGCGACCGACGTGCCGATTCCGGTGACGTTCGCGCCGGGGAAGGGCAGGAAGCCCGCACTTTCACCCAGCCCGTCGCCGATCTTGCCCGCATCCCAGATGCCGTCGACGAGGAACAGCCCCTTACCCGCGATGAAGTTGTCCACCGCACCCTGCAGATCCGTGCCGTTGGCTGTCGTGGCATCGCCGAGGTACCCGGCCTTCTGCCAAGCGGCGAGCGTCTCGGCGGCGGTGCGGTTGGCCGCCGTGTCGAAGGTCTCCCCCTCGTGACCGAAGGCCCAGGCGTTGGCGTCGTCGGCGCCCGCTTCACCCTGCCCGAGGAGCTGGACGATGAAGGCCGCATGTCCCTCGGCATTGCCGAGCTGGACGGGCAGCGCACCAGCGCTGCTCGCCTTCTCCAGAGAGGCCTCGAGTTCCGCCAGCGACGTCGGCGCCGTGATGCCGAGCTGTGCGGCGAGAGCCTTGTTGTAGTAGACGCCGACGAGCGAGAAGCCCGCCGGCGCTGCGACGAGAGCGCCGCCATCGCCGAGGGTCGATCCGTCCTCGGCCACGCGCCACTGGTTGAGCTGGTTGGCGGGGAAGAAGTCGTCCCATCCGTAGAGGCCGGCGTAGTCGTCGAGGGGCAGCACGAGTTTGTTCTTGACGGTGTTGGCGACCGCGTTGAGCAGCACGATGTCCGGGGACTGATCGCCGGACAGGTTCAGGTTGACGCTCTGGTTGTAGTCGTCGTAGTTCGTCTGCGAGTACTCGATGGCGATGTTCGGGTGTTCGGCTTCGAAAGCCGCGATCGTCGCCTCGGTGGCTGCGCCGGACTCGGGGGTGGACATCAGGGTGAGGGTGATCTCGTCGGTGGTCAGCTCGGTGCTGGCCTCGATGTCGGCTGCGCTGTCGTTGGTCGTCGCGCCGGGAGCGCAGGCAGTGAGAGCGATGCCGAGAAGCGTGCTCGCCGCGAGGGGCGCGAGCACGAGTCGGGTGCGTCGTTGCATGTGATTGTCGCTTTCCAGGTGAGGGGAGTCTTTATTTTGCAACTCTCCGTGGTAATTCCCCAAGATAGGTCACCACCTGCAGGCTGTCAAGCCGCATGACGCGCGGATGTGATAGTCAGGAGACGTGACATCCCCCGCGCTCGGAACCGACCTCGCAGCAATGCGGCGCCTCAATGACCAGGCCGTGCTGACCACGCTCTGGGACACGACCGAACCGATGACGGCCACCCACCTGGCCGCATCGACAGGACTCTCCCGCACCACCGTCGAGGCCGTTCTCTCCGGAATGCTCGAGAACGAGCTGATCCGCGCCGAGCAGCTGCGACCGACCCGTGCCGGCCGTCCGGCACGCGGATATCGGCTCGCCGCTGATCGCGGCATCGTCATCGGGATCGACATCGGCCCCCACGGCATCGCCGGCATCGCCGGTGATCTGCGCGGCACGGTCTGCGCTCCCCACCGCCGCATCGAACAGGACCTCTCCGGCGGCGAAGACGCGGTGACCGCGATCCTCGGCGTCGTGGGCGCATTGCTCGCGGAGGCGGGGAAGTCAGCCGACGATCTCGCCGCGCTCACCGTGGGAATCCCGGGCATCGTCGACGCCAACGGCCACCCGGTGAAGACGACCGTCGTGCCCGATTGGCTCGCGATCGACATCGACGCGCACCTCCGGCGGGCGTATCCCCAGACGACGATCTTCTTCGACAACGACACCAAGCTCGCGGCGCTCGCAGAGATCGAGAACGGCACGATCGGCTCCGACGAGACCGCCGTGGTCCTGCGTATCGGGAATCGGATCTCGGCCGCGTCCGTCGTGGACGGGCGGGTCGCACGTGGCGCTCACGGCGCAGCCGGCGAGATCGGCGCCCTCGGCCGCGTGGCGTGGCCGCAGGCTCAGGAACGACTTTCCGCTCGAGCCGCGGGAGGCATCGAGACCCTGTTCACCGGCGGCAACGATGACGCCGTGGCCGAGTTCGCCGCCGGGATCGCCGACGGCCTCGGCGCGCTCGTGCTCGCGATAGACCCCCATGCGGTCGTGGTCAGCAGCAGCATCCCCGAAGGGTCCGGTCGGATCGCCGACGCCCTGCGGGTCGAGCTCTCGGAGCGCGCCCTGTTCATCCCCGAGCTCCGCGCGTCGACTCTCGGGGCAGCGGCACCGTGCCTCGGAGCTCTCGCGGTGAGCAGCGCCTCCGGTCGCGAGCAGCTCTTCGCACACACGTCTTGACAATTACGTAAGAGTCCGGGTTAATTGTCCTCGTCGGACCGGCGCACCCCCGCGACCCTCCGATCTATCGATCAAAGTCGATCCTTGAGGAGCAAGATGATCCGCCGAACATTCCCCCGCAGACTCGCGGCGGCTGCGGTCGCCGCGACCGCCCTGAGCGCCCTCGTGCTCGCCGCCCCGCCGGCATGGGCCGCCGATACGCCCCCGAATCCGGTCGACAAGCCGGGCTACACCCTGGACTTCAGCGAAGAGTTCAGCGGGACGACGCTGGACACCGACAAGTGGCTGCCCAATTACCTCCCGCACTGGGTACCGGCCTCCGACATCGCCGACACAGCGGCGCGGTACACGATCTCGAACGGCACCATCAAACTCCGCGTCGATCAGGATCAGCCGCCGTGGAACCCCGACCAGGACGGCACCGTCGTGTCTTCGGCGATTCAGACGTACAACCAGAACAACTGGCATCCGTTCAACGGCAGTGCCGTGAACCGGAACAACCTTCCGACGTTCAACGGCTACTCGACCAAGTACGGGTACTTCGAGGTCAGGGCGAAGAAGTCGAACGCGGGCGGCGGCGGCCATCAGGCCGTGTGGCTCGTCGGCACCAACACGACGGGCGGCCAGGCCGAGATCGACTTCATCGAGACGTTCTTCAGCACCCCGACCAATTGGCGCATCGCGGCCTACGGCTGGGGCGACCCGAACTTCCTGAGCTCGTGGCACCTGTCCAACGTCCCGGTCTCCGGCTCACCCACGACCGAGTTCCACATCTACTCGATGGACTGGACGCCCACCGAGCTGAAGTTCTACTACGACGGCCAGCTGGTGAAGACGATCAACGACGCCCCGAACACGGCCATGGGCATCATCATGAACATCTACACCGGCGCCGGCTCCGGCCAGCCGAACGACGTGTGGCCGAAGCAGTGGGAAGTCGACTACCTGCGCGTCTACAAGGACAACGCCGGGTACACCGAGGCAGTGTCTCCCACCTGGAAACTCATCAACAACCGGCACAGGGCAGGAGCCGTCAACGTCGAGCCGAACGACGGCCTCGTCCGGTTCGGTGAAGTGCCCAGCACCTACTGGAGCGCGCAATGGGTTCCGGAGACGACGGCATCAGGTGCGATCAAGTACCGCAACCGATGGACGAACCAGTACCTCTACGTGAACGGCACGACCGTGCGTCACGGCACCGCCGCAACGGCGGGAACGGCGGCCGAGTGGTCGGCGCCGTCTGCGGGCAGCGGCTACGTCCGCATCCAGAATGCGTCCGGCGCCCTGCACGTCGAGAACGGCAACGGCAAAGTCGAGTTCGGCAGCGTGCCCAGCACGTGGTGGTCCTCCCACTGGCAGCTGAACGCCGCACCCGCCAACTGACGATCCGCGAACCGGGAGGAGGGCTGACGGCCCTCCTCCCGTGAGGAGCACATCATGAAGAGCATCCGTTCGAGCAGACTCGTCTCGATCGCCATCGCCCTCGCGGTCGCCTCGGTCAGCGCCGCAGGACTGTCGGGGTGCACCGATACGCCGCCGGCGGCATCCCCCCAGGCCGATGCGAGTCCCACCCCGCGATTCGACCCCGACGCCACGCTGTGGACCATCGCATCGACGGGGGAGCAACTGGACCTCGAGGATGCCGACGTGCAGGCGTTGCAGAAGGTCGTCGCGCTCCACTCCGGAGCATCCGACAATCGGTCGCCGGGTACCGCCACCGCGTCGGTCGCGGCCGAGACGTCGTACTTCACCCCCGCGTTCGCCGAGAGGCTCTCCGTACAGGGATACAACGATGCCGTCGTCGCGCTGTACGTCGACAACGATCTGACGATCGAGCAGACAGGGGTCGCGTGGATGCCATCGAGCATCGATGCCGACCGCGAATACGCGACGGTCGGATTCGAGTCCCTCTTCCAGATCGTCGGCGCATCGGAAGGATATCTTCATGAGCTCGACGTCGCAGCCGGAACCCAGCTCGCCCAGCCGCGCGAGTACACGCTGACGAAGGTCGACGGGCAATGGCTCATCGACGACATCGCGAAGGGGCCTCTTCGAAAGACGACGGGCGCGCCCTAGCGATCCCGGGGGATGCAGCATGCACGGCTAGCGTTATCGGCATGCGCCTCCCTGCCACGATCCGCGCTGCGAAGCGGGCCCCGCTGCTGCAGGTCGTGAAATCCGCCGCGGCGACGATCGCCGCGTGGTTGCTGGCGGGCTGGGCGTTTCCCGGGCAGCTTCCGGTCTTCGCCGCGATCGCCGCGCTGCTGGTCGTGCAGCCGAGCGTGAACCAGTCGCTGTCGAAGGCGCTCGAGCGCAGCATCGGTGTCATCGTCGGCGTCGTCATCGCCGTCGCTCTCGGTCTGCTCCTCGGATCCCCGAGCTGGATCGTGCTCCTGGCGATCGTCGTCGCGATGCTCGTCGCGTGGGTGCTCAGAGCGACTCCTGGAACCGGCAACCAGGTGGCGATCTCGGCGATGCTCGTCCTCGCCCTGGGGTCATCCAGTCCGGAGTACGCCATCGCGCGCATCGTGGAGACGCTCATCGGCGTCGTCATCGGCATCGTCGTCAATGCGCTCATCGTCCCGCCCGTACTCATCGCGCCCGCCCGGCGCGACCTGGGGCTCCTCGGCGCCGAGCTCGCCGCAAGCCTCGACCGCCTCGCCGACGCGCTTCCGAAACCGCAGAAGTCGGCGGCTCTGCAGGAGCTGATGCTGGAGGTGCGCCTGCTGCGGCCGATGAAGGATGCCGCCGAAGCATCCATCGCCGCCGGCGAGGAGTCCCTGACGCTGAACCCGCGCCGCTCCACGCACCGCGCCGACCTGCAGGAGATGCGCGCTCTTCTGGAGAAGATGTCACCGATCGTCACCCAGGTGATCGGGATGACGCGCGCCTACTTCGATCACTACGACGATGCGCTCGGCGAGGAGCCGGCCGTCGCGGCGATCGCGGAACAGCTGCGGCGCGCGGGGCACGATGTGCGCCTCGCCGTGCAGATCGCCGAGGTGTCGCCCGACCCCGAGACTCTGACCTCGTCGATCCCCGCGCTGACCGCGCCGCTCGTCATCCGCCCACCATCATCGGCGCACTGGATTCTCGTCGGCTCGCTGATGGAGGATCTCCGGCGCATCCGCGGGCAGCTCGTCGGGGAGGACTGAACTCGAGTTCAGAGAGCGCGAACGGCTGGATCTCAGCCCGAAATGGAGCCGTTTGCGCTCTGCGAACGCCGGCGACCTGTCGTCAGAGGAGCGGATCGGCGTCGTTGCGCTTGTCGTCGTACATCGCCTGATCGGCGCGGATCAGGGCGGTGTCGACGGTGTCACCGGGGTTCATCTGCGCGACTCCCCACGACCACGGATGCGTCGCGAACTCGCGGAGCCGATGCATCAGCAACCTGGCCTCTTCGGCGTCCGTCTCCGGCAGCAGCATCGCGAACTCGTCACCGCCGAGTCGGCCCACGATGTCGGACGAGCGCGAGAGCGACATCCACTGCGCGGAGAGCGATTTGAGCACGAAATCCCCTGCCGCATGCCCGGCCCCGTCGTTGACCGACTTGAACTTGTCGAGATCGAGGACGGCGATGCTGACCGGGCGATCATGACGGGCGGCACGCCGGAACTCCATCCCGGATTTCGCCACGAAGCCGCGACGATTGAGCGCGCCGGTGAGCTCGTCGGTGTGCGATTCGAGCCGGATGCGGTGGCGGACGAAAAGCCCCGCTTCCAGGCAGAGCCAGGTGAACAGGGCCGCACCGAAGAGATTCACCGGCCCCAGCAGGGCATTGGTCCCTTCGACGGCTGTCGTGTACGGCCCGTAGACGATCGCGCCACCGACGAATGCAAGGATCGCGAGTTCGCCGAGCCGCGCGATACGGGCGCCGTAGAACCACGAGAAGTACATCGCCATGAGCGGAAGCTCCTGCAGCGCGGCGATGGCGTTCTGCCGTTCGTCGGAGAACCCGAGGTAATAGGCCGAGACGACCGCGTGCGCGACGACGAGGGCGATTCCGGTCCAACGCGCGAGTTCCACCCCGAAGAAGGCGACCATCACGACGAGAGCAAGACAGATGCCGAGAATACCGATCGAGAGCACCTGCTCGAACAGGGTGAGATCTTTCTCGAACAACTCGAAAGCGCCCAGGGCGGCGAACAAGAGGGCGATGGCGGCTGTCACCACGGAATAGGTCGACGTGCGCTCGCGCACATGCCGCAACCATCCCGTCCGCAGCCAGCGGAGATCCTCCGCGTCAGCAGCGCGGATGTCCTGGACGACCATGTTCCTACTCCCCCCGGCGCGTTCTGACACCGTCCCGACATCCAGGCTAGACGCTCCTCCGGTGAAGACGCTGTCCGGAGCTACACTGAACCGTGCCAAACCACGCCAGCCTCGACGCCGAGGGTGCCACGACGCGCATGACGATCGTTTTCCAGCCGATCGTCGACCTCCATCTCTGGCGCGTCGTCGGTTTCGAAGCACTCGCCCGCTTCGCAGACGGCGCTCCGCCGCCCGCCCACCTCGCCAGGGCAGAGGCCGCCGGTTCCCGGGAGGACCTGGAGCTCGACCTGATCCGCAACGCCGTGAGCGCTGCGGTCGCCTTGCCCTCTGACGCGTTCGTCACCCTCAACGCCTCCGGCTCCACCATCCTTCGGCCAGAGATGGCCGAGATCCTCGAACCCTGTGCGCGCCCCTGGGGACTCGAGATCTATGAGGGGGCGACCACCGCGAGCCTCACCGCCGTGCGGGAGCGGGTCACCGGTCTCGGCGGACAACTCCTCGTCGATGACGCCGGTGCAGCCAGCGCCGACGAGGCGAGGATCACGACGCTGCGCCCCGACGTCGTCAAGATCGATCGCGCCCTGTTCTGGCAGGTCGCCGACGACGACACAGCGCGGGGCGTGCTCGAAGGCCTGCTCGCCGCGGCGCGCGAAAGCGGCGCGAAGATCCTCGTCGAAGGCGTCTCCGACGATGACGAGGTCGAACGGGCGCGCGCTCTCGGCTCGGATCTCGCGCAGGGCTTCCATCTCGGGGTCCCCACCCCGGCCGAAGACGTCGCCGAGATGCTCGCCGAGCTACACCGGCGCGTCGGGGTGGATGCTCCGGGTCTCTGACCGTCGGCTCGCGCCGCGGTGGCGACGCAGCCGCACCTTCGGGAAGATCTTGATGCTGCCGAGCACCACGTAGATCACCGTGTTGATCGCGACGAACGTCGCCAGTACGCCGAACCAGTCGGAATACAGAACCGACTCCGGCAGCAGGAATCCGGCGGGTGCGATCATGCGACGACCGCCTTCTCGGCTCCGTGGTCGACGTGCTTCCAGGTGGCGCTTCGCCCGAAGGCGATCTCGAACACGCCCCGGAGGAAGGCGAGGTTCAGGAAGCAGTCGTACACGAGCTCGGGGAACACGAGCATCGCGATGATCCTCGCCCGCCACCCTCCGCGCCAGACCGTGACGGTGCGCTCGATCGAGAAGAGCACTCCGATGCCGATCCAGAACGGGAACCACACCCATGTGTCCATCGCGACGATCATCAGGATGATCAGCGCGAAGTACGTGAACAGCGCGAGCACGCCGTAGCCGATGCCGATCTGCTGCGCCCAGTAGCGGAGGGTCTGCGGTGTCACTCCGTAGGCTCCGAGGTTCTCGAGGGCGCCGCGCTGCCAGCGCAGACGCTGCGCCCACAGCATCCGCCAACTGGGCATTAGCTCGGTCACCACCGAGCAGGCGGTCGGTGAGATGGTGAGGCCGCCGAGCGACTTGATCGCGATCGTGAGCTCGTTGTCCTCGGTGAGGGCGAAGGTGTCGTAGACCTCGCCGTGAGTGCCGGGCAACTCTGTGCCTCGGGCGTCCGCGACGGCGCGCAGCGCTGCCGAGCGGAACACGGATGCCGTGCCGGTGAGCACGAAGACGCGACCATCCCGGCGGCGGATCTCGCGCTGGTAGCGGGTGTACTCGTTGCGCTGGAACTGACCGAGGAGGCCGTGGCCTTCCTCCCCTTCGAAGAGGCCCCCGACAGCCATCAGGGCACGATCGTCGCTGAAGCGGCGCATCGCCTCGGCGAGGAAGTCATCGCCGATCTGGCTGTCGGCATCCATCACCATCACGGTGTCGTTGTCACCCAGATCCGGCAGCAGATCCTGCAGCGCCTGATTGAGGGCGCCGCCCTTCTTGTGCGTGTTCCCGACGGTCTCGAAGACCTCGGCACCGTGCTCTCTGGCGACGGCGACGGTGCGATCCGTGCAGTTGTCGGCGACCACGACGACTCGGGCAGGGGGCGACGTCTGCTGCTGCAGCGACCGGAGCGTGAGCGGCAGCGAGGCCTCTTCGTTGTGCGCGGGGATCAGCACCGTCACCGTCACATCGCCGGCGAACACCCCGCGGGTGCGTTCCATCACCGCGCGCGGCGCGAGCGGGAGCCCGGTCACCTCGGTGTCGGCACGGCGATAGCGGCCGGCGACCACCCGTTCGCTGATCACGACGAAGAGCACGAGCAGCAGGGCGATACCGACAGCAGTGGCCAGCACGCCGAGGTGAGGCAGCTCGGTGCTGTAGAGGATCTTCCACGCACCGGCGAGGGTCAGCTGCGCCGGCTCCCAGAGGACGGGCGGATCGGTCACCGCGATCCCCCACCACAGCAGCCCGGCGGCGAGCAGCACGATCACGATCACCGCCAGACCGACGGTTCGTTGGAAGAACCTGTTCACGACGTCACCCCTCACTGTGAGCGCGAGCGCTCACCCTCCCCCCGCCACGATGTCATGGACGGACGCCGCCTGCCAGTCGACGGATGCTGTTACCGCGATCATTCGTCGTTGACTCTCCGGCGCCGCCGCGCACACAATGAGGATCATGACTTCCCCGGCGTCGACGACGACCATGACCGACGACCCCAAGCTGCTCGACTACAACGCCTGGCTCTTCCAGTCTCAGGCGACAGACGAGCAGCGCGCCGGCCAGGCAGAGCGCCAGGCGGCGATCCTGGCCGCGGCCGAGGGCACGATCGCCTCGGAATGTTTCATCTCGGAGCTGGCCATGGTGCAACCCACCCGGTTCCGCCTCGGCGACCGCAGCTATATCGCAGCCCACGCCTATGTCACCGGCAGCATCGCCATCGGCGCGGACTGCACCGTCAACGCCTTCACCGTGGTGCGCGGAACCGTGACGCTCGGTGACGGCGTGCGGATCGGCGCCCACACCTCGATCCTGGGCTTCAATCATTCGATGGCCCCTGACCGGCCAGTGCACAAGCAGCCGGGAACCGAGATCGGCATCACGATCGGAGACGACGTCTGGATCGGCTCCAATGCGGTCATCGTCGACGGTGTGACGATCGGGAGTCACGCCGTGATCGGTGCCGGATCCGTGGTGACCAAGGACGTCGCGGATTGGGCCGTCGTCGCGGGCAACCCGGCGCGGTTCATCCGGGATCGTCGCCAGACGAAGCCCGCCCGGGGCGCAGCGCGCGCGGAGACGGCTGCTCTCCTGGCCGAGTTCTCGGCCCGGGCGCGAGATCAGCGCGAGCAGGTGCTCGACCACTATTGGCAACCCGAGGCGCTGGCTCCCGACGGAACCCCGACCGGTCGCTTCTTCGACCCGCAGACGGGTCAGCCGACTCTTCGGGCGCATGCGGATGCTGTCGAGATCTCCTTCCTGCTGAGCGATGAACCTCCCGCTCAGCTCAGCGCGCACGACCACGTCGAGCGCCTCCGGCAGAACCAGGATCCGCTGACCGGGCTCATCCCGCTGCTCGCGAGCGACGGTCTGCATGGCCCCGCTCCGACCGGATGGGAGCTGGGCGAAACGCACTATCACGTGCTCAGCCAGGGCTACGCGCTCGATCTGCTCGGCGCCCGATTCGAGCATCCGATCCGCGCGATCGAGACGATGAGCACGACCGACCTGATCGATTCCTTGAACGCCCTGCCGTGGCGCGATCACGGGTGGAGCGCCGGAGCCACGGTCGATGCCCTGGGCACCGCGATGCTGCGCAACTTCCTCGCCGAAGGCGAGCGCTCGACCCGGTCCACGGCCCACTTCGATGCGCTGATCGGTTGGCTGGTCACACACGCGCACCGCGAAACGGGCATGTGGTCGCGCCCCCGGCAATCCGACGGGATGCTGCAGCCGGTCAATGGTTATTACCGGGCCACCCGGGGCACGTTCGCACAGTTCGGCATCCCGGTGCCACATCCCGACCGGGCCATCGATGCGGTCCTCGAGCACGCCGGAGACCGCCGTCACTTCGGTCCCGGCCGGACCACTGCCTGCAACGTGCTCGACGTGGCGCATCCGCTCTGGCTGACCAGCCGCCAGTCGGGGTATCGCCGCACCGAGATCGAGGCCTGGGCCCTGGGCCAGATCGGCATGGTCATCGACCAGTGGCGCAACGGGCGGGGATTCTCGTTCGCCCATGCACCGACGAGCGGCCCGACTCGGGCATCGCACCGACCGGGACTACAGGGGACGGAGATGTGGCTGGCCACGCTCTGGTACCTCGCCGACCTGTGCGATCTGGCGGAATCCCTGGATTATCGCCCCCGCGGCGTGCACCGCCCGGAGCCGGCCATCGACCTCTACACCTGAGGCGTTCCCGGCCGACCATCACCTTCGGCCCGGCCGACCATCCGCTTCAAAGAGCGCAAAGGGCTGCATCTGCGGCCCAGATCGAGCCCTTTGCGCTCTGCGAACCGGCCTACCCTGGTCCCATGGCCGAAATGACCCTGCCGAAGGCCCTCGCCGAACTCGCCGCCCTCGAAGACCCGAAGATGCGCGCCGCGAACGAGAAGCGCGGCGACGATCATGGCATCAACCTCAGCAGGATGCGTGCGCTCGCGAAGCGCGTCAAGATCGATCAGCCGCTTGCCTACGAGTTGTGGGCGACCGGTGAGACCCCGGCCCGACTGCTGGCCCTCCTGATCTGCAAGCCCCGCGAATTCACCGCCGACGAACTCGACGCGATGCTCCGCGAGACGGCGGCCCCGAAGGTGAACGACTGGTTCGTGAACTACGTCGCGAAGAAGACGCCGCTCGCCGAGGAGCTGCGACGGCGCTGGTTCGAGGACGCCGACCCGACTGTCGCCGCTGCCGCATGGTCGCTCACCACCGACCGCGTCGTCAAGAAACCCGAAGGGCTCGACCTCGAGCGTCTGCTCGACCTCATCGAACGCGATCTGAAGGACGCGCCTGCCCGCCTGCAGTGGTCGATGAACGAGTCCCTTGCCCAGATCGGCATCCACCATCCGGAGCACCGCGCCCGGGCGCTCGAGATCGGTGAGCGCCTGCAGGTACTGGCCGACTACCCCACTCCGCCCGGATGCACATCTCCGTTCGCCCCGCTCTGGATCAACGAGATGGTGCGCCGCCAGGAGCGCTGAGTTCCGGCATCCGCGCGGGTCTTGGCCCGGAGACCCACCGTGCTTCGGCCTTTCACGGCCCCGGTGCGCCGTCCCGCTGCGTCCCGTCGGCGTTCCACAGAGACCACAGGACGTCTTCGCACCTTCGGCGCCCGCGTGGTTGCGATAACAGTAAGCCACATTCACGATTGATTTCCCGGCTCCGTAGCCTTGTTTTCGCAAACATTTCCTGCAACGATCAGTGACGATCCGACTTCCGGATGCTGATTCGAAGGAGAGCCAGTGATGAATCCCCCGAACCGCCCGAGGCGGCGACTGACCGGAATCGGAGTGGGCTGCGCGCTCGTCGCCGCCGGCCTCTCGCCGTTCGCCGCGTCCCCGGCCTGGAGCGCGGAGGCCTCGGCCGATCTCGTGCTCCGCACGGGCACCCTGGAAGTACGTGCGTCCAGCGGCTTCCCCCAGGTGATCACCTACACCGACCGCGACAGCGGAGCCGTGATGAACGGCAACGACACCGCGCTCACCTCACTCGAGATCAACGGCACCGCACACGCGGTCGAGGTCACATCGGAGAAGACGAGCAAGAACAGTGCGCGGTACCAGATCACTCCCGGTGACCTGCCGGGTGTCCGGCTCACCGCCGAACTCAGCGTGAAGAAGAACGTCGTCACGCTCGCGATCACCGAGATCATCGATCCCGACGGCGTGGTCAAGAGCCTGCGCATCCCGGGGCACAACCTCGTCACCGTCTCGTCCGCCGAGCCGGGAGCCGCCGTCGCCGCGGCCAATCTCTCCGTCGACCGCAACGCCTCCGGCGACGTCTTCCTGCCGGTCACGGCCGAGACACCGCTCGATGCCGCACCGAAGTCGTCGAACACGATCATCGCGAACACCGGACAGCTGGCCGCCGCCTTCACCACGAACGCCCTGTACGACACCTCCTCCGGCCCTTCGCAGAAGGACTCGGGGAACTTCTGGCGCCAGGCCACGGCGGCCGACGGCCAGGTCGAGGTCGGAATCTCCAGCGGACAGTGGCTCTATCGCGCCGCAGAGTCCGAAGCGACGGAGGAGCTTCCCTGGGTCAAGGTCGCCATCACCCCCGACGCCAACTCCGACGATGTCGTGGACTGGCAGGACGGCGCCATCGCGCTGCGCGGCATCCGCACAGCTCCGAACAAGGGCGACCAGACGCCGGACAACGTCATCACGCACATCCCGTTCAACTTCGCCTCGCAGGCGACCCACCCGTTCCTGCGCACGCTCGACGACGTGAAGCGGATCTCGCTGGCGACCGACGGCCTCGGGCAGGTCGCGATGCTGAAGGGCTACACCAGCGAGGGCCACGACTCGGCCAACACCGACTACGGCGACAACTTCAACGAGCGCGCCGGTGGACTGGCCGAGCTCAACGAGGCCGTCGCGACCGGCAAGAAGTGGAACGCCTCCTTCGGCGTGCACATCAACGCCACCGAGATCTACCCGGAGGCGAACTCGTTCAGCGACGCGCTCGCAGACGAGGGCGCGAAGGGCTGGAACTGGCTGGATCAGTCGTACTACATGGACCAGCGTCACGACGTCGTCTCCGGCCAGCTCGATGAGCGCATCGGCGAACTCGCCGACGCGACCCACGACAACCTCGACTTCGTCTATGTCGACGTGTACTACCAGTTCGGATGGCTCGCACAGACCCTGCAGAACTCGCTCGTCGACCACGGCTTCCGCGTCGGGTCCGAGTGGGCCGACAAGCTCTCCGAGAACAACACCTGGTCCCACTGGGCCAATGACGAGAAGTACGGCGGATCGAGCAACAAGGGCGTCAACTCCCAGATCCTCCGATTCGTCAACAACACGCAGTCGGACGTCTGGAACCCGGACGCACGGCTCGGCACGAGCCACATCATCGAGTTCGAGGGCTGGACGGGCCAGAACGACTACAACGCGTTCACGAAGAACGTGTGGGAGGCGAACCTGCCGACCAAGTACCTCCAGCACCACGAGATCACCCGGTGGACGGACGAGGCGATCGAGTTCGAGGACGCCGTGCGCGTCACCGGGACCACCGCCGCCGATCGCTCGATCACCGACGGGGGCGCCGAGGTGCTTCGAGGCGACACGTACCTGCTGCCGTGGTCGTCGAAAGACAAGGACACCCGCGACAAGCTCTACCACTACAACCCGAGCGGCGGCAGCACCACCTGGCAGCTGACCTCGGAGTTCAGCGGCAACAGCTCGCTGCAGCTTTTCGCCCTGGGCGACAACGGCCGCACCAAGGTGGCCGATCTGCCGGTCACCGGCGGCGCTGTCACGATCGACGCGCAGCCCGGGCAGCCGTACGTGCTCGCGCCCGGAACGAAGACGGATGCCGCGAGCGCGCTTCCGCAGACCGCGAAGTTCGGGCAGCACACGCCGGTGCAGGACCCCGGCTTCAATGAGACCGACCTCGCCTCGTGGAACCCGCAGGGCGCGGCATCCGTCGAGCTCGATGGCCTCGGCCGACGTTCGGCCCTGCTCGGAGCCGGTGAGGCCGCGATCAGCCAGAAGCTGCGCGCACTCGATGCCGGTACCTACACCGTGAGCGCGTGGGTCGGCATCGACCCGGGTGCAACGCGCCCCACCACGCTCAGCGTGAAGGTGCCTGGGGGTGAGAACGGATCGGTGACCGTCGATGCTTCGACGATCACGAACACGGTGGCCGCCGACGAGTGGCACAGCACGAACCTGCAGCGCCTGAAGACCACGGTCACGATCCCGGAGGACGGCACGAAGCCGACGGTCACGATCGCGGCCGGCGCTGGCGACGCTTCGGTGCGCATCGACAACGTGCGCGTGATCAAGACCACGGGTTCCGAGCTCGGTGACGGTGTGGTCGTCTCCGAGGACTTCGAGAACGTGGATGCCGGTTGGGGTCCGTTCTTCAAGGGAGATGCCGGCGGTGTCACCGACCCGCGCACGCACATCTCCGAGCGGAACGAGCCGTACACGCAAGCCGGGTGGAACGATCGTCCCATCGACACGATCCTGAACGGCGACTGGTCGCTGATGGCGCACGAGGAGAACTCCGGGCTCGTCTACCGGACGTCCGACTACACCGTGCCCTTCGAGCAGGGCCACCGTTACCGGGTGAGCTTCGACTACCAGTCGACCCTCGCCGACGAATACGCCTGGGTGAACGGCTACGACTCGACGACCGGGCCGGTGGTGACGCAGACGACGCCGTTCGACACCGTGCGCGAGACGACTCGCTTCGAGCAGATCATCGACGCGAGCCCCTGTGGCGCGACGTTCGTCGGTCTGCAGCGGACGGGAGGCGGCGTCGCCGACCTGATCCTCGACGACTTCGTCGTGGAGGACTTGGGCCCGGCCGACTCCGTCCCCGCATGCGCCCAGTTGAGCGGCGACCTCGGACCGGACGTCGTGCAGCAGGGCGTTCCGCAGGAGTTCGTCACGACGTTCACCTCCGACGAGCCCGCTCCCATCTCGGATGTGGCGGTGACGCTGGAGCTGCCTGAGGGCTGGACGGCAGAGGCGAGGACCGCCGCTACCGCGGCCGAGCTCGCTCCGACCGAACGACTCGTCACGACCTGGAGCATCACCGCTCCGGCATCCGCTGACGGGGCGTATCCGGTGATCGCGAACGCGTCGTACCGCACGACGGTCGATCCGATCGGTGAGCGGAGCATCAGCGCGACCACCACCGTGCGCACCCTGCCCAAGCCGCCGCAGAGCGACGTGTTCGCGAGCGATCACGACTGGGTGCGGGCGACGAACGGGTGGGGTCCGGTCGAACCCGACCTCTCCAACGGAGAGCAGGGCGCCGGCGACGGCTCGCCGCTCACACTCAACGGGGTCGTCTACGAGAAGGGTCTCGGAGCACATGCGGCGAGCACCGTCCGGTACTACCTCGGCGGCTACTGCACGGCGTTCACCAGCTCCGTCGGCATCGATGACAAGCAGGCGACGCGCGGATCCGTGACCTTCTCGGTGATCGCCGACGGCCGCACCGTCGTCACCTCCCCGGTGATGAAGGCGACCAGCACGACCTTCGAGCTCAGCGCCGACATCACGGGCGCGCAGTTCGTCGACCTCGTGCTGGGCGATGCGGGCGATGGCGTCGGCAACGACCATGGCGACTGGGCCGA
This sequence comes from Microbacterium sp. LWO13-1.2, assembly GCF_038397725.1. Classification (NCBI taxonomy): domain Bacteria; kingdom Bacillati; phylum Actinomycetota; class Actinomycetes; order Micrococcales; family Microbacteriaceae; genus Microbacterium; species Microbacterium sp. LWO13-1.2. The sequence continues at coordinate 645,726 of NZ_CP151634.1, forward strand.
TGCGAAGTTCCGCTGCTCGGACACCCCCGTCGACGGCGGAGATCCAGTCGCACCGAAGGGCACGGCGTTCGTCAGCGACCTCCCCTTCCTGAGCGAGACCAACGGGTGGGGGCCGATCGAACGGGACCTGTCGAACGGCGAGAACGCGGCCGGCGACGGCACGGCCCTCACCATCGGCGGAGTCGCTTTCGCCAAGGGGCTCGGCACGCACGCCGATTCCTCGGTGAAGGTCTACCTCGGCGGGGCATGCACGACCTTCACCGCCGTGCTCGGACTCGACGACTCGAAGGACGAGAAGGGAGAGGGCAACGTGATCTACAAGGTCTCGGGCGATGACGCTCTCCTGCATCAGTCGGCGGCCGTGCTGTGGAGCGATCCCGGCACGCCGATCGAGATCGACGTCACCGGCGTCGACGTGCTCGAGCTCGCCGTGGACCGCAACGGCGTGGACTTCAGGGACCACGCGAACTGGGCGGACGCGAAGGTGGTCTGCGCGCCGTAGTCGCGGAGCAGACGGAAGGGCGGATGCTTCGGCATCCGCCCTTCTTCGTGCCGTGAGCAACCAGCGCTCACGCGACGCGGGCGACCGTCCCGCATATGAGAACCGCCCCGAGGCTTCGACCTCGGGGCGGTTCGCTGTATCGCCTGCGCTCAGGAGCCGATGAACTCCTCGACCTCGCCGAAGCCCGGCTGCTCCCGGATCTCGACGACATCGCCGAGGCGATCCGTGTCGAGCACATGAATCTCATTCCGGCCCTCGCGCCACAGGGGCGCCGGGGCGTACAGCGTCTCCTGCGGGCCGATCTCCCAGTAGCGGCCGAGGAGGAAGCCGTTCAGCCACACCATCCCCTTCGCCCCGCCGGGGAACGCGAGCCAGGCGTCGGCGGGCTCGGCGATGTCGAACATCGCCGTTGCGACACCGGTGACCGACGCCGCTCCGGACGTCGACGGCGCATCCTGCGGGAGGATGCGGTGCGTCCAACCGTGCACGAAGCGGCGGCCGATCATCACGCCGTTCATGATGCCCTTGCCCTCGCCAGTGCGGGGTCCGTAGTTGATGCGGCCAAGGCTCTCGACGACGATGGTCAGCCGTCCGCTGCCACCCGCGGCCGGGAGGGCGAGCGAGGTCGAGCCATCGCGCTCGAGCACACCGAGTCGCTGCTCGTCGAGGAACACGATCGCACGGTCGTGCATCACGGGGACGCTGAGCGTCGCGTCGACGTCGAAGGTGCAGTCGGCCTGATACGCGACGAACCCGTCCTCCGCTCCGATCCGATCGAACGTGAGCGGTGCGGGCGCTTCGACGACGACGGATGCCGCGCCGACCGCATCCAGAAGCGAGGCCCGGGCGACCAGAGCGGCACGAGCCGCGGCCTGCCGACGGGGCGGCTCCGGGATCGCCGGGAGCGGCTCGGTGTGGAACGGCGCGAACGCCGCACGCAGCGCATGGAACTTCGCGTTCAGCGAGCCGTCCTCGCCGATGGGGGCGTCCGAGTCGTAGCTGGTGACGGTGGGCTGGAGGATGCCGTCGTGGTTCGCGCCGTTCCACAGACCGAAGTTCGTGCCGCCGTGAGCCATGTAGAGGCTCACGGAACCCCCGGCGTCCAGCAGCTCGTCCACGGTGCCAATCATGCTGTCGGCCGAACGAACGTGGTGACGCTCACCCCAGTGATCGAACCAGCCGCCCCAGAGTTCGCTGCACATGAGTGCGACATCGTCGGGCTTCAGCTCCTGGGCCTGGGCGACTCCGGTTCCGAACGTGAACGTGGGCATGGCACCTGCGACGCTGCCGTTGCGGACCATGTCCGCGGTGATCCCGTCTGCCGTGGTCAGCAGCTCGACAATGCCGCGCGCACGCAGTCCATCGCGCAGGTGCGTCAGGTAGGCGGCATCGCTCCCGAAGGATCCGTACTCGTTCTCGACCTGCACGGCGACGATCGGCCCCCCGTGAGCGGCCTGGAGCGGCACGAGCCGCGGCAGCAGCTCGTCGTACCAGGCGTCGACGCCGGCGAGGAAGATCGGATCGCTTGTCCGGACGGCCGGCGTCTGACCGCTGAGCCAGAACGGGATGCCGCCGTTCGACCATTCGGCGCAGATGTAGGGGCTCGGCCGGACGAAGACGTCGAGCCCGACCTCGCCGGCGATGCGGATGAACCGCTCGATATCGCGCCAGCCATCGAAGCGGACATCACCCTGGGTGCGCTCGTGGAAGTTCCAGGCGATGTAGGTGTCGACGGTGTTCGCCCCCATCGCGGCAAGCCGGCGCAGCCGGTCCTCCCACTGGTCGGGGTGCACACGGAAGTAGTGGATCGCTCCGGAGAGGATGCGATGCGGACGTCCGTCACGCAGCATCTCCCCGTCGCGCCACGTCAGCGTCGACGTGGTGCGGGCGGCCGCGTGTGCGGCCGGCATGAGGGTGTCGGTCATGAAGCTCCTGAGGCAGTGTTTGCGTTCACATTATCGCACCGCTGTCGCTCCAGCATCCCGTCTCTGCGCCGAATGATCGCTACCATGGGCCCATGTCTCCGCGCCGCGCCCCTGAGGATCGTGCCCCCAGCCAGGTGGATGTCGCCCGCCTGGCCGGAGTCTCGGCCCAGACCGTCTCCCGGGTGATGTCGGGACTGGACAACGTCCGTCCTGACACGGCCCGCCGCGTGCATTCCGCTGTCGAGCAGCTCGGCTACCGCGTGCACGCCGCAGCAGCCTCGCTCGCGTCCGGGCGCACCCGCATCCTCGGTGTGATCGTCGTCTCGACCGATCGGTATTCTTCGGCGGCCCTCGGCGTCGGCATCGAGCAGGCCGCGGCCGCGAACGGCTATACCGTCACCACAGCGGCCGTCGCCGATCACGCATCCGGCGATGCCTTCCTCGACGCCTTCGACCGCTTGGAACGCCAGGGCGCCGAAGGCATCGTGCTCGGCGTACCCGTCGAACTCGACAGCCCCTCGATGAGAACGCGAACACAGCGCACCCCGGCGACCCGCACCGATCGCGTCACCCTGGAGACCGGCGCGCCGCTGGCCGTGGACCAGAACGAGATCGCCCGGCTCGCCGTCGAGCACCTCCTCGATCTCGGACATCAGACGGTGTGGCACGTCTCCGGCGACGAGTACTGGGCCGAGACCGTACAGCGCCGCCAGGTCTGGGAGCAGGTGCTCACCGAGCGCGGCATCACGCCGCCGCCGGTCATCCCCGGCGATTGGACACCGGAATCCGGCTATCGCGCCGGCCGGACGATCGCCGCGATCCCCGGGGCGACCGCCGTGTTCGTCAGCAGCGACGAGATGGCTTTCGGCGTCATCCGGGCCCTGCACGAGGCCGGCCGGAACGTGCCGGAGGAGGTCTCCGTGGTCAGCGTCGACGACATCGCCCTCGCCGCCTACGCCTCCCCGGCGCTCACCACGGTGCGTCAGCCCTTCGAGGCGCTCGGCCGGGCCGCCGCGCTGCGTCTGATCGCCGAGATCGAGGGCACGGATCCGGTCGGCGACATCCCGCCGATCACCCCCACGCTCGTCGTGCGGTCATCGACGGCGCCGCCGCCCGCCTGAGCATCCGCCCGCCCCGCGGAACACGTGCATGCCCAAAACACAGATGCAGGTCGAAACCGTGCTTCTCGACCTGCATCCGAGATCTGAGCAGACAGGTGTACCGTCGCCGTCCTACGGGGATGTCGCCGACCGCGTGCGGTCGCGGCAGCGCCATCACGCCGGTGCAGCATCCGCCCTCACTACGCTGATCACATGAGCACCCACATCGCCGCAGAGCCCGGCCAGATCGCTCCCATCGTGCTGTTCCCCGGCGACCCGCTGCGGGCGAAGTGGATCGCGGAGACGTTCCTCGAGGACGCCGAGCTGTACTCGCAGACCCGCGGCATGCTCGGATTCACCGGAACGTGGGAGGGCCACCGCGTCTCGGTGCAGGGTTCCGGCATGGGGCAGCCGTCGATGGCGATCTACGTGAACGAGCTGTTCGACTCGTACGACGTGCAGACCGTGGTCCGCGTGGGCTCATGCGGCGCACTCACCGAGCGCCTGGCGGTGCGCGACATCATCATCGCCAACGGCGCCTGCACCGACTCCGGGATCAACCGGGTGCGCTTCCACGGATTGGACTACGCGCCGGTTGCCGACTTCGGCCTGCTGCGCGCTGCCGTCGAGGCGAGCGAGCAGATGACCCTCGACAGCGCGGTGCACGTCGGCCTGCTGCTCTCGAGCGATCAGTTCTACAGCACCCGCCCCGAGCTCAACGATCCGTTCGTGAAGCATGGGGTACTCGGAGTCGAGATGGAGACGAGTGGGCTGTACACACTGGCCGCGTACTACGGTCGGCGTGCACTCAGCATCTGCACCGTCTCCGATCACATCGTCACCGGCGAGGAGACGACGGCGCAGGAGCGCGAGCAGACGTTCGGCGACATGATCCGCATCGCGCTGCGTGCGGCGACCTCGGTCTGAGCGTCAGCCCGTCCATAACTCCGGAGAATCTGCCCCGTAAGGCCCCGAAACGGCTGTGTGATCGTCACCACAGGCGATTCTTCCTGAGTTATGGACACCAGCAGTAGGGGATGATCGAAGGACCATGACTTCCCCTTCGCGGCTCGATCCCGCCGCCGTTCCCGATGCCGCCGACCCGGATGCCGTCTACCTGGCCTTCGCGGAGTGGGTCGAGTCGACCGGCATCAGCATGTACCCGGCACAGGACGAGGCGGTCATCGAGATCGTGTCGGGGAACAACCTGATCCTCAGCACACCGACCGGCACCGGCAAGTCGCTCGTCGCGGTCGGCGCGCACTTCGCGGCCCTCGCGGCCGGACGCCGCAGCTACTACACCGCCCCCATCAAGGCCCTGGTGAGCGAAAAGTTCTTCGCCCTGGTCGACGTCTTCGGTGCAGAGAACGTCGGCATGGTGACGGGCGACTCGGCCGTCAATGCCGATGCGCCGATCATCTGCTGCACGGCAGAGATCCTCGCGAACCTCGCTCTGCGTCAGGGGCCGACGGCGAACGTCGGCCAGGTCGTCATGGACGAGTTCCACTTCTACGCCGACCCCGATCGCGGCTGGGCATGGCAGGTGCCGCTGCTGACGCTTCCGCAGGCGCAGTTCATCCTGATGTCGGCGACGCTCGGCGATGTGACCGTGCTGGCGGAGGATCTGACCCGGCGCACCGGCCGTGAGACAGCCACGGTCACCGGCGTGGAGCGTCCGGTGCCGCTGCACTTCTTCTATGAGATGACACCGATCCACGAGACGATCGACGACCTGCTGAACACCGGCCAGGCGCCGATCTACATCGTGCACTTCTCGCAGGCCGCGGCGATGGAGCGCGCCCAGTCCCTGTCCAGCACAAAGATCGCCACCCGGGAGCAACGCGACGTGATCGCTGAGTTGATCGGCGGATTCCGGTTCACCACGGCATTCGGCAAAACGCTGTCGCGGTTCCTGCGCGCCGGCATCGGCGTGCACCACGCCGGCATGCTGCCGAAGTACCGCCGCCTCGTCGAACAGCTCGCCCAGCGCGGCCTGCTGCGCGTGATCTGCGGCACCGACACCCTCGGCGTCGGCATCAACGTGCCGATCCGCACCGTGCTGCTCACCGCACTCACGAAGTTCGACGGCACCCGGATGCGCCAGCTCAACGCCCGCGAGTTCCACCAGATCGCCGGCCGCGCCGGACGCGCCGGGTACGACACCGCCGGCACCGTCGTCGCCGAGGCGCCCGATCATGAGACGGAGAACGCGGCTGCGATCCGCAAGGCGGGCGACGATCCGAAGAAGAAGCGCAAGCTCATCCGCAAGAAGGCACCGGACGGATTCGTGTCGTGGGGCGAGCCGTCGTTCCGCAAGCTGATCGACGCCACCCCCGAAACGCTCACCTCGCACATGCAGATCACGAGCAGCATGATGCTGAATGTGATCGGCCGCGGCGGCGACGTGTTCGCCAATATGCGCTCACTGGTATACGACAACCACGAGCCGCGTTCCCGCCAGCGCGAGCTCGCCATCCGTGCCATCGGCATCTACCGCACGCTCCGCGAATCGGGCATCGTCGAACGCACCGCCGACGGGGAGATCCGTCTCACCGTCGACCTGCAGCCGAACTTCGCCCTGAACCAGTCACTGTCGCCGTTCGCCCTGGCGGCGTTCGAGCTGCTCGACCCGGAGGCGCCCGGCTTCGCGCTGGACATGGTCTCGATCGTGGAGTCGACGCTCGATGACCCGCGTGCCGTGCTGAGCCAGCAGGAGTTCCTCGCTCGCGGCGAGGCCGTCGCCACGATGAAGCGCGAGGGCATCGAGTACGACGAGCGGATGGAACTGCTCGAGGAGATCAGCTATCCGAAGCCCCTCGACGAACTGCTCACCGCCGCCTTCGAGACGTTCAGCGCCGCGCAGCCGTGGATCCGCGACTTCGAACTGCATCCGAAGGCCGTGGTCCGCGACATGTACGAACGAGCCATGTCGTTCGGGGAATATGTCGCCTACTACAAGATTGCCCGCTCCGAGGGTGTGGTGCTGCGCTACCTCTCCGATGCGTACCGTGCGGCATCGCAGACCATCCCGGAGGAACTGAAGACCGAGGATCTGCGCGATCTCATCGAGTGGCTCGGCGAACTGGTGCGCCAGGTCGACTCCAGCCTGCTCGACGAGTGGGAGGAGCTGATCGCCGGGCACATCCCGCCGCACGGCTCCGACGAACCGATCGTCCCGCCCGCGCCGAAGCGCCTCACCAGCAACACACGCGCCTTCCGCATCCTGGTGCGCAACGAGCTGTTCCGTCGCGTGCAGCTGGCCGCACGCGAAGACGTCGATGCGCTGGCCGAGTTGGACTCCGACTTCGGTGCGTCCGGATGGGATACCGCCCTCGACGCCTACTTCGCCGAGCACGACGAGATCCTCACCGGCGCGGATGCCCGCAGCTCCAAGCTGCTGCTGCTCGACGAGGGCACGACCGTGTGGACCGCGCATCAGATCATCGACGACCCGGCCGGCGATCATGACTGGCGCATCACCGCGACCGTCGACCTCGCGGCATCCGATGAGGCCGGCGAAGCCGTCGTCACCGTGACCGCGGTCGATCGGCTCTAGCTCGACGGGCGGGTGCGGCCGTCCGCCGCACCCGCCCTCCGGTTCCGAATCACGCGAAAGCGTCGGGGTACAGCGCCTGCGCGATCTGGCGGACAACGGAGATGTTCCCGAGCGTGCCGGGGAATGTGTCTGCGGTGGAGATGGCGATCAGGCGACCGTCGCGAACCGCTGGCATGTCGGGGAACGTGGCCGTGAGGTACGCACGGGTGGCGGCCTCGTGCGCCGGATCCGTCACGGCGAACACGAGAGCGTCAGGCGATTCCGCCGCGAGCGATTCCGGGGTGATCTCTGCGGCGAAGAAGTCGCCGAACGCGGCATCCTCCGGGCTGAACACGTTGTCGGCGCCGGCCCGTCGAAGAATGTCGTACTCGATTCCCGCGCCGACCGCCGTCAGCGACGTTCCGTCGACGTAGATCTGCGCCACACGCAGCTTGTCGTCGACCTGCTCCACGGCGGCGTCGACCACGGCGAGGTCGGCCTTCGATTCCTCGATGAGAGACTCCGCCTTGTCTTCGACGTCGAAGATCGTCCCGAGGTTCTCGAGGTCGATGAAGAGATCGTCGACCGTTCCTTCCATGCGTCGCTCGAAGCATCCACCGGTGGCGACGTACGCGGCGACGCCGGCCTCCTGCAGCTGTTCGATGCTGGCGAAGCCCTGCTCGGCGGTGAACTCGTAGGTCGTCGGCGAGTAGACGAAATCGGGTTCGACGGCGAGGAGCGCTTCGCGGTTCGGCGGCGAGTCCGCCCCGAGCACGGGGACATCGGCTGCCAGTGCGGCGACGTCGGCTGGAAGCGCCTGCGCTGTGGCCTGCGCCTGACCGACGAGCCGGTCGGCGAGCCCCAGGCGCAGCAGCAGCTCGGTCTGCGAGGGGTGCAGGCCGACCACGGCGGTCGGTGCCTCGGGCACCACGACAGTGCGGCCGCAGTTCTCGATCGTGACCGAGCCCGCCGATGAGGAGGGCGGCTGGGCGGAGGCGACTCCCGCCCCGCATCCGGTCAGACCGAGGATGCTCAACCCTCCCAGTGCAGTCATCAGGATGCTGGCGGATCGCGTGCGGGGTTTCATTCGGTTCTCCTTGGTGATGAGGGCGGGGGGTTCCCGCCCGAGGGGGTGAGAGGGTGGAAAGTCATCGCCCGGGCGCCCGTGCCCTCTTCCACCGCGACGCGTGCCGTCACGCGGAACACGTCGCTCACACGCGCCGGTGTGAGCACCACGTCGGGTCGCCCGAAGGCCACCAGGTTCCCGGCGTCGAGAACGGCGATGTCGTCGCAGAATGACGCCGCGATGTTCAGGTCGTGGAGAGCGGCGATGACGGTCTTGCCGAGACCGGTGACGACGCGCATCAGGTCGAGTTGATGAGAGATGTCGAGGTGGTTGGTGGGTTCGTCGAGCACGAGGATCTCGCCGTCCTGCGCGAGAGCTCGGGCCAGCATCACGCGCTGCCGCTGTCCGCCGGAGAGCTGACGCATCAGGCGATCTCCGAGATCGGCGACGTCGGCGGCGCGCAGCGACTCGTCGACGATCCGCAGATCCTCCGGAGAGTCTCGCGTGAAGGGCGGCCGGTGCGGCGCGCGGCCGACGAGCACCGTCTCCCGCACTGTGAGATCGAAATCGGACGGCGCATCCTGTAGCATCACCGACACTGTCCGTGCGAGCACCCGAGGTGCGAGTTCTGCGACGTCATCGCCGTCGACGCAGACCCGGCCCCGGAGAGGCCGACGGCCGGTGAACAAGGTGCGCAGGAGGGTCGATTTGCCGCTGCCGTTCGGACCGACGAGTCCGACGATCCGGCCGCGGCCGATCGTCAGATCGATTCCGCGGAGTACGACGCGACCGCCGAGCGCGACGTCGACGCCTTCGAAGGAGATGGTCATCTGTCGATTCCCGCTTTCTCGCCGCCCCGGCGCATCAGCCAGAGGAAGAACGGGGCCCCGACGAAGGCGGTGAGGATGCCGAGGGGGATCTCGGATGGAGCGGCGACCGTGCGCGCGAGCAGGTCGGCGACCATCAGGAAGAGTGTGCCGGCGAGCACGGTGATGGGGAGCATCCGCCGGTGATCGGAGCCGACGAAGATGCGCGCGACATGGGGGATCACGAGCCCGACGAAACCGATGCCTCCGCTGACGGCGACGATCGCCCCGGTGAGGAGCGACGCGATGACGAGGAGCGCCCCGCGCAGTCGCGTCGTACGCACCCCGACGGCGAGCGCGGATTCATCGCCGGCGAGCAGTGCGTTCATCGGCCTGGCGAGACCGAACACGGCGACGGACGCGATCAGGAGAGCCACCGCCGGGATGAGAAGCGACGACATCGTCGCCGCTGACACGCTTCCCAGCAGGAAGAACATCACGCTCACGACGTTCTGAGCGTCTGTCGTGATCGTGAGATAGCTCGTGACCGCACTCAGCAGTGATCCCAGCGCCACACCGGCGAGGATCATCCTGGTCGGCGACAGCTCACCGCGGCGCCGTGCGAGAAGCGCCACCAGGATGCAGGCGATCACGGCGCCGGCGAAGGCCGCGCCGCTCATCGTGAGTCCGGCGAACGCCGCCCCACCCGAGACGATCACGAGCACCGCTCCGACGCTCGCTCCCGAGGAGACGCCGAGGATGTACGGCTCGGCGAGCGGATTGCGAACGACGACCTGCATAATCGCCCCCGCGAGAGCGAGGCCGGCTCCGGAGAGCCCGGCGAGGAGCGCGCGCGGCAGCCGGAACTGCCACACCGCCTGGTCCTGCAGCGTCGACAGGCTGCCGTCCGACATCCACGGCATGTCGGCCACCAGATGACCGATCACGATCTTCGCGGCGTCGATCCCACTGACCTCGACCTGCCCCGTTGCTCCGGATACGACGAGCACGGCGAGAATCGACACGATCAGCGCAGAGATCGGGATCGCCAGGGAGAGCCTGCGCCGGCTTCCTCGTTCTCGGCCTTTCTTGTGGATGGTCGGCTGTGCCGCGCCGATCATTCGCTGTGCTCCATCGTGAGGCGGGCGGCGAAGTCCAGCACGGTCAGTCCCAGTTCGTGGAGACTCGTCAGATCATTGGAACCGTGCCCCGCGGCCGGAGCTGTCCACATGCGCGCGGAGCCCCCCGCCCGCAGCAGCGCCTCCACGGTGCGCACGGTGTCCCGAGCGATGACGCGCGTGTCCTTCTCCAGCACGATTCCGAGAAACTCCGGGGTCGCGGACCCACGCGGCAACGCCTCCGCCTGCGCGAGCGGTGAGATCCGTCGCACCCGCTCGCGCCCTTCCGGAGTGCCGTCATCGCCGAACTCCGACTTCCAGAGCCTTCCCAAAGGGTGTTCACCAAGGCCGAGGAGATCGAGCGGAGCTCCGGTCGTCACCACCCCGGCGCACAGGCCGGGATGCTCGAGCGCGCAGCTCGCGACGATGACGCCGCCGAGCGATGCCCCCACCAGGACGAGCAGCTCGGGTCGGGTGATCCCCCGATCGACAAGGGCTCGTGCCACGGCGGCCAGATCTGCGATCGTGCGGTGCTTGTTCGACCCGCTCCCGGCATCCCGCCACTGCACGCCGTGCTCGCCACCCCCTCGGAGCTGCGCTGTCGCGTACGCGCCGCCGTGTGCGAGCCATGCCAGGATCGTCGGCTCGAATGCGGGCAGGTACGCAACACCGAACCCGCCGTAGCAGGTGAGGATGAGGGGCCTCGGGCTGGAGGAATCCGGATCGGACGTGACGTGCACCACGAGATCCGCTCCGTCATCGGTGCGGATCTCGTGCCGAACCGTGGTCGCCCCGGAGGGCGCCGGCGCCGGGCGTCGATCCAGGGTCGCGATCCTGTCGCACTCGACGATCTGCGGCGGAGTCAGTGGTCCTTCCACGGCGACGTGGAGTACTCCGGCGTCCACGCTGATCCCGGTCGCCGACACGGCGTCGTGGCCGGCGGTCAGTTCTTGTGTGCACACGATCTGCCCGGCGCGGAGCGTGACGATGACGCTCCGCCCGCCCCGCACCATCAGCACGACGACCTGCTCGCCCTGCACAGCGACGTCGATGATCTGCTCGGTGGAGTCCCATCTCCACCGGATGCCGCCGTCGATGTCGACGGCGTCCAGGCCCGCATCGCGCCAGACGAGGATGCCGTCTGCGAGGGGCATCGCCCGGAACAGCGCGGCGAACGTACCCAGGCAGGTGTCCGACGCGCGGTCGATGAGCACCGTGCCCCCGTCTGTCGCACGTCGAGCCAGCAGCCCGCCGCGACCGCCGCGGAAGAAACGTACGCGGGTGCCCTGGTCGGTGACGGTCGCCTCCCACTCGCCGCTCTCGACGTCGAGGCTGACGATCTGGTCGTCCCTGCTCGCGACGACCTCGAGCCGCCGCGAATCCGCCTTCCAGAGGACCGTGTCGTAACGAAGACGGATGTCCGGATGCACGCGCATCTCTCCGGTATGCACGTCGATGATGGCGAGTACGGCGTTCTCGTCGGCAGCCGCGGCCCATTCGGCAGCGATCAGTCGACCGTCCGGCGACGGCGCGATCCGGTGGAGGTGCCCTTCGGGCTCAGTGACGCACCGCCCGTCGCTCCGGTACACACCGCGGCGGATCCGCCCCGCCTTGCGCCCGAGCGCGAATCCCGCGTTCGGAAGGCCGGGACGCCCGTACTGCTCCCCCTGCGAGAGCGCGGCCGAGAGCGAATCCGTGAGCGCGCTCATCGGCCGACCAGGTCGTTCAGCGGTCGGTCGGATGCCGCCCAGAAAAGGTGTCCGCCCTCGTTCAGCGGCGTGGGGAACTCCACGATCTCGGTATCGCCGCCGCGGATGAGGAGGAGGCGGGAATCGCCACCGCTGGTCACCGCGATCGTGTCACCGGACGGGTCGAGAGCGATCGACCGGCGCTGCGCGGGCATGCCGTCGACGGAATCCCACGGCAGATGACCGGGACGCGGCGGGTGCGTCATCGCCGGGATCGGGAGGTGCTGCGCCACGCGATCGTCGCCCCTGTCGACGGTGACCACGGCATCGCCGTCGGGGTGGATGACCGCTACGGCAGCCGTTCCAGCGCCGAGCGCGAAGCGGAAGGCGAGACCCGACGGCAACGGCACCGAACGCGTGGCACCGGTGTCGAGATCGATGTCGACGAAGGTGTTGGTCCACTGTGCCCAGGCGCCGGCCGCAGGAGGACCGCCTCGAACGATGCCCGTCGCATGCCCGCTGTCCGGGTCGAGCCGTAGGTAGTACGGCCTGCCGTCTCCCGGCCAGGGGATCACTCCGAGAGCGCGGGGCTCACCGCGATCGACGACGAATCGTTCGAGTCCGCGACCGGTCGCCACGGCCATGATCCCCGACTGCGGATGCACGACATCACCGTGACCGTCTGCCGCGAGGTCATCCAGGATCCGTCCCCGAAGCACCGGCACATGCGGGCCGACTTCGAGGGCCGACCCCAGCGGCACCGCTTCGATCGCGCCGGGTTCGCGGTGGCGCAGCAGGATCGTCGGCTCCCCCGTGGTCTGATCCGCGGCGACGACCACGCCGGGCTCACCGGTTCTCGCCCGGAAGCGCACGGAACTCTCGCGCACCAGGTCGACGACGGTGACGACATCGCTCCACGGAGCCTCATTCATCCCCATGCCCGAGGTGACGACCACGTGTCGACCGTCGTGGTCGCAGGCGATGTGCTCGGCGGGGATCGCGATCGGGATCCGCCGCACCGAGGAGTCGTCACCGACCACGAGCGCGCCGTCGGCGTCATCCGCGAACGCCCAGCGACCGCTCGCGCCCTTCGGCAGCGCGAGGAATCCGGCGTGCTCGGCGAGCGTCGCCTCGACGACGACACGCGGGAGCGAACCGTCGACCGCGTAAACGACATCTGCGCGGTAATCGGCGACCAGGAGAGGGTGCGAAGAGGGCATGCCTGAAACATTAGTGGATATTGAGAATCATTATCATTTAGAGTCGAAGCCGTTCACCTCGTGAACCCGCTCGGCGAGACCGCCGAGCGGAATTCCCCACAGAAGGAGCAACTCATGGACAAGCAGATCCTCTCCGAGATCGAAGAGACCGAGCAGCTGGCCCACCTCTCGGCGACGCACTCCAACGCGCTGGTCGAGAACCCCTTCGACTGATCACCGTGCTGTCCCACGTCGTCTGACGTGACCACCCCCGGCCGGGCGCCACGCGCGTCCGGCCGGGCTATTAAGGAAGAGTCGAATGAGTCGAGAACGCCGGGTCATCCCCCTCGCCGGCCACGGGGCGCACCTCATCGCGAGCGATGACGGTCGAAGCGTCGTCCGGATGCGCACCGGTCGTTATGCCGTTCTGAGCGCGCAGCCCGAAGGCCTTGAGGATGCTCTCACCCGGGCGCCCGAGCGGGCTCGAGAGCTCCAGCGCGCCTACCTCGAACGCCTATCCGCGGAACTCGGTGCACGAGACGCCGCCGACGACGCCACGAGGTGGCCCCCGCATCGCCGCTCCGTCTGCCTGCTCGGCGAAGGCCGAGTCCTCGATGATCTGACGATCGCGCTCGACGCGTGGGGCATCCGCACGACCCGACTGGGAGCCGACGAAGGTCCACCCCGCGATGCGACTCTCGTGCTCGCCTACGCCGACCACGGTGGCGAACGCTCCCGCTGGACGCGGTTCGATGCGCTGCCCGGCCGCGGCGTCGCCTGGCTCCGCGTGTACCGCGAGGGAGAGTGCGTGCTCATCGACCCCCTCGCCATGACAGCAGGCGACGCCACGTCGGAGCAGGTCTCTCGACGGCGGGTCGCCGCGAGCCTCGTTCCGGACGAGGTCGATGCCTGGCAGCGCAACGTCGCCGACGCCGGCACGCCCATCGACGCCGCAGCCTCAGCTCTCGCCGTCGCCCGGGTCTTGCAGATCCTGCTTGCCTGGGCGCAGGGCAGTGATGCCCTCGAACCGTTCCGCCGCACCCTGTGGAAGCTCGTCCCGGCGACCGGGACCGTGACCGAGCACACCGTCGTCGCTTACCCCGAAGCACCCCGATCGGTCCTGGCGTGACGCCGCCCCGGGGCGCGCACCCCCACCATTGCCTGGCCGAGGACGGCACAACGCTGCGCGGGTGGCGCTGGGATCCGCCCTCGATCCGCGGCGTCGTCCTCATCCGGACGCCCTACGGCGCCTGGCGCCATGCCGAGGCGGCGCTCGCCTGGACTCGTCGAGGTTTCCGCTGCATCATCCAGGACGTCCGCGGCCGGCATTCCTCCGACGGCTCGTGGAACCCCTACCTCACCGAACGACGCGACGGCTGCGCGACGGCGGATGCTGTCGCCGCCGAGAACCCCGGGCTCCCCCTCGTCTTCTCGGGCGGATCGTACGCCGCGCACACCGCCCTCGAAGCAGCGCACTCCGGGCACGCCCAGGCCCTCGCGCTCCAGGTCCCGGCGCTCGGCCTCGCCGAGACCGCGTGGGACGAGCAGGGCGAGCCGCAGCTCTGGCACCGCATCGGCTGGTGGCATCAGCATGCGCGCGGACCGCGCTCCCTGCCCGCACTCTCCGCCGCCGAACTCGCCGACCGGGTCGAACGCGCGGCCACGATCGGCGCGCAGAAGGCCGCCGAGGAATGGGGCTGGCCCGACGGCACTCTCGCCGGATGGCGGCGACTCTGGTCGGCCTCGCGCCTCGATCTGCGCCACGAATACGGCTCTGTCTCTGTTCCTCTGATGCTGGTCCGCGGTGACGACGACTTCTTCTTCTCGGATGCCGGGCTCCTGGCGAGTGCATGGCAAGGACCGGTGCACGTCGTCGATGGGCCATGGGGGCATCGCCTGAGCGCCGGCATCACCGACGAAACGCTCCGCGCTCGGCTGAAGGCGGCCGGCGGGCTCGGCGGTGTTCTCGACGCGTGGCTGGCGAAGAACGGACTCGTCGCCGGCGACATCGCGGATGCCGTCATCGATCTCCCCGACAGTCGACGATCGCGTTCGGTGTTCGACACCGATCTCGGCGACTGGCGCCACGAAAGGACACCATGATGCCGCGCATTGACGCACCACCGCCACCGACAGCGCTGCTGTCTGCAGAGTCGCTCGTCGACGCCGAATGCGGAATCATCCGTTCGGTGCGCGCCGTGGAGCACCCCGAGGGCGCCCCGCACGCCTATCTCGCGTTGACCGCGTCGGTGTCGGATGCGCGGCGCCTGGGTGAATGGCCGGCCGACCGGGTCTCGCTCGGCACATCATTCGGCGATGTCGCCCAGGCGCGCATCGCCGCCATCGGCGAAGGCGTCGAGCGGTACTGCGGAAACTGGCTTCCCGCCGACCTCCCCCCGACGGAGCTGCGCGTGGGCACCTCGGCCGACCTGACCGCCGACGGTCTGCCCTGCGCGACAGCCGAAGATCTCCCCCGGTTCTCGTCCTGGCAGCTCGCGCGACCGAGGTTTCCTTATGAGCCCCTGCGGGCGGATACACCGACGCTCTGGTCCCGGTGCGTGGATCTCGATGGCGAGCCCCTGTGGCTCCCGGCATCCCTCGTGTACCTGAACTGGCGGCAGTCGAGGTTCCGTTCGCTCCCGCGCACGCACCATCTCAACTACGCCGGCATCGCCACCGGGGCGGGGGTCGACGATGCACGCGACCGGGGTGTGCTCGAGATCATCGAACGCGACGCCCTCGAAGTGTGGTGGCACCTGGACGGCCCCACGTTCGGCATCGATCCGGCGACCGTTCCCGGTCTCGTGGACGACCTCCGCGGAAGTGACCTGCAGGTGTGGCTGGTGGCGATGCCCTCCGAGTTCGCGCCGGCCGTCGCCGCGTTGGTCTACGACGAGAAGAGAGGAATCTACGCTGCGGGGTTCTCGTCGGCTCTCGATCCCGAGCGGGCGGCCCGCAAGGCCGTGCTGGAAGCGGTGCACACCTGGATCTACACACAGGGATGCACGAGCGCCGACGGCTGGGTCTTCCGCGCGGTCGCCGAGGGTCTGATGGCGAAGGGACTCACCCTCGACTTCCGACCGGACGCCGACTACGCCGCAGCCGCCGGGCCGCAGTTCGAGAAGGTCATCGATCTGGGCGCGCACGTGCAGGTCTGGCTCGACCCGGCGACCCATCAGGAGGCGCGCCGATTCCGATCGCCGAGTCTCGGCATCCGTCCACTGACTGCTCTGCGACCGGCGACGATGGCCGACGTCTACGAGCGGCTTCGACTTCGTGGCCATCGAGTCCTGACCCGTGACCTCACCACCTCGGATGTGCGTCGGACCGCTCTGCGCGTCGTGCGCACCTTCATCACCGGGCTCGTCCCCAATGCTCCTGCCGCGTTCTCCTACCTGGGGATGCCGCGGTTCCGCGAGGCCGCGGAAGAGCGCGGCTGGCGCTCGTCGTGGACCGGAGGGCCCGACGATTTCACGCTCGTTCCCCCTCCCCACATGTGAGCGCCCGATGCACATCTCTCCACACGGAACGATGAACGGCGATCACCTGCCCCCGCCGCTCGACGCGGCGTTCTCCGGCGCCGTCCCCGGAACGGCGCTGCCTCCTGGCCCGCGCATGAACGCCTGGGCTGCGGCCGGCGCCGTGCAGGAGCAGGTTCACGGACCACTCGGAGGTTTGCTCCCGGCGCTCTGGCGTGCCGGTGAGCTCCATCGGAACACCGACGGAACACCCACGAAGATTCGTCGGCGCCCGGTACCGTCGGCCGGCGCCTGCTACGGCGTGCAGACCCACATCGTTTCGGCCGATGGCACGCGGCGCATCTTCGACACGGAGAGCGTCACGCTGTGGCGACGAGACGCGGCGCGCGATCTCGCGGCCGGGTGGCCGGTCGGCACGGACACGAATGCGAACGATCATCTGGTGTTCACCGTGCTGCCAGGGCGCACCTTCGGCCGCTACCGTCACCGCGCCTGGCCGCTGTGGATCGCTGATGTCGCCTACGCCGTCGCGGCGGTGAGATTTCTGCGGACCGGTCGGGCCGGCGCCGAACACTTCGGTCCATCCACGCGCCTGCGCGCCCTTCTCGGTGTGCCTCCTGCCGCCGATACCGAGGCCTGGATGCGCCGCGGGCTCGTTCCGGAGATTCCGCTCGCGGCCGTGGAGCTCAGTGGTGAGCCCGAGGTGCATCCGGAGCGTGTGCGGGCGCTGCGGGCGCGCCGTTCCCCCTCTCTCATTGAGTTCCTCGAGCGCGCCGAGCTCGCACCGCCACCCGCTGCTGTCGAGACTGTGGCACGAGCATCCGGCCAGACATGGGTGCGGGGCGCATCTTCGGTGCGGTCGTGGTCGATCCCGCGCACCGCGTCGACATCAGAGATCGGGACCGCCCTGTGGAGCGCCCACCTCTCCGCCGCCGGCCAGTGCTACACGGCCGCGCTCTCCGGGACTCTCCGCACCCGTCCTGTCTCAGGATTCACCCCCGTTCGCGATCGCTGGATCCTGCACGCCCTCGCCACCATCCCGACCTCCGGAGGCCACCCATGATGATCGTGCCCGAACTGTGGCGAGAAGCCCGCGCCTTCCCGCGTGAGCTCACGATGAGCGTCGTCCTGCTCCTGCTCGTCTTCGGCACTCACCTGCTGCAGGCCTGGGCGCTCGCCTGGTCGCTGGCCGCATTCGTCGACGGCGATATGACCGATGCTCTTGTCGGAATCGGTGCGATCCTCGGCATCGGAGTGTCGCGAATCCTGCTGTCGCTCGCTCAGGCGAGTGCCGCCGCCGCGCTCGGCGGAAGAGTGCGCGAGGGGCTGCGCCGGCGAGCCGTCACCGCCGCGCTCGACCCCGCGCGCCTGCACGATGCTTCGCTGCGTGATGGCTCGGTCCAGGCGACGCTCGGGGATGGGATCGACGGCACCGATGCCTACGTCTCGAGGTACATCCCCGCCGTCGTGCAACTCGCCGTCGGCAGTCTTGTCGCCGTCGTCCTACTGGGGTCGATATCACCGGTCGCCGCGCTCTGCGTGGGGGTGGGAGTGCTCCTGGCAATCGTCGGTCCCCTGGCATGGAAGCGGATGCTCGCGCGGCGCGGCTTCGAGCACTGGGACAGTTACGAGGCGCTCGGCGGCGACATGCTGGAATCGCTCCGGGGCATGGCGACGCTGCGGGTGCTGGGCGATGTCGCTGGAACCCGGGCGCTGCTGCACTCGAGGTCGGAGGCGCTGCGCCGCGCGACGGAGCGCGTGATGCGTTCGTCTTTGGCCGAGACCGCCGTGACCGACGTCGCCGTCCAGGCGGGATATGTCTCGGCCGCCTTCGTCGCCGTCATCGATGTCGTGACGGGCGCGCCGCCCCGCGTCGAGGTGTACGCGATTCTGCTCCTCTCGTCCGAGGTGTTCCGCCCCGTGCGTGAGCTCTCGCGGCACTGGCACGCCGGGTTCCTCGGTTTGACCGCGGTGCCGGGTCTCGCCGCGCTCGGTGCCTTCCGCATTCCCGAGGCCGGCACCGAGGCGGGCACCGCAGCCGGTACTGAGGCGATCCGCGACGCCTCGACCCCTTCTGCCGGCGGCGAGGTGTTGCGGGTCTCGGGCCTCACCTATCGATACCCCGGTGCGTCTGAAGACGTCCTCCGTGGTGTCGATCTCCGCGCGGAGAAGGGCACCGTGCACGCGATCGTCGGGGCATCCGGATCCGGAAAGTCGACGCTGTTCGACCTCCTCCTCGGGTTCCTCACGCCGACAGCGGGCACCATCGAGATCGACGGTCGCGCTCTCCGCGCGGCCGACATCGCCGTCGTCTCGCAGCGCCCCGTGCTCTTCGCCGGGACGATCCGCGAGAACGTCGACCTCTTCGGAGCCGACGACGTCGATGTCGAAGCCGCGTGCGCAGCCGCAGGCATCCTGGATGAGATCCGAGCGATTCCGGGAGGATTCGACGCGGCCGTGAGCGAAGCCGGAACGAGCTTGTCAGGCGGGCAGCGCCAACGGCTCGCCCTCGCCCGTGCGCTTCTCGCGCGCCGGCCGGTGCTCCTCGTCGATGAACCGACGAGCGCGCTCGATGACCGCGGCGCGCTGACCGTCGCCGACACCCTGGAACGGGTCGCCGCGGAGCGCATCGTCATCATGATCAGCCACCGGCCTGAGGCGCTCGAGCGCGTGACCGACGTGCGGCTTCTCGATCAGGGCGTCCTCGTCAAGGCGGCATCATGACCGAGGCCACGACCGCGACCGTGTTCGCACGCCTGCTCCCGCCGCTGAGACCGGAGTGGCGGGGGATCATCTGGAGCTACCTGATCGGAACGGCGAGCACCCTCGCACTGACCGCGATCGCAGTCCTCGCCGCACTCGGCGTCGGACGCGCGGTCGTGCACGGCGATTGGCCGCCCGCCGCGTGGTGGGTCAGCCTCTCGGCACTCGTGCTGTTGCGCGCGATCCTCACCTGGCGGGAGATGGATGTCTCCCACGCGCTCGCCTACCGGGTGCTCGCACGCCTGCGGGTCACCCTCTTCGACGCATACTCGCGCAGTGTTCCCGGTCGCAGGCGGGAGCACTCCGGCCGTGCGGCCGCCGTGGTGATGACCGATATCGAGAAGCTCGAGTTCTTCTACGCGCACACGCTTGCGCAGATCGGCGCATCCGTCACGCTCTTCCTGCTGTCCATGATCGGTGCAGCGGTGATCATGCCGGCGGCCGCCCTGGTCGTGCTCTTCGGTGGCGCCGTCGTCGCCCTCACTGCGCTTCTCGGGGCTGCGCCCGCGCGACGGATCGGTGCGCAGGAGCAGCGGGAGCGCGAGGACCAGTCGGAGAAGCTCGTCGACGCTCTCGGTGCGATGCGGGAGATCCTCGCGTACGGACTGCAGGACAGGATCGTACGGGAGGCCGTGGACGGCACCCGACGCGCGGCGCGCACCTCACGACGGCGCGCTCTGATCACCGAAGCCGTCAACGGCACGCGCGAGCTCATCCTGACCGCGGTCGTGATCAGCATCATCCTGCTCGCACTCGTCACGTCCGGTCCCGGCGGGATCGGAGCGCAGGGAGGCGGGGTGGCCGCGCTGCTTCCCGCCCTCGTCACGCTGTCCGTCGCCGGGGTGGCCGCGATCGCCGAGGCCAGCCACACCGTCACGGAACTCCATCCCCTCGCGGCGAGCGCACGGCGCGTCGGCGCGGCGATCTCTCGCCCGGCGGTGGTGGCCGATGTCGCCGATCCGATCGACCTCCCCCAAGGCCCGCTCGGCGTTCGCTTCGACGACGTCTCGTTCTCGTACGACGATCAGACTCGGGCGCTGCACAGATGGTCGATGGAGATCGCGCCGAGGGAGCACGTCGGCCTCGCCGGAGCATCCGGCGCCGGCAAGAGCACGGTCATCGCGTTGGCCGCGCGGCTCTGGGATCCGGAGCACGGCACCATCGCACTGGTGGACGACGCAGGCAGGGTCTACCCACTCGATGCCATCGCGGAAGAAGACCTCCGCACCGCGGTCGCCGTGGTCGAGCAGGATGCCCGCCTGTTCCATGGCACCGTGCGTGAGAACCTCCTGCGCGGAGCATCGCCTCGTGACGATGGCGCCCTCCACGCTGTGCTCAAGCGTGTCGGCGCCGACACCTGGATCACGCTCGATGATCAGATCGGCGAACACGGCGTCCGACTCTCAGGAGGTCAACGGGCCCGGCTGGCGCTGGCCCGCGCCCTCGTGCGGGAGCCGCGGGTGCTCATCGTCGACGAGATCACCGCGAGTCTCGACCCGGCGACCGAGCGCCACATCTCCGACGTGCTCGCGGGCTTCGACGGCACGGTGGTCGCCGCCTCGCATCGCCGGGAGACACTCGAACGCCTCGATCGCGTGATCCGCATCGCGCCCGTCCGAGTACCTGCGACAGTGATCGGCGAACGCTGAGCGCCGATCAAACGTTCGCCGCGCACGCGGTCGTCGTCGGTCAGGCCGACCGCATCCGCTCCCACTGCTCGCGGGTCAGGAACGCCAGCTGACCGGTCTTATCGGGAAGCTCGACCTCTGGGCCGAAGGTGAATCCCGATCTCCGGATCCTGTCGATGGCGCGCTCGTTGCGGATGTCGGGTTCGACCACGATGCGATCGACCTCGGGACGCGCGAACAGGAACTCGGCGATCACGCCCCCGACCCGCGCGGTGTAACCGGGAACCCGCTCCCCTCGACCACCGAGGAGGAAGTGGATGCCCGCGTCACCGGGTTGCACGTCGTAGACCTCGCCGAGCGGGTCGTGCTCGGGCTCGTAGGTCTGGAGCAGCACGATCGGCACCCCATCACGCCGCACGAGGAACGCGTGGTGACTGGGCAGCCCGTCGACGAAGAGGTACAGATCACGCAGGTCCTCGCGGGACAGCTCGGCCAGACCCCAGAACCGGGAATCGGGGCGAGTCACCCATTCGTGGATCACGTCGAGATCGGCCACCGGGTCGAGCACCGTGAAGGTGATGCTCCCCAGCACCGGGGAATCCGTGGTGTAGACGGTGGTGCCGGCCGGGCCGGACGCCAGCCGGGCGCTTCGTGTGGCGGTCATGCTGCTCCCGTTGATCGATCGAGTCGGAGGATGCTCCAGTCGGTGACGACCCGCGTCGGGCGGACGCCGACCCAGGGATCGAACTGGTCGCTGAAGTGCGGTGAGTCGGGGGCTCCGGAGGCACCGAAGGGCACGCTCCAGAGGCTCGCGTCGCGGTCCGCGAGGTCCCACGCCCACCGGGCGACGGATCCGCGCCAGCTGCGGTCGGTGACGCCCGGTGTCGAGCCGGTGCATCGCACGGCGTCTCCGTCTCCGGAGAGTTCGGCATCGAAGGACGGCCCCGACGAGGTGACACCGGGCACGTCCGCAAGGACGTGCAGGGGGAGCATCCGGTGCCTTGCACCCCACGCGGATGCCGATGCTGCTCGGGTCAGTGCGGCCGCGGCGATCTCCCCGGCATCCGCCTGCAGCAGCGGGTGGCGCAGCAGTCGCGGAAGCGCCGCAGCCACCTGCCCCTCGATGCGCAACCAGGGATCGAAGACCGCCCCGAACCCGTGCGCTGCGTGCAGCGGGGCGAGAGCCGGATGCGCCGCGACCGCCTGCACCAGCGCGCTGCGCCAGGCGGCGAAGATCCCGGCAGCGAGGGATCCGGCGTCCATGCGCCCATCCCAGCCGGCGAGCAGATCGCGAGCCGCAGCGACCGGTGCCGCGAACTCTCCCGCAGGCAGGAAGGTACGCAGCGCCGCCCACGAACCGCTCACGGTGTCCCCCCAGATCTCGGGGAACTCGGTCGCGCGGCGCGGACGCACCGCGTCGAGCAGCAGCGTGATCCGCTCGGCGCGATGCGCAGAGGGATACGCCCAGCCCAGGTCCATCTGCTCGGCAGACGGACGTTCGTTGGCGTCGACGGCGACATCGGTGACC